>NZ_MVIF01000068.1 GCF_002086675.1 Mycobacterium persicum
GGTTTGGACCGCGGCGGACTCGATTCAGGCGGGTGGTGCGGCTGTGGCGGCGTTCGGTGGTAATGCGTTGGGCGCGGTCTTGGGCGCGAGTGCGGCGGCGTTTGGGCTTCATGGCGGTTCTGTCGCAGCAGTAGCCGGTGGCGGGTGCGCACCGGCCCGGAAACAGCAGCGCGCTACCACAATCTCTATCCGCCTGATCCTGCCGATTGGAACGCGGTAAACGCCTATAATCAAGAAGCCTGGTATTACAACACATTAAAGGCGCAACTCGAGCGCCAATTAGATGCCGCAAACGCACAATACACGCCTGCCAAAGACGCTATACGCGCCGAAATCCGATACTGGACACAACCAGCACCACAGCAACCGCACGCACCGTCACCAGATCCATCGACGCCCACCGGACAGCGCGGCGGCCCAATGGATGTCCGCCCCGGAACGAATGCTCCTGCGACGATTGACGGAACGTCCTTCAGCGGACACGCCCTTGACCAAATGCAGGGCAGAGGCATTCCGGTAAGCGTCGTGCAAAATGCGCTTCAAAACGGCCTGCGCTCGCCGAGCCGAGGAGGCAAGACAGTTTTCTACGATCCCGACAATCATATCAGCGCTGTGCAAGCTGCCGACGGTACCATCATTACCCCGACCTTCGGGGACCGACGACCTTGACGAACGATGAGGATTCTCGCCACCGGATCGCTTATCTCCGCCAGCTGGCGCTTAACTCGCTGAACTATTACGCCGGCGAATTTTCCGGACTCGAACGTGTAGCTCGTGACTTAGATTCGATAATCCAATCGCTCGAAGAAGTCGCGGATCCATCATGGACCAATTTGCTGGGCCGACTGTGGTTCCAGCTTGAAATCATTTACGCATCGATGCTACATGAAGGACGTTTCCGGCTGACTAAAGACGAAGAGGTCTACGTGCAAGAAGTCGTCGCTAAGCTCGTTGCAGAGCTCCAGAGCTATGAGCTGCCGCCAGTCCGCGACACAGCAGAAGGCACTCAGCAGCAGTAAGAAAGCTCTCACGAGCCAGGTCAGGGGCGGTCAGTGCGCCGCTTTCCCGTGGACGTGTCATATGAGCTCGACAAGGTTTCGACTCGCACGCCACCTCCCGGGCTAGCCCCCGGGGAACATACATGCGATTATCCCAGCCGGGTCCGACACGGGCGTCGGGTTCTCAACGCAAACTTGCCGGCTGCGAGCGACAGGTCAGGGTTTAGCTTGAGCCTTCTGCTCAGACCCGTGAGGCCGGCACCTGCGGTGGCTCGTATCGCACAGCGGGTATTCCTTGCTGCGCCGGCAGGTGCAGATGGCCACCATGAAGCGGTCCGATTCCACGACACCGCCGCCGGGCGTCTCGATGCGCACCGGACCGGACACCAGGACCGGACCGTTGGGCACCACCTGAACCCGGGTGGTAGTCATGACTTGTCCGCCCGGATCACCACGATTTCCTCGTCACGACAGCCGCGGGGTACCCGCCCGGTCTCCTCCAGCCATGCCGCCCGCGCCGACAACACTGGGCCGAACGGAATCCACTGAGAAGCAACAACTTCCGCGTCCAAACCGGTCGATAACAGACAATCCATGGACCGCTGCACGCCCGCCAGAGCCGACTGCACCAGCAGCAGAGATCCACCGTCGCACAACAGCTTTGCCGCCGACTCGCACAGCGGATCCAGCACCAGGCGCCCGTCGGGTCCGGCATTCCAGGCCCATGACGGACCGGCCGCCGGCGAGATGGCGTCGGAGTCGTCGACGGGCGGAGCGGGGACATACGGCGGATTGGACACGATCACCTCGAACGGTGCGCAGTCGAAAGCCCGTGTCCACGAGCCTTGACGAACGTCGACGTCCACTCCGGCGTCGGCGACGTTGTCACGGGAGCAGCGCACGGCATGTGGGCAGATGTCGAACGCGGTGACGCTGGCACAGCCCATTTCAGCGGCGGCGATCGCGACGAAACCGCTTCCGGTACACAGGTCGAGGACCCTGCGGCGCGGGATCAGGCCGGTCCGCCTCATCGTGTCAACGAGCAAACGGGAGTCGGATTGTGGCTGGTACACCATGTCGGCGACCGTGGCGCCATCCAAGGCTGGGTAGGTGGTCGTCAAGGTAGACCTTTCGGGGCACCGCCGTGACGATCACGGCGTCCTAGTACTAATGCCCGCAAACCGCTGCTCGAAACCAAACCCGTCCGATCGGGGACGATCGCTACCCCTCGACCTGCGCCAATTGATTGACAATCGTCGAGCAGAACGTCGGCAGGTCGGATGGTGAGCGACTAGTGATCACATTGCCGTCCACGACAACCTCATCATCGACGACGTTGGCGCCGGCGTTGCGCAAGTCGGTGCGAATGCTGGGATAGGAGGTCAGCGTTCGTCCCTTCACCACGCCTGCCTCGACCAACGTCCAGGGCCCGTGACAGATTGCGGCAACCGGCTTTCCGGACTCCACGAAGTCACGGACGAAAGACACCGCAGTGCTGTCGGAACGTAGCTTGTCGGGGTTCACGGTCCCACCGGGCAATACCAGGCCGTCGAATTCGGCCACCGACGCCTGCGCAACCACACGGTCGACCGCGAACCTGCCAGCCGGATCGAGATCGTGTTCCCGCGCTTGGATTTCGCCGCCCCGTAACGACACGACCTCCACCTGAGCACCGGCCTGTAGCAGCGCCGCGCGCGGTTGCTCCAGTTCGACCTTTTCCACGCCATCGGCAGCCAGGATGGCGATCCTTTTGCCTTGCAACTCCTTCGACATCGCAGTGCTCCTTTATGGCTCCTTTATGGGTTCAAGACGACTTTGGTGCAGCCGTCCTGCTTGTGTTTGAAGATCTCGTAGCCGTGTGGAGCCTGGTCGAGCCGGAGATGGTGGCTGATGATCATCGTGGGGTCGATCTCGCCGCTGCAGACCCGATCCAACAACGGCCGCATGTAGCGTTGTACGTGGCACTGGCCGGTCTTGATGGTCAGCGAGCGGTTCATGACCGCGCCGATGGGGAATTTGTCCATCACGCCGCCGTACACCCCGATAACCGAGATGGTGCCGCCGTTGCGGCAACTCATCACCGCTTCCCGAAGTGCGTGCGGCCGTTCGGTTTCCAACCGCGCGGCCTGCTTGACGCGGTCGTAGGCGTCCACCACTCGAGAGCCGGTGCGAGCCTCCATACCCACCGCGTCGATGCAGTGGTCCGGACCCCGCCCGGCGGTGATGTCCCGAAGCTCCTCCAGCACCGAGGTCTCGGCGAAGTTCAGCGGTGTCGCACCCAACCGGCCGGCCAACTCCAGCCGATACGGAACCTGGTCAATCGCAATCACTTTGGCCGCGCCAAGCAGGTAGGCGCTGGCGACCGCGAACAGGCCCACCGGACCCGCACCCCATACCGCGACGACGTCACCGGGGGTGATGCCGCACATCTCGGCGCCCATGTAGCCGGTGGGCAGGATATCCGACAAGAACAACACCTGGTCATCGGTGAGATCGTCGTCGATCTTCAGCGGACCCACATCGGCGAACGGCACCCGCGCGTATTCGGCTTGGCCACCGGCAAACCCGCCCAACATGTGCGAATACCCGAAAAGCCCGGCGGGTGAATGACCCAACAACTTCTCGGCCATTCCGGCGTTGGGATTGGAATTCTCACACAGCGAGTACAGGTCGCGCTCACACGCCGAGCAGGCCCCGCACGCGATCGGGAAGGGCACCACCACCCGGTCGCCGACGGCCAAGTTGGACAACGCCTTTCCGACCTCGACCACTTCACCCATGAACTCGTGCCCCAGCACGTCGCCGTGCTTGACCGTGGGGATATAGCCGTCGTAGATGTGCAGGTCCGAACCACAGATGGCGGTGGAGGTGACCCGCACAATGACATCGCGGTCGTTGCGGATCGCGGGATCTGGAACCGATTGCACCTCAACGCTATTGCGTCCGGCCCAGACGATGGCCTTCATCGGACAGCTCCTTCGCTCACCGGCCGTGCGGGCTGTTGATGCATCTGGCGCAACACTGACGTGCCTTCCGGCGACCCGTCGGAATACAGCACCTGCCCGGTTTCCAGGATCTGCTTGAACCGCCGCAGGTCGTCGTTGACCTGCTGTTCCGGCGACTCGCCCAACAGCGTCGCAACCGACTTGCCGAGCGCACCGCCCGGCATGTGGTAGCCGATCGTGACTCGGACCTCGGTGCCGTCGCCCGCGGCCGTCGGCGTGAATTCGACGCTGCCCCCGTGCCTTACCCCGGAATCGCGCACCGATTGCCACGCGATCCGCTTGTTGGGCACATCCTCGACGATCTGCGCATCCCACCGCACGGGCTGCCCTACCGGCGCGTTGATGGCCCAATGCGACCGCCCGCCGTCGCCGGCGGTGACCGATCGCAGATGGTGCATGAAGCTGGGCAGGTTCTCCAGGTCACGCCATAACCGATATACGTCCTCCGGCGCACGGCGCACCGTCACCGCGGCCCGCAGCGACCGATGCTTCGGACCGCTGCCATGCCGGTGGCCTCGGTCGCGGGCGGTGCGCGTCGCGGCGTAGAGGTCGGCGACGGCGATTACGGTCAGCGCGACGGCGACAACGCCACTGCGCGCCCGCGGTCCCCGGCCACGGCTGAGCACCCCCGCCCCGAACAGCGCGACGTCCAGCACGTCACCGACCACCCTGGTCCACACCAGTTTCGGCGAGCCGAGCAATAACGCGGCGGCGTGGCCGCATTCGCGTATCCCCAACGCGCGGATGACCGAGCGCGACGGGTCCGTGTCGGCCACGCCCGCGAGCACGGCTACTTTCCTTGGGGCCAGCACTTCGGCGAGGCCGAGACCCAGGCTGGCCCCACCAAGGCCGCGCGCCAGAGTGGCCGCTGCGCTCGCTGAAGCGTCTTTCATCGTCATTTCCCTTGCCTTGTGGTGTGTTAGGACGCGGCCCGCAGCTTGTGCAACAACGGTTCGGCGGCCTCCTTGAGGAACTCGTCCTGGTGCTGTCCGCCGATCTGCACGAGGGCGATATCGGTGAAACCGGCTTCCCAATAGGGCCGCACAGATTCGACGATGGCGTCCAGATCCGGCCCACACGGGATGTTCTCGGCGACGTCGTCCGGACGCACGAACTGCGTCGCCGCGGCGAAACCGGCCGGCGTCGGCAAGTCCGCGTTGACCGCCCAGCCGCCACCGAACCAGCGGAACTGATCGTGTGCCCGTTTGACAGCGGCGTCGCGGTCGGGATCCCAGCACACCGGTATCTGTCCGACCACCCGTCCGGCGCCGGTCCCGTTGGCAACCTGGCGTGCCGCGCGCCACGAGTCGACCAGGTCGCCGTCGGGCTCCACCGCGATCAGGTGGTCGGCGAGTTTGGCGAACTTGTCGACGGCCTTGGGTCCGCCGATCGCCACCCCGATGCCGATCGGCACGTCCGGTAGGTCCCACAAGCGCGCCGAATCCACCTGGAAATAGTCGCCACGCCAGTTCACCAGCCGGCCACCGAACAGTTCGCGGATGATCTTGACCGCCTCGCGCAACATGTCCTGACGACGCTCGACCGCGGGCCAGCCCCGGCCGACGATGTGCTCGTTGAGATTTTCGCCGCTACCCAGTCCGAGCGTGAACCGCCCGTCGGACAGGATCTGCACGGTCGCGGCCTGCTGCGCGACGATCGCGGGGTGATACCGCATCGTCGGACAGGTCACGTAGGAGTACAGGTCGAGGCGTTCGGTGGCATGAGCCACTGCACCCAGTACCGCCCAGGCGTTGGGCGCGTGTCCTTGCGACGTCAGCCAGGGCGAGAAGTGGTCGCTGCAGACCAAAAAGTCGAAGCCCCGCTGCTCGGCCGAAACGGCGTCCCGCACAAGCTCTTTCGGCCCGCTCTGCTCGGTCATCAACGTATAGCCGAAATTCGTCATACGCGCTGGGGTACCCGGCTATAGGCCCATATAACGTCACGGCGAAAAATCGCCCCCAAACTCGCCCTGGCGCTGCGCTCGCGGTGGCTTGCCGCGGCGTCAAAACGGGTAGACCGAGCGCAGGAGCGGGCAACGGCCCGCCTCAACCGCAAAGGAGCGGACAATGATCGGAACAATCATCGGGGCCATCGTGGTCGGTCTCATCGTGGGCGCCCTCGCCCGCCTTATCATGCCGGGCAAGCAGAACATCGGCGTCATCATGACCGTGGTGTTAGGGGCCGTCGGGGCGTTCCTGGGCACCTGGATTTCCTACAGGCTCGGATACTCGAATCAGAACGGCGGCTTCGAGTTCATCCCGTTCCTGGTCGGCGTCGTCGTCGCGATCCTGCTCATCGCCGCCTACCTCGGGCTTACCGGCCGGCGCGGCACCTCTGCTCGTACCGGTCGGCTTTAGCAGCTCAGCCCGGCGTCGCGGTCGTCGCTTTTCGTCGTCGGTGACGCTAGCTCGCGTGGGTCCTCTGATCGGGGGACATGCTGTCGCACGTTCGGGGGATGGAGATCGCATTGCTCGGTCACTTATGATCACCCAGATTCATTTGGCATGCCTTGCGTATTGCGCTGGGAGGTAATGGTTTAACGGCTTAGGTGGAGGCAGCGGGCTTGGAAGGGAGTTGCGGTGCCACTGCCAGAGGCGCTTGTGCGCGTGGTGATGCCCGGTGCGCGCGCCAGTGGGCTGCTGCCCGCAGGCCACGAGCTAGACAGCGAGCCCAGCTAGGGACGTTACGGACGTCAGCGCACCCCTGATTTCAGTGCTGCAGCCATTTGCTGCGCCGGTTACCGAAAGGAAGCTTTCTTTCAGCATGTCCGAATATTCCACCGACCGGGCGTCCCAACCGCGGGACAACGCCGTCGCCAGCGGATCCGATTCGGCACCGGGCCACGTCCGTCTCACCAAGTCGCGGCGTGGCACCCGCGCCGCCGGCCTGGCCTTGGGAGCATTGGCAATAACCAGCGGTGTTAGCGGCGTCCTAGACGTCAGCACTGCGACCACCAACGGCCCTAACGTCAGCGTCGGCCGACTCGCCATTACCCTAACGGCCAACCACGGGTTCAAACTCGACACGTGCACCGCGGGAAACTCCGGGATCGCCCAGGGTGACAACACCAACTCTGGTAACAGCAGCAATATCGACAGTTCTGATGGCACCGGTGCAAACAACGGCGACACCGCCAGTGATCCCGTCGCCACTTCAAACTCTAATAGCGCTGTGGGCGTTGATATTCAAGAAGTTCCGGCAAACATCATTGCAGGCGACCTCGCCACAGAAAACCTGGATACTGCGCCGGCCGATATTGACGCCGAAATGGGCAACAATAATAACAACAACAATGCCCCGCCGCCGATTGGGATCATGTGGCCAGATGGGTTTCCGCGATGGGCTAATTTGCCGCCATTTGATCCTCATGATCCTGATGACAACTAAGCGGGTTTTCCCGAACTAATATGTACCGTCGGTACTACCGGAGTGGACCGTTCAGCTTGCGGCCCGGGTGGCCGCTGTCACGGAACACGCTTGACACTAATTCGCCAAGTCGTAGAGACAGGTTGCTAATCGTGGGGACCAATATGGCGTACAGCCGGCCGCAATCAGCTGTGATGCGCGCGGTAAAGACTCGCCGAATCGCATTTTCCTTTCACCACGCGGCTCCATCCCGGCGACATTTCGTAGCGGGTGACATTGCGATGAGTCACCTCGTTGCGCTCATGTCCGGCGGTTTTCCATCGGGAGAGGAATCTTTTATTCTGGCAGTTCGCCGTTACCGAGATCAGATCGCCGATCCGGTATTGAAGGATCAAGTTGCCGGCTTCATCGGGCAGGAAATGAACCACGGGATGCAGCACCGCAACCTGAACGTGGAGCTGGTCCGGATGGGATATTGGGTGACCAGGCTGCTCGATGCCCTGGGCACCAGGTTCGTCAAACGGATGAAGGACAACCTGTATCGCATTCCGAATACGGTCGCAAAACTGGCGCTAGCAAATACGGCAGCTGTAGAGCACCTTACTGCGGTGCTCGGCGAACAGGCATTGACGACTCCTTGGCTGCAAGAACGACTGAGCGACCCGGAGGTGCGAGCCATGCTGAACTGGCATGCAATTGAAGAAATGGAGCATAAGGCGGTTGCATTCGACGTTTACCGGTACGTAGGCGGCAGCGAGCGAATGCGAATTCTCTCAATGACCGGCATGCTCGCCCTCTTGTGGGTGCCGATCATACTTCTCCTCGTCTCAATCGCCACCGATCCGTGGGCTTGGCGGCACCCGATCGACACCCTGCGCAGCATAATCTCGCTGCCGCGAGTTCCATTCTTCGAGGGCATCGCCCCAAAAGTCAAAATCTATTGCCAGGTTGGATTTCACCCTGACGATGTCGACCACACCCAAATCTTACAGAAATGGCGAGACGAATATTTTGGTCCAAATGGCCTACTTCTCGACCACCTCAAGTAGCGTCGTGCCGGTTGCGCCCGGCGCCTGCGCGAGCGCCTCGGTGACCAGGCCTTGGCGAAGCCGATGTCGTGGAGATGTGCGCCAAACCGCGGGTGGTCCTCGTCGCCCAATACGACGCGTCGAGCCACCCCAATAATACCAAATCGCCCAACATTCAACAGGACTCGTTATTTTTCCCGAACCGAAATCAACCATTCTGTGTAATTATCCCAGCGACGTTAGAGATCAGTGAGCATGAATGCCCGCAAGCCTGAGATGTTCGACGCGGACGTGGGGGGTCAGCAATGGCATTTGTATGCCCTCTGCGCGCAGACCGACCCGGATACCTTTTTCCCCGATAAGGGCGGCAGTACTCGCAACGCCAAACGTATTTGCAGCGGTTGCGAGGTCAAACGTCCATGCTTGGAGTACGCGCTGGCCAACGATGAGCGCTACGGCATCTGGGGAGGATTGTCTGAACGCGATCGTCGCCGTCGAAAAAAGCGTGCAGCCGACGGCCGGCCATAAGAGCTGCTTGCGCCCGAGCCAGCGTTCTAGGCCGGCCCGCGCACCACAATCGTGTGCTCGGCACGGCACACCAGCTCGCCGATAACGGGTGCGCCCGGGATTTCGCCGGCGATCAGCAGTCCACCGGAGGTCTGCGCGTCGGCCAGCAGCAGCGCCTCCTGCTCGCTCACCGCCGACAGGTCGACATGCGGCGCCACCCACTCGAGATTGCGCCGGCTGCCGCCGCTGACGTAGCCGGCGGCCAGGGCTGCTCGCGCGCCGTCCAGATACGGCACCGCAGCGGAGTCGATCACCGCGGTCACACCGCTGGCTCTGGCCAGCTTGTGCAAGTGCCCCAGCAACCCGAAACCGGTTACATCCGTGGCACATTCGATGCCGGCCGCCAGCGCGGCAGCCGCCGCTCCGGCGTTGAGCGTGGTCATCACCTCCACGGCGTTCGCGAACCGCTCGCCGGTGGCCTTGTGCCGGGAATTCAAGACGCCGATGCCCAGCGGCTTGGTCAGCGACAGCGGCGTGCCCGGCTTACCGGTGTCGTTGCGCAGCAACCTGTTTGGGTCGGCGATTCCGGTGACCGCGAGCCCGTATTTGGGCTCGGGGTCGTCGACGCTGTGCCCGCCGGCCAGATGACAGCCCGCGAGCGAGCACACATCCAGCCCGCCGCGCAGCGTCTCGGCGGCCAGCTCGAACGGCAGCACATCTCGCGGCCATCCCAACAGATTGACCGCGACCACCGGCCGCCCGCCCATCGCGTACACATCGGACAGCGCGTTGGCGGCGGCGATTCGGCCCCAGTCGTAGGGATCGTCGACCACCGGGGTGAAAAAGTCGGTCGTCGCGATCAGTGCCGTGCCGCCCTCGATCAGCACCGCGGCGGCGTCGTCACCGCTGTCCAGCCCGACCAGCAGCTCACCGGCAGGATGAGCCGGGACGCCGGCGCGCAATCCGCGCACCACGTCCTCCAGCTCGCCGGGCGGGATCTTGCACGCGCAGCCGCCGCCGTGCGCGTACTGAGTCAGTCGGTAACCCATGGCGTCCATAATTGTCGCCATGGCCCAGGGAGGCGTCTCCGGTCTGGTGACCGGCGCGGTCTTCAAAACCGTCGAGCGACAGATGCTGCCGCTGGCGGGTTCGATTCCCGTCCGCCTCCGCCACCTCCCTGGGTCCGGACATGACTGACCCCAGACGACGGGTTCCGCGCACCGACGCGCTGCTCGCCGATCCCCGCCTCGCCGAGGCGCAACAGCTGCTGGGCCGCACCCTGGTGAAATCCGTGATCGCGCAGGCCCAGCAGCGGGCCCGCGCCGGCGAGATCGAGCCGGAGCGGGTGGCCGAGCACGCCGTCGCCGCGCTCCCGGCCACCGCGGCAAGCCTGCGGCCGGTGATCAACGCCACCGGCGTCGTCGTACACACCAACCTGGGCCGGGCACCGTTGTCGCAGGCCGCGGTGGACGCGGTGGTCACCGCCAGCGGCGCCACCGACGTCGAATTCGACCTGACGACCGGTCGCCGCGCTCGCCGTGGCCGGGGCACGCTGGCCGCGCTGGCTCGGGCGGTGCCCACCGCCGGCGGGGTGCACGTGGTGAACAACAACGCCGCCGCGCTGCTGCTGACCGCGTTCACGCTCGCCGGGGGAAAAGAGATTGTGCTCAGCCGCGGCGAGCTGGTCGAGATCGGCGACGGATTCCGCATCCCCGAGCTGCTGGCGTCCACGGGTGCGCGGCTTCGTGAGGTCGGCACCACCAACCGCACCAGCCTGCGCGACTATGCCGACGCGATCGGGCCGGACACCGGGTTTGTGCTCAAGGTGCATCCGTCCAACTTCTGCGTCACCGGGTTCACCTCGGCGGTCAGCGTGGCCGAATTGGCGCAACTCGACACACCGCTCGTCGTCGACATCGGCTCGGGATTGCTGGAACCGCATCCGGCACTCCCCGACGAACCGGATGCGACAACCGCCCTGCGCGACGGCGCCAACCTGGTCACCGCCAGCGGTGACAAACTGCTCGGCGGTCCGCAGGCCGGCCTGCTCTTCGGCGATGCCGACCTGATCGAGCGGCTGCGCCGCCATCCGGCGGCCCGTGCGCTGCGGGTGGACAAGCTCACCCTCGCCGCGCTGGAAGCGACCGTGGTAGGGCCGCCGCCGCCGGTAGCTCGAGCGCTGGCCGCCGAGGTGACCCAACTGCGTGCCCGCGCTGAAAGCCTTGCCGCGCAGCTACCCGGCGCGCAGGCGGTGGACTGTGTGGCGGCCGTCGGCGGGGGCGGGGCCCCGGGTGTGCGACTGCCCAGCGCCGGGCTGAGCCTGCCCGAGTCCTACGCCGCCAAGCTGCGCGCCGGCGGCCCCCCGGTCGTCGGCCGGGTGGAGGGCGGCCGATGCCTGCTGGATCTGCGCACGGTGGCACCAGACGAGGACGACCTGGTGCTGGCGGCGGTGCTGGCGTGTTCGTCATAGCCACTGCGGGCCACGTCGACCACGGCAAGTCGACGCTGGTCCAGCGGCTCACCGGGATGTGGCCGGACCGGCTGGCCGAAGAACAGCGCCGAGGCCTGACCATCGACCTGGGCTTCGCCTGGACCGAGATCGACGGGCGCCGGCTGGCGTTCGTCGACGTGCCGGGCCATGAACGGTTCGTTCCCACCATGCTGGCCGGCGTGGGCCCGGTTCCGGCCGTCATGTTCGTGGTGGCCGCCACCGAGGGCTGGATGCCGCAGTCCGACGAGCATCTCGCGGCTTTAGACGCGCTGCGGGTTCGGCACGTGCTGGTCGTCATCAGCAAGGCAGACCTTGCCGATCCGGCGCCGGCGATCGAGCAGGTGCGGGCGCGGTTGGCCGACGCGCCGGTCGTGCTGGGCACCGACCTGGACCAGGTGCGGGCCCAACTGCTGGCACTCACGATGCGGCTACCGCGGCCGGACCGCGACGGCGACGTGCGGTTATGGGTCGACCGCTGCTTCACGGTGCGCGGTGCGGGCACCGTCGTCACCGGCACGCTGAGCGCCGGCACCATCCGGGTGGGCGACGAACTCGAACACGCCGGACGCCGCGTCACCGTCCGCGGCCTGCAATCGCTGGGCCGCGACGTCGACGCGGCCGGTGCGGTGGCGCGGGTGGCGGTGAACCTGCGCGGCGTGGATCGCCGGCACATCGCTCGCGGCGACACCGTTCGCACGCCGGGTGCCTGGCTGGACACCGCGGAGATCGACGTGGCCCTGCGGTCGGCGGGCACTCTGCACCACCAGCTGGTGCTGCACCTCGGGTCCGCGGCGGTGCCGGCGCGGGTGCGCCCGCTGGGGACGGCCGGGGCGCGGCTGCGGCTGGCCAGAGCGTTGCCGCTGCGGGTCGGCGACGTCGGGTTGCTGCGCGATCCCGGGGAACACCGGATCGCGGCCGGCATCGAGGTGCTCGATGTGCGGCCGCCGGAGTTGCGCCGCCGCGGCGCGGCCCGAGCCCGCGGCGAGCAGCTGGCGACCGGCCGGGTGCCCCCGCCCGAGTGCGCACCCGTGACGCAGTTTCGCGCGATGGGTCTGCCGGCCGCCGGCCGCCAGGTCGGCGAGTGGGTGGTCGATCCGCAGTGGTGGGCCGGGCGGCGTGAGCTTGCGGTCACGACGGTGCGGCGCTGGGCGGCCGAGCGCGACATCGCGGCGGGCATGCCGCTGGAAGCGCTGCGGCAGCGGGTGGGCCTGCCGGCCGCCGAACTGGTGTCCGAGCTGCTCGACGGCACCGGCCTGGAGGTGGCCGACGGCCTGGTCCGGCAACCCGGGGCGGCGCTGCCGGCGCGCGTCGACAAGGCGGTGCGCACCGTGGAGGAGTGGCTGGCCGCCGAACCGTTCCGGGCGCCGGAGGCCGACGAACTGGCCGAACTGAAGCTGGGCAGCCGCGAACTGGCCGCGGCCGTGCGGGCCGGACGGCTGACCCGCGTCGCCGACGGCGTCGTGCTGGGGCCCGACGCGTTCCCACGCGCGGCCGCTATCCTGGCGACGCTACCGCAGCCGTTCACGGTCAGCGACGCCCGCCGCGCTCTGGGCACCACGCGCCGGGTCGCCGTCCCGTTGCTCGAACGGCTTGACGCACTGAGGATTACCCGCCGCGATGCGGACGGCACCAGGACGACGCGTTAAGGCTGCGGGTTTGCTCCGCAGGTACGCCGCAGGGTTTGATCAAACAATGCACCCGGAAAGCAAGCTTGCGAAGTTGATCCAGTCGTGGCCGGTCTACCGCCAGCTCACCGGGTCCGACCCGCTGGGCCGCGGCAAAGCCGCACAGTCGCCCCGCTCGGCAACGCTGACGCCGCGCACCGCCGAGGCCGACCACGTCGCGCACTCGGTGTGTCCGTTCTGCGCCGTGGGCTGCGCGCAGAAGGTCTACGTCAAAGACCAGAAGGTCATCCAGATCGAGGGCAACCCGGACAGCCCGATTTCCCGAGGACGCCTGTGCCCCAAGGGATCTGCCAGCACCCAGCTGGTCACCGGCCCGCAGCGGGAAACCGTCGTGCGCTACCGCGCCCCCTACGCCACCGAGTGGCAGGAACTCGACCTGGACACCGCGATGGATATGGTCGTCGACCGAGTGCTCGACGCCCGTCGCAAGGGCTGGCAGGACTTCGACGCCGACCGCAACACGCTGCGCCGCACCATGGGCATCGCCAGCCTCGGCGGCGCCACCCTGGACAACGAAGAGAACTACCTGATCAAGAAGCTCTTCACCGCCCTGGGCGCGCTGCAGATCGAGAACCAAGCCCGTATTTGACACAGCGCCACGGTTCCCGGTCTGGGAGCCTCCTTCGGTCGCGGCGGAGCGACAGACTATCAGCAAAACCTGGTCAACTCGGACTTCATCGTCATCATGGGCTCCAACATGGCCGAGGCCCATCCGGTCGGGTTCCAGTGGGTGATCGAGGCCAAGGCGCGCGGCACCGAGGTCGTCCACATCGACCCGCGGTTCACCCGCACCAGCGCGCTGGCCGACCGCCACGTCGCACTGCGCGCCGGCAGTGACATCGCGTTCCTCGGCGGGGTGATCAACTACATCCTGTCCAACGGGCTGGACTTCCGCGAGTACGTCACCGCCTACACCAACGCCGCGTTCCTGGTCGACGAAAACTACCGCGACACCGAGGATCTCGACGGTCTGTTCAGCGGCTACGACCCCGACACCGCCTCGTACGACCCGGCCACCTGGCATTACGAGTCAACACACCATGGCGGTCGCGGCGGGGCCGACGACAAGCTGCGCGCCGCCCCTGATCAGCTCGGCTCCGGCGGACCGGCGGTGGAGGGTGCTGCGGGCGATATCCCGGCCGACCCGACGCTGCGGCATCCGCGGTGCGTCTACCAGATCCTCAAGCGGCACTACGCCCGCTACACCCCGGAGATGGTGGAGCGGGTGTGCGGCGTGCCGGCCGACACCTTCCTGCGGGTCGCGCGGGCGTGGACGGAAAATTCCGGCCGCGAGCGCACCACCGCGCTGGTATACAGCGTGGGCTGGACCCAGCACACCATGGGCGCGCAGTTCATTCGCGCCGGCTCGATCATCCAGCTGCTGCTCGGCAACATCGGCCGGCCCGGCGGCGGGGTGTTCGCGCTGCGCGGGCATGCCAGCATCCAGGGCTCCACGGACGTGCCGACGTTGTTCAACCTGCTGCCCGGATACCTGGCCATGCCGCACGCCGGCCAAGCGAACCTGGCCGACTACCTGGACCGGATCAAGAGCCAGAACCAGAAGGGCTTCTGGCACAACGCCGACGCCTATATGGTGTCGCTGCTCAAGGAGTACTGGGGCGAGCACGCCACCGCCGACAACGACTACTGCTTCGACTACCTACCGCGGATCAACGGCGACCACGGCACCTACCGCACCGTCATGGACATGGTCGACGGCACGGTGTTCGGCTACTTCCTGCTCGGCCAGAACCCGGCCGTCGGCTCCGCCCACGGGCGGCTGCAGCGGCTCGGCATGGCCAACCTGGACTGGCTGGTGGTGCGCGACCTCGTGATGATCGAAAGCGCCACCTTCTGGAAAGACGCCCCCGAAGTCGAGACCGGCGAGATCACCCCGCAGACCTGCCGCACCGAGGTGTTCTTCTTCCCGGCCGCCTCGCACGTGGAGAAGGCCGGCACGTTCACCCAGACCCAGCGGATGCTGCAATGGCGCGAAAAGGCCGTCGACCCGCCCGGTGACGCCCGCTCGGAGCTGTGGTTCTTCTACCACCTGGGCCGGCGGTTGCGGGAGAAGCTGGCCGGCTCGACCGACGAGCGCGACCGGCCGTTGCTGGAGCTGTTCTGGGACTACGCGATGGAAGGTGACGAGCCCTCTGGCGAGGACGTGCTGCGCCGCATCAACGGCATCGACCTGACGACCGGCCGGGCGGTGAACGGCTATACCGAGTTGAAGGCCGACGGCAGCACCGCCTGCGGCTGCTGGATCTACAGCGGCGTGTACGCCGACGACGTCAACCAGGCGGACCGGCGGGACACCTCGCAGTGGGGCTGGACCTGGCCGCTGAACCGCCGGGTGCTCTACAACCGGGCGTCGGCCGACCCACAGGGGCGGCCGTGGAGCGAGCGCAAGAAGCTCATCTGGTGGGATCCGGAGAACCGGGAATGGACCGGCCACGACGTGCCCGACTTCGAAAAGCACAAGCCGCCGGACTACCGCCCGCCCAAAGGCGCGGTGGGCGTCGAGGCGTTGCGCGGCGACGACGCGTTCGTCATGCAGGCCGACGGCAAGGCCTGGCTGTTCGCACCCAGCGGCCTGGCCGACGGTCCGCTGCCCACGCACTACGAACCGCACGAGTCCCCGGTGCGCAACGCGATGTATGGACAGCAGGGCAACCCGACCCGAATCGTTTATGGCCGCAACGACAATCCGTCGAACCCGGCGCCGCCGGAGGCCCACGGCGAGGTGTTCCCGTTCATCTTCACCGCCGCACGGCTTACCGAGCACCACACGGCCGGCGGGATGAGCCGTCAGCTGCCCTACCTGTCGGAGCTGCAGCCCGCGTTATTCGTCGAGGTTTCACCGGAATTGGCGCGTATCCGGGGGCTGACGCATATGGACTGGGCGCATGTGATCACCAGCCGCACCGCGGTGGACGCACGGGTGCTGGTGACCGAGCGGATGAAGCCACTTCGCATCGAAGACCATGTGGTCCAACAGATTTGGATGCCTTACCATTTTGGTTACACCGGCCTGGTCGACGGCGACGTGGTCAACGATCTGCTCGGGGTGGTGTTGGACCCCAACGTCTTCATCCAAGAGAGCAAGGTCTGCACTTGTGACGTGCAACCGGGACGACGGCCCCGCGGACCGGAGCTGCTGGCCTACATCGCCGAATACCGCCGCCGCGCCGGCGTCACCACGGCGACCGGCACCCGACTGGACACCCATAGCGAGGAAACCCCTTGAACCGCAACAGTTTCTATGGCCCGCTGAGCGATCCGGCCGGCGATGCCGGGCATCTGGAGCACCCCGCGCGAGTCGGGTTCTTCACCGACACCTCGGTGTGCATCGGCTGCAAGGCCTGCGAGGTGGCCTGCAAGGAATGGAACCGGGTGCCCGACGACGGCTTCAACCTGCTGGGGATGTCGTTCGACAACACCGGCATGCTCAGCGCAAACACCTGGCGGCACGTGGCGTTCATCGAGCAGCCGGCTACCGACCTCGGCATCCCGAAATTCGAGCGCCCCGGCGCGTCGGCCGACCCGCAGTCCCGCACAGACTTTCGCTGGCTGATGAGCTCCGACGTGTGCAAACATTGCACCCATGCCGGATGTCTGGATGTCTGTCCGACGGGCGCGCTGTTCCGCACCGAGTTCGGCACTGTCGTTGTGCAGCAAGACATTTGCAACGGCTGCGGGTATTGCGTGTCCGGTTGTCCGTACGGGGTGATCGACCGCCGCGAGGGTGACGGCCGGGCGTGGAAGTGCACCCTATGCTACGACCGGCTGCAGGACGGGCTGGAACCGGCGTGCGCCAAGGCCTGCCCCACCGACTCCATCCAGTTCGGCCCGCTCGACGAACTGCGGGAGCGCGCCGCCCGCCGGGTCGAGCAGCTGCATGAGCGCGGCGTGACCGAGGCGCGGTTGTACGGTCACGATCCCGACGACGGCGTCGGCGGCGACGGTGCGTTCTTCCTGCTCCTGGACGAGCCCGAGGTCTACGGATTGCCGCCGGATCCGGTGGTGCCCACCCGCGATTTGCCGGCCATGTGGCGCTACGCCGGGATGGCCGCGTCGGCGCTGGTGGCCGCCGCGGTGTCGGCGTTCGTTGGGAGACGGCTATGACCCGGGGGGCGGGCAGCGGGCGGGAACAGCTAGCCGTGCCCCGAGCGGAGTTCCGGTCGTATTACGGGCGTCCGGTGCTCAAACCACCGGTGTGGGAGTGGAAGATCGCGGCCTACCTGTTCTCCGGTGGCCTGTCGGCGGGTTCGGCGCTGCTGGCCGCCGGCGCCGATCTGACCGAGCGTCCGGCGCTGTGCCGAGTCAGCCGAGTCGGGGCGCTGGCCAGCCTCCTGGCCAGCATGTACTTCCTCGTCGCCGACCTCGGCCGCCCCGAGCGGTTCCACCACATGCTGCGGGTGGCCAAGCCGAGCTCGCCGATGAGCGTCGGCACCTGGATTCTGACCGCCTACGGGCCGGGCGCCGGGCTGGCCGGGGCCGCCGCGCTCATGCCGGCGGCGCTGCGGCGCACCGGGGTCGGAGCGCTCGTGCGCTGGTTGGCACGCCCGGCCGGACTCTCGGCGGCGGCCGTCGCACCCGGCGTCGCCTCCTACACCGCGGTCCTGCTGTCGCAGACCGCCGTCCCCGCCTGGCACGAGGCACACCCGTATCTGCCCTTCGTCTTCACCGGCTCGGCCGCAGCCAGCGGCGGCGGCTGGGGCATGGTGCTGGCGCCCGTGGCCGAGGCCGGTCCGGCGCGGCGACTGGCGGTCGTGGGCGCCGGGCTGGAGATCGCGGCGTCGCGGCTGCTGGAGCAACGGCTGGGGCTGGCCGCCGAGGCGTACACCACGGGAAAGCCGCACCGGCTGCGCAAGTGGGCGGAGTACCTGACGATCGGCGGGGCGCTGGGCACGGCGGCGGCGGGCCGGAGCCGGTTCGCGGCGACGCTGTGCGGGCTGGCGCTACTCACCGGCAGTGCGCTGCAGCGGTTCGGCGTGTTCGAGGCCGGCGTGGAATCCACCAGGGATCCGAAATATGTGGTGGTGCCGCAGCGCGAAAGGCTCGATTCCGGCAAGTGATCTTGGAGAAGGGCCGCTACAGCCGTTCTTTGACCGCCGCCGACAAGCGGGCCCCGTCTGCTTTGCCCTCGGCGATCTCGGTGGCGAACTTCATGACCAGGCCCATCTGCTTCATGGTGGGCCGATGCCCGAGCTGTTCGGCCACTTGGGCGATGGCGGTGTCGGCGACGTCGGCCACTTCTGCCTCGGTGAGCGGCGTGGGCAGATACTCGTCGATGATCCGGGCTTCCGCGTGCTCGTTGGCGGCCAGCTCACCCCGCCCGTTCTGGGTGTAGATCTCGGCCGCCTCGCCACGTTTACGGGATTCCCTGGCCAGCACCTTGAGCACCTCGTCGTCGGAGAGCTCCTTGGCCTGCTTGCCCGATACTTCCTCGGTCTGGATTGCGGCCAGCACCATGCGTAGGGTCGCAGTTCGCAACTTATCCTGCGATTTCATCGCTTCGGTCAGGTCGGCCCGAAGCCGCGATTTGAGTTCCGCCATGGCAGAGACGCTACGCGGGTTGTTTTCGGAGGTTGCCGAACCCGACACCAAGACCGGAAGACGTACCCGCATTGAGAAATGCGCAGACCGCCGACAGGATGGAGCCCATGACCAACGACGACAGCCGCCACATCCGGTGAGTACGCTGCCGCCGAGTTATCCGGTTGACCCGCCGGCCGAGACCCCCGGGTACGTACCGGCCGGGTACCCACCATTAGGCGCCGGCTATCCGCCGCCACCATCGCAGCCGCCGGGCTACGGCGCCCCACCGCCGGGATACGGCCCGCCGCCCGGTTACGGCATGCCACCGGGTTACGGTCCCCCGCCGCCCGGCTACGGCGCTCCGCCCGGATATGGTGCGCCGCCACCGGGATATGGCCCGCCCCTGGTTCCCGGGGCAGTCAAACCCGGAATCATCCCGCTGCGGCCGTTGACCTTGAGCGATATCTACAACGGCGCGGTCGGCTACATCCGCACCAACCCGAAGGCGACGCTGGGTCTGACCGCGATCGTCGTGGTGATCATGCAGGTCATCACGTTGATCGCCACGGTCGGACCGCTGACGGCCCTCAACCAACTGAAAACCCAGCCGTCAACCGAGCTGAGTCTGGGCGTCTTCGGCGCCTGGATGGGTTCGGTCGCGGCCAGTGGTCTGGTCACCTGGCTGGGCGGCATGCTGCTGAGCGGAATCCTCACCGTCGTCGTCGGGCGCGCGGTGTTCGGGTCTCCCATCACGATCAGCGAGGCGTGGGCCCGGGTCCGCGGGCGCGTACTGGCACTGATCGGGCTGGCCTTGCTGGAAGCCGCCGGGATGGTGGCGCTCGCGGGGCTGGTGGTGGTCATCCTGGTCGGGGTCGGGGCCGCGATCAACGGTGCGGCGGCGGTCCTGGTCGGCATCCCGCTGCTGCTGCTGGTCGGGTTGCTGCTGGCCTACCTGTACACCATGTTGGTGTTCGCGCCGGTGCTGATCGTGTTGGAGCGACTGCCGCTGGTCGACGCGGTCACCAGATCGTTCCGGCTGGTCCGCGGCGGGTTCTGGCGGGTCCTGGGCATCCGGTTACTGACGGCCCTGGTGGTGGGACTGGTTGGCGGTGCGGTCGCGGCGCCCTTCAGCATCGCGAGCCAGATCTTGCTGGGGGTCACCGCGTCGGAAGGCTCCATCACTATGCTGCTCGTCGGCACGACGCTGTCGGCCGTCGGCTCGGCGATCAGCCAGATCATCACCGCACCGTTCACCGCCGGAGTTGTCGTGCTGCTCTACACCGATCGCCGCATGCGCGCCGAGGCTTTCGATCTGGTGCTGCAGACCGGTGCCGCCGGTGGGCCCGCCGCGGTGGAGTCCACCGACAACCTGTGGCTCACGCGGCCTTGCTGATCGACTGGTGAGGACTGACTGACCATGCCTTCCATCGACATCGACCGCGATGCCGCCCATCAGGCAGCACAGCATGAGCTCGACAAACCGATCTACCCCAAGCCGTCGCTGTCGACGGCTTTCAGCGACTGGCTCAACGAGCAGTTGTACCGGCTGTTGGAGAAGGGCGCTTCGGTGTCCGGCGGCTGGTTCACCCTGACGGTGGTGTTTATCCTGGCGGTGATCGCGGTGATCGTCGCCGTCCACATCGCCCGCCGCACCATGCGCACCAACCGCGGCGGTGACTACCAGCTGTTCGAAGCCGGCCAACTCACCGCGGCCCAGCATAGAGCTACGGCTGAAGCGTTTGCGGCCCAAGGTAATTGGGCCGCAGCTATCCGGCACCGGCTGCGCGCGGTCGCGCGCGAGCTCGAAGAGACCGGCGTGCTGAACCCGGCTCCCGGACGCACCGCCAACGAGCTGGCCACCGACGCGGGCGCGGCCCTGCCTCACCTGGCTGGCGAATTGGCCCGGGCAGCAACGGCTTTCAATGACGTCACCTACGGCGAGCGGCCCGGAACTCAAGATTCCTACCGGCTGATCGCCGACCTGGATGACCACCTGCGATCACGTGCTCATGCCTCGTCTGCGGTGGAACGGCCCACCGCGCCCGATTCCTGGGCGCAGGTCCGGTGATGCCGGCACCGGGTATCACCCGGCGACGGCGTCCGTGGCGGCCGTGGCGTGGCATGGTGCTCGCGCTGGTCGCGATCATCCTCGTCGCCGCCGTCGGCACCTACCTGACCGCGCCGCGGCCCGGCGGCATGATGGATCCCGCGGCCACCAACTCCTCCGGCGCCCATGCGCTGGTGACGTTGCTGCGCGACGGCGGCGTCGAGGTCGTCGTCGCCAATACGGTCGCCGACGTCGAACGCTTAGCCCGCGCCGACTCGCTGCTGCTGGTGGCCCAGACTCAATACCTGACCGACAGCGCACTGCTGCAACGGCTGGCACAAGCCCCCGGTGACCTGTTCCTGGTCGAACCCACCGCGCGAGCCCGCAGGGCGCTCACCCCGAAACTGCGCATCACCGCGGCCGAGCAATTCGCGTCCCAGCCGAAATGCCCGCTGCGCGAAGCCAATCGGGCCGGAAAAGTGCATTTCGGGCCCAGCGATGCCTACCAGCCCAGGGACGATCTGGACGTGGTCAGCTGTTACGGCGGGGCATTGGTCCGCTATCGCGACGCCGGGCGAACCGTCACGGTGGTCGGCAGTAGCGACTTCATGACAAACGGCGGCCTGCTCGAAGAGGGCAACGCCGCGCTGGCGATGAATCTCGCGGGCGACCGGCCACGGCTGGTCTGGTACGCGCCACACCGCGTCGAGGGACAGACGTCGGAGCCCGGTTCGCTGTCCGACCTGATCCCGACAAACGTGACGTGGATCGTCTGGCAGCTGTGGCTGGTGGTGCTGCTGGCGGCACTCTGGAAGGGGCGCCGGCTGGGCCCGCTGGTGGCCGAAGCGATACCCGTGGTGGTGCGCGCATCGGAGACGGTCGAGGGCCGCGGCCGGCTGTACCGGTCCCGGCGAGCCCGCGATCGCGCCGCCGAGGCGCTGCGCACCGCCACGCTGCAGCGGCTGCTGCCGCGGCTGGGTATCGGCCCGGGCACCGACCCGCCGGCGGTGGTGCTGACCGTGGCCCGGCGCAGCGGGGCCGACCCGGAATTCATTCGATACCACTTGTACGGCCCACCACCGGCCACCGACCAGGATCTACTACACCTCGCCCGCGCGCTCGACGACATCGAAAGGCAGGTCACCCACTCGTGACACAACCCGCTCCCACCCAATCCGCGCCCGCGGACTCGGCACGCGAAGCATTGCTGGGGTTACGTGCCGAGATCGGCAAGGCCGTCGTCGGACAGGACGGTGTGATCAGCGGCTTGGTGATCGCGCTGCTGTGCCGCGGCCACGTGCTACTGGAAGGCGTTCCCGGAGTGGCGAAGACGCTGATGGTCCGGGCCATGTCCGCCGCGTTGCAGCTGGAGTTCAAGCGGGTGCAGTTCACCCCCGACCTGATGCCCGGCGACGTCACCGGTTCGCTGGTCTATGACTCGCGCAGCGCCGAATTCACCTTCCGGCCGGGCCCGGTGTTCACCAATCTGCTGCTCGCCGACGAGATCAACCGCACGCCGCCCAAAACGCAGGCCGCGCTGCTCGAGGCCATGGAAGAGCGTCAGGTCAGCGTGGAAGGCCAGGCCAAACTGCTGCCGGACCCGTTCATCGTGGCGGCCACGCAGAACCCGATCGAATACGAAGGCACCTATCAGCTGCCCGAGGCCCAGCTCGACCGTTTCCTGATGAAGCTCAACGTCACGCTGCCGGCCCGCGACTCCGAGATCGCCATCCTGGGCCGGCACGCGCACGGCTTCGACCCGCGCGACCTGTCGGCGATCAGGCCGGTGGCCGGGGCGGCTGAGCTGACCGCCGGGCGCGAGGCGGTTCGTCAGGTGCTGATCGCCGACGAGGTCCTGGGCTACATCGTCGACATCGTCGGGGCCACCCGCTCCTCGCCCGCACTGCAGCTCGGTGTGTCGCCCCGCGGGGCAACGGCGCTGCTGGGCACCGCCCGGTCGTGGGCGTGGTTGTCCGGGCGTAACTACGTCACTCCCGACGACGTGAAGGCCATGGCGCGCCCCACGCTGCGGCATCGGATCATGTTGCGTCCGGAAGCCGAGCTCGAAGGGGCCACACCCGACGGCGTGCTGGACGGGATACTGGCGTCGGTTCCGGTGCCCCGCTAGTGGTCCTGACCGGACGTACCGGACTGCTGGCGCTGATCTGCGTCCTGCCGATCGCGTTGGCCCCTTGGCCGGCAAGGGCTTTCGTCATCTTGCTGGCGGTGCTGATGACGGCCGTGGTCATCGACATCGCCCTGGCGGCCAGCCCCCGCACATTGCGCTTCACCCGCTCCGCCGACAGCTCGATCCGGCTGGGCCAGCCCGCGGATGCCGGCCTGTCCGTTCACAACGAGGGCCGGCGCCGGTTTCGCGGCCGTGTTCGCGACGCCTGGCCGCCCAGCGCCCGCGGCGAACCGCGCAGCCACCAGATCACTATCGGCGGCGGCGAGCGACAGCAGCTAACCACCCAGTTGCGGCCGGTTCGCCGCGGCGACCAGCGCGCGGCCGTGGTCACCGCCAGATCGCTCGGACCGCTGGGCTTGGCGGGCCGCCAAAGTTCGCAACCGGTTCCGGGCAAGGTCCGGGTGCTGCCGCCGTTTCTGTCGCGCAAGCACCTGCCGTCGCGGCTGGCCAAACTGCGTGAGATCGACGGGTTGTTGCCGACGCTGATCCGCGGGCAAGGCACCGAATTCGACTCGCTGCGCGAATATGTCGTCGGCGACGACGTCCGCTCAATCGACTGGCGCGCGACGGCCCGTCGCTCCGACGTGATGGTGCGCACCTGGAGGCCCGAGCGGGACCGGCGGGTGGTGCTGGTGCTCGACACCGGGCGGATGGCGGCGGGGCGGGTCGGCGTCGACCCCACTGCCGCCGATCCCGCCGGATGGCCCCGACTGGACTGGTCGATGGATGCCGCGCTGCTGTTGGCGGCGCTGGCGTCGCGGGCCGGCGACCACGTCGACTTCCTGGCCCATGACCGGGTGAGCCGGGCGGCAGTTTTCGGGGCGTCGCGCACCGAACTGCTGGCCCAACTGGTCGACGCGATGGCGCCGCTGCACCCGGCGCTCGTCGAATCAGATTGGCGGGCAATGATTTCCGCAATCCTACGGCGCACCCGGCGCCGGTCGCTGGTGGTGCTGCTGACCGACCTCAACGCCACCGCCCTCGACGAGGGTCTGCTGCCGGTGCTGCCGCAGCTGTCGGCCAAACACCATGTGGTGGTGGCCGCCGTCGCCGACCCGCGCGTCGACGAACTGGCCATCGGGCGGTCCGACGCGGCAGCGGTCTACGACGCGGCCGCCGCCGAACGCGCCCGCAACGACCGTCGGGCTATCGCGTCGCGACTGCGCCGCAGCGGAGTGGACGTCGTCGACGCGCCGCCTGCCGAGCTTGCACCGGCGCTGGCGGATCGTTATCTGGCGATGAAAGCGACTGGCCGGCTTTAGTTTTCGGCCCCCGAGTGTGAATTGTGCTACGCCCGCGCGGCGTGTCGCGTCGCCCGATTCACTGTCGCGGCAGTGGGCCTCAGCCGGTGGGCACCACGTCGGGAGCGTCCTCGATGTCGCCGGTCTCCCCGGCCCTGGCGGCGCGACGGCCGAAGTACCCGATGTAGAAAACGAACGCGGCCTCGGCCAAGAGGCCGATGGCGATCCGGACGAAGGTCGGCAACGGTGACGGCGTCACCATCGCTTCGATCAGCCCGGACACCAGCAATACCCCCACCAGGCCCACCGCCACCGACACCACGCCGCGGCCCTGCTCGGCCAGGACTTGTCCGCGCGGCCGGTCACCGGGGGCGATCACCGACCAGCCCAGCCGCATCCCGGTAGCGGCGGCCAGGAACACCGCCGTCAGCTCGAGCAGTCCATGCGGAATCAGCAGACCGAGTAGCAAACCACCTCTGCCAGCTGCGAACATCAAGCCGGCGATCACTCCGACGTTGGCCGCGTTCTGGAAGAGCACCAGCGGTATCGGCAGGCCCAGCACGACCGACATCGCGATGCACTTGGCGGCCACCCAGGAATTGTTCACCCAGACCTGCAGCGCGAACGACGTTGCCGGGTGCTCGCTGTAATACGACTCGACGTCGTGGTTGACCAATTCGTTGATCTCGCCCGGAGTTCCGATGACCGACTGCACCTCGGAACTGCCGGCCACCCAGAATGCGATCAGCACCACGACGGCGAAGAACGCCACCGCCGTCGCCAACCACCACCGCCAGGCGCGGTAGGCGACGACCGGGAAGGACACGGTCCAGAACCGGACGAAGGTACTGGTCAGCGGCGCATGCGCGCCCGTGACCGCGGCCCGCGCGCGGGCGACCAGGCTCGACAGCCGGCCGACCAGCAGCGAATCCGACGACACCGACCGCAGCATCGACAGGTGCGTCGACACGCGCTGGTACAGCTCGACGAGCTCGTCGATCTCGGCACCGGTCAGCGAGCGACGCTTTTTGACCAACTGGTCGAGGCGATCCCAGGTGCCGCGGTGGGTCAGCAAGAACGCGTCGACGTCCACCTGGGTAGCGTAGTACCGCAGCCGCAGCCGGGAATCAGTGATGGTGTCCCCGTCACCAAGAGCGGTAGCTGATACAGTGCTCGCGAGCAGGCCAAAATGGGCAAGGTCGTTACCGAACGCCTTGAGCTGCTGACAACCATCGATGGTAGATCTCTGGCACATAGCCGCGGTGTGCACCGGATGAAAGAGGCGTTGCTTAATGCCCGAGATGTTCCTTCGACGTCGGCATGGAAGTTTCTCAACCTCTCGACACCTCAGCTAAAGGAGATTCTTGAGCATGTCTCCATTGTGGCGCGCCGTGATACCCGAAAGCAGTCGCAGCGCCGCCGAAACTGATTTAACCCATGCGAAAGCCTCGCTTACCAGCTCGCGGCGACGCAAATGTGCGGCTGCCGCCGCATTGGGCTCTTTAACGCTAGCCAGCGGCGTTGCCGGAGCCATTGATAAACCCATCAACGCCCACGATCCCACGGTCAGCGTAGGTCGACTTACCGTCAGGTTGACCGGGCACGGCAGATTCAAGCTTGACACCTGCAGCAGCAACAACAACTTGACCAACGATACCCCCACCAGCTCCGCAAATGATTTTTCCGACGATATCACGGGCTTGGTGAATAATTCCGTTCAGGAAGACGCTACCACCGCCACTGCGAATCTCGCAGCGATTAACATCGACGAGTCATTGCAGGCAGTGCCAATAGATGGCTACGGCCCCAATCTACTTCTCGTTTCGAATGATAGTCAGCCGCCCGACTTCCCAGTCTCCTATTCCTATGGATCTGAAGATTCCAGCTCTTCGTATGGCGACTACAATAACGATTCGTCAGAGGATCCGCCGCAGTTTCCTGGAAACTTGGCAGATTTCCCGGCAGACGCATTCGATCACGACAGGCTTATCTTCGTGAATGGTATGGCCGTCAGCCGCTATAACTTCACGCACAACATGAACATGTTCTTGCCGCCCCATGAGGACGAAGGACCTGACCCTTCGGAAAATATCAACTAATGTCCTGAAGTCATTAATTGCGATCTAGTTGTTGAATTGGGTTGTGCCGAACCTCACGCCATCGAGTTCGTGTTGACCGCCGACGAGCGGGCCGAGTTGGAGGGTGGGCCTCAAAACCGCCGACCAAATTCTCGCCGGCATCGCCAACTACTGCACCCGAATTAATGACTCAGGACACTAGCGCCGGTGGCCAAACCGGTTGACGGCGTTGGCTCACGATAATCGAGGACCGCGTTGACGCAGTCCTCGAGGTCGCTATGGTTCGGCGCATAATAGCCAGATCGTTGTGCTGACTGTCGACTGGTCGTGCCGGTGAGCTAAGGGGGCCCGGGTCCCCGTGCTGCAACTCGCCCGCGGAATCAGCGATCGCGTGAATCTTGCGTAAGCAGCTCTCCGGCTCGTGGACAGCCGTCACGTTCGTCGGATCAGGACGCACGGCAGCCATCAACGGGCGCTTTCACAATGGATGCGCAGGCCGCAGCTTCAACTTAAGCATTTTTGCCGATGTATTTGCGCGCTGGCGGCCGAAAGACTGTGCGGGTGCTTCAGATCCGAGCCTACAGCGGCGCCGAGGCAGTGCAGCATGTAGAGCGGGCGTTCGAAGCCGTATCCGTCGCGTGGGCCGAAGGCCGGTTATCAAGTTGTGCGTGCACGAAGTGATGCCGCACTAGGCCGGAGTATCGAAGCACTACCAGTGATTGTTTGTCTGGCTAATTTCCAAACTTGCTTGTGTGGTTATGTCGAAGTGAGAGCAGAGGTGTGACATGGACATTATTGTGGAGCCGTTTCGCGTCGGTCATACGGGCGCGGTCTTAGATCTGGTTGTCGATGCGCTGAATCCCCACTACGGAGGTGATCATGTTGCTCATTTCAATCGCCTGGTGGAGGCGTACCTCAACGACAATGTGGATGAGCGTGGCTACAACTCGACACGTCAGGTTGGCCTAGTCGCCAGCTGTGCGCGAACCGGCGGCGTCATTGGCTTTCTGAACTACGTCGTAAAGCGTCAGAACACAGTTAAGATCAGCCCGCTGATCGTACATCCGAAGGCTCGACGACGTGGAGTGGGGCGTAGTCTTCTAGCTTACCTGGAAAAGACACTTTCCGATGCCGATATTGCGGTAAGGAACATCTACTGCACCATTGACAAGTCTAACCGTTCAGCGGTGAATTTTTTTACCCGCCAAGGTTTCCACGTCGTGGGGTCTTCGCGCGACCAGTATTTGAAAGCGCACTGCGAATTAATTCTTCAACTCCCCGTATCGCCACCCGGCTCTGCATTGGATACGAGTGCTGGAGATATCTCGTTAGTTCGCGCCGAGACCGAAAGACAATGGGAACAACTGGCCAGCAAAGCGAAGTCGTTTGTATCCAATGAAGCCATTCCTCATGATATTTTGCAGATTCAAGCGGCAGCCGGGCGCGTTCCCGGCGACGTGGAATCGAAACCAAAGCTGGTCTACCTCGCCTACCAAGGCCACGATTTGGTCGGTGCGCTCGTCTTATGTCCCAAGAAGGGCGGTTCGACCAAGATTTCGACGGCATTCTGGAAAGACGAAGCCACATTCGATGCGCTACTGCTCGCATTGCAGAAGGTCGACGAATTTATCAAGACTGAAGGACGTGTATACGTTCACCTTCCAATTTCGCCGGGCATGGTCCGGATAATGCAGGTCCGCGGGTGGCGACTCGACGCGCTGATCCCCGATGTTGACTCAGAGCAGGTGGTTATTGGCCAATGGAGCACCCATCGTCGTGAGTCACGAGCTCTGATGGCTTACGAATGGCCGGACTACCACCTTGAACTGCAACAGGTCATCCGCGAGCGAGAATGGAGCAAGTTCGAGACACCGCAGGATCTGGCTATCAGCCTTATGGCGGAAGTTGGCGAACTTGCCCAAGAGCTGCAATGGAAGTATCGCGCTGATCGTGTCGACCTCGATGTCCGATCCATAGCGGCGGAATTGGCCGACATCTACAACTACCTGATTCGACTGTCGTGGCACCTCGATATCGATCTATTGCAGTCATGCTTCGACAAGCTCGTGAAGGTTAGGCAGAAATATCCGGTCGCCCTAGCAAAGAATAACACAAGAAAGTACACCAAATTCGCATGACAGCCGAGCATTCCCATGACCAACGCCCGAAGATCTTTGTCGCGGCGCCATTTAGCAACTATCTAGGCGCCGACGGCGTTTTCGATCGCAATTTTAGGCAGGAACTCGAACAATTCTACGCCTGCCTCGCCAACGCGGGTTTCGAATACTTTTCCGCACAGGTCAACGAAGACTGGGGATCGTCGCCGTTGGCGCCCGCAGAGTGCGTTCCGATCGACCACAAAGAGCTGGTTTCGTCCGACGTGGTTGTCGCGGTGCTTGGAATTCCTCCATCTCTAGGCGTTGTGGTCGAACTCGGCTGGGCCAGTGCACTTCAGAAGCCAATTTTGGTCCTCGGCACCGCAATCGACTCCAGTTCGATGATCGCGGGGTTAGACCGTGTTACCAACGTACGTTTCATCGACAGGGACCTAGGCATTGACGTAAGCGGTGCCGACCTGGGCCAACTGGTTGTAAGCCATCTCGTAGGGGACTGACACACGAGCGCCAGGGGCGATGTGATAGGCTGAGGTCTAAACTTCCTCACGTTGGCGAGCTTTCAACTACGCTGGATAGGAAGATGAAAGACTTACGGGAAACGCATAATAGCAGCGAGTTGGAAGCGCAGGTGTGCAGCGCAACTTATGCGATCGATGATATAGCCACTCAACGCCAATTGTTCGACCAGCATTATCGACAGCTGCTCGACCATTGTCCTGATGTGATATTGGTGCATGAAAACGGCCGTTTGGTATATGTCAATCCGACCGGGACAAAAACGCTGGCCGCAACATCGCAAAACCAGCTCCTCGGCCGCCGGATCACCGAAATCGTGCATCCCGACTCAGTACCAGACATGATGGCACGCATCGGCTCCCTGCGTGAGCTCGGGGACACCTCAAACCCGGCTCAGGAGACATTGTTGCTCCTGGATGGCAGCACATTGGATGTGGAAGTGACATCGGTGTTGACTGTCTGGAACGGCAATCTCGCGTATCTGGTGGTCCTGCGCGACCTCAGCAGGCAAAAGGCCGTGGAGAAGACATTGCGCTACCAGGCAGCCCTTGTCAATCATGTCAGCGACGCCGTCATTGCAACCACCCACACCGGTATTGTCACCAGTTGGAATCCGGCAGCCGAGGCGATCTATCGTCGCCCGGCTTCAGACGCATTAGCGCGGCCAGTTAGCGAAGCAGTTGGCGCGCCGCTTTACCCTCATGAAGTCGTCGCCGACGGCGGTCTACTGCACACTACCCACCGCACGTCCGACGGGGTGGCCCTGGCTGTGCAGGTGGCAGTGACCGCAATGGATAGCGGTTTCGTGCTGGTGTGCAGCGACGAGTCCGTATGGTGTCGAGCCGAGCAACTGTTCCAAAGCGTCATCTCCTCACTATTCGAGGGCGTGGTGGTGTTGAGCCCTGATGGTTGCGCTGAGTTGGTGAACCCCGCGGCACTGAGGATTCTGGGCATCGATTCCAGTGATTCTCTATATGACCCCGCTACCCGAGTCGTAAAGGTTCCCATTTACGACCGTCATGGCCGATCAGTCGGCCCTGACCTGGTCGCCATGATCGAGATCTTCCGAACGAGGGGTATTGAGAGCGGTTCGATCTTCGCCGTGGAACGTCCGTCTGATAGGAAACTGATATGGGTTGCGGCAAACATTCAACTGCTTGAACCCGATTCCCCCCAAACATCTTCGGTGCTGATTTGCTTTCGTGAGATCGACCGGTCCCCGGTCGTTGGCGCCTGCAGCTGAAACGGTGGCTAAAGCTTATGGCTCCCCGGCCTTGCCGGAGCACCGCCCTCCTCATCACCTGCAGCTTGCCGCAGATCATAGTCAGAGGTGTTGTAGGGGGATGAACCCTGTCCCGTGGCCTGCTGCGCCAACCTACGCGTTTTGGCGGATGCTTTTAATGCTGAAGTTCGGTCAGATGAGACGGGCTGATCGGCCGGCGATCTGATGCGGCTCCCACGCCCCTTAACAGTGAGGAGCGACCTGCCAGGATGGCCGCAGCAAAGACGAAAACTGACGCCGACTTGAGCTGTGCTATCGCCGATGCCGTGCGGTTTTGCAACCTCGGGTCTGACGTGGAATATTCTCAGCAGCTCGCGGCCATGTTGCGACGCGCCTATGAGCAGGGCAGCTCAAACCTGGCCATGCGGGTCGGCGCTTCCCTGGCGCGGCGGGCCGCTACTGGTCCCGACCCCGCGCGCGTGTTGGGCGATGTTGCCGGCGCCGTCCAACGCCACTTCGGCGGCCATGGATCGTCAACACGGCTTGCCTCGCTGTTGCAGGACCTCTGCGTAGGCTATGTAGGCACCTTGTCGGACCGACCAAAGGCCGAGTCGGCTAAGTCGCTGGATAACAGCCGTATTGGAATTGGCGATAAGCGACGCGCGGCCCATGCCCGCGACCAACAGGTCGCACAATACTTCCTGCCGGCCGCGATGCGCACGGCACTGGATCGTGGTGAATTCTTTGCTGTTTACCAGCCAATCTTCCGGTTAGCCGATACCACCATAATCGGTGCCGAAGCGCTGCTGCGTTGGGCGCACCCAAAGTTGGGCACCCTCCTCCCCGGTCGATTTATTGAGATCGCTGAAAATAACGGCCTGATTACGTCGCTTACGGCCTTCGTAATTGAGGAAGCCTGCCGCGTTGCCCGTGATTGGCGTGACGACAGCAGCGAGCCGCAACCATTCGTCAGCGTTAATATCGCCAGCAGCGTTATCTGCGATCCAAAATTTATTCCACTAGTCAAAAATGCGCTCACCGGAAACGGCCTACCCGCTAGCGCTTTGCAGCTTGAACTTGGCCATGATACAAGCCTTGGCAAAGACGCGGCGGCATTGATTGCGTTGCAAGAGCTGTCCGCCCTAGGTGTGGGCATCGCAATCGACGACTTCGGCACCGGGTTCTCCAGCTTTGCCAACCTGCCCAACCTTCCGGTCGGAGTGGTCAAACTCGCCGGCAAGCTCGTGGAGAACATTGGTGGAAGCATCCGCGACCGGGCAGCCGATGAACAGATCACCCGAGCGATGATTGAACTCGGCCGCGGATTAGGTCTGACTGTCACTGCAAAGCACGTCGAAACCCCGCGACAACTTGATCGATTGCATGCGTTCGGATGCAATAACGCGCAAGGATGGCACTTTGCGCAACCACTGCCAGCCTCCTCTTTCCTGGCAGGTTGAGTCGTGTGGTATGTGGAGTTGATCGCAGGCGACGAGCTACGTGACGACATAATTCGCGATGGTGTTATCGATTTTCTCACTACCAGCATTAATGCGGGAAACTGGCACCAATGAGTGAACTGCCGTGCAGATCATCTCGACTGGTTGAGCGTAGACAATCGCAGCACTTTGAAATAACTTGTCGGGACGAAGTCCAGGCTCTGGACAGACTCGATCAACCGCCTCCTGGGAAATTCAATACCAGATTAAGACTCGCATCCGACATAATATGTGCGATTTCGAATACTCCATGCATCGACATGTCAGTTGACGCGCACCTCCCGTCGGCCGGCTCTACGCTTGCACCTATTGGTTGGTGGCTGCTGTCGCCAGATAACCCGGGCGGTGTCGCCAATCGTTGTTAGCGCGCGATGCCGCGGGAAGCCGCGAGCAGCGCCCGCTGGTCGGGCGCAAGTAGACCAAAGTTCTTGTTGACAAGAATTGCACATGATGGGAGCCGCGCTCAGGGAAATTTCAGGGCCGCAGATATCGCCATGGCCCATGCTGGAATTGACGAGCATTTTACGTTCAGCCTATTGCGCCAAAAATCCGATGTCGATCGTCAGGATCATATCCGACATGGACGCGTGCATTGACCAGCCACGGCTCCAGCCCGTGCGCTTCCAACAGGTAAAACACCGGTTTCCAGTAGTCGGAGGTGGCTTCCATCACCACCCGCTGCACCTTCAGTTCGACCAGCCGTTGGCAAGCTCGATCAACGAGGCAGTCATTCGTCGAATGCGTCGACGCTTCCTGCCGCCGCTTTCGGCGTCCCCGCGGCGCGGGAAGCCGCACGCAACACACCCAGGTCGGCTTTGCCGATGTCCAGCGCGGCGACCCTGGCGATAATTTCTTCCCGGTCCTCAGACTCGGTCAACACAGCCCCATCAACTCCTCTCAGGCCAGCTGATCATGATGAGTGGTCGCCCGTGGGCCGCAAGAAAGGAGAAACTAATCCGCGTGCTTAACCAAACACCAACGACTGCAACAATGAAGGGCGCCACACGACCCCAGCGCCCGGCTCGCATCCGGCCTCGAAGGACCAAGTTGACTCGGCGTCGCAAGGCGACCACCGCCCCATTTTCAGCCCGGAACGGGCGCCTTACAAGGCACCGGCTTGATTCACGAAAAGTGCCCGCGAAACACCCTCGGTGCCTCACATAAGAATGCCCGCGAAACGGTGACCGTCGTCAGGCATG
>NZ_MVIF01000069.1 GCF_002086675.1 Mycobacterium persicum
GCCCCGCCCGGCGCCCGATCGGATGCCTGCCCACCCGACGCCCGATCGGATGCCCACTCGCCCGACGCCCGATCGGATGCCCACTCGCCCGACGCCCGCCGAGCCTGCCAGCACAACGCCGTATCGCGAGGGCTATGGCGCCTATGGCGGCTACGACCGTCACTCGACCACCCATGGCGGCGGCTATGGCGGGGGCCATGGCGGCTATGGCGGCTATGACCCCTATGGCGGTTACGACCGTCACTCGGCGTCCTACGGGCGCGGTAGCTATGCCGGGACTCACTAGCGCAGCCGTCGTACAGCCGATAACCACTCAAAAGGAGGGATTAGCAATGGATTTCGGTGCCTTACCCCCGGAAATCAACTCGGGGCTGATGTATGCAGGACCAGGGTCGGCGTCGATGCTGGCCGCGGCGGCGGCCTGGGATGGCCTGGCTGCCGAGTTGCGCTCCGCCGCGACGGGCTACGGCTCGGTGATTGCCGAACTTGCCGACGCGGGATGGCAGGGCCCGTCCTCGGCGGCCATGGCCGCCGCCGCCGCACCGTATGTGGGCTGGATGCACTCCACCGCCGTGCAGGCCGAGCAGGCGGGAACGCAGGCGACCGTGGCCGCGGCCGCGCACGAGGCTGCGTTTGCGGCCACCGTGCCACCGCCGGTGATTGCGGCTAACCGGGCGTTGCTCGCGTCGCTGGTCGCGACGAATTTCCTGGGCATCAATACGCCGGCGATCATGGCCACGGAGGCGCACTACGCCGAGATGTGGGCTCAAGACGCCGCCGCAATGTATGCCTACGCCGGCGCGGCATCAGCGGCGGCCATGCTGACCCCGATGGCGGTGGCGCCTGCCACGACCAATGTGGCCGGCCTGGTCGGCAGTGCGGTCGCGGCCGGCGAGGTCGCCGTCACCAACCTGCAAGGCGCCATCCAGGGCCTGGCCGGTCAAGCGGCCAACACGCTGGCGACGATTCCGTCATCGCTGCGTAGCAGCTTCCAAACCGGCATTAGCCAACTTGTGGGCCTCTTGGGCGGCACCTTCGGCCAGGCTGGCCAGGGCGCCGGCATGGGCGCACCCGGAACTGGCGGGCTGCAACAACCGGCAGCACCCAGCCCGTCTCCGGCGAGGCCGATGCACACCCCGGCCCCGGTCCCTCGACCGGCGACGCCCATTCCCACCGCACCCATGCGGGTGCCCGAGATGCCGGCGCTGCCCCCGACTCGCGTGCCGGAGATGCTGGCCCCGGGTCGGACCATGGTGCCGTTGACGGCCGGTATGGGTCAGGCCGGTTCGGTCGGAAGTCTGTCGGTGCCGCCGAGCTGGGCCGCGTCCGCGCCCGAAGCTGCGGCCGCTCCGGCGGCTGCGGCCACGCCGATCACCGGTGCCGGTACGGCGGCGCCAATGATGACCCGGGGCATCCCCGCGGAAACGGTGCGGTTCATGCAGACGCGAGAGTTCGGCGTAGCCATGCCGGCCCTGGCCGTGTTGCCGCGCAGCGTGGTCGGCTGAGGAGAGGGGGCGACGCTCTCGAGTTACCGGTGATCGACATCAGATTCGACGATTCTTCAAGGAGGCATTCAACATGACCGCACGTTTTATGACCGACCCGCACGCGATGCGGGACATGGCGGGCCGTTTCGAGGTGCACGCCCAGACCGTGGAAGACGAGGCCCGCAGGATGTGGGCGTCCGCGCAGAACATCTCTGGTGCGGGCTGGGCCGGTACGGCAGAGGCGAGCTCTTACGACACCATGGGCCAGATGCATCAGGCCTTCCGCAACATCGTCACCATGCTGCACGGGGTGCGCGACGGACTGGTCCGCGACGCCGGCAACTACGAGCAGCAAGAGCAAGCGTCCCAGCAGATCCTCGGCAGCTGAGCCGATTCCACGACAGGAGAACACCGACATGACAATCAGCTATCGGTTCGGCGATGTCGACGCCCACGGCGCCACCATTCGCGCACAAGCCGCCTCATTGGAAGCCGAGCACCAGGCCATCGTTCGTGACGTCCTTGCCGCCGGGGACTTCTGGGGCGGCGCCGGGTCGGCGGCCTGCCAGGAGTTCGTCACCCAATTGGGCCGCAACTTCCAGGTCATTTACGAGCAAGCCAATGCTCATGGCGCCAATGTGCAAGCCGCCGGGGCCAATATGGCCAACACCGACGGTGCGGTCGGCTCCAGCTGGGCCTAAGCTAAGCCTGGGGCGTGACCAGAATCTTGCAGTGCCGCTCGGGGTCGGTGAGGTCGTCGAAGGCCGTACCGACCCCGTCCAGGCCGACCTCCCCGGTGATCAGCGGGCTGACGTCGATATCGCCCTCGGCGATCGCACGCAGTGACTCGGCGAATTCATCCGGGCCGTAGGCGAGCACGAACTGCACGTTGATCTCTTTGGCAATCGCGAAGAACGGATGCATGGTGTCGGTCTGCATGCACACTCCGGCCACGACCAGCCGCGTGCCCGGCCGCGCCCGTCGCAACACCTCATCGATGATCCCCGGCACGCCGATCGCCTCGAAAACCACTGCAGCCTTGACGGTGTCAAATGGCGAGCCCTGTGCCGGGTTTACCGTCCGATGCGCTCCCATCGTCGTCGCCAGTTCCCGTCGCTTCGACGAAAAGTCAGCTGCCACAATGGTTTCAACGCCGCGCAACCGAAGTGCTGCGATGATGGACATACCGATCGGACCGCAACCAAGCACCAGGGCCGCCTCGCCGGGGGCAATGCCCGACTTGTTGACGGCGTGCAATCCCACCGCCATGGGTTCGGCGAGGGCGGCATGTTTGGGATCGAGGCCATTCGGAACGGGCAGCAGCAGCGGTGCCGAGAGCAGCATCCGTTCGGCATAGCCGCCGATTGTGTCGTTGCTGTAGATGATCGGCTCGAAACCCTTGGCCGACAGCAACACCGGAATCGACGTGACCAACGTTCCGGGTGGCTGGGTTTCGGTATCGGGTCCCGCTTCGAGTATCTCGGCGCTGAATTCGTGACCCATGAAGACGTCACGGTTCAGATCGACGTTGGGTCCGCCGGTGCCGCGCGACATCTGATCGGTGAGCGCCAGCATTTCCTCGCCGTGCGCGGCGAAATGCAGGTCAGAACCGCAGATACCGCATGTCAGCACCTTGACCAGTACCTGGCCCGGGCCGGGCGCCGGGTCGGGCACGTCGTCCCGGTACACCATGCGCCCATTTCGTAACACCGAGGCGCGCATCAGCTTTCACCGCCTTGGTGCTCGGCCACGTGCTCGTTGATGGCCTTGACGACCGCCTGGCCCGCCCGGCCGATCAAGTCCTCACGCTTGCCCTTGGCCCACTCGTGCGACGCGCGGGGCGCTTCGAGCTGACCCTTGAAATAGGGGATCACTTTGCGGGCGAACAGGTCATAGGAGTGAAAAGTCGCCTGTGGCGCCGCCCAGTCGTGGCCGAGCAACAGCAGCGTTCCGAAGCCGCCCGAGCGGTCCAGCAGGTCCTCGATGTGGGCGATAGCGTCCTCAGGTGTGCCGATGCAGCAATTCCCCTTGGCGGCATACTCTTCGACGAATTCCCGGGTGGATTGCGTGCCCTCGACCGCGTTGGATAGCGGGACAAACCCCGCCGCGCCAAAGTACTTCGAGAAATCGGGCAACCCGTAGATACAGTCGTCGAGAGCCTGGTCCCGGGTGTCGGCCAAATGCATGATGGAAAGCACTCGCCAGTCGCGACGATCGGGCTCGTCCCGTCCGACTTTGGCGGCCTGCTCGCACACCACTCCCCAGGTGTTCTCCAGTGCGGCATACCCGCCGGGCACCGACATCGACAGCGACAGCAGCGACGTGCCCAGCGCTCCGGCCAGCCTTGGCCCGGACGGCGAAATCATTGCCGCCGTTGAGATCTCAGGGTACGGCCAGGTGTACGGCCGGATATGTAGTTGCGCCTCGCGCAGGGTGAACCAGTCGGAATGGCGGTCGATACGTTCGTCCGGCGCGGCACGGAACAAGGCGAGAATCGCCTCCAGAGACTCCTGCATCATCCGGCGCTGGTCGATGGGATCGATGCCCATCATGTAGGCGTCCGACGGCAGCGCGCCGGGGCCCGTGCCGAACATGACCCGGCCACGGGTCAGGTGATCCAGCAGCACCCAGCGGTCGGCCACCATCAGCGGATGGTGGTAGGGCAGCGAGACCACTCCGGTGCCCAGCCGGATGTGTTTGGTCCGCTCGGCCGCGGCCGCGATGAAGACCTCCGGGCAGGCGATCAGCTCGTAGCCGCCGGAGTGATGTTCGCCGAACCAGGCCTCGTCGAAGCCCAGGCGGTCCAGCGCGACCACCCGGTCCATGTCGTATTCCAGTGCCGCCGTGGGGGATTGGCCGGTCGGGTGAAACGGTGTGATGAAGACGCCGAAGCGAAGCGGCGCACCCGTCACCACTGCACCCCGTTGAGGAACTCGAGTAGTATCGCGTTCACGTCGTCGGGCCGCTCCTGCTGCAACCAGTGCCCGGCGCCGTCGATCAGCACCTCGCGGTAGGGGCCGCTGATCACCTCCGAAGCGCGGTCGGTACGGGTGAAGGACAGCACCGGGTCCGCGGTCCCAGCAATAAATAGTGACGGCACCGAGATTTTGGCGTCAGCGAGTTCGGCCGTTGTCTCCCAGTTGCGGTCGAAATTGCGATACCAGTTGAGCCCGCCGGTAAAACCGGTGTGAGCGAATCCGCTGATGTAGTGGTCCAGTTCGTCCTGACTGATCCAGTCCGGCAGCCCTTCCGGCTCCGGCAGCCGGTCGATAAAGCCCTCAGGTCCGGGCGCCAGCATGCGCAGTGCCGAACTCTGGTCGCCCGGTGGTCGCAAACCGCCGATCATTCGGCGCATCGTGCGGGCCGGGTCACCATCGAGCTCAGCATCGGCCACACCCGGCTGCTGGAAATAGAGGATGTAGAAGAAGTTCTCTCCGAACGTCTTGCGAAACGCTTCGGTGGGCGGCACCTGAGCGCGGGGCAGCGGTGGAACGCTCAATGCGGCGACTCCCGCGACCCGGTCGGGGTGCAACAGCGGCGCATTCCACACCACCACGGCACCCCAGTCGTGACCCACCCAGACCGCGCGCTCCGCGCCCACGTCGTCAAGCAAACCCACCAGGTCGGCCGTCAACTGGTGAATGTCGTAGGCCTCGATCGCCTCCGGACGCGACGAACCCCCATAGCCGCGTTGATCCGGAGCCAGCACGTGGTAGCCGGCGGCGGCCAGTGCGGGAATCTGGTGCCGCCAGGAGTAGGCCAGCTCGGGAAAGCCGTGGGCCAGTATCACCACGGGTGCGCCGCGATCTCCGGCCTCGACCACCCGCAGCTGTACACCATTGGTATCGACTAACCGTTCGGTTGATAGAGCCACCGTCTCACCAAATCACAACGGCACCGGAGCGGGAAGGCCCCATCTGGGTAGGGCTCCGCCGAGCGTGAAACCGCTGCGAAAATTCGGCTTGAATTTGGCAGCAGTTTCACGCTGGGTGCAACGGTCGGTCGGTCAGGTGGAAGCGCGGACTGGATATCGTGACCGGCGCCGCGCATCATCGGCTGATGCGGCTGGACCACATAGTGCTATGGACAAAAGACGTGCGGGCGGCAATGGACTTCTACTCCAGGGTGGTCGGGCTTACGCCGGTACGGTTCGACGAGTTCGAAGGCGGAACTGCGCCGTTCCCGAGTGTGCGGGTGTGCGAGGACTCCATCATCGACCTCATCCCCGTGCGAAGTGCCGCGGCTACCGAGTCGATGACCAGGGTCGCCGGCAGCGCGGGCCATCCGGTCAACCACGTCTGTCTCGCCATGTCGAAGACCGAGTACGACGCCCTCGACGAACGTCTGCAGGCAGCGGGCATCGACACCGGCGCGCGGCTGAACCTCAGCTTCGGCGCTCGCGGCTGGGCGCCGCAGGGCTACTACTTCGCCGATCCGGACGGCAATGTGATCGAGGCGCGCTACTACGAGTAACTGCCCACCCGATGGCCGAGCGCCCCGGTCGCGCGATCTGTGGGCCACGTCACGCTGGAAGACCGTGACCAGCCAACCGCGGGCGCTGATGTGACCAATATCCCCGCGGCGGTTGCGATGCTCGGGAACCCTGGCGGGAACCGCCGGTCGTTGACGCAGCAGGGCTGTGGCGACCCGCTAGCCCGGCTAGACCCGTCGAGCTGGGCTTGCGATCGCCACGGGACGGTAACCTTGACATTTCCAGCTGCGTGAATCCGGAAGGACCTGGCCGGCACGGCCGATGATTGATGAATCGAAAAAACGTGATCCGCACCGTCACGGCGATCGCCGTCGTGGTGCTGCTGGGCTGGTCGTTCTTCTATTTCAGTGACGACACCCGCGGTTACAAGCCCGTCGACACCTCGGTGGCGGTGGCTCAGATCAACAGCGACAACGTCAAGAGCGCGCAGATTGATGACCGCGAGCAGCAGCTGCGGCTGACCCTGAAGAAGGGCAACAACGACACCGACGGATCCGACAAGGTCATCACCAAGTACCCCACCGGCTACGCCGTCGACCTGTTCAACGCGCTGACCGCGAAAAACGCCAAGGTCAGCACCGTCGTCAACCAGGGCAGCATCCTGGGCGAGCTGCTGGTCTACGTGCTTCCCCTGCTGCTGCTGGTGGGGCTGTTCGTGATGTTCTCCCGCATGCAGGGCGGCGCGCGGATGGGCTTCGGTTTCGGCAAGTCCCGGGCCAAGATGCTCAACAAGGACATGCCCAAGACGACGTTCGCCGACGTTGCCGGTGTCGACGAAGCCGTCGAGGAGCTCTACGAGATCAAGGATTTCCTGCAGAACCCCGGCCGCTACCAGGCGCTGGGCGCCAAGATCCCCAGGGGTGTGCTGCTCTACGGCCCACCGGGCACCGGCAAGACGCTGCTGGCCCGGGCGGTCGCAGGCGAGGCAGGCGTGCCATTCTTCACCATCTCCGGGTCCGACTTCGTCGAGATGTTCGTCGGTGTCGGCGCCTCGCGCGTCCGGGACCTATTCGACCAGGCCAAGCAGAACAACCCCTGCATCATCTTCGTCGACGAGATCGACGCGGTGGGCCGCCAGCGCGGTGCCGGCCTGGGCGGCGGCCATGACGAGCGCGAGCAGACGCTCAACCAGCTCCTGGTCGAGATGGATGGCTTCGACCCGCGTGCCGGCGTCATTCTGATCGCGGCCACCAACCGGCCCGACATCCTGGACCCGGCGCTGCTGCGGCCCGGCCGATTCGACCGGCAGATCCCGGTGACCAACCCGGACCTGGCGGGTCGCCGCGCGGTGCTGCAAGTGCATTCCAAGGGCAAGCCGATCGGCCCGGACGCCGACCTCGACGGGCTGGCCAAGCGGACCGTCGGCATGACCGGCGCCGACCTGGCCAACGTCATCAACGAGGCGGCGCTGCTGACCGCTCGGGAGAACGGCACCGTCATCACCGGTCCCGCCTTGGAGGAGGCGGTGGACCGGGTGATCGGCGGCCCACGCCGCAAAGGGCGGATCATCAGCGAGCACGAGAAAAAGATCACCGCCTATCATGAGGGCGGCCACACCCTGGCGGCCTGGGCGATGCCCGACATCGACCCCGTCTACAAGGTGACGATCCTGGCCCGCGGCCGCACCGGCGGCCACGCGGTGGCGGTGCCCGAGGAGGACAAGGGCCTGAGGACCCGCTCCGAGATGATCGCGCAGCTGGTGTTCGCGATGGGTGGGCGTGCTGCGGAGGAATTGGTGTTTCGCGAGCCGACCACCGGCGCGGTGTCCGACATCGAGCAGGCGACCAAGGTGGCCCGCGCGATGGTCACCGAGTACGGCATGAGCGCCCGCCTCGGGGCGGTGAAATACGGCACCGAGCACGGCGACCCGTTCCTGGGCCGCTCGATGGGCACGCAGTCCGACTACTCGCACGAGGTTGCCCGCGAAATCGACGAAGAAGTGCGCAAGCTCATTGAGGCGGCGCACACCGAGGCGTGGGAGATCCTCACCGAATACCGCGACGTGCTCGACACGCTGGCGGGTGAGCTGTTGGAAAAGGAAACCCTGCACCGGCCGGAGCTGGAGGCGATCTTCGCCAACGTCGAAAAGCGGCCCCGGCTCACCGTGTTCGACGACTTCGGCGGCCGGATTCCCTCGGACAAGCCGCCCATCAAGACACCCGGCGAGCTCGCCATGGAACGCGGCGAGCCGTGGCCACCGCCGCTGAAAGAGCCGGCGTTCAAGCAAGCGATCGCGCGGGCTACCCGCGCGGCCGAAGCAGCACAGGGTGCCCAGTCAGCCGCCGGCGGCGGCAACGGATTGGACCGGGAGGACAGATCGGCCTACCAGCCCGACTACGGTGCACCGGCGGACTGGCACGCTCCGGGATGGCCACCACCACCGTCGTCGCCCGGCCGGCCGCAGCCGGCGCCGGGTTATCGTCTGCCGGAAAAATCCGAACCGGACCCCGATGAGCCTTCCGACCAGCAGAATAAGGACGTCAGCCGGTCCAATCCGTCGGCGCACGGCTGACGAAACGGAGGATTGCCATGACGCAGCTGGATTCTCGCCCCACGTCGTCCCTCCCGCGGGCGTTCGACCAGCCGCGCGCCGAGGCCGCCGTTCGTGAATTGCTGTGCGCCATCGGCGAGGACCCGGACCGGGGCGGTTTGCGGGACACTCCGGCACGCGTCGCCCGCGCCTACAAGGAGATCTTCGCCGGGCTCTACACCGACCCCGACGCGGTGCTCAACGCCATGTTCGACGAAGACCACGACGAGCTGGTGCTGGTCAAGCAGATACCGATGTACTCCACGTGCGAACACCATCTGGTGTCGTTTCACGGTGTGGCCCACGTCGGCTATATCCCGGGTGAGGACGGCCGGGTGACCGGGTTGTCCAAAATCGCCCGGCTGGTAGACCTGTATGCCAAGCGGCCGCAGGTGCAGGAGCGGCTGACCAGCCAGATCGCCGACGCGCTGGTGAAGAAGCTGGAACCCCGGGGCGTCATCGTCGTCGTCGAGGCCGAACATCTGTGCATGGCGATGCGCGGGGTCCGCAAGCCCGGTGCCGTCACGACGACCTCAGCGGTGCGTGGTCTGTTCAAAACCAATGCCGCTTCTCGAGCCGAAGCGCTCGATCTCATCCTGCGTAAGTGACCCCGGCGCCTGTGCAGGTCATGGGTGTCGTCAACGTCACCGACGACTCGTTCTCGGACGGCGGGCGTTACCTCGATGCCGCCGGCGCCGTGGAGCACGGTCTGGCGCTGGTTGCCGACGGCGCCCACATCGTCGACGTCGGCGGCGAGTCCACTCGGCCCGGCGCTGCCCGCGTCGACCCGGGTGTCGAGACGGCCCGAGTGCTACCGGTGGTGAAAGAGCTTGCTGCACAGGGAGTTACGGTCAGCATCGACACCATGCACGCCGCCGTCGCGCGCTCGGCGCTGGAAAGCGGCGCGCAACTGGTCAACGACGTGTCCGGCGGCCGGGCCGATCCGGCGATGGCGCCGTTGGTGGCCGAAGCCGGGGTGACGTGGGTGCTGATGCACTGGCGGCCGGTGTCGGCGGCCAACCCGCACCAGGTGCCCGACTACGGCGACGTGGTGGCGCAAGTGCGCGGCGAACTGATGGCAGCCGTTGACGACGCGGTAGCCGCCGGCGTCAACCCGGCGAAGCTGGTGATCGATCCGGGCCTCGGTTTCGCCAAGACGGGACAACACAATTGGGCACTTCTTCGGGCCCTGCCGGAGTTGGTCGCCACCGGGTTTCCCGTTTTGCTGGGTGCCTCGCGCAAGCGTTTCATCGGTAGCTTGCTCGCCGGGCCCGACGGCACCACCCGCCCGCCTGCCGGGCGCGAGACGGCCACGGCGGTGATTTCGGCGCTGGCTGCCCTGCACGGGGCTTGGGGCGTGCGGGTACACGACGTGCGGGCAACGGTCGACGCCCTCAAGGTGGTCGAAGCATGGCAGCGAGTTGAAGGGACCGAGCGCGATGGCTGACCGAATTGAGCTGCGCGGCTTGATTGTTCACGGCAAACACGGGGTCTACGACCACGAGCGGGTGGCCGGGCAGCGCTTCGTCGTCGACATCACCATGTGGATCGATCTGGTCGACGCGGCCCGCAGCGACGATTTGGCCGACACCTACGACTACATCGGGCTGGCGCAGCGAGCCAGCGATATTGTCGGCGGGACGCCGCGCAACCTCATCGAAACGGTCGGCGCCGAGATCGCCGACGAGGTGATGGAAGACCAGCGCGTGCACGCCGTCGAGGTGGTGGTGCACAAGCCGCAGGCCCCCATCCCGCTGCCGTTCGCCGACATAGCGGTGGTGACCCGGCGGTCGCGGCGTGGCGGCCGCGGATCGGTGGTCCCTGCGGGCGGGGCGGTATGACGCGGGTAGTGCTGTCGATCGGCTCGAACCTCGGTGACCGCCTCGCGCATCTTCGGTCGGTCGTCGACGGGCTCGGTGATGCGTTTGTCGCGGCGTCCCGGGTGTACGAGACCGACCCGTGGGGCGGCATCGAGCAGGATCCGTTTCTCAACGCGGTGCTGATTGCCGACGACCCGGATCGTGACTGCCACGCGTGGCTGTGCCGGGCTCACGAGTTCGAGCGGGCCGCGGGCCGGATGCGCGACGAGCGCTGGGGTCCGCGAACGCTGGACGTCGACCTGGTCACCTGCGCCGAGATCACCCCGTCCGGCCGAGTGGACGTGCTCTCCGACGACAGCGATCTGCGGCTACCGCACCCACTGGCACACCTGCGGGCCTTCGTGATGATTCCGTGGCTGGACGTCGATCCGGCGGCCGAAGTGCCGCTGCCGGACGGTCCGCGACCCGTCGCCGAGCTGCTGGCTGAACTTCAGCCCGCCGATCGGGCGGGTGTCCGGTTGACGGCCCTGACCTTGGGAAACTGATGGGCCCCACCCGCAAACGCGATCTGATGGCCGCGGTGATCGCGGCTGCGGTGGGCGGTTATCTGCTGGTCATGGTGTTGTTCCGGTGGTTTCCGCGGATCACGGTGTGGACCGGGCTGTCGCTGCTCGGCGTCGCGATCGCCGAGGCGTTGTGGGCTCGCTACATCCGGACCAAGATCGGTGACGGCGAGATCGGCGACGGGCCCGGCCGACTGCACCCGCTCGCCGTGGCCCGCAGTCTGATGGTCGCCAAGGCATCGGCGTGGGTGGGCGCCCTGGTGCTCGGCTGGTGGATTGGGGTGCTGGTGTACCTATTGCCGCGGCGGTCATGGCAGCGGGTTGCCGTCGAAGACACCACCGGAACCGTCGTGGCCGCCGGCAGCGCGCTGGCGTTGGTGGTTGCCGCGCTGTGGCTGCAACACTGCTGCAAGTCTCCGCAGGATCCCACCGAGGGCGGCGAGGGGGCCGAAACCTAACCGGTTGCCAGGCATCGCTCGCCGACGTTGCTGGCGGCCCGTCGAATCGGCTGAAGAATCGCCGGACCGGCGCGACACGCGGACGGCGCTGCCCGGGTACAGTCAGGCCATGACCGTTCTGTCCCGCGGCGCCCGGGTCCGGCGCGGCGGCCGCAGACCGGGTTGGGTGCTCTTGACGACGTTGCTGGTCCTCGCGATTGCGGCCAGTTCGGCACTGGTTTTCACCAACCGCGTAGAACTGCTCAAGCTCGCGGTAATCCTGGCGCTGTGGGCTGCCGTCGCCGGTGCTTTCGTGTCGGTGCTGTACCGCCGGCAAGCCGATGCGGAGCAGGCACGGGCACGCGATCTGAAGCTGGTTTACGACTTGCAGTTGGATCGCGAAATCTCGGCTCGCCGCGAGTACGAGCTGACGGTCGAGTCGCACCTGCGCCGCGAGCTGGCCGCCGAACTGCGCGGTGCGGCCGCCGACGAGGTGGCCGCGCTACGAGCGGAACTGACCGCGTTGCGGACCAGTCTGGAGATCTTGTTCGACACGGACTTCGAACACCGTCCGGCGCTGGAGCCCATGGACAAGACGGGGGCAACAGAGACGCGCCGCTCACGTGCGGTGGCCGATCGGGTCCAGAATGGGCGGGGCCCGTCCGCCGACTGGGTATCCATCGACCGGGTCGCGGTGGTTCGCCCGGGTGAAGCGGTCAACCGTGCCGAGGAAGCGATCATCGACGTGCCCGAGGTGGGAATGCCCCCATACGACGACCGGGATGCTCCTCCAGCGGGACCATTGCCGCCGCCCGCCGAGCCCGCAGGAACGAAACACTCCGCCGAGCGGGTCGGGCTGCCCTACGAAACCGCGCCGGCCCCGCCCGGTCCGCGGTATGAGCCTCGTCATCGGCCACCGCCCCCGCCGCCGCAACCGGAGCCACGACCGGAGCCACAATCGGCACCGTCATGGGAACCCGTCGCCGCCGATGGACACTGGATACCGCCCGGGGCGCCCGGCAGTCACTGGGCGTCCGGGGAACCCGCCGCCGCGCCGCCTGCCCAGTCGTCGGGCCGCCGGCGGCGTTACCGGCATACCAGACCGGAGGAAGATCAGGGGGACATCAGCCCGGGCCACGTCGAGGTGCCCGGAGATTACGGTGGTCGCCGGTCACGATCTCGCCATTCGACGGAGTACCGCGACCATGGCGTGGGGAGCCTGGGATCGGCCCGCAGGGCGGAAGGCCCAGGTCCGGTTGCCGCGCCGCCTCCCGCTCCGCCTCCCTCGACCGCTCCGCCTCCGCCGGCCGCTGCGCGGCCCACTGCGCCGCCGCCGCCCCGCCTGGCCGCGCCGCCGCCTCCGGAACCGGCTGCCCGCCATCGCAGCCCGGAGCCGGAGCCCGCGGCGGGAGCACATGGCTCCGACGCGCAAACCGGTGGTCAGTCGGTCGCGGACCTGCTGGCCCGGCTGCAGGTCCAGCCGTCCGGTGGTGGCCGGCGTCGCCGCCGCAGCGGCTGATCGACTACAGTTTTAGTGACCGTCCGGTACCCGCTCAATCAAGGGACTGGAACGAACGACAGAAACCTGTGAGGTCGTCTGCGATGGTGCAGTTCGACGGATTGCGCCCGGCCAGGCTCAAAGTGGGAATCATCTCCGCCGGCCGGGTAGGCACCGCGTTAGGAGCGGCGCTGGAGCGCGCCGACCACGTTGTGGTGGCATGCAGCGCCGTCTCCCATGCGTCGCTGCAACGGGCCGGGCGCCGGCTGCCCGATACCCCGGTATTGCCGCCGCCGGACGTCGCTGCCGCGGCGGAGCTCCTGCTGTTGGCGGTGCCCGACAGCGAACTGGCGGGTTTGGTGTCCGGACTCGCGGCAACCTCGGCGGTGCGGCCCGGGACACTCGTGGCGCACACCTCCGGCGCCAACGGGATCGGGATCCTGGCACCGCTGACCCGGCAGGGCTGCATACCGCTGGCCATTCACCCGGCGATGACCTTCACCGGGTCCGACGAGGACATCAGCCGCCTGCCAGATACCTGCTTCGGGATCACCGCAGCCGATGGCGTCGGCTATGCGATTGCCCAATCGCTGGTGCTGGAAATGGGCGGGGAGCCGTTCAGTGTCCCGGAGGACGCCCGCATCATCTACCATGCGGCGCTGGCCCACGCGAGCAACCACATCGTGACGGTCCTGGCCGACGCTCTCGAGGCGTTGCGCGCCGCGCTGCGCAGCAGCGAACTGCTGGGCCAACAGTGCGTCGACGACCATCCCGGGGGAATCGCCGAACGCATCATCGGACCGCTGGCCCGCGCTGCGCTGGAGAACACACTGCAGCGTGGGCAGGCCGCGCTGACCGGGCCGATCGCCCGAGGTGACGCCGCCGCGGTCGCCGGGCACCTGGCCGCGCTGACCGGCGTCGACCCGCAACTGGCCCACGCCTATCGGGTGAACGCACTGCGGACCGCGCAGCGGGCGCATGCTCCCGCCGACGTCGTCGAGGTGTTGGCGCGATGAAAGTCAGCTTCAACCCGGGCGAACTCAACCGGTACTCGGTGCCGCGTGAGGTCGGCGACGTCTGCCGGGCGCTGCGGCACACCGGCCGGCGAGTGATGTTGGTGCCCACGATGGGCGCCCTGCACGAGGGTCATCTTGCGCTGGTGCGCGCGGCCAAGAGGACACCCGGCTCGGTGGTCGTGGTGTCGATCTTCGTCAACCCGCTGCAATTCGGCGCCGGGGAGGATCTCGACGCCTATCCGCGAACCCTCGAGGACGACGTGGCGCAGCTGCGTGCCGAAGGGGTGGAGATCGTGTTCGCGCCGACGGCCGCGGCGATGTACCCCGACGGGATGCGCACCACCGTGCAACCCGGGCCGCTGGGCGCCGATCTGGAAGGCAGCGCGCGGCCGGGCCATTTCGCCGGGGTGCTGACCGTGGTGCTCAAACTGCTGCACATCGTCCGGCCCGACCGGGCCTATTTCGGCGAGAAGGACTACCAGCAGCTGGTGCTCATTCGGCAGCTGGTCGCGGACCTCAACGTCGACGTGCAGGTGATCGGGGTGCCGACCGTGCGGGAGGCCGACGGGCTGGCGATGTCGTCTCGCAACCGCTACCTGGACCCGGCTCAGCGGGAAGCGGCGGTGGCGCTGTCGGCGGCGCTGACGGCTGGGGCGCATGCGGCTGCAGTGGCCGGCGCCGGTGCCCGGGCCGCGGTGGACGCGGCCCGCGCGGTGCTCGACGCGGTGCCCGGCATCGCGGTCGATTACGTGGAGCTGCGCGACGCCGGGCTCGGCCCGGCGCCCGCCAGCGGATCGGCCCGGCTGCTGGTTGCGGCGCGCGTCGGCGCCACCAGACTGCTGGACAACGTGGAAATCCAGATCGGAAATTTCGCCGGCACCTTCGGGCCGGACGAGTCGCGGGCTCACTATGCCCAATCACCTTGGAGGAATTGATGTTACGGACAATGCTGAAGTCAAAGATCCACCGCGCGACGGTGACGCAGGCGGACTTGCATTACGTCGGGTCGGTGACCATCGACGCCGATCTGATGGAGGCCGCCGATCTGCTCGAGGGTGAACAGGTGACCATCGTCGACATCGACAACGGGGCCCGCCTCGTCACCTATGCGATCACCGGCGAGCGCGGCAGCGGCGTCATCGGGATCAACGGTGCGGCGGCTCACCTGGTGCACCCGGGCGACCTGGTGATCCTGATCGCCTACGGGACCATGGAGGATGCCGAGGCGCGCGCCTACCAACCGCGGATCGTGTTTGTCGACGCCCGGAACAAGCAGATCGACCTGGGCAGCGATCCGGCTTATGTGCCCGACAACGCCGCCGAGCTGATGAACCCGCGGATGGGTGCACGGTAGCCGTGCTGCTGGCGATCGACGTCCGCAACACCCACACCGTCGTCGGCCTGCTGTCCGGAGCCAAACAGCACGCAAAGGTGGTGCAGCAATGGCGGATACGCACCGAATCTGAAGTCACGGCCGACGAATTGGCGCTCACCATCGACGGCCTGATCGGCGACGACTCCGAGCGGCTCACCGGCGCGGCCGGTCTGTCCACGGTCCCGTCGGTGCTGCACGAGGTGCGGATCATGCTCGACCAGTACTGGCCGTCGGTCCCGCACGTGCTGATCGAACCGGGGGTGCGCACCGGTATCCCGCTGTTGGTCGACAACCCCAAAGAAGTGGGCGCCGACCGGATAATCAACTGCCTGGCGGCGCATCACAAGTTCGGTAAGGCCGCCATCGTCGTCGATTTCGGATCGTCGATCTGCGTGGACGTGGTGTCGGCCAAGGGCGAATTCCTCGGTGGTGCCATCGCACCCGGCGTGCAGGTGTCTTCCGACGCCGCAGCCGCCCGCTCGGCGGCGCTGCGCCGCGTCGAGCTGACCCGGCCGCGTTCGGTCGTCGGCAAGAACACCGTCGAATGCATGCAGGCCGGCGCGGTGTTCGGCTTCGCCGGGCTGGTCGACGGCTTGGTCGGACGCATCCGCGAAGACGTCAAGGGTTTCTCCGCCACCGACGATGTCGCGGTCGTGGCCACCGGGCACACCGCGCCGCTGCTGCTGCCGGAGCTGCATACCGTCGACCACTACGACCAGCACCTGACCCTGCACGGGCTGCGGCTCGTCTTCGAACGAAACCGCGACGCCCAGGGGGGCCGGCTGAAGAGCGCCCGCTAGAACCCGCAGCGAGTCTGCGTAGAGCGCGCGCCGCGAGCCGGCAGTCACGCCGTCAGCGCAGGCTCGCTGCCGTGAGCGCAGACTCGACCCCTTAAGCTGGCACGTCGTGGACTCGGCCGAGACAGACATTCCCGAGCAGTTCCGGATCCGTCGGGACAAGCGTGCTCGGCTATTGGCAGAAGGGCATGACCCCTACCCGGTTGCCATCGAACGCACCCATACCTTGGCCGAGGTCCGCGCCGCCCACCCAGACCTGCCCGTCGACACCGCGACCGACGACATCGTCGGCGTCGCGGGCCGGGTGGTCTTCGCCCGCAACACCGGAAAACTGTGCTTTGCGACACTCCAGGATGGTGACGGTACCCGCCTACAGGTGATGATCAGCCTCGACAAGGTCGGCCGGGAAGCGCTCGACGCGTGGAAAGCCGATGTCGATCTCGGCGACATCGTGTATGTGCACGGCACCGTGATCAGTTCACGGCGAGGCGAATTGTCGGTTCTCGCCGACTCGTGGCGGATGGCCGCCAAGTCGCTGCGGCCGCTGCCCGTCGCGCACAAGGAGATGAGCGAGGAGGCGCGGGTACGGCAGCGCTATGTCGACCTGATCGTCCGCCCGCAGGCGCGGGGGGTGGCCCGGCAGCGGATTGCCGTCATCCGAGCGATACGGAATGCGCTGGAACGCCGCGGGTTCATCGAGGTCGAGACGCCCATGTTGCAGACGTTGGCCGGCGGCGCGGCGGCTCGGCCGTTCGTCACCCATTCCAACGCTCTCGACATGGACCTCTACCTTCGCATCGCGCCGGAACTGTTCCTCAAGCGTTGCATAGTCGGCGGCTTCGACAGAGTCTTCGAACTAAATCGGGTGTTCCGAAACGAAGGCGCCGATTCTACACATTCCCCGGAATTCTCGATGTTGGAGACCTACCAGACCTATGGAACCTATGACGATTCCGCGGTGGTCACCAGGCAGGTTATTCAAGAGGTAGCCGACGAGGCGATCGGCACCCGACAACTTCCGATGCCCGACGGCAGTGTCTACGACATCGACGGAGAATGGGCGACAATCCAGATGTATTCCTCCCTGTCGGCGGCACTGGGCGAAGAGATCACACCGCAGACCTCGGTCGATCGGTTACGCGAGATCGCACGTCGACTCGATGAAGAGATTCTGGACAAGGGTGGCTACCGTCACGGCAAACTCGTCGAGGAACTCTGGGAGCACACCGTGGGCAACACGTTGACCGCACCCACATTTGTGAAGGATTTTCCGGTAGAGACAACGCCATTGACCCGTCAGCACCGCAGTATCGCCGGAGTAACCGAGAAGTGGGACCTCTACCTGCACGGAGTCGAACTGGCCACCGGGTACTCTGAATTAAACGATCCGGTGGTACAGCGGGATAGATTCGCTGACCAGGCCCGCGCCGCGGCGGCGGGCGACGACGAGGCGATGTTGCTCGACGAGGATTTTCTGGCGGCCCTGGAGTACGGGATGCCGCCGTGCACCGGAACGGGAATGGGTATCGATCGGTTGTTGATGGCTTTGACCGGCCTGTCAATTAGGGAGACAGTTTTGTTCCCGATTGTTCGACCACACTCCAACTGAACTGGCCGCCGATGTGTCCAGATTGAGTATTTCACGTTCTTATGGCAGATTAGTGGCCGGGGAGTCTATCCATCCTGCACGGTAACTGCACGGGAAGAAACGCGAGGGTAAGCCAATGGCGAAGAAAGTAACCGTCACCTTGGTCGACGATTTCGACGGTTCCGGCGCCGCCGACGAAACGGTCGAATTCGGGCTTGACGGGGTGACCTATGAGATTGACCTTTCTTCTAAGAATGCCGCGAAACTGCGCGGCGACTTGAAGCAATGGGTTGAGGCCGGCCGTCGTGTCGGCGGTCGCCGGCGCGGGCGTTCCGGCTCCGGCCGCGGCCGCGGCGCGATCGATCGCGAACAAAGCGCCGCGATCCGGGAATGGGCGCGTCGCAATGGACACAACGTGTCGACTCGTGGCCGCATCCCGGCCGACGTCATCGACGCGTTCCACGCCGCAACCTAGTCATCGCTCACACCGGCGCCCAGGCTCCAAGCCTGGGCGCCGGTGCTGTGTCGCTTTCGCTGGTGGCGAACTTGCCGCCGGTCCGCGCCGGAAACATAGCGGCGAGTTTCCTCGTTGACGTGGTGCGGTTCTGAAGTAAGAGGTGCCACGCGGACAGGGGTCCGTGCCCCGGAACCGCTAGGCACCGCAAGGTTATGAACCCTGGCGGGCCGACCATTACAGTGGACAGCAGGTACGCGGGGCCGAGCCGGACCGGTTCGGGGCCGACCAAAGTACCGATGAGGAGAGCAGGTAACCGCCGATGTTCGAACGATTTACCGACCGTGCCCGCCGGGTCGTCGTCCTGGCGCAAGAAGAGGCCCGGATGCTGAACCACAACTACATCGGCACCGAGCACATTCTGTTGGGTCTTATCCACGAAGGCGAGGGCGTAGCCGCCAAGTCGCTGGAGTCGCTGGGTATCTCGCTGGAAGGGGTCCGCAGCCAGGTCGAAGAGATCATCGGCCAGGGCCAGCAGGCGCCGTCCGGGCACATCCCGTTCACTCCGCGGGCCAAGAAGGTCCTCGAGCTGAGCCTGCGCGAGGCGCTGCAACTGGGCCACAACTACATCGGCACCGAGCACATCCTGCTGGGCCTCATCCGCGAGGGTGAGGGGGTAGCGGCTCAGGTTCTGGTGAAGCTGGGCGCCGAGCTGACCCGGGTGCGTCAGCAGGTGATCCAGCTGCTGTCCGGCTACCAGGGCAAGGAGGCCGCCGAGGCCGGCACTGGCGGTCGGGGTGGCGAGTCGGGCACTCCGTCCACCTCGTTGGTGCTCGACCAGTTCGGCCGCAACCTGACAGCCGCGGCGATGGAAGGCAAGCTGGACCCGGTCATCGGCCGCGAGAAGGAAATCGAGCGGGTGATGCAGGTGCTCTCCCGGCGCACCAAGAACAACCCGGTGCTGATCGGCGAGCCCGGTGTCGGTAAGACGGCCGTCGTCGAAGGCCTCGCCCAGGCCATCGTGCACGGCCAGGTCCCCGAGACGCTCAAGGACAAGCAGCTCTACACCCTGGACCTGGGGTCCTTGGTGGCGGGCTCGCGCTACCGCGGTGACTTCGAGGAGCGCCTCAAGAAGGTGCTCAAAGAGATCAACACCCGCGGCGACATCATCTTGTTCATCGACGAGCTGCACACCCTGGTGGGTGCCGGTGCGGCCGAGGGCGCCATCGACGCGGCCAGCATTCTCAAGCCGAAGCTGGCTCGCGGTGAACTTCAAACGATCGGCGCCACCACGCTCGACGAGTACCGCAAGTACATCGAAAAGGACGCCGCCCTGGAGCGCCGCTTCCAGCCGGTGCAAGTCGGCGAGCCGACGGTGGAGCACACCATCGAGATCCTCAAGGGTCTCCGCGACCGCTACGAGGCCCATCACCGGGTGTCCATCACCGACAGCGCTATGGTGGCCGCCGCCACGTTGGCCGACCGCTACATCAACGACCGGTTCCTGCCGGACAAGGCGATCGACCTGATCGACGAGGCCGGGGCCCGGATGCGGATCCGCCGGATGACCGCGCCGCCGGACCTGCGCGAGTTCGACGAGAAGATCGCCGAGGCGCGCCGGGAGAAGGAATCGGCGATCGACGCCCAGGACTTCGAGAAGGCCGCCAGCCTGCGGGATCGGGAGAAGACGCTCGTCGCCCAGCGCGCGGAGCGCGAAAAGCAGTGGCGTTCAGGGGATCTCGACGTGGTCGCCGAAGTTGACGACGAGCAGATCGCCGAGGTCCTGGGTAACTGGACCGGCATCCCGGTGTTCAAGCTCACCGAGGCCGAGACCACCCGGTTGCTGCGCATGGAAGAAGAGCTTCACAAGCGGATCATCGGCCAGGAGGACGCCGTCAAGGCCGTCTCGAAAGCCATCCGGCGTACTCGCGCCGGACTGAAAGACCCGAAGCGCCCGTCGGGCTCGTTTATCTTCGCCGGACCGTCCGGCGTGGGTAAGACCGAACTGTCCAAGGCGCTGGCCAACTTCCTGTTCGGCGACGACGACGCGCTCATCCAGATCGACATGGGTGAGTTCCACGACCGGTTCACCGCGTCGCGGCTGTTCGGTGCTCCGCCCGGATATGTCGGCTACGAGGAGGGCGGTCAGCTCACCGAGAAGGTGCGGCGCAAACCGTTCAGCGTGGTCTTGTTCGACGAGATCGAGAAGGCGCACCAGGAGATCTACAACAGCCTGTTGCAAGTGCTCGAGGATGGCCGGCTCACCGACGGTCAGGGCCGCACGGTGGACTTCAAGAACACCGTGCTGATCTTCACGTCGAACCTGGGGACATCCGATATTTCTAAGCCCGTCGGCCTCGGGTTCACCAAGGGTGGCGGTGAGAACGACTACGAGCGGATGAAGCAGAAGGTCAACGACGAGCTCAAGAAGCACTTCCGCCCGGAGTTCCTCAACCGCATCGACGACATCATCGTGTTCCACCAGCTGACCCGCGACGAAATCATCCAGATGGTCGACCTGATGATCGGCCGGGTCGCCGGCCAGCTCAAGAGCAAGGACATGGCGCTGGAGCTGACCGACAAGGCCAAGTCGCTGCTGGCCAAGCGTGGCTTCGACCCGGTGCTGGGTGCCCGTCCGCTGCGGCGCACCATACAGCGCGAGATCGAGGACCAGCTGTCCGAGAAGATCCTTTTCGAGGAGGTCGGGCCGGGCCAGGTCGTCACTGTCGACGTGGACAACTGGGACGGTGAAGGCGCCGGCGAGGATGCCGTGTTCACCTTCACCGGCACCCGCAAGCCGCCGGCCGAGCCGGACCTGGCCAAGGCCGGAGCGCCTGGCGCTGGCAGTCCCGGGCCGAGCGGGCCGTAGTAGCGGGCGGTAGACAACTGAGCGATCCTGCCGAGGCATGCCCACTCCTGGGCGCCTCGGCAGGACCGTTTGGTATTACCTGAGCGTCGACCGGCAACGCTTGAGCGGTTTACACTGACCGGTATCGACGACGGCAACGGAATCTGGTGAGAGTCCAGAACGGTCGCGCCACTGTACACAGTCAGACCCGTTGCCCGTCACCAGCATCTACGTGGGACGCGAGATCCCCAGAAGGAGTCGACCCGTGGCTAATTCCCAGGCAACCCCCGCTCGGCCGGTTCATGTGTCGGCGGTGAGTGCCGCGCTGTGGTTGGCCGCCACCGCCGTCCTGGCGCTGTTGGTCATCGATTTTGTCGCCTTCGACCAGGGCGCGGTGTCACTGTTCGGTGGCGACACGCACGTGCACGAATTCTTCCACGACGCAAGGCATCTGCTCGGCTTCCCCTGCCACTGAGCCACCCAGGGCTGACATTATGGAGAAGCGTCTGATAGCGCGCGGACTCCTGGCCGGCGCGGTGGGCGCCGTGCTGGCGTTTGCGTTCGCTCGTGTGTTTGCCGAGCCGGTCATCGGCCGCGCAATCGACTACGAGGACGGCCGCACCGAAGCGGCGCACGCTCAGGGCGTGCACGAGCACGGTGTCGAATTGTTCAGCCGCGGCGTGCAGGGCACCGCCGGATTGGGTTTCGGTGTCCTGTTTTTCGGCGTCGCCCTGGGTGCGTTGTTCGCCGTGCTGTTCTGCGTTGCCCACTCTCGGACCAGAAACGTTGGACCGCAAAGGCTTTCGATTCGTCTAGCAGCCGGTGCCGGCACCGCGGTGTACCTAGTGCCCTTTCTGAAATATCCGCCCAACCCACCGGCCGTGGGTCAGGCGGACACGATCGGATCGCGCACCCTGTGGTACCTGGTCATGGTGGTGGCGTCGGTGGCGCTTGCACTGGGCGCCGTGTGGCTGGGCGGCCGGCTGGCTCCGCGAGTGGGTGCGTGGAACGCCGGACTATCGGCCGTTGGTGCCTATATCGTCGCGAGTGCGGTGGTCATGTCGGTGTTGCCGACAGTCGACGAAACACCGAGGCCGATGCGCGACGCTGCCGGAACGATCATCTATCCCGGATTCCCGGCCGATGTCCTCTACGAATTCAGGCTGGCGTCGCTGGGCACCCAGATGGTGCTGTGGGCGACCATCGGGGTGGTCTTTTCGACGCTGGCGCGCCGGCTGCTGGATACGACGGCCGCGACGGGACGGGCGGCGAGCATCGCGACGTGACCCGCCAGTGAGCCAGGTCATCAGGCTGACGTTGGTGTCGCACGCGATGACCGATGCCATGGCGGTCGGCCGGTTTCCGGCCGACGAGCCGCTCAACGACACCGGCCGTCGCCAGGCAGAAACCGCGGGGCGCCCCGACATCCGGTGTGGCGTTACCCAACTGGTCGCACCCGAGCGGCGGACCCGGCAAACGGCTCACCTGTTGGGACTGCGGGCCGCGACGGAGCCGCAACTGGCCGACCTCGATTGCGGATGCTGGCGCGGCACCGGTCTCGAGTACGTTGACAACCATCAGCTTCAGGCGTGGCTGACCGAACCCGCCGAGGCACCGCACGGCGGTGAGTCCATCGTCGACCTGATCGACCGGGTGGCGGGATGGCTGGCGTCGCTGGCCGGCAACACCGTGGCGGTGACCCATCCGGCGGTAATCCGGGCGGCGATCCTGGTGGCGCTTGACAGTCCACCGAAATCCTTCTGGCGTATCGACATTGCGCCGGTCAGTCGAACCGTCATGCATTACCGCGGGCATCGCTGGACGCTGCGGCTATAGCGACCTATCGCGGACCCACCAATGCGAAGACCTGCTTGGCAACCTGCAGCATCCATCCGGTCACCGTCGGCCCGTGATCACGGGGCCAGTTCAGCTGAAAGCTCACCACCCATGCCTGGCCGGTCCTGTCCTCGGCATACCAGCTGAAGGTCAGGTCCCCTGGCAGCCCGCCGGCCTTCGCGCCGATGTAAGGCCAATCGTTGCGGTCCAGCTGGATACCTGGAACAGCGGACAGGATCTGCCGGACCGGCGCGGCCGGGCCAACCGCATTGGCCTGCAAAGCCAGGTGCACCCGGCAAATGTCCTCCGCGCTTCCGTACCACTCCGCGCCGTACGTGGAGGCCGGAGTGTGGGCACGCATCGGATCAGGTTGGTAGGGCGTCGCATTCGCCTGCTGCAGTAACTGAGCGCGGACCTGCTGGGATGCGTGTTTCCATTGGTCGCGCACATCCGGTTGACCCCAGCCGACGGAGAACAGCTCGTACATCGTGGGAAACGGTGTCATGCTGGCCGGATCGTGATGGCCGGCGGTGGCCAGCGCCTCCTCGATAGCGTGAGTGCCCAGCCTCTCGATCAGCAAGTCGGTGGCCATGTTGTCGCTGGTGGCGATCATCTTCTCGGCGGCGGTGCGAACCGAAACATTCGCCCCGGGCGGCAGTTCCAGGCCCGACGAACCCACCGCTTTGCTCTTGGCGGTCACGGTGAGCAGTTCGTCCCAGGACACCGTGCCGTCCTTCACCGCGTCAGCCAGGGCGTGCAACACGTACAACTTGAAAATCGAAGCAAGCGGCAAGGATTCGCGGGTATTGGTGCCCGCTACCGGGTCGCAGTTGCCGTTGGTCACCTTCGCGACTTGGTAGGAATAGCGGGCGCCGGTTCGGCTCAACACGGCGTCGACGTCGCGCCACGAGCTGACCGACGGTGGCTGGGTCTCGAGATCGAACCGATCGACCTGGCCCTGGTCGTCGGTATGGATCCGAATGTCTTGCCGCGCACCGTAAGACGAAATGAGATGCAGCGTGGCCACGCTGGCGCCGATGGCTACGCCTTCGACGGTGAACGGGCGGTCCCACCACAGCTCTTCCATGGTGTGCTCGACGGAGCCGATTTGCCCGGGCGTCGCCAGGGTGCCGACGCCCACCGGCCCGATCGGCCAATCCGAGTTGAGCATGTCCACCGTCTGCTGGGCACGCAGGCCGGGTGGTGTTCTGGTGTCGATGCGGCGCCCCGGATCGGCTGCGTTGGCGGTTGGCGTGGGCGAGTGTGCGCAACCGGGAGCCAGGGCGACCACTAATGCGGCGGCGGCGCCTAACGCCCTTGCACGGGGCGGCAGCGCCGGCCGGCTACTTCGTTTCGCCAGTCCCGGCAACGTCGAGCACAACCTCGAATTCCAGGAGCGAAGCACCGGTCGCCACGGGGTTGGCCCGGTGGCCGGCGTGGGCCTCTTTGGCCGGCCCGTTCGCCCAGGCCTGGAATGCTTCATCGGACTCCCAGTGTGTCACCACGAAGTAGCGGTCTTCGCCCTTGACCGGTCGCAGCAACTGAAAGCCGAGGAAACCGGGAGAATTCTCCACCGCATGCGCACGGTGGGCGAAACGCTTCTCCAGTTCGGGGCCAGCGTCGGCAGGCACCTCGATTGCGTTGATCTTCACCACTGGCATGTCGCTAGGCTACCGTGCCCGCCATGCCGACCGATCTGCTGACCCATCGCGGCGGGCAAGGCGAACCGCTGGTCCTGGTACACGGGTTGATGGGCCGGGGTAGCACGTGGTCGCGGCAGCTGCCGTGGCTGACCCGGTTGGGCAGTGTCTATACCTACGACGCGCCGTGGCACCGGGGCCGTGACGTCGACGATCCGTACCCGATCAGCACCGAACGCTTCGTGGCCGACCTGGTTGACGCGGTTGCTCCGCTGGGCGTGCCTGCGCGCCTGGTCGGGCATTCGATGGGTGCTTTGCATTCGTGGTGTTTGGCCGCGCAGCGTCCCGATTTGGTGGCGGCGTTGGTGGTCGAGGACATGGCACCGGACTTCGTTGGCCGCACCACCGGTCCATGGGAGCCGTGGCTACATGCGCTTCCCGTCGAATTCGCCTCTGCAGAACAGGTTTTCGCCGAGTTCGGCCCGGTCGCCGGTCAATACTTCCTGGAGGCCTTCGACCGCACCGCCACCGGTTGGCGGCTGCACGGAAATACCTCACGGTGGATCGAGATCGCCGCCGAGTGGGGCACCCGCGACTACTGGGCGCAGTGGCGGGCGGTCCGGGCCCCAGCACTGCTGATCGAGGCCGGCAACTCGGTCACGCCGCCGGGGCAGATGCGCGAAATGGCTGAAAGGGACTGTCCAACAACGTATCTGCGAGTCCCAGAAGCGGGTCATCTGGTCCACGATGAAGCGCCGCTGGTGTATCGCCACGCGGTCGAATCCTTTTTCGCCGACATCGGGGCCGGCTGAGCCGACTCCCTGCAAACCTCAACGGAAACTCGGCCGGCGCCCGCCCCGTGACGACCGTCGCCGTTACCCATCCGGGGCTTGGGTACCGGAGCCGCTAAACCCGATGGTCAATTAACGAAGTGGTTTACGCGAATCTCAAAAGTCCTATAATGAGGGAATGGACGCTGCCGAAAAGCGGAGCGCGGCCGCCCAACCTGCTGTCGAAGCTCCCGACCGAACCTGGACCTTCCTGACGAACCATGCCCATGTGTTGCTGTGCGTGTCGACCGGCGAGCCCCTGACAGCTCGCGAGCTGGCGCTGCGAATCGGCATCACCGAGCGTTCCGTGCAGGCGATATTGACCGACCTGACCGAGGAGGGCTACCTCATCAAGTCCAAGGTTGGTCGTCGCAACGTGTACGAGCTCAATCCGCAGGGTCGGCTACGCCACCCACTCGAAGCCAGCCATACCGTGGGTGAGCTCGTTACGGCCTTGTCCTGAACTGAACGCCCTGGCATGGCCGGTTGGCCGCCGCGCCGGTCCGTCATGCCGACGTCCGAGCGAGCTGGTGCCGCCCTGCCCGCTTGGGCAGGGGTAGCCCGGCCAGACGGCGCCATGACTGGATCGCCTCGGAGGTGACGTGGGCGTATCCGATTGGCGAGTCAATCCCGGTACCGAGCATGTGGGCGCGCAGGGCGCTGCCGGTGATGGCGTCCAGTGTCGCCACGCGGCGACCTGCGACCAGCTCGGTCGACTGGTGTGCCGCCTGCAGGGCATAGAACCCGGCGGGATTCGACGCGGGGACGAAGGCATTGGCTTCGCCCATCGCAATGTCGTACGCGGTATGCCAACGGGTGAGCGACGGCATAGTGCCGCGCGCAACGCGTCGGTGCAGTTCGGCGATATCGGCGATCGCCTTGATCGTGGTGATTCTGGCGTATCGGACGAGTCCCCAGGTCGGGCTGGTCAACAGCTCGGCCACCCAGCCGTGGACGACCCGGCGGGAAACCCCGGCGGTTCCCACCGTCTGCCAGCCCAGGTCGAGGGCGATGATGCTGTTTTCGGGCGTCAGGTAACCGCCTGGACCGGCCAGCAGGTCATTGCACGATTGGACGAATGCGGCCAACGGGCGGGCCGAACACGCAGGATAGTCGGTGATCTTCGAGTCGCCATTGATGTAGGAGATGACGTTCATGGCGCAGCCGGCGCCCGTCCCCGGCTGGTGAGGGCCTTTGGCCAACCTCAACGGGTTGGTGATGCGGTCGAGATCCATGTGCCCTTCCTCCGGCGTTCGCCACTCCCTAATGCGAAAGGTATATAGCCGAAGCGTTTTTCATCAATGGAAGTTCATATGAGTTTGCTATGAGTGGGGACGTGGGAGGCCGGTAAGACGGGCCGTCGCCACCGGTGCTCATGGCCTGCTCAGCTCGGCGGTGAAGGTGCCGGGACTGATCGGTCGGCGAACGCCGGCGCCCCCCGCCCCGGCATAGTTGCCGGTTCGCAACCTGGTCTACCGCAACTCACCGGCGAGGGTGCTGGCCCGGCCGCGAACTCGCGGTCGGGCCAGCACCCCACGGGTTAGACGCACTCCAACAACGCCGAGTCGCTCTCGTCGATGTCGCCGAACGTCGCGCAGGCGCGCAGCCCGCCGTCTTGGGCATTGCTGACCAAGCACACGATCGCCGCCTGTCCGCTGTCCACGGCCTTGGCGATCACCGCCGACTTGTGCAGCAGCGAGACACCGGTGTGCACCACGTGGGCGGCCGACAGCTCGTCGGCACTGCTGATGTTGGCGTCCTGGCGGGCGAGCGAAGATATCGCCTGCTCGACAACCGCGCGAGCCGCGCCCTCCGGAATGGTGACGTTGTTCCAGGCCGCTAGCGCGGTCTCCATGGCGGCGCAGTGTTCATGGCCGAGAATGACGATCAGCGGTGTCTTGAGGGTGCCGACCGCGTACTCGACGGTGGCCAGCACGCCGGTGTCGATAACGTGTCCCCAGGTGCTGATGTCGATGAGTGAGCCCCAGCTTTGACCGAGCACCACCTCGCTCGCCGTGTCGGCGTCTGCGCAGCGGAAGACCACTGCGATGGGTGAGTGGTCGTTGGCGCCGGCCTTCTGCTTCGACCGCAGGGTGGTGTAGAAACGTTGGTTTCCGGCTTGCAGGCGCTGCCAGGCGATTGACGGGTTGGACATGATGGTTCCTTTCTTGTGGGGTCTTGTGGGGTCTTGTGGGGTCTTGGTGGGGTCTTGTTGGGTCTAGCTGAAGTACTCGGGTCGGCTGACGTAGGTGTCGGTGACGAACATGACCCCCGGCGACCCCTCGAGCAGGCGGCGCAGTCCGGCGATCAGTGCCTCGGATTTGGCGTCCGGGACGACGGTGATCAGCAGCTCGAGCGCGGCCTGCTGGTTGAAGAGCAGCCGGCCCTGGTGGTAGCCGTGATGGCCGAGCCCCGAGACGCCGGACACACTGGTGAATCCGGTGGCGCCGGCGTTGTGGAACTGCTCCCGGACGGCGGGGGCGTGTTCTCCGGCCACGACCACTTCGATCTTGGTCATCTTGGTCAAGCCGTTGGTTGGCATGGCATTACCTCCTGGTCGGTCGGGTAGTGGTTTGCTGCGGTTGCTGTGGTCTCCCAGCGCCGCCAACCGCCGCGGGTCCAGCGCTGCCAGTCGTCGTTGGGGCCTTCCCGGGCGGCCAGGCACACCCAGTCGTTGCCGAACAAGTGCTGCAGGATGGGGTTTCGCTCGACGACCATGTCGATGCGCTGCAGCGGCGCCTGCACGACGGTCAACAGGCGCATGGGTTCATGCCCGAAGGACCGGCCGTCGGTAAGCGACTGCCGAGGCAGGCCCAACTGCAGGTCGCCGCCGTGTCCGGCGAGCACGCCCACACCGCCGACCACGTTGTGGATGGTCTTGGTTCCAGCTCCGAACAGTTCCGGCGCCACCGTGGAGAAGTAGTACTGGCAGTTGATCCACTGAGCGACCACCATCGGTGCGGTGAGGATGGTCTCCAGCGCGCCGCCCTCGGCGTCCACGTCGGCTTCGTAGGAGTGCAGGAAGACCCGTCGCTGCAGACCGATGCCGCGGGTCAGCGCGCGCGGCGCGACGACGAAGGCCGCGTTGCCCGCCAGGCCCCACTCGGGAAAGACCTGCGCCCAGTCGACGGATCGCTGAGCGACGTGGCGAGCGGCGCGCCGCGGGTCGGGGTCGGCAGGGCCGCCGGGAAGCCCGGAGCAGCGCTCGGCGGCCAGCTCGGCGCCGGCGAGCTGGAGATCCGCGACGAGCCGGCGCACGTCCGGTAGATGACTATCCGGAACCAGGTGCTGGTCCAACACCGTCACGAGGTCGGTGGCGGTGTCGTGTTGAGCCGCGACGAACCAAGTGTCGTCGGGGATCGTGATCCCCGAGGCGCTCAACTCAGACCGGACGTCGGCGTCGTTGAGGATCGCCGCGGCGGTACGGGCGTTGGGTCCGCCGGCCTGTCCGCCGCAGGCCCCACAGTCCAGAGCCGCCTGGAACGGGTTGTTCTCGGTGACGCTGCCGTGCCCGCACAAGACGACCAGCCGGGCGAATTCTCCCGTGAGGCCCATGGTGGTGAGTGCGACGTGTGCGTACAGGGCGCGATGGGCCAGTGCGACGGTGTCGTTGATCGACAGCACGGTAGGAGCCGGGGGCGCCAGCCGGTCGCGAAGGCGTCTCCGTAGTTTCCCGCTGCCTATCGGGCTCAGCGTTTTGGCCGCGGCCCACGGACCGGCCGCCCAACCGGCCGCCTCGGCCAAGGCGAACGGGGCGATCAGCGCCTGCTTTGCGGCATGAAATGCCGCTTCGGCGCCGGCCATGATCGTGCTGCCGTTGCGCAGCCGCTGCGCCGCACCGGCGGCCGACGGCACCGGGTGTTCGACGACTTCATGTTCGGGGCGGATCAGCACCGGGCACAGGTCGTTGGGCGATCCACCCAGCAGGCTGGTGAACCGGATGGCGACGGCGAAGAAGCCGGCGAATCCGAAAGTCTGGTACTCGCCGAGGAATTCGATGTGGCGGCGCAGCCCCTCGGATCGGGTGTCGATGCAGCACACGATCTGGGCTGCGGCGCGCCCATTCCCGGGTGCCGGGGGGTTTTCCGCCAAGCCTCGCAGTAGTTTGTCGCGATAGTGGGCCTCGTAGGCCTGCTGCCACACCAGCTGCCGCGCGGTAACCGGCAATGCCGACAAAACCCTTGCGGCAGCACCTAAGTCGGCGTCGCTTACCTCGTCGAGCCCCCATGCTCGGGCCAGCGCGGCGGCTCGTTCGCGGGCTGAGGATAGGCGCGGCCGGGTGGCCGCCACCGGCTCGTCCGGCGCGTTGAACGTGTTGTGGGACAGCAATACTGCTTCGTACGTCAGCCGCATTGCGAGGTAGTCCAGTAGGTCCACACCGGTGACGCGTTCGGCAGACCAGCGGACGTGGGCGGCCCAGCCCGGAAGCCGCGTCAAGTGGGCTTGCAAGTAGGTAATCCGGTCGTCGTCGGCCACGCCCAGCTGGTCCAGGGCTTGCAGCGCGGCGTCGTCGGCCCGGGTGGGCGCCTTGCGCAGCGACGCTCGCGCCCGGCGGCTCAGCTTGTGGTCGCCGGGGGCCAGTGTCCGCCAGGCGCGGTAGAAGCCCAAGTGGTGGTCGGGCATCGGCCAGCCCGCTGCCGGTGATCCGAAGAACGCCGCACACCATTTGGTGGCTTGGGCGTCGACCTGCCCGGCTACCTGCGGTGCCACTTGCTCACTCCGAGTCAGGTTGCGGCGTAACGGCTTCGGAGCCAAACTGCCGTGCAGCAGGTCGCCGCGCAGCAGTTGCGAAGGTGTCATCACGCGGGTTCCCATCCGGACGGGCTCGCCGTCCAGCAAGGTGGGGTAGCGCAGCCGCAGCGTCGACTCGAGATCGGCGTCGGTGATCCGTCCGCTGCGGTACAGGCCGCGGAACGTCGTCTCGTCCAGCACGCCGGCGCTGCCGTAGAGGTCGCCGGCCCGTCGGACCGCCTGCTCGAAGGGCATCGACTCCAACCCGGCCAGCGGGTTGACCGCGATAAAGGTCTCCAGCGGGTAGTGGGTGGGTATCACACGGGCGGCCAGGTTCACGTCGCTGCGTAACTGCGCGCGCCGGGTTTCGGTCGAGACGTTGTCAGCCGCGATGGTCACTGGAGGGCTCCTGTCAGTTGCGTGTTCGGTTGGGGACGAGTCGCCGGAACATGGCCGGCGACAAGCGCTTTCGCGTACAGGGTGCGCTGCAGCCGACCGAACCAGCCGTTGGCCGGGGCCCGGGGCAGCAGGGTCAGTGCCGCAAGGATGACCGCGACTGCGACGATGCCCGCAGATGACGCGGACGGTACGGTGACCGCGGGCAGATCGGGCGCCAGGAATCCGGTTACCGCGCCGACCAGTGCGACGTATCCGATGGCAGCCACGAGCAGCCCGCCGGCCCCGATGAGAGCAGCCCGTGCGCCCGGGCTCCTCGCCAACCAGCCCGTCAACGCTGCCGCGGCCGTCGCCCAGGTGAAGACCAGCAGCACCCGCGCCGAGCCGTGCTCGACGTGCTGCAGTCGCACGATGCTGCTGGCCGCATACAGCGCGGCGGCCGGCAGCAGCAGTGCCGCGGCATGGATCGCTGCCCAGCGGGCCCGGGTCGGCGTCGGCGCCGGTGGCCGAGCGGCCTTTTGGCGCCGCTTGGCTATCGCCGAGCCGGACGACAGGAACAGGGTGGCTTTGTAGAAGCCGTGGCCCACCAGGTGGAATACCGCGGCGGCGGACAGGCCCAGGCCGCAGGTCAAGATCATGAAGCCCATCTGGGCCATCGTCGAATACACCAGCGAGCCCTTGATGTCGGATTTGGTGAGCATCACGACGCCGCCGTAGAGCACGCTGAGCGTTCCGGCGGTGAAGGCCAGGCCCATGGCCATGGCCGATCCGCTGACGATTGGGCTCAACCGCACCAGCAGCACACCGCCGGCGTTGACGACGCCGGCGTGGAGCAGCGCCGAGACGGGCGTGGGCGCGGCCAGGGTGGCCGGCAGCCAGCGATGAAAGGGAAGCTGCGCCGAGCGCGACAGAGCGGCCACCACGATCAGACCGGCTGCCGCCCACAAGGCCGGTGACCGGCCCTCGAATGGGTTGGGCCCGAGGTCGAACAGGCTGACGTTGCCCCATTGCATGGTGATCAAGCCGACCGCCGACCACAGCGCCAGATCGCCCAGCAGGAACGCTGTCGCCGTCCGCAGCACGCCGTCGCGGGCGGCGGGCAGCTCCCAGTAAGTCGCCTGCAGCAGGCACAGCGCGATGCCGGCCACGGTCCACGAGACGGCCAGACCGATCAGGGTTCCAGAGGTCATGAGGCCGGCGGAGGCCGTGGTGAGCATGCCGGTACCGGCGGTGAACCACCCCGATCGGCGATCGCAGGCGAGGTAGCGCAGTGCGAAAACCTGTACGACCGTGCTCACTCCGTACACCAACACCAACAGCAGCGCGCTGAGCCGGTTGGCTCCCAGCTCGGCGATCAGGGTGCCGCCCGCTGACCGCAGGGTGGCCGAGAGGGGGCCGTCGACCGCTACGTGCAGCGCTATCAGCAATGCGGAAACCAAGCCCGCACCGGCGGCTGCGGCGCCCAATTGGCCGACGAGGCGTGGATGCCGCGAACCGGCCAGGAGCGCGCTCAGCGATGCAAGCAGGGGCAACGTCAAGGCACCGACGAGGACGGCGTTCACCGGCCATCACCGCCAGTGCTGGCAGCGGTAGGTCTGGAGTTCATGCGAAGCAAACTACGCGATATTTAATACATCTGTCAAACATCGCGAAATATATTTCATGATCTAGACCTCGGAGGCAGAGCCGTTTGGGTCGAGCATCAATGGCGCCCGCTCCTGCGACAACGGCCGCGGCGGGCGACGCGGTGATGATCCGACCGCGGTCTGTGTGGCGGCAGCGTAGAAAACTCGAGACGATCGCTCGGAAACCCTGAGACATCGCGCCCTGCCGCGCGACGATGTAGTCCTGTCGATTGGCCGACGGTGAACGAGCGATTGTCAGGGCCGCCATCGTCGTGATGACTCGTGGGAGGTGGCACGTGTCGCTTGTGATTGCGGCTCCGGATCTGATGGCGTCGGCGGCCGCGGATTTGACTGGCCTCGGCGCGACGCTGGGCAGCGCCAACGTGGCTGCGGCGGCCGCGACGACGGGGGTGTTGGCGGCGGCCGGTGATGAGGTGTCGGCGGCTATTGCGGCGGTGTTTCCGGGCATGGTCAGGGCTATCAGGCGCTGAGCGTGCAGGCCGCGGCGTTTCATGACCAGTTTGTGGCGGCGTTGAGTGCGGGTGCGGGGACGTATGCGGCTGCGGAGTCTGCGGCGGCTTCGCCGCTGCAGAGCGTGCTCAACCTGGTCAATGCGCCCTTCCAGTCGGCGTTGGGTCGGCCGTTGATCGGCAACGGCGCCAACGGGGCCCCGGGAACCGGGGCGGCCGGCGGGGCTGGCGGACTCTTGTTGGGCAACGGCGGGGCCGGTGGGTCCGGAGCGGCCGGGATGGCGG
>NZ_MVIF01000006.1 GCF_002086675.1 Mycobacterium persicum
ATCCCCACCCTCTCTGCAACCACACAACGGCGGCACCCCCATAGCCACCCAGCCACTGCCCGGCGACCGCGACGGCCTCTACGGCGGCACGCTCAACAACGCCGAATGCGACCGCGACAAAATGATCACCTTCCTGAGCAGCCACCCCGCTCAGGCAGGGGCCTTCGTGGAAGCGCTCAATAGCGATCCGAGCCTGTTCTGGAGCGGCGGTCACCCCCTCACCCCCGCCGACATCCCCACGTATTTGCGCGAACTCACCCCGGTACTACTGCGCCTAGACACCCGCGTCACCAACCACGGATTCGACGGAAGCCGCCCCACCACCCTGCAATCTGTCTTGCAAACCGGCACAGCCGCATTCGTCGACGCCCACGGAGTCCCGCGCGCCCGCTGCTACTGCGGCAACCCCCTCACCGCGCCGATCTCGCTATCAGGCGATGCCCAACCCCTCGGCACAGCCTGGCCAGGCTACGACTCCGAAGCCCTGGCGGCCGTCCAACCCAGCGCCTCAACCATTACTACCTTCGTCCTCGTCGACGTCGTGACCGGCCAAGCGTTCGACCGTCCGGCCGGAACCACCGCCACCAACGACATCCCCCGTAACCAACCCGTTCCCCCGCCCGCCGCACCTACCTTCCCGGCCGCCCAACCGGGGCCGCTCTTCAGCGGCACCTACAAGTTCGACAACGGGCCATGGACCCAACCGGTGCGTTCCGATTGCCCTGGTTGCGACGCGACGATTGTCACCCCAGGCGGTTCGGGGGTGGTGCACTGGAACGGAACCAGCTACCAGGGAACGTTGCACGTTTCGTGCGGTTCACTGGCGTTCGTGGGCACGCCCACCGTGGTCGTCAAGGGGATCGTGCAGGAATTAGCAGTCAATATCGTCGCCACCGGATGCCATCCGGTAACAAGCCGGTTGATGATCCGCGTCGGAGATTGAACGGGTAACGCCTGCCTGACAACGTGTTTCGGTCCCGGGTGCAATGGTCAATGCCGGTCGGTTTCAGACATGCGCTGGCCACCGATCGCTTCGACGAACGGCGTGAGCAGGCGCGCCATGCCCCGCGCGGCTTCGTCGGCGTCGGCCGGGGGCAGCGCGAGAAAGCTCAGGGCGGCCCGGACCACGGCCTGGCCCATCACCGTCGCGTCGTATTCGTCGGCGTTGACCCAGCTGTGCTGGAAGGTCTGCGACAGCTGGCCCGAGGCATGGTCGACCAGGAACTGGCTCTCGACCGTGATCAATCGGAGAATGTCGTTGGGTGCGTCTTCGGTTCGCAATACTTGGACAAGGGGATCATGGTCGACGCGGTCGAAGAAGTCGCGAAAGACCGTCCGCATGGCGCCGTAGCCGTCGCCGTGGTGTTCGTCTATAGCCGTTCGCATTCCGGTGACGATGGTGTCCGTCAGCCGAAGGGCATAGCTACGCGCCAGGCCGCGTCGTGACTGGAACTCGTTGTAGATGGTTCCCCTGCTGACGCCGGCCGCCGATGCCACGTCGGCCATCGTGATCGACGACCACTTCCGTTGGAGCAGTAGGCCGTGCAGCGCGTCGAGCACCCCGTTGTGCATCAGGCTCAACGCGGTGCTCTGATACGGGTTGCGGTTTCGCGATGGCTCGGTCTCGACCATGAGGCTGAGATTAGTGCGCATCGACCGTGCTTTGGGCGTCGTGCCCGCGGGGCCGGGTTCGGTACCCGCGGGCCGAGCCCGCGCATGGACGGCGGCCATCACCGGATTCCGTAGCGGGCCAGGACTTTGTCACGCTTGCGCGGATCGATGTTCACCTTGGTGATGTCACCGCCGTAGTGCTCGATTACGCGGTGGTCCATCACCTTTCGCCACAGCGGTGGGAGGTAGGTCAGGGTGATCAGGGTGGCGTACCCGCTGGGCAGGTTGGGGGCGCCGGCCATGCTGCGCAGCGTCTGATAGCGGCGCAGGGGATTGGCGTGATGATCGCTGTGCCGCTGCAGGTGGTAGAGGAAGATGTTGGTGACGATGTGGTCGGAGTTCCAGCTGTGCACCGGCGCGCACCGTTCGTAGCGCCCGGAAGCGGTTCGTTGCCGTAGCAGACCGTAGTGTTCGAGGTAGTTGACCGATTCCAGCAGCGACGCGCCGTAGAACGCCTGGATGATCAGGAACGGCAGCACCTGCCACCCGAATACGGCGGTCAGCCCGCCGAACAGGACGATCGACATGACCCAGGCGTTGAGCACGTCGTTGCGCAGGCTCCAGCTGGGCTGGTTGATCCGCTGCATGCGGGTCTTTTCCAGTTCCCAGGCCGACTTCAGTGAGCCGAACATGCTGCGCGGCAAGAACATCCAGAAGCTTTCCGCGAATCGCGCGCTGGCCGGGTCCTCCGGGGTGGCCACCCGCACGTGATGGCCGCGGTTGTGCTCGATGTAGAAGTGTCCGTACACCGTCTGGGCGAGGGTGATCTTGGACAGCCATCGCTCGAGGTTCTCGCGCTTGTGCCCCAACTCGTGGGCGGTGTTGATGCCCACCCCGCCGACGACGCCGATGGTCAGCGTCAGGCCGATCTTGGAGATCAGGCCGAGGCCGCCGCTGATGCCGAGCCAGCTCAGGTCGTCGGCCGTCCACAGGTAGCACGCCAGCACCAGGCTGACCATCTGGAACGGAATGAACGCGTAGGTGCAGTAGCGGTAGTACTTGTCGTTCTCGAGTCGCTCCATCACCTCGTCGGGCGGGTTTTGGCCATCGGGGCCGAAGAACAGGTCCAGGATGGGCAACAGGACGTAGAGCAGCAGTGGCCCTACCCACCACAACACCGGAGTGGCGGCGTTCCAGCCGAGTTTGCCGAATGCCCAGGCAACCGCGACGCTCACCGGCAACGCCGTGGGCAGGACGAGTCCCACCAGCCACAGGTGTCGCTTACGGTCTCGCCATCGTTCGACCGGAGACGCTATTACTGCTCCCATTGCGGTGGTCCCCATGATGTTTCCCTTCTGGACTAGGTCGCCGCCGGGGCGGCGGGTCTGGACTAGGTCGCCACCGGGGCGGTGGGTCGACCTGATGAACATATCAGAGAATTTGTGCAATGGGTAGATAAATCTCTAGATTTGTTCAACCTCGGTGACCGCCGACTACGGGCGCCGCAGTGCGCGCCGCCAGCCGAGTCAGCTCGGTGCTCCGCGAAATCGCTTCCCCCGCAAGGCGTTTCGTATCCGGCTGACGTCGACCGAAGCCGACGGGGATAACCTGGGCCGGGTTTGGCCGCGGCACCGACGGGGTATCAACTGCGCCATGACCAGCGCTCCCGTCGTCGCCCCCACGCCCACTCTCGAGGTTTGGCCCGGCCGGGCCTACCCGCTGGGCGCGACGTACGACGGCGCCGGCACGAATTTCGCGCTGTTCAGCGAGGTCGCCCAGCGGGTCGAGCTGTGCCTGTTCGACGCCGACGGCACCGAGACCCGGATCACCCTGCCCGAGGTCGACGCCTTTGTCTGGCACGCCTACCTGCCGACCATCGAACCCGGCCAGCGCTATGGGTATCGGGTCCACGGTCCCTACAACCCCCGCGCCGGGCACCGGTGCAATCCGAGTAAGTTGCTGCTGGACCCGTATTCGAAGGCCATCGACGGCATTTTCGACTGGAACCAGTCGCTGTTCGGTTACACCTTCGGCGACCCGGAGAGCCGCAATGAGGACGACTCGGCGGCCAGTATGCCCAAAGCCGTGGTGATCAACCCCTACTTCGACTGGGGCACCGACCGCCCGCCGAATCACCACTACGCCGACACCGTCATCTACGAGGCTCACGTCAAAGGCCTGACGCAAACGCACCCGGACATCCCGGAGCACCTACGCGGCACCTACGCCGCGGTGGCCCACCCGGCGATCGTCGAGCACCTCACCAGCATCGGTGTCACCGCGATCGAGCTGATGCCGGTGCACCACTTCGCCAACGACTCCACCCTGGTCGAGAAGGGGCTCTCGAATTACTGGGGCTACAACACCATTTCGTTCTTTGCGCCCGACCCGAAGTATTCCAGCGCCACGTCGGCAGGTGGGCAGGTGCAGGAGTTCAAGGCGATGGTGCGCACCCTGCACGAGGCGGGCATCGAGGTGATCCTCGATGTGGTCTACAACCACACCGCCGAGGGCAACCACCTGGGCCCGACGCTGTCGATGCGCGGAATCGACAACGCCGCCTACTACCGGCTGGTCGACGACGACAAGCGCTACTACCTCGACCACACCGGCACCGGCAACAGCCTCAACGTCGGTCATCCGCACTCGCTGCAGCTGATCATGGATTCGTTGCGCTACTGGGTGACCGAGATGCACGTCGACGGCTTCCGGTTCGACCTGGCCGCGACGCTGGCCCGGGAGTTCTACGAAGTCGACCGGCTGGCAACGTTTTTCGAACTCGTCCAACAGGATCCGACGGTGAGCCAGGTCAAACTCATCGCCGAGCCCTGGGATGTCGGACCCGGCGGCTACCAGGTGGGCAATTTCCCGCCGCAGTGGACGGAGTGGAACGGAAAATTCCGCGACACCGTCCGCGACTTTTGGCGCGGTGAGCCCGCCACCCTCGACGAGTTCGCTTACCGACTGTCCGGATCTGCCGATCTCTACGAGCACACCGCGCGCCGGCCGGTGGCCTCGATCAACTTCGTCACCGCCCACGACGGGTTCACGCTGCGCGACCTGGTCTCCTACAACGACAAGCACAACGAGGCCAACGGCGAGGACAACAACGACGGCGAGAGCTACAACCGCTCGTGGAACTGCGGCGTGGAGGGACCGACCGACGATCCCGGCGTCAACGAGCTGCGAAGCCGCCAGCAGCGCAACTTCCTCACCACCTTGCTGCTGTCCCAGGGCGTGCCGATGATCTGCCACGGCGACGAACTCGGACGCACCCAGAACGGGAACAACAACGGCTACTGCCAGGACAACGAAATCACCTGGGTCAATTGGGCCGAGGCCGACACCGGCCTGCTGGATTTCACCCGCGCGGTGTCGGCGCTGCGGGCCAACCATCCGGTATTTCGCAGGCGCCGGTTTTTTTCCGGCAAGCCGGTGGGCCGTCGCGGCGAGGACGGTGTGCCCGACATCGCCTGGTTCGCCGCCGACGGATCGGAGATGACCGAGGAGGACTGGGGCGCGAGCTACGCGAAATCCATCGCGGTGTTCCTCAACGGCCACGGCATCCCCGACCGCGACCTACGGGGTCAGCGGGTGCTCGACGACTCGTTCGTCCTGTGCTTCAACGCCCACCACGAGCCGATCGAATTCACCTTGCCACCAGCCAAATTCGGCGAGAGGTGGCGCACGGTGATCTACACCGGTGCCCGGCGGCTGGCGCCCTGCGACGAATTGCCCGCCGCGGCAACGCTCACCGTCGATGCGCGCAGCGCGGTGGTGCTGCAAGCCGCGAACGAATTGCCGAGCCAGTCCGCTGTCGCCGGCATTGCCGGGCAGTAGCGTTTCGGATCGGCTGCCCGACCAGCCGTCTCGCCGAGCCTGTAATTTCGCAGGCCCGTACTCGCACTTTGTCTGCAATAACACAGTTTCGGCGACCCGATACGCTGTGGCTTTGGCGGGACTCGTCGCACATGGTCAACGCTTGGGGTAGGAGGCGGCTATGTCGAAAACGGTGGTCATCGGCGCCTCGAGCGGCCTGGGGCGCTGTATCGGCATCGGACTTGCGCAGCGCGGCGACGACGTCGCGCTGCTCGCGCGGCGGCTCGAGCGAACCCAGGCCGCTGCCAACGAAGCCGGCCCCGGTGCCATTGCCCTGGAATGCGACGTCACCGACGAGGCGTCGTGCCGAGCGGCTATCGCCGCGGCCGCCGAGGCGCTCGGCGGCATCGACAACCTCGTCTACGCCCCGGCCATCAGTCCACTGGTCCGCCTGGTCGATACCGATGCCGACACCTGGCGGCAAGTCTTCGACACCAACGTCATTGGTGCGGCGGTGGCGACCGCGGCAGCGGTGCCACACTTGGCCGCCGCCTCGGGCAAGGCGGTCTACTTGTCATCCGACACGGGTGGTTACACACCGCCGTGGCCCGGGCTCGGCGCGTACGGGGTCAGCAAGGCGGCTCTTCAACGGCTCGTCGAGGCATGGCGAGCCGAGCACCCCGGTATCGGGTTCACCTGCCTCATCGTGGGCGAGTGCGCCGGCGGCGAGGGCGATGCACGGACCGGAATGAACATCGGCTGGGACGGCGATCTTGCCAGGAAGGCCTATCCATTGTGGCTGTCCGCCGGCACTATGCCGGGCAAGTTAATGCCGGTCGAGGATCTGGTCAATGTGGTGCACACCATCCTGCGCACCGACGCCGCAACGTCGATGCCGATCGTGGTCGCCAGGGGGGCATCGGCTGCCGGCGGACCGGTTCTCGACGCCGGTTAGGGGGAGCCGGCCTGACGCGCAGCGTGAGCGTAACGCCAGAGCGATATCGAGCAGCGCGATTTTTCGCCGTGGCGTTACGCCCGGCGAAAAGCGCCTGGCGTCACCCGGTTATCAGGCTCCAGAGGCCGGCCGACCCCGCTTTCAGTGCCGCGCGGGTGACCTGCTCGTCCCAGTAGTGGACCGAACCGAACTCCGAGCGCCACGCCAGTGCCGCGCGGGTGTACTCGTGCAGGCGGTGTTCGTGCGTGGTACCCATCGCGCCATGGACCTGGTGAGCATTGCGCACCACGACCGAACAGGCCTGACCCGCACACGAACGCGCAACGGCGACAAGGAAATCCAGGTTCGGCGCGGACCACTCGCTGCGAACCGCGGCGGTGAGCGCGGACTCCGTCGCGGCCCGGGCGAGGGCGGCCTCGGCGGCGATGTCGGCGATCAGGTGCTGGATCGCCTGAAATTTCGACAGCGGCCGGCCGAACTGGACCCGTGAAGTCGCATGCTCGATGGACAGCTGCACAATCCGGTCCAGTGCCGCACACACCTGGATCGCCCGCACCAGCGCAGACCTGCGCGACAGCGTCGCCACCACCGGCATGGCAACCGGAACCCCGCGCAGCACGGCGGGATCCGCCGATACCGTGTCGCGCGGTTCACCGATCAGGTTGGTACCAGCGGTGATAACGAGCGATTCTGCCGCAACGTCGGCCAGCTGGTATCCGGAGCCGGTGTGCCAGACCACCACGATCCGGTCTGCGCCGCTGGCCCAGGGCACGTCTTCGGCAATGCCCCGGTCGTCGAGCAGACACACCGTCCGCACCGCGCTGTCGGCGGGCATCCGGTTGGCCTGCAGCAGCCAGCACGCCAACAAATCGTGCTCGGCCAACGGAATTCGCACCGCATGGCGAACCGCCGCGGCAAGCAGCTCGGCCGCTTCGTACCAGCCGGCACCGCTGCCGCCGGACTCTTCGGACCCAGTGAGCCGCACCAGGCCGAGATCATCGAGGCGTCCCCACAGTGCCGCGTCACGCGCCACGCCCCCAGGATGGGTTTCGCGATAACCCGCGAAGACGGCGTCCATCATCTCGGCCAGGGCGGGGTCGACCGGGCCGGTTGGATCGACGGTCGTCATCGCAGCCCCAGCCCCCGCGCGATGACACCCCGCAACACCTCGTTGGTGCCGCCGCGCAGCGTGAACCCCGGACGCTGGTCGATCGCCCGCGACACCAGATCGGCGTAGTGCGAATCACCGCCTGCGTGGCGGTCGGCGAAGTCGGCGATGTCGCCTTCGGCGGTGGTGCCGAGCACCTTGACCACCGCCGCGGCGACGTCGGCCCGTTCATGGCGTTGCAGCGCACCCGCCACCGCGGCCGACATCTGATGCAGCCCGGCAACCCGCGCCACCAGCCGCCCCAGATTGACATCATACGAAAGCCGTTGCAGGGCCATGTTTTCGGCGGCCGAAGCCAGCAGTACGAAGGTCGACAGGAAGCGTTCGGGCCCGCTGCGCTCGAAACTCAGCTCCGATGTCACCTGCTGCCAACCGTCGCCGATTTCGCCGAACACCATGCCGTTGGGCACGAACGCTTTGTCGAGGATGACCTCGTTGAAATGGTGGTCGCCGTTCATCGAGATGATAGGACGGATCTCGACGCCGGCCGAGCGCAGATCGACGATGAACTGACTGAGCCCGGCGTGGCGATCGGCTCGATCCACCGGTGCGGTGCGGGCGAGCACGATGAATGCGTGTGCGCGATGGGCGCCCGACGTCCAGACCTTGGTGCCCGACAGCGACCAGCCGCCGGCGACGCGCTCGGCCCGGGTGCGCACACTGGCCAGGTCGGAGCCGGAATCGGGTTCGCTCATGCCGATGCCGAAAAAGCACTCGCCACGCACAATCCGCGGCAGGAAATGCGACTTCTGTTGATCGGTACCGTATTTGAGCAGCGACGGCACGATTTGGCGGTCCGCGACCCAATGCGCGGCCACCGGAGCACCGGCTGCCAGCAGTTCTTCGGTGACGACGAACCGCTCCACAAATGAGCGTCCGTGGCCGCCGTATTCGACGGGCACGGTCATGCCCAGCCAGCCGCGTGCCGCCAGCGCCGCGGTGAACTGCTCGTCCCACTGCGTCAGCCAGGCATCGACGGACGGGGTGAATGCTCCGGCGTCCAATTGCTCGGCGAGAAACGCGCGAACCTCGGCCCGCAACGCGTCGGTGCCCGAGGGGTCGACGACGGCGGGCGGCACCAACCTGGGCGGTGCCATCAACGGGTCTTCCACTTGGCGATGCGGTGCTGGTGCTCGGGGTCGCGATGGGCCAGCGGTTGCATAGCCGCGGCCATCCCCAGCGTCGACTCCAGGGATCCGGTCCGTGACTCCTGCAGCAGCCGCTTGGCCATCCGCAATGCGTGGGCGGGGTTGTTGCTGATGCGGTCGGCCAGCGCCTGTGCTTCGGCCAGCAGTTCCTCGTGTGGTACCACGCGGCTCACCATGCCCCACTGCAGGGCGGTCGGGGCGTCCACCCGGTCGCCGGTGAACGTCATCTCTGCGGCGCGTTCGTAGCCGACGATCCGCTGCAGAAACCAGGTGCCGCCGTCGCCGGGGATCAGCCCGAGCTGCACGAAGCTCTCGGCGAACCAGGCGCGTTCCGACGCGACCCGAACGTCGCACATCATCGCCAGGTCGCAGCCGGCGCCGATGGCCGGCCCGTTGATCGCGCCGATCAACGGAACCTCGAGCCGGGTCAAAGCCCGCGGGATCCGCTGGATCCCGTCGATATAGGCGTGCCGCTGATCGATCGCGTCCAGCCCGAACATCCCGTCGCGGTCGGCCATCTCCTTGACGTTGCCGCCGGCGGAGAAGATCTTGCCGGTTCCGGTCAAAATGACCGCGCAGAGGCTGGTGTCGGCGTTAGCGTCGTCGACGGCGGTTTCGAATGCGGCGATGAAATCCTTGCCGGTGATCGCGTTGCCGACATCGGGCAGGTTGATCGTCCAGACCCGGGTCGGTCCGTTGCTGGCGATGTCCAAGACGGTGCTCATGACGGAAACTGTAAGGACTCGGTCTTGCGCTAACCCGATCGCGGTGCCCGAATAGAACTGGTGGCTTTCGCCGATGCCACGTGGTGCTGGCTTCAGCGCGGAGGAGGAACCATGCCCGACGTCGCGAAGTACGGCCCGTGGGCGGTGATCGCCGGTGGTTCGGAGGGCGTAGGCGCGGAATTCGCCACGCAGTTGGCCGGTGCCGGGCTGAACCTGGTGCTGATCGCGCGCAAGCCGGGACCGCTGGCCGACACCGCGGACAGGTGCCGGGAGATCGGTGTGCAGGTGCATACGATTGCCGTGGATCTTCTTGATACTGAATCGATTTGGCGGATCAGCGCGGAAACGGCCGACCTGGAGGTCGGCCTGCTGATCTACAACGCCGGCGCCAACACCTGCCGGCAGAAGTTCCTCGACGCCGATCTGACCGACATCGCTCGAGTCGTCGACCTCAACGTGACCCGGATGCTCGAACTGGTACATCACTTCGGCCGGCCGATGCGCGCCCGCCGTCGCGGCGGCATCCTGCTGATCGGTTCGAGCGCAGCGACATACGGCTCGATGCGGCAGTCGGTGTATGCCGGCGTCAAGGCGTTCAGTCGGCTGTTCGCCGAGAGCCTGTGGCTGGAGCTGCGCGACTGCGGGGTTGACGTTCTCGAGTTGGTGCTGGGGGTGACCCGCACGCCGGCCATGGAGCGAGCCGGCCTGAACTTCGACGTGCCCGGGATCTCGGTGGCCGAACCCGCCGACGCAGCGCGCGAGGGTTTGCAGAACTTGGCATCCGGCCCGGTGTTCATCACCGGAGACAACGCCGCCGCGGTGCACCGCGGCAGTGGACCCGATCGTGCCGCGATAGTCCTCGGCGGGCACCGGCTGATGCAGAAACTCATCGGCGCCTCGCGGCGCGATGTGTCAGGAGAACGACACTGAGATCGTCAGCTGCCCGGCCCGATGACGAAGCACCGGCCGGCGCTGCTGTCGAAAAACACCTCTGCGACCGCAGATTGGTTGATGGTCGCAAACTCGAAGCGGTGTACTTGTTGCCCCGCTTCGATATCGGCTTCCTGGGACTCGATGGTGCCGTCCTTCTTGCGCACTACCGCGGTCACTTTGTCGGGCTTTGCCATGTTCTGCGGCTCATGGAAATACCACACCTCGATGCCGGCCCCGGACGACGTCGCCTGCCAGCCGTCGGAATAGAAACACGCGGGATTGCCCTCGGCGTCCGGCGGCGGCGGTGGACAGATCGACAACCCCACACACGGTGCGGTGGTGGTGGGAGCTGACGGTGACGCAGTGGTACCGGGTTGGCTGGTGCTCGCAGTGGTCGTGTTGACCGTCGTCGAGGTGGAACTCGAAGCCGACGGGCGTGGCGCCGGCTTTTGCGGCGACCCGCATGCCACGATCCCCGGCCAACTGAGCGCGAAGACGACGACCAGCAACCTGACTATCGGCATCGGATTCCTTCGGTGCTCGTCCCGCGGCCGGGTATACGGCTAGACCTATCGGCGCGTGATTGTACGCAGCACCCGGCTCGTGAATCACGAAATGCGTCGACGTCGGCCCGGCCAGGCCCGGAGTCCAAGGACCCGGGGGAGCTGGGCATTACGGCCCTAGCAGGGCCAACGTCGAGCTGGTGAACTCGATTGCGGATTCGTTGCGCTGTATCGGGCCCGGCTGTGGTGGACGTCGAAAGTATCGGCAAGCGATAGGATTTTCGAGGTGGTTGGCGATACCGCAACTTCGGGCGACCGGTGGCTATCGCGAGTTCGCCGATTGATCGAACCGGCACTGGTGGTGTCGACCGTAGGTCTATTGGCCGCCGGCGGGATCGCCTGGTTGCTTGGCGAGCGCCGCCTGGCCGACGGCTGTTGGATCGCGGGTACCGCACTGGCCGTCGTGCCGGCCTCGGTCTGGGTCATGGCCGCGTTGCGCCGGGGCCGCATCGGCGTCGACGTCATCGCGGTGTTGTCACTGATCGGCACCCTGCTGGTGGGCGAATACGTGGCCGGCGCATTGATCGCGGTGATGCTGGCAAGTGGTCGTGCCCTCGATGCGGCCGCCGAACGCCGCGCGTCGCGCGACCTGCGGTCGCTGCTCGAGCGTGCGCCGCGGTTTGCAAGGCGACGTGCCGGCACCCAGGTCAGTCTTGTCCCGTTGGCGGACGTGGTCGTCGACGACATTGTCGTTGTCGGCCCGGGTGAGGTGGTCCCCGTGGACGGGCGCATCGTCGACGTGGTAGCCGTCCTTGACGAGTCCGCGCTGACCGGCGAGCCGCTGCAGGTGGAACGTGCGGTCGGCGAACCGGTCCGCAGCGGTGTGGTCAACGCCGGCAGCGCTTTTGAGCTGCGCGCCACCAAAACCGCCGACCAGAGCACCTACGCCGGCATTGTCCGAATGGCGCAGCAGGCGGGTGCGGAGACCGCACCGATCGTGCGGTTGGCCGACCGCTACGCGGCATGGTTCCTGCCGCTGTCGCTGCTGCTGGCCGCGGCTGCCTGGCTGGCGAGCGGGTCGGCCGTCCGCGCCGTGGCGGTTCTGGTGGTGGCAACCCCGTGTCCGCTGCTGCTGGCCGCGCCGGTGGCGATCGTCTCCGGGCTGTCTCGGGCGTCCCGGGCCGGGGTGGTGATCCGCAGCGGAGTCGCGTTGGAAAACCTCGGGCACGCAACGACTTTGGTGATGGATAAGACCGGCACGCTGACGATGGGGCGTCCTGTTGTGGTCGACGTGGTGGCTGCCCCCGGCCGGGACGCCACCGAGACGCTGCGGCTGGCCGCCTCGGTGGACCAGCTTTCCCCGCACGTCCTGGCCGAGGCCATCGTCACCGAAGCGCTCAGCCGGGGTCTGCGCTTGTCGCTCCCGGCTGAAGTCGCCGAAGAGCCGGGCCGCGGTGTCACCGCCAACATCGACGGGCATCGGATCACGGTCGGCAAGTCGGCCGCCGACGCCCTGACCGGCGCCTGGGTGCGAGCCGCGATCAACCGGGCCCGGTTGGACAGCGCGGCGATCGCCTGGGTCTGCGTCGACGGCGACCCGGCCGGGGCGGTGTTACTGCGCGACCCATTGCGCCGGCACGCGCCGCGCACCGTGCGCCGATTGCGCGAGGCCGGGCTGAACCGGCTGATCCTGCTCACCGGCGACCGGGCCGAACCGACGCGGGAGGTCGCCACGATTCTGGGCCTGGACGAGGTCTACGCCGACCAGAGCCCGGCCGACAAGTTCGCCGCGGTGCGCGCCGAATCCGAACGCGCGGTGACGGTGATGGTCGGTGACGGCGTCAACGACGCCCCCGCGCTGGCGGCGGCCACCGTCGGGGTGGCGATGGGCGCCCGGGGAGCCACCGCGTCCTCGGAGGCCGCCGACATCGTGTTGACCACCGATCGGCTCGATCGGCTGGCCGATGCGATGGACATCGCGCGCTGGTCGCGGCGGATCGCGGTGCAGAGCGCGGTCGTCGGCATGAGCCTGTCGCTGCTGGCCATGGCGATCGCGGCGCTGGGCTGGCTGCCGCCTGCGGCCGGTGCATTGTTGCAAGAGGGTATCGATATCGCGGTGATCGGCAACGCGCTTCGGGCGTTACGCGGTAACCCAGACACCGAGTTGCGCTTGGCCGCGGGTACCGAGCAGTTGCTGCACCGCTTCGCGGACGAACACGACCAGCTGCGTGACACCATCGGGCTGCTGCGCACCGCCGCCGATCGGGTGGCTGCCGGGCCTGATGCCGCGGCGCTGGCGTCGTTGACCGCGGCGCATACCCTGCTGACCGAGCGGATCCTGCCGCACGAACAGGCGGAGGAGGCCCAGCTTTACCCGGCGCTGGCGCGTCCGCTGGGCAGCGGTGAAGCCACCGCCACCATGAGCCGCACCCATGCCGAAATCCAGCGGCTATCCGATCGGATCGCGACCCACCTGGCGCTGGCGCAGTCGGCCGGGGCAATTCGGCATGACCAAGTCGACGACCTGCTGGCCTGCCTGTACGGCCTGTATGCGCTGTTGCGGTTGCACTTTGTGCAGGAAGAGGAAAGCTACTTCACCCTCGCCGAAGACGACGCCGCGACCGGGCCGCCGCCGCGGCCCGCCAGCGCGCAAGCACCCAACTCCTGAATCCCTTCGCCGGCGTGGCGCCGAGAGGACGTTCGCCGATTCGGCAATGGCACAAAGTCCTTCGCTGCAAGGACGCCGTGCCCTCGTCCCGCCGATGTGATTGCGCAATCGTTGATACGACGACTCCGCCGACCGAAAGGAGTAACGACCATGACTGCGCATTTTCCGGATGCCGGCACAGTCCGCACGGTCCTGACGCTGGCCTCTCGGGCGCCGTCTGTGCACAACACGCAGCCGTGGCGGTGGCGGGTGGGGGAAGCGTCCCTGCATCTCTACGCCGACACCGGCCTGCAGTTGCCCACCACCGACCCGGAAGGGCGTGACCTGATCCTGAGTTGCGGTGCGGCACTGAACCACTGCATCATCGCCCTGGCCGCGACGGGTTGGCAAGCCAAAGTGTGTAGGGTGCCCAATCCTGCGGACCCGAGTCATCTTGCCTCCATCGAAGTGTCTCGTCAGAACGCCGATCAGTTGGACATCATGCTGGCCGCGGCGATACCGCGGCGGCGAACCGATCGGCGGCACTACAGTTTCTGGCCGGTGCCGGTCAGCGACATAGCGTTGATGGCTGCGCGAGCGGCCCGCAATGGGGTGACGCTACATCAGGTCGACGCCATGGACAAGCTGAATGCCGTTGTGGCGAAATCGGTTTGGGACCACGCATCCGATGCCGACTATCTCGCCGAGCTTACCGCGTGGAGTGGCCGGCACGCCTCGGCGGTCGGTGTTCCCGCCCGCAATACGCCCATACCCGACCCTGCGGCGCCGATACCCAGCCGGCGTTTCGCCGGCCCGGAGCTGGCCATGCCGCCGGATGTCTCGCCCGCCGACGACAATGCGGTGATGCTGGCATTGGGAACGCGCACCGACGATCGGCTGGCTCAGCTACGCGCCGGTGAGGCAACCAGCGTCGTGCTGTTGACCGCGACGGCGATGGGCCTGGCCAGCTGCCCGGTCACCGAACCGCTGGAAATCGCCGAAACACGTGCGGCGGTTCGTGCCGATGTCTTCGGCGATAGCCAGTATCCGCAGATGCTGCTGCGGGTGGGCTGGGCGCCCATCAATGCCGACCCATTGCCGTCGACGCCGCGACGTGACCTCTCCGAGATCGTCGAGTGGATTGCCGACGGCGAGAAATCCGTCACTGAATAGCCGTCCGATTCCCAAGGCCCGCAAGAAGTTTCAGGAAGTTGCGATGGAGACGTTCACCATAGACCCGCGCTGTTGGCGGCTCGCCCGCTTGGTCGGTCGCAATCCGCTGCTTCGGCGCACCGACCGTCTGGAAGCCCTGCTGCTGCTGGTCGTGCTGGTCGCGTCGCTTTTGCTGATACCTGCCGCCGCTATCGTAGGCGCTGAGGTCCTCGACGCCCGGGACCACCAATACGCCGCGCAGGCACAGGTACGGCACCCGGTGACGGCCACGGTCACCGGTGCCACCCACGACCCGAACTCCGAAGGCATTGTCGTACACGTGCGCTGGGCGGCGGCGGCCGGCGAGCGCACCGGCTCGTTCCGGCACAGTGCTCCGCTCAATGTGGGGCAGCGCGTCGAAATCTGGGTGGACCGGGACGGCAACCTGGTCCGGCCACCGACACCGAGGTGGCATGCGGGCGTGGACGCGGTCGTCACCTCGGTGCTGATCGTGCTGACCTGCGGGGCCGCGATGTCATTAGTGGTCGGCTCGGTCCGCTCCCGGCTCGACCGGGCACGCGATGCCGCATGGGAGCGCGACCTCAGTTGCCTGCAGGACGACGGTGGCCGGAGGAATCGGTATTGAACACCTGTGCCGGGACAAGATTCAGATGCCGCAGCATTCGCCAGCGTTTGTGAAATAGGCTGATGACGTGTCGATGACCAGACATGGGGAAGACTCCAAGGCTGTATTGCTGGACACCGTCGGGTTGCACCGCCTGGTCGAGGTGCTGATCCAGCGGGGCTATCGTGTCATTGGTCCGACGTTGCGCGACAACGCGATTGTGCTCGCCGAACTCGACTCGGCCGACGATCTTCCGCGTGGTTGGGGCGTCGACGTGGCGCCGGGGCACTATCGGGTGCGCCGGCGCGACGACGACGCGGCGTTCGGGCATTCGGCCGGGCCGCAGTCGTGGAAACAGTTCCTGCACCCGCCGCGGCAGCGGTTGTGGGCTGGCACCCGGGACGGGTTCGGCGCCACCGAATCCGAGGATGTTCCGCGGTATGCCTTCCTCGGCGTGCGCGGCTGCGATCTGGCCGCGATCGCGACGCTCGACCGGGTGCTGGGTAGTGCGGCATACGCCGACAGCACCTTCGTCGGCCGCCGGCGTCAGGCTTTCGTGGTCGCGGTGAATTGCACCGAACCGGGCGGGCTGTGTTTCTGCGCCTCGATGGGCACCGGACCGGCAGTCGGACCCGGTTACGACTTGGCGTTGACCGAGCGCGTCGGCGCCGAGGGGATGACCTACCTGGTGGACGTCGGTAGCCAAGACGGCGCCGACGTGCTCGCGGCGCTGCCGCACCGGCCGGCTGGCGGCGACGAAATCGATTGCGCGCGCGCCGATGTCGAGGCCGCATCGCATCGGATGGGACGGCAGATGCCGGACACTGATCTACGTGAGCTACTTGTCCGGTCACGCGAGTCGCCGCAGTGGGAAGAGGTGGCCAGTCGCTGCCTTACCTGCGGCAATTGCACGATGGTGTGCCCGACCTGCTATTGCACCAGCACCGAAGACGTCACCGACCTGACCGGTGAGCACGCCGAACGCTGGCAGCATTGGGCGTCCTGCTACGAATTCGACTTCACCTATGTCCACGGCGGCGGCAGTGTGCGCCGGTCCGGCGCGTCGCGGTACCGGCACTGGCTCACCCACAAGCTGGGTACTTGGCATGACCAGTTCGACATGTCGGGCTGCGTCGGCTGTGGGCGTTGCATTGCCTGGTGCCCCACCGGCATCGACATCACCGAGGAAATGAACAAGATGGCCCGCGATGACTGAGGGAGGCGTCCCGGTGACCAGCGCCTTGCCGCCGTCCGCGATGGCGCCGGTCCCGTATCGGGTACGCAGCCGGGTGGTGGAAAGCCCGGATGCGGCGACGTTGTGTCTGGAGCCGCTCGATGCGGTACTTCCCGCGCCGCAACCCGGTGAATTCATGATGCTCTACGCATTCGGCGTCGGCGAAGCGGCGATATCCATCAGCGGGGATCCCACCGTCACCGACGGCTCGATTACCCACACCATCCGCGCGGTCGGGGCGGTCAGCCGCGCCCTGCACGGTGCCAGGCCGGGCAGCCTGATCGGGGTGCGCGGGCCGTTCGGCACCACCTGGGGACTCGACGAGGCGGCCGGACGGGATTTGGTGATGGTGGCCGGCGGGGTGGGACTGTGCCCGCTGCGTCCGGCAATCCTTGGCGCGTTGGCGAACCGCACCCGCTACGGCAGGCTGATGCTGGTCGTGGGGGCCCGCTCCAAGACCGACTTTCTGTTCGCCGCACAACTGGAAAAGTGGGCGGAGGACCCGCACATCGAACTCCACCTGACCGTCGACGTGCCCGTCCAGGACTGGCGCGGTGAAGTCGGTCTGGTGACCGAACCGCTGCGCCGGCTCACGCTGCGGCCCGACCGCACCACCGCGTTCCTGTGCGGGCCCGAGCCCATGCTCCGGTTCGGGGCAGACGCCCTGCTCGCCAAAGGCGTTGCGGCGCGAGATATTCGGGTATCGCTGGAGCGGAACATGCAGTGCGGTGTCGGTTGGTGCGGCCACTGCCAGCTGGGCCCATTACTGGTGTGCCGGGACGGACCGGTCGTCGGGTACGACGTCGCCGGCCCGCTACTACGGGTCAAGGAGCTGTAGATGAGTCCCAGTCTGGCGGTGTGGAAATTTGCCTCGTGTGACGGTTGCCAGCTGACCCTGCTCGACTGCGAGGACGAGCTGCTCACTCTTGCCGACCAGGTGCGGATCGCCACGTTCGCCGAGGCCTCCAGCGCGATGGTCGGCGGGCCGTACGACATATCACTGGTCGAGGGATCCGTCACCACCCACCACGACGAGCAGCGCATCCGCGAGATCCGGGACCAGTCGAAGATACTGGTCACCATCGGCGCGTGCGCGACCGCCGGCGGGGTGCAAGCGCTACGCAACTTCGCCGACGTCGGCGAGTTCACCTCGCTGGTCTATGCGAATCCGGAATACATTGACACCTTGGCGACTTCGACGCCCGCGGCCGCACACGTCAAGGTCGACTACCAGCTGCACGGCTGTCCGATCGACCGCGGACAGCTGCTGGACACCCTGGCCGCGCTGCTGGTCGGGCGCAAACCGCGGCTGCCGGCCAAGACGGTGTGCACCGAATGCAAACTGCGTGGTACGACGTGTATCGTTGTCGCCGAAGGCATTCCGTGCCTGGGGCCGGTCACCCATGCCGGCTGCGGCGCCTTGTGTCCCAGCCATCATCGTGGCTGCTACGGCTGCTTCGGTCCGTCCGCGGCACCGCAAACCGCCACGCTGATACCGCTGCTGCGCCGCGACGGGATGTCCGACGGGGATGTCGACCGGGTGTTTTCGACGTTCAACGTCACCGCGTTCGCCGCTGAACGAGCCGATGCGCGGAGCGACCGATGACCCCGCAAGACCGGACGCTCAGCGTCGGCACCCTGACCCGCGTCGAAGGGGAAGGGGCGCTGCATGTCACGCTGAAGGACGGCGCGCTGGACAGCGTGCAGCTCAACATCTACGAGCCGCCAAGGTTTTTCGAAGCATTCCTGCGGGGGCGGGCTTACACCGAGCCACCGGACCTGACCGCGCGGATCTGCGGCATCTGCCCGGTCGCCTATCAGGTCAGTGCCTGCAACGCGATCGAACAGGCCTGCGGAGTCGAGATGGATCCCGAGCTCGTGGCGCTGCGCCGGCTGTTGTACTGCGGCGAATGGATCCACAGCCACGTCCTGCATGTCTACCTGCTGCACGCGCCGGACTTCCTCGGCTGTCCAGACGTGATCGCCCTGGCCCGCGACCAGCGTGCGGCGGTCGAGCGCGGGCTGCGGCTGAAGAAGGCCGGCAACAAGCTGATGGACTTCCTCGGCGGACGGTCGATACATCCCATCAACGTGCGTCTGGGCGGGTTCTACTCGGTGCCCCACCGGTCGCAGTTGGCGCCGCTGGCCGAGCTGTTGCGCCGGGCGCTCGACGACGCGTTGGCGACGGTGGAGTGGGTGTCCGGGTTCGACTTTCCCGACCTCGAGCTCGACCACGAGATGCTGGCGTTGAGCCAGCCGGGTCAGTATGCGATCGAGAACGGCGCCATCGCGCGCAGCGCCGGCCCGTCGTTCCCGGTGGCCGAGTTCACCGGCCACGTGCACGAGTCGCAGGTGCCGCATTCGACCGCGCTGCATGCCACCCTTGACGGTGGCCGCTACCTGACTGGGCCGATGGCGCGGTATTGCCTCAATTCGTCGGCGCTGTCGCCGGTCGCCGCCGAGGCCGCCGCAGCCGCTGGACTGTCGAGTGAATGCCGAAATCCTTTCCGCAGCATTGTTATTCGTGCCGTCGAGGTGGTCTACGCACTCGAGGAGGCGCTGCGCATCATTGACGGATACCAGCGGCCGTCACGCCCATTCGTGGAGGTGCCGGTCCGTGCGGGCGTCGGTCACGGCGTCAGTGAGGCGCCCCGCGGCCTGCTGTACCACCGATACGAAATCGACGACGCCGGGCTGATTTTGGCGGCGACGATCATCCCGCCCACTTCTCAGAACCAGGCGGCCATCGAGGACGACCTGGCTCGCGTGGTTTCGGCGAACCTCGCGCTCGATGATGCCGAGTTGACCACCCTGTGCGAGAAGGTGATCCGCAACTACGACCCGTGCATCTCCTGCTCCGCGCATTTCCTGACGCTGACGGTGCAACGCGGATGACCGCGGGCCCGGTTGTCGTCGTCGGGCTGGGCAATCGCTACCGCCGCGACGACGGCGTGGGCGTTGTCGCCGCCGCCGCACTCGACGAACTGGGGTTGCCCGATATCCGGGTGGTGACCGACATTGTGGAGCCCATGGGCCTGCTGGAGGCGTGGTCGGGTGCTGGGCTAGCCATCGTGATCGATGCCGCCGTCGCCACGCCGCCCCTGCCGGGCCGGGTAACCCGTTGTGCGCTCAGCGATCTGGTGTCACCCGAGGCCATCAGTTCGCATCGCGTCGACGTCGCCGCCGCATACGCATTGGGGCAGGCCCTTGACCGGGTGCCTGACGCGCTGGTGGTGGTCTCCGTCGAAGCGGCCGATACCGGCCCCGGCGTCGGTTTGACACCGCAGGTGGCAGCCGCGGTGCCGGCGGTGGTGCGCATGGCTGTCGATGAAATCGATCGAGCGCGCTGAGCCGTTATGCGGCTGACAACTGCTGCTGAGAAGGAAACCTTCGGCAAATACCAATCGCACGGGGGATCCAAAGCAGATTCCCCTCGAGATCTCACCGTTGTCAATAATCCCCTCACAATGGAGCAGATGCCGGACGAATTTCCGGTGACACTCCCATAACGATGCAACCGTGGCCGGGCTTTGGTTGTTGAAAGTCGGGGTTCCCCTCCCACGGATTAGACATGAGGAGGCTGAGCGCCAATGTGTGCGATGTCACTAACCTGAGCGTGGATCATGGTCCGCTTTCCGTTGATCTCGATGACGAGTGTTCCAGATGCTTGGGGCTGCGCGGATTGTTCAGGGATAATGATTGCGCGCTCATGCGGCGACAGGTTGAGGATTTCCAGTGCCCGATCCGGGCTCTGCTGAACCAAGTGGTCTCCAGCTAATTGCCAGACGGTCTGCGGAACGGTGGTGCTCATATCGGAGCAGTTCCAACTGGAATAGCTCAGCGTGGCGGGCCCGCCTGCCGGCCACCACATTTTGGAGATTTGAGATCCGACTGCTTCGCTTGGTGGCTGGTTGAGTTCTATGGTCTGTTGCGACCGATCGGCCAGCTTGACCAGCGTGACCGCCCCCTGGCCACACGCGTTGCTCGATCGTCGGTAAAGGCCGAAGGCGTAGTTGTCGCCGTCCGGGCTGACAGCGCCGACTGACACCGGAGTGTTGGTATCAGCTTTACTTAATGGGACGGTCGAACCCGACCGGATTGCGAAAAGAGTATCGGGGCCGCCGAAGGGAGAGGGCTCTGATTCCACCCGCGCGAGAATCACCGTGCCGTTGCGGGCGGCAACCAGCATGGGGTCGCGCGGTATCAAAGAGTTGGCTAAAGGAGGTAGGTCGACAATCTGGCGTACGGTGGCGCCGTGCGACGGCTTCGTGAGATCTAGCTGCATGACTTGTTGATGCCCATCAAGCCACACAATCGTGCTGCCACCACCGGTGCCAAGTCGTTGGGCGGTCGGTATTGGCACTGTATTGACTCGACGATTCTGAACGTCAATCGTGGTTAGTGTGGCGGGTGATGAGCGAGCGAATATGAAATGCCCATCGTCAGTGATCAGTGGCGTGCCAGAAGGTTCGGTATACGTTCCACTGGCCTTGGCGATAACCGTGGTTCCTTGGATTAGACCCATCTCATCCGCAGCTCGGTAGGCTACGAGGCTCTCCCGCGTTGTATTCGAATCATCGGCCGGAGGTTTCGTCTGTCCCTGGCAGCCGGCAAGCAGCGCCGCACAAATTTGAATGGTTGCGGCTATTCGACATGATGTCCGAAGCATGCGATCAATTACCTTGCTCTGTCGCCTCAATATTAATGTGCTCCAAGAACTCTCAATGCTGTAGCGTAATACTGGTCTCGGTCGGCTTTATTGGTTAGGCCGCCGTTAATTGCGCGAGTGATGTCATCAAAGCTGGCGGGACCGCCATCGGCGAGGGTATTGAGGTTGTGGGTGGTCCAATACCACTGCGCAATACGAAAGCCGATGTCGGGGCGTGCAGCCAGGTCTGGGTTATTGGCCAAATCAACGCCAAGCGCCTGTCCGGCTCGGGTGTAATTCGAGCGACCAGTGATCTGAATTGGGCCTCTTCCTTTGAATCGGGGTCCGTCACCCAGCTGGATATTACCGAGGTCAGTTCGGCCTTCGTATGCCGAGCCATCCGCGAACTCTTCGAACCACTTTAGCTCGCCACTCTCATGCGCAAGTTGAGCAAGGAATGCGGCACGGCGCAGTGGCGTGTTTATTTGCCCTTCCGCCATCGCTTTGTTCAACATGGGCAGATATTGCGCGGTCTTTTCCGGCGATAGCGTTGGCATTATCTGGCGCAACTGTTCGGCCGTAACGCCCTCGGGCGAACTGTCAACTGCAGGAGAAGGTGTCGGCTGTCGAGTTTGGTCGAGCGGGGCCTCGCCAACCGCCGCCCGCAGGGCGGTGGCCAGTTCGTGGTCGGCGGCGTGGGCGCGCATCCTGACTTCGCCGAGGTCTGCCTGAAGTAGCTGTAAGGTGGTGATGAATTGCAGGTCGTGTCCGCGCCCGATGCCGGTGTTGCCGATGTCGATCTGCCAGTCAGGGGTGATGGTCCAGTGGTTCGCCCGGGCAAGCTCATCGACCTTATTGAGCATGGATTTGCATTGTCGGATGTCTTCCTCGGCGCGCTGCACCACGGCACCCACCCGCGCAGATTCTTGCCCATCGGCTTCAATGTCGGTGCGATTCTTGTCTAGGCTGGAATGAAATGCCTCTCCGCCTTCGCCGTGCCACTGCGAAAGTATGTCCTTAACTTCTTGGAGGTTGGCTCCCAGGCGCTGCAACGTTGTGGCCCGGTCGGTTGCGACCTTGAACACCTGCTGGATAGCCGACAAATCCCAGCGCCTGACGTCGTCAGGGGTCAGCGGCTCCATCAAGCACCCGGTGCTCTCACAACCGACGTCATTGCCTGGACCGATGCGTCCTCGTTTTCGAGGTAGCCGGCCACCCCTGCTCCCATGCCCATGCCAAGCTCCGTCCCTGACCACAGGTGATCGCGGTGTCGGATCCACCAACGGGTCGAAACCTCGTTCAGCGCTCGTTGTGAGGCGCCTATCCAGCCCGGTGTCGCTTCGGCCAGGTTGTTGTCATGGTCGAAAAATTCCACAGCGGCCTCCTCGAAGGCGCTGAGCACCTGCTTCGACCCATGGTGAAGTGTGACCGGATCAACCCTAATCTCCTGCGGCGCCATGCCGATTCTCTATTAGTGTCCGTTGACGTGCGCGGCACAGCATAACTTGCCCCATGCTGGTGGGTGTAGCAAGCGGTAAGCATCACGAGAAATGCCCGCGAAACACCCTCTGTGTATCACGTAGAGATGATTACGAAAGGGTGATGCTCGCCCGGGCGTGAGAAGTGGGTTTTCGAAGTTGTCTTGTGGCGAGATCACTGCGAAGTTCGCCACGGCGTACATGAAGGCGTCCAAGACGGACAAGGAAAATCCTGGACCAGGCGGTGGGGGTCACCGGCTGGTCGAAGGACAATGCGCGGCACCGGTTGACGTCCGCAGCCCCGCCCCGGAGCGCGGGTCGACAGGTCGCGAAACAGCTTCGCTAGTCTATGCGCCGTTCCGGCGTCCGGACGCTCTCAACGTGGGGTTGACGAGCGGCTCAGCATTGACATGCCTGCCACCGCGAAAGAGCTTGATGCGCTGCGGCTTTCGTTGGGATTCGCGCCGCTTCCGGAAATCTTCGACGGCACACGCAGGGGTCTGCCGCACCGCATCGCCTATCGGCTGATCCACTTATTGGACCCACTGATCAAGCCGGAATCTCTTTGCAGCTAACTACGTATGTTTCATGTGCTGAGCGGGCGACGCCACGCAGTGTCGTGCACCCACCACCTCCCCGGCGCGCCGGTGGTGCTGGTCGCTGGAACTCATGCCCCGCGCAGCGCGCGACGGCATGGTGCCGAGCTCACTGAACCGGCTCTGAGGGGCTCGGTCGATCGAACCGGAAACGACGGCCGGTCACCAGGTCGGGAAGTATCCGCACATAGTGCTTTTTCTCGGTTGCGATCCAGGTCAAGAGCTGGGCGCGGTCGGCCTCCTCGATCTCCTCGTCGCTACGAAGTGAGCGTGCCCTGCCCTGGATGATCACGCTCCAGCCCTCGACGGCAGTGTGATCGTCGACTTCGAACAGCACCTGGTTGTTCATCGCGGCGCTGACCAGCTTGGTGCCTTCCGCGGTGCGGAACAGGATGGTGCGGCGCTGGACAGCGAAGTTCACCGGGAAGATCTGCGGACGTCCGTCCACGCTGGTGACCAGCCGCCCCAAGGTCACGCTTTTCAGCAGTTCCCAGCATTCGCTCACGGGGAGGATGGTGATCACTTCTCCGGTTCCCGACATCAGCCAACCCCTCTCATCTGATACCTCACAGGCATGATGCTATTGGAGTCGGTTACTTTTCCGCGCCCGCCGGCCTCCCCGGTACTAGGACTGGGCGTGGCAGACGCGACGCCCGGGGCAGTTCAATCCACGGCAGCCCTGTACGGAATTGCGCTGATTCGCGGTAAATCACCAACTCGATAGCCCTGGCAGGGCGCGGCGGGCTGCTGCCTGTACATATGACTCGTAAACAATACTATCCTATAGCACCATGGACACGCTCTTCCCCATTAGATGTCCCGGCCCGAGAGCCCTCGACCATGAAACCAAGGTCAAACCGGAACGGTTCATCACCGACGGCGCCGCCAAACGGCGGATGTATCGGCAGCATCACCGGCGGCAAGATGCGCCGCGGAAGGATCTCGATCCGCATGTCGCAGCGCTCGGATCACAGTCGCCGCAACAAGTCAACGCCGCTCTGAGACTCCGGTTGCCGGATCCCGGCGAGCCCTGCAGGGCGCACCATCTCACGAAGTGGGCTCTGCGATGAGTTCCCGCGTTATCGATCCGCCCCGGCACGCAACCTGGTGGAGGCTGAGTACGAATGTGAAGACGCCACGCCTGCTGACGCTTCGCCAAGGGTGGGTGCTCTTTGGCCGCTTTATCTCGCCGAGTCTGAGCGTCGGAGAGAAACTCACCACGGTCGGGGCGCCGGTGGTGTTCATGGTGGGCTTTTACCTACCGTTCGCTAAACCGTGGAACCAGTTCGTCGGCGGCTCAGGAGTAGCCAGCAGCATCGGGCAATACATCACGCCGTTGGTCGCATTGCAAGCCATCGCTTTTGCGGCAATCGGGACGGGTTTCCGAGCGGCCACCGATGCCTTGCGAGGCATCAATCGACGGTTCGCCACTATGCCAATTGCCCCGTTGACACCGGTGCTTGCTCGCGTGTCCGTCGCTCTATACCGATGCTGCTGGGGACTGTCGGTATCGCTGATTAGTGGTTACGTGGTCGGGTTCCGGTTTCATCGCGGACCGCTTTATATCGTTGGCTTTTGCGTATTGGTGCTCGTCATCGGGGTTGTGCTGGCGCTAGCCGCTGATTTGCTGGGCACCGCTACCAAGAACCCCGACGCGATGGTGCCTCTCCTGTCCCTGCCGATCTTGATCTTCGGACTGTTGTCAGTCGGTCTCATGCCAATCCGGCTGTTTCCTCGATGGATTCACCCGTTCGTGCGTAATCAACCCATCTCTCAGTTTGTCGAGGCGTTGCGCGCTCTGGCGGGCGATACCACTAAGAAAGTCTTACCGGTGACATGGTCGGTCATGGCGCCGACGTTGGCGTGGATTCTTGGCTGTCTGGTGGTTTTGGTGCCGATCGGCGTCATTGTCTTATCCAGACGGCGATGATCGCGATGGCGACCCAGCTATTCTCTTGGCCCGGCATTGGACGGGCAATGAGTGGTGTTATTGCGTCGAGGGCAGCGTCATGTTACCGATGGGTTCAGGCCACGTCGGCGCCATTCATGGAGTGGTGCCATGCCGGCGCGCTGGGCATCGACCGAAAGATTTTGGGTACTGGAAAGGGTCGTTTACTTGCGAGGCCTTCTGGTTTGTCAGCGAGGTTCGACATTGAAATGGCTTAACGGTACCGATGCGCTCATGCTCTATAGTGAGACCCCCAACGTCCATCTCCACACGCTCAAAGTCGCGATCATAAAATTGGACGAGGACTGTCGAAATTTCGATATCGAGGCGTTTCGCAGGGCGATCCGCAATCGTCTCTACAAGCTTGAGCCGTTGTGCTACCAGCTGGTCAACGTACCGTTCAAGTTGCACCACCCGATGTGGCGCGAGCACTGCGATGTCGACCTCGACTACCACATCCGGCCTTGGCACCTGCCCAGCCCAGCTGGTCGGCGCGAGCTACACGAGGCGATCGGAGAAATCGCCGGTGCCCCCCTTGACCGCCGACGTCCACTGTGGGAAATGTACGTCCTCAGCGGCATGTCCGACGGCCGCATCGCGGTGGTCGCCAAGATCCACCATGCACTTGTCGACGGAGTGGGCGCCGCGAACCTGCTTGCCCGCAGCATGGACCTGCAGCCCGGACCGGTTGCCGGCCAGTATCTGCCCGACCCCGCTCCCCGGAAGTGGCAGCTGATGAAGTTGGCGTGCGCGGACCACCTGCATCAGGCCGGTCGACTTCCTGGCACAATCCGCCAGACAGCGCAGAGTCTGGCCCGGACGCGCCGCAGCTCGCGCAGGCTTTTGGTGGCGCCACCGCGGACCTTCATCAACCACCTCCTGGCCCGCCCGGAGCGCAGGTTCGCCAGCGTCAGCCTGGCATTGGCCGACGTCAAACGGACCGCCCGGCATCTCGGGGTTACCATCAACGACCTGGTGTTAGCGATGTCGGCCGGTGCACTACGCTCTTTGCTCTTGCGCTACGACGGAAAGGCCGACCCGCTACTGGCGCTCATTCCGGTGAGCTGGAATTTATCCGCGGATCGGATTTCTGGGAATTGCGCTGACGCGTTATCCATTGTGCTGCCCGTTGACCTTCACAACGCCTTGGAGCGGGTGCAACGCTGCCACGAAAACGCCATTTTGAGTAAGGAGCGGCACCGGCTGAGGGGGCCCGGGCTCCTCAGCCGCTGGTTGGACTGTGCGTTGCCCGTGGCCGTGGAATCTGGTCTACGGTTGGCGTCCAGCCGCAAAGCGGTAGCCAAAATGCCCAATGTGACTATCGCCAATGTTCATGGGGCCTTCCAGCGGTATGGCCGGGTTGGCGGCGCGGTGGTCACCGAAATATATTCAGTGGGGCATTTGCCGCCGTGGAGCGGGCTCAACGTGACCGTGTGGAGTTATGTCGATCAGCTCAATATCGCGGTACTAACCGACGGTGCAACTGTTGACGACCCACATGAGGTGACGGCGGCCATGGACGCAGAGTTCACCGAAATCTGCCGGAATGCGGGCCTTGGGAGCCGTTGATGGTGGCTTCACCATTATCGCGAGCCATTTTCGTACGCCATTGTGGTGCCGATCCGATCAGCCGCTGAGCTGACTCCAGACGACACCGGCCAACGTCGAGGCCGACGACCCATCCGTCTGGTGTGACCGCATCCAAGACCAAGCCTGACGGCTGCCGGCGACACGACGGCGGACGTGTGGATCGGTTCGGCGGGCCTTGGTACTGCGCGGCCGGGCCACCACCATTCAAGCCGTTGTGGCCGCGTGCTTGTCGACGTAGTTCACCACGTCGGTGAGGGTGCGAAGAGACGCGTAGTCCGACTCGGGAATGTCGACGTGCATCCGTTTGTGGATCCCGAGAAGGAAGTTCAGCCAGTCCATGGAATCGAGGTCGACTTGATCGCGCAGCAGCACGTCGTCGCGGATGTCGTCGGCGTCGACTTCCGGCGCGATAGTGGTCAATACGGACAGCACCGCGTCACGGGTGTTCTGTTGGGTCGTCATGTGTGCATCACTTTTCCAAGAGGTCGGGCTGCTGCAGGAATTCATTGATGGCGCTCAGGAACAGGGCGCCGCGGTGGCCGTCGCTGGCCCGGTGGTCGGCGGCGAGGGTGCCCTGCACGGTGGTGACGACGCGAATGCCGCCGTCGATGACGCAGACCCGCTGGCTCGGCTTACCGAAGCCGACGATGGCGACCTGCGGTGGGTAGATCACCCCGAAGACCGTGTCGACGCCCTGGTCTCCGAGGTTGGTCACCGTGATGGTCGGGTCCGACATCTCCGAGCTCCGCAACGAAAAGGAACGTGCCCGCGCCACCAGATCGGTGAGGTCGCCCATCAACTCGTCGAGCTTCTTGTCGGGAACGTCATGGATGGCCGGCGCGACCAGCCCACCGCCGCGCAGCGAAATCCCCACGCCGACATGAACACCCGTCGCCGGCTCGAACCCGTCGTCGCGCCAGAAACCGTTGAACTCGCCGTACCGTTGGGCCGCGAGGCCAACAGCCTTCAACAGCAAAACGGCCGGCAGCACTCGCTCGGTGATGGATCGCTGGGCGTTTCGCGCGGTCAGCCAGGTCAGCGACTTTTCCATGATGATTTCGTCGGCAAGGTAATAGTGCGGAATCTCGCGCTTGGACCGGCTCATCGCCGCCGCAATGGATTTCCGCATCAGCGCGGCGCGGTCGGCCGCCGTCGGCTTGGTGGGAACCTTGGCGGCCGGCTTTTCGGCCGGTTTGGCCGCCGCCGCGTGCTCGACGTCGTTGATGGTGACCGCCCCTTGGGGACCGGTGCCGGTGACGGCGTCGAGCTCGACGTGCAGTGATTGGGCCAGGCGGCGGGCGGCGGGGGAGACCCAGCGGCGATGCGGCGGCGGCCCCGGCGGGGTCACCGGCGCCACCCCGGCGCCCGACGGTACCGACACCGGCGCCGGCGCGGCTGCGATCGACGGCCCGGCCCGCTTGCGCGGTTGTTTGGTCGGTCGCTCACCCGGTTCCAGCAACGTGGCCAACGGGGTTCCCACTTCGACGGTTTCGCCCACCGGCACCAGCAACTCGTTGACGGTCCCCTCCTGCCAGCACTCGATTTCCACTGCTGCCTTGGTGGTTTCGATGATCGCCACGATCTGTCCGCGGGTCACCTTGTCGCCGGGTTTGACCAGCCATTCATTCAGGGTGCCCTCGTCCATGTCGGAGCCGAGTGCGGGCATGGCGAACTCGATCATGATTGGTCACCGAACATGTCGTGCACCGCGGCGACGATCTTGGCGGGCTGCGGCAGCGCTGCCTCTTCCAAGTGCTTGGCATAGGGAATGGGAACTTCCGCGCTGCACACCCGGGCAACCGGTGCATCGAGGTCGTAGAACGCCCCCTCCATGATTTGCGCCGAGATTTCTCCGGCCAGGCTGCCGCTGCGCCAGGCTTCGTCGATCACCACCGCGCGATGCGTCTTGCGCACCGATTCCAGGATGGTGTCGGTGTCCAGCGGTCGCAGCACCCGCAGATCGATGACCTCGCAGTCGATTCCGGCCAGCGACAATTCGTTCGCCGCGTCGAGCGCCTTGGGGACGCAGCCGCCGTAGGCGATCAGCGTCACGTCGGCGCCGTTGCGGCGCACCGCCGCCCGACAGATATCGGTCGGCTTGAGCACACCGACATCTGCCGAAGTGTTGTAGAGCTGGACGTGCTCGAAAATGATCACCGGGTCGGGGTCGGCCAAGGCGGGGGCGAGCATGCCGTAGGCGTCCTCGATGGTTGCCGGAGCCACCACCTTGATGCCCGGAATGTGGGCGTACCAAGGCTCGAGGCTGTGTGAGTGTTGCGCGGCGAGCTGACGTCCGGCCCCGGTCGCCATCCGGACGACGATCGGCACCGAGAACTGCCCACCGGACATGTGTCGCAGCGCCGCAGCGGTATTGACGATCTGGTCCAGCGCCAGCAGGCTGAAGTTCACCGTCATGACTTCGACTATCGGGCGTAATCCATTGAGGGCCGCACCGATCCCGATACCGACGAAACCCAGCTCGGACAGTGGGGTGTCACGTACCCGCTCCGGGCCGAATTCCTCCAGCAGGCCCTTGGAGGCGGCGTACGTTCCGCCGTAGCGTCCGACGTCCTCACCCATCAGCACGACATGCGGGTCGTTGCTCAGGGCGTCGCGAATGCCGTCGTGAACCGCGGTTCGATAGCTGGTCTTCATCGTGTTGGCTCCCAAGTCGATTCGTCGGTTGCGGTGCCGTCTCCGACCGGCGTCAGCACATCCCGCGCGAGGTCGGCCGGGTCTTCCCAGGTCCCGGCTTCGGCGTAGGCCACCGCGGCCTCGATCTCGCCGGCGGCCGCATCTTCGATCTCCCGGACGTCGTCGTCGGTGATGGTGCCGTTGTCCAGGCACTGTTGGGTGAACAGCCGGATCGGGTCACGCTCGCGCCACCTCTGGACTTCGGCCTTGTCCCGGTACAGTTCCGGGTCGAACATCGAATGCGCGCGGAACCGGTAGGTACGGAACTCGATGAAGAACGGGCCACCGGTGTTGCGGACGTGGTCGACACCCCGTTGAGTGGCGTTGAGGCACGCCTCGACGTCCATCCCGTCCGCGGCCAGCGTCGGAACCCGGTACGACGCCGCCTTGACGGTGAGGTCGGTCTGCGATTGCGCCCGGTCCAACGCGGTTCCCATGGCGTAAAGGTTGTTCTCGCACAAGAACAACACCGGCAGATTCCACAGGGCCGCCATGTTCAACGACTCGTGAAAGGCGCCCTCGGCGACCGCGCCGTCGCCGAAGTAGCAGGCGGTGACCCGGTTGCGCTTGAGCATCGCGTCGGCGAGCGCGACACCCACCGCCAGCGGCAGGCCGCCGGCCACGATCGCGTTGCCACCGTAGAACCGCCTGGACTTGTCGAACAGGTGCATCGACCCGCCGCGGCCGCGCGAGCAGCCCTCCTGCTTGCCGAACATCTCGGCCATGATCGAGGTCATCGGGATGCCGCGCAGCAGCGCATGCGCGTGCTCGCGGTAGGTGGCCACCACCGCGTCGTCCTCAGCCAGGGCGCGCAGCGAGCCGGCGGCCACGGCCTCCTCGCCGACGTAGAGGTGCAGGAATCCCCGAATCTTGGCTGCGCTGTAGAGCTCTGCGCACTTTTCTTCCATCCGACGCACCCGGACCATATCGGCCAGGAGTTCCTGCGCCAGCTTCGTATCGGTCACTGCGACACCTCCTGCGGCTCCTGGGGCCGTTGAGCGGTCAAGTTCTCCACGGTGGACGTATCGCCTTCGGGCAGCCCGAGTTCGCGAGCCTTCAGCAGCCGCCGCATGATCTTGCCGCTGCTAGTGTGCGGCAACGAATCGACGAACTGAATCTCCTTGGGCGCCACGGCAGCTCCAAGCCGCTTGCGGGCATGGCCTAGCAACTGCAGCCGCAGGTCGTCGTCGCCGACGAAACCGTCCTTGAGGGTGACAAAGGCTTTGATCACTGCCCCGACGGTCGGATCCGGCTTGCCGATGACGGCCGCCTCGGCCACCGCCGGATGATCGGTCAGCGCGCTTTCCACCTCGAACGGCCCGATCAGGTGGCCGGCGGATTTGATCACGTCGTCTTTGCGGCCGACGAACCAGAAGTAGCCGTCGGCATCCTTTTTGGCCAGATCGCCGGTGAGATAAAGCCCGTCGCTGAAGCACTTTCGATAGCGATCCTCGGCGTGCAGATAACCGCGGAACATCGATGGCCAGCCCGGCTTGAGGGCCAACTCACCCTCCACGTCGGGCTCCTCGATCACCGACGTGCTGCCGTCGTCGTTCTGGCGCACGATATAGGCGTCCACGCCGGGCAACGGCCGGCCCATCGAGCCGGGCTTGATGTCGAACGCCGGGGTGTTGGCGATCATGATCCCGCCGGTCTCGGTCTGCCACCAGTTGTCGTGAATTGGCAAGCCCAGCACACGTTTTCCCCACCAGACCGCCTCGGGATTGAGTGGTTCGCCCACGCTGGCGATGAAACGCAGCTGCGGGAACCGGTATTGCGCAGGCAGTTCGGGCCCCGCCTTGATCAACATCCGAATCCCGGTCGGTGCGGTGTACCAGACCGACACACTTTGGTCCTGCAGGATCCGGTACCACCGTTCGGCGTCGAACTCCGCTTCGTCGACGACGGAAGTCACCCCGTGCAGCAGGGGGCTGATGATGCCGTACGACGTTCCGGTAACCCACCCGGGATCGGCTGTGCACCAATAGATGTCGTCGGGATGCAGATCGAGTGCGTACCGGCCGGTGACATAGTGCATCGCGACGGCGCCGTGGACGTGGATGGCGCCCTTGGGGGTGCCGGTGGTACCGCTGGTGAAGTGCAGCAGCGCCGGGTCCTCGGCGGTGGTGGGTTCGACCGGCGTGTTCTCCTCGGCTGCGTTCATCCAGTCCCAGAAGTTGAGCGTTCCCGGTAGCTGTTCGCCCGTTTTGTCGTCGTCCACGACGAGCACGTGTCGTACCGAGGTCAGCCGGTCGCGGATCTTGGCGATCTTGCGCTGGTAGATCGCCTTCGTGGTGACCAGTACGTCGGCCTCCCCGATGGCGACTCGGGTGGCGATGGGCTCCGGCCCGAAAGCCGAGAACAACGGCGAAACGATGCTGCCGTTGCGAAGCGCGCCCAGCATGGTGATGTAGAGCTCGGGGACGCGGCCCATGATCGTGAACACCCGGTTGCCCTTATTCATGCCGAGCGCGCGTAACACTCCGGTGAACCGCGCCGCGAGCCGGATCAGCTCCGCGTAGCTCACATCCCGCGTGGAGATCGCGCCGTCCCAGCTCTTGTCGGTGACGAATCGCAGTGCGGTGTGTGTCGCGGTCGGGCCGGCGGCGTGTCTGTCCAGGGCGGCGTAGCCGATGTTGCATCTGCCCTCGCCCATGCCCTCGCACAGCGCCGGCACATCCGACCAGCGAAACTGGGCACGGGCCCGTTCGTAGTCGGTGAGATTGGGCGCGACGCGGTAGTCGTGGGGCGTTTTGTGAATGACATCCATCAATCGTCCTAACGATTCGACACGGCTCAAGCCCAGCGCGAAGCCGGCCTCTGCATCGTTTTCATCGTTTTCCCGGGGCCGGCTACCCGATAGAGAAGAAAGTCATCAAGTCCTACTGCCGGTTGTCCTTGGACTCGAACTCCGCGGGCAGGAAAGGGCGGTGACGGCCCTTCAAGGCCCAATGCCCGCCGTGCCGGGGACCAAGGACTCTGGCGTCGGCTCCCAGCCTCGACGAAAGTCGAAGTCAGATCACAAGGCAGGTGAATGCGATGACCCAAGCGACGGTCGACACCGAGGTAATCACCAAGGCCGTGGAGTTGGCGTGCCATGCTCCCTCACTGCACAACAGCCAGCCGTGGCGGTGGTTGGCGGGCAGCACGGCCGTCGATTTGTTCCTCGATCCGCACCGATTGGTGACCTCGGCAGACAGTTCGGGTCGCGAAGCGGTGATCAGTTGCGGTGCGTTGCTCGATCACTTTCAGGTCGCCATGGCCGCCGCCGGGTGGAACGCGGCCGTCGACCTTTTTCCCAACCCCAATGATCTGGACCACCTGGCCTCGATCGACTTCGCCTCGATGGACTATGTCACCCAACCCCGGCGTGACCGGGCCGAGGCGATATTGCGTCGTCGAACCGACCGGCGTCCGTTCCGGGCGCCCAGCGACTGGGCGTCAGTGGAATCCGTGCTGCGCAGTTCCTTCGAAAACGACGGGATCGAGCTGGCGGTATTGACCGACGAGGCGCGGCCCCGGCTCGCCGAGGCGTCGCGGCTCACCGAGGCGCTGCGCCGCTACGACGACTCGTACCATCATGAATTGGCTTGGTGGACAGCGCCTTCCAGGGAATCGGAAGGGATACCCGAAAGCGCGCTGGCGTCCGGATCGGCGGCTCGGGCGGTGGCTGTGAATCGCCGGTTTCCCGCTGACTGGCACAGCGAGCGCAGTTCGGCCAGCAGGGCCGATCAAGCCAGAATCGTGGTGCTGTCGACGCCCGGCGACACGCGCGCCGACGCCCTCGATTGCGGTCGGGCGCTGTCGGCCGTATTGCTGGAGTGCACCCTTGCCGGATTGGCGACCTGTCCGGTCACCCATCTCACCGAGATCGCAGCCAGTCGCGCCATCGTCGGCGATCTCACCAGCAGCCCGGCGGTACCTCAGGTGTTGATCCGGGTCGGTGTGGCCCCTGCCGGCGAGGTTCCGCCGCCCACACCGCGGCGACCGTTGCGCGACGTGCTGGAGTTTCGCCGCTGAATCATGGCGATGGCCCGGCAGGTCAGTCCGCACCGGTTACCGATCACAGGTGACTTCCGGCCCTATGCCCCGGCCGCAAAGCACCGAATCATTGGGCCAACCCGGCGAATCGACGAAAGCCGCGTGCACGCACAAAGAAAATACAAAGGATATTGGTATGGGTTCTCCGCTGGGAAACGCTCCGCTATTGACAGATTCCGATCTCGATGCGCTGGCGGTGCAGTTCCTCAACTCGGCATATGCCGACCACAACAAATATTCCGAGTGGCCGCTGGATCGGCGGATCGAGGGTTTTCTGCTTCGCCGGGTACTTGTCCGTCTCGCCGAAGACGGCGACGCATATGACCTGATCCTGGACCGCGTCATGGCCTACCTGGGGGCAGCGCACCGCCGAGGTCCCGGCACCGGCGGCAGAGCGGACGAACGGCCCCGCCGGCCCGGGACTTCGGTCCCTATCGGCGGCCCGGATTGACTGGTCGGATAGAAATCGCCACCACGACGAGTCGAAAACAAAGGAGATAATCATGACTTCTTTCTCCGTGCAGCGCCGGCCCAGGTCACTGTTCCCGGACTTTTCCGAACTGCTCGCCGGCTTTCCGTCGTTTGCCGGCCCGCGTTTGGCCGCCGAAAGCCGGCTGATGCCGCTCGAGGACGAATTGAAGGACGGCCGCTATGAGGTGCGCGCCGAAATCCCGGGTGTCGACCCGGCAACGGACATCGACATCACCGTGCACGACGGGCGGCTGACCATCAAGGCCGAACGAACCGAGAAGAAAGAATTCGACGGCCGGTCGGAATTCTCCTACGGCTCATTCGTTCGGACCGTCGCGTTGCCGGCCGGCGCCGACGAAGACACCATTGAGGCCAGCTACGACAAAGGCATCCTCACCGTCTCCGTTGCCGTGTCAGACGCCAAGCCTGCCGAGCGCCGGATTCCAATCCAGCGCGCGAACTGACTGAGCGCCAACCGCCATGACCAGCTCAGCAAAGACCACCCGGCACGCGCCGCGGCGGGTATTCCGCGATCGCGGGGAGGCCGGCCGGGTGCTGGCAAGTCTGTTGAGTGCCTACCGCGACCACGGGGACGTGATCGTGCTGGGCCTGGCGCGGGGCGGCATACCCGTCGCCTGGGAGGTGGCGGCGGCGCTGCACGCTCCGCTGGACGCCTTCATCGTCCGTAAGCTCGGCGTTCCCGGCCACGAAGAGTTTGCCCTGGGCGCACTGGCAAGCGGTGGCCGTGTCGACGTCAACGACGATGTGGTGCGGGGGTTGCGGATCACGCCGCAGCAACTGCGCGACATCGCCGAGCGCGAAGGCCGCGAGTTGGTCCGCCGCGAGGCCATTTATCGCGCGGGCCGCCCGCCGCTCGACGTCGCCGGCAAGACGGTGATCCTGGTCGACGATGGGTTGGCCACCGGCGCAAGCATGTTCGCGGCGGTGCAGGCGCTGCGCGAAGCCGAGCCCGAGCAGATCGTGATTGCGGTGCCGGCCGCCCCGGAATCCACCTGCCGGGAGTTCGCCGGCATCGTCGACGACGTCGTGTGCGCCTCCATGCCCACCCCGTTTCTGGCGGTCGGTGAGTCATTCTGGGACTTTCGCCAGGTCACCGACGAGGAGGTCCGCCGACTGTTGGCCACCCCGACCTCGGGCATCTCGGTGATCAAACCCGCGGCGCCGACAGCCGCCGAAGTGATCAACAGCGTGGCCATCGACGCTCCCGGCGGGGTGCCACCATCCGAAACGCTGGAAGAGCTGATCGGCGACGCCCGGATCGTGTTGATCGGCGAAAGCTCGCACGGCACCCACGAGTTCTACGCGGCCCGGGCCGCCATCACGAAATGGCTGATCGAGGAGAAGGGCTTCTGCGCCGTTGCCGCGGAGGCGGACTGGCCCGACGCCTACCGGGTGAATCGGTATGTGCGCGGTCTGGGCGAGGACCGCAGCGCCGCAGCAGCGTTGAGCGGCTTCGAGCGCTTTCCGGCCTGGATGTGGCGCAACGTCGTGGTCCGCGACTTTGTCGACTGGCTGCGCGCGCGCAACCAGCGGCACCAATCGAATGGTCGACGGCAAGCCGGTTTCTACGGCCTGGACCTGTACAGCCTGCACCGTTCGACGCACGAAGTGATCCGCTTCCTCGACAAGGTGGACCCCACCGCGGCGGCTCGGGCACGCGCCCGTTACGCCTGCTTTGACCACACCTCCGCCGACGACGGTCAGGCTTACGGGTACGCGGCGGCATTCGGCGCCGGCCCGTCGTGCGAACGTCAAGCCATCGAGCAATTGGTCGATCTGCAGCGCCACCTGCTCAGCTATGCGCGCCGGGACGGGCTGCTCGCCGAAGACGAAGCGTTCTACGCCAAACAGAATGCGCAGACGGTACGCAACGCGGAGGTGTACTACCGCGCGATGTTCAGCGGGCGGGTCACCTCATGGAATTTGCGCGATCAGCACATGGCCCAGACCCTGGACGCGCTGCTGAAACACCTCGACCGCCACGACGATGTCCCGCCGGCCCGGATCGTGGTGTGGGCACACAATTCTCACGTCGGGGACGCCCGGGCCACCGAAGTATGGGCCGACGGGCAGCTCACCCTCGGTCAACTTGTTCGGCAGCGATACGGTGACGAGTCGCGTCTGATCGGGCTGTGCACCTACTCCGGCACGGTGACCGCTGCCAGCGAATGGGGCGGCATCGCCGAACGCAAGGTGGTCCGACCCGCACTCAACGGAAGCGTCGAGCAACTACTTCACGAGACCGGGCGCAATGCCTTCCTGGTGTCACCGCAGATAACCCCGGAAGCCGCGGACCCGCTCAGCGTCGTGCGGCTGGGACGTGCCATCGGGGTGATCTACCTGCCTGCAACCGAACGGCAAAGCCACTACTTCCACGTCCGCCCCGCCGATCAGTTCGACGCGATGATCCACATCGACAAGACCCGTGCGCTCGAACCTCTCGAGACCACCAGTTTGTGGATCGCCGGCGAGACACCGGAAACCTACCCGAGTGGCCTGTAGCCGCCGGTCCGAGCCGAGTCAACGGACATGACGAAGGCGGCCGAGCCGGCCCAGCCAGTGGCAACCGGACCGCGAATCGTCACGTTGACCATGAATCCGGCGCTCGACATCACCACCAGCGTCGACGTCGTCCGGCCGACCGAGAAACTGCGCTGTTCGGCAACCCGTTACGACCCGGGCGGCGGCGGGATCAACGTCGCCCGGGTCGCGCAGGTCCTCGGCGGGTCGGTGTTTGCGGTGTTTCCCGCGGGCGGGTCGCATGGTGGGCTTCTGGTGCGGCTGCTCAGCGACGAGAGGTTGCCCTGTGCGCACATCCCGATCGCCGCGTCGACGCGGGAAAGCTTCACCGTCAACGAGATCACCACCGGCCGGCAGTACCGGTTCGTGCTTCCGGGACCCCAACTGACATCGGCGGACCAGCAGCGATGTCTTCAGGAATTGCGGTTTGCCGCGCGTTCCGCCGAATTCGTGGTGGCTAGCGGCAGTCTGCCGCCGGGGGTACCCGCTGATTACTACCAGCGGGTTGCCGATGTCTGCCGTCAGCTCGATGCCAGGTTCGTGCTGGACACCTCCGGTGGCGGCCTGCGGCACATCTGTCACGGAGTCTTCCTGCTTAAGGCAAGCGTGCGAGAACTCCAGGAGTGCGCCGGTCGGGAGCTGGTCACCGAGTCCGCGCAATTGGGTGCAGCCCGTGAGCTGATCGACCGCGGTCTTGCGCAAGCCGTGGTGGTGTCGCTGGGATCGCACGGCGCGCTGCTGACCACACGCGACACCAGTGAGCGGTTTTCGGCGGTTCCGATGGGACACGGAAGCGGCGTCGGGGCTGGCGACGCCATGGTTGCCGCGATCACGGTGGGCCTATGCCGCGGCTGGTCGCTGGCCGAGGCGGTTCGGTTGGGGATTGCGGCGGGCGCGGCAATGCTGCTGACACCGGGTACGGCGGCCTGTGAGCGGGCGGATGTGGAGAGGTTGTTCGAGCAGGTTGGCCAACCTTCGGAAGTCAGCGACGCGGCCGCCGGCGCGATGTGATCGTGAGTGTTCGACGTGGAATTCTCGGCGGAAATCGCCCGGGACGAACGGCATACCAAGCTAAGGCCGAACGGCCCCTGCCCACAGAGCCGATTCCGCAATAGCCTGATAGTGAGCGGGTCGAAATAGTCAGGAGCCGACATGTCGCAGCCGGACCCGAAGTCGGTGGTCGTGGCCGTCAACGGCTCACCAGCCGCGGTCAACGCCGCCAAGTGGGCGATCGCAGAGGCAAGGGGCCGGCAGTTGCCGCTTCGCCTGGTTTATGTCATTCCCGCCCATGATGCGCCGGGCGGGTCGGCGCAGAACTGCGAGTGGGAGCTCGAACGCGCCGAGCGGGCGCTGTACCAGGCGGACGGGGCCATCCAGGGCGAAGGCCGACCGGTCGAGACCGAAACCGCTATCCTGTCCGGCGATCCGGCGCAGGTGTTGATCGGTGAATCCCGCGGCGCCGCCTTGATCTGCGTCGGCACCGCGCGTCGGGGCAGGGCTGCCGACGGCTTGCTGGGCCCGACCGCCGCGGCGTTGGTGACGGGCGCACACTGCCCGGTCGCGATAGTCCGGACCAATCCTGACGGCTCGCCCACCAAGCTGGGTGTGATCGCCGTCGTCCTCAACGACGAAGCCGACAACGACGAAGTCGTGCACCAGGCGATGGAAGAGGGGCGGCGCCGGCACGCCACGGTGCGCCAGATAGATCGCCGGCTCAACAGCTGGGTCCGCCGCTATCCGGACGTGCCCGTCCAGATCGTTGCCGCGGGCACCGGCGCGAAGGCCGCCGAGCGCCACGGCAGCTCGATCGACCTGGCCGTTGTCGGCGAGACCGACGCCGAACAGCTCCCGGAACTGGCTACTCCCAATTGCCATCCGATTCTGGGTTATCCCGATTGCTCGATCCTGGTAGTGCGGCACTAAAATCCGATCGGGTGCCCGCCGCGCCCCGAATTTCCTTCTGTGCCAACCGGATTGTCGCTTGCCCCGGGAAGTGGACACCCGTCGGCCACGTCGTCTTCGGCGGCGGCAGGTAGCGCTGCGACACCGGGGTTACGGTTACGCGCCGATCGGTCCGGGTCGGCGCAAAGCACACGAACCAGATGCCAACCGACATCGCCGTCCAATATCGGCAATAGTGGCAAAAGTGGGGAATAGTTGGAAAATAGTGCGGTCAGGGTGAAAGGACTCGCAATGGTTAAGGTTTTCTTGGTCGATGACCATGAAGTAGTCCGTCGCGGACTGACCGATCTGCTCGCTTCCGACCCTGACCTCGAGATCGTCGGCGAAGCGGGTTCCGTCTCCGAAGCGATGGCGAAGATCCCGGCGTTGAAGCCGGATGTCGCCGTGCTCGACGTGCGCCTGCCCGACGGCAACGGCATCGAATTGTGTCGTGACCTGCTGTCGGATCAGCCCGAATTGCGGTGTCTGATGCTGACGTCGTTCACCTCCGATGAAGCGATGCTGGAGGCGATCCTGGCCGGCGCCAGCGGCTTCGTCGTCAAAGACATCAAGGGTATGGAGCTGGCCCGGGCGATCAAAGACGTCGGAGCCGGCAAATCGCTGCTGGACAACCGGGCGGCTGCAGCGCTGATGGCAAAGCTGCGGGGCGGGGCGGAGCATCACGACCCGTTGTCCGGATTGACCGAGCAGGAGCGCACGCTGCTCGGGCATCTCAGCGAGGGATTGACCAACCGGCAGATCGCCGCCCGGATGTTTCTGGCCGAGAAAACAGTGAAGAACTACGTGTCGCGCCTGCTGGCCAAACTCGGCATGGAGCGGCGAACCCAGGCAGCGGTGTTCGCCTCGAGGCTGGGTCAAGGGTCGGCGCCGCCAGCGCCCGGCAACTGACGCGTCCTGCCGACGCCCAGCCGCAATCATTTGCCGGTCACCGCCGGCGAACCGCGGGCTCACAGATCAATGGCCGCCCGACCGCGTTTTGGTTAAGCTGGTCAGCGACATCCGAGTGTCGCCCGTATTGCGCCGGCTGTCGTAAGCCGGGGGCGTGGAAGGTTTCAGTCAGGTGGCCAGTGACCACAGCGGCTCACCATTTGCGGGGTTGGGTCAGCCTGGACTAGTGGACAGGATGCACGCGCAGCTCGACGAGTTGCTGGCGGCCCGCGACCAAATGGCGCAATTGCTGCAGGTGATCGTCGAGATCGGCTCGGATCTCGACCTCGACGGAACGCTGCGGCGGATCGTCTCCGCGGCCAGGGAATTGACCGCCGCCCCCTACGGCGCCCTGGCCGTCCGCGATCCCGAAGGAACGTTGCTCTCGTTTATCCACGAGGGGATAGACGCCGAGACAGCGCGACGGATCGGGCATCTGCCGGTCGGCAAGGGAGTGCTGGGTGTCTCGCTCGTCGAAACGCCGGCGTTGCGCCTGGATGACCTGACCGCGCACCCGGCCGCCTGCGGGTTCCCCGAGCACCATCCCCCGATGCGGGCGTTTCTCGGCGTGCCGATCATGATCCGCGGAACGGTGTTCGGCCACCTCTACCTCACCCATGTCGGCCCCGGGCGGGTCTTCTCCGAATCCGACGAGTTCGCGGCTCGCGCGCTGGCGTTCGCGGCCGGGGTCGCCATCGACAACGCGCAGGTTCTCGAGCGCGAGCGCACGGCGGTGAAGTGGATGGAGGCCAGCCGCGAGATCACGACCGCACTGTTGACCAGCGCCGAGCCGCAGCGGCGTCCGTTGCGGTTGATCGCGGAAAAGGCATGCGCACTCACCGATGCCGAACAGGCGATTGTGCTGATACCGCTCGATGTCGACCAGCCGCCCGAGGAGATCGACACGCTGGTTGTTTCCGCCGCGGTGGGGCGGAATGCCACTGAGGTCGTCGGCCAGCGGGTTCCGGTGGACGGCTCGACCACCGGCACCGTTTTCCGGTCCGGCCAGCCGCTGATCACCGAGGCGTTCAACCACAGGATTCCCGCGTTCACCGACGTCGCACAGCGCTCCGCGATTCTGATGCCGCTTCGCGCCCACGACCACGTCGCCGGGGTGATCGCCATTGCCCGCGGCGCCGACAAGCCGCCCTTCGACGCCAGTTATGTGGATTTGGTGCGCGATTTCGCCACCCACGCCACGATCGCACTGATGCTCGCGTCCGGCCGTGAGGATGCGCGCCAGCTGACCATCCTGGCCGAACGCGAGCGCATCGCTCACGACCTGCACGACCACGTCATCCAGCGGCTGTTCGCAACCGGGATGGATCTACAGGGCACCCTTGCCCGGGCGCGGTCACCGGAAGTGATCGGCCGGCTCGGCCGCACGCTTGATGATCTGCAGACCATCATCGAGGAGATCCGCACCGCCATTTTCCAGCTGAAGGCTCCGCTGGAGCGCGACGGTGGCTTCCGGCACCGCATTCAGGCGGTGGTCGCCGACCTGACCGAGCATCGCGACATCGTCACTACCGTGCACATCGACGGCCCGATGGCCGTCGTCGGCGGCGAACTGGCCGACCACGCCGAAGCGGTCACCACCGAGGCCGTCAGCAACGCCCTGCGCCACTCGGGCGCTACCCAGCTGACCATCGAGGTCGGCGTCGCCGACATGTTCAGCCTTGACATCGTCGACAACGGGTGTGGCCTGCCCGCCGACATTTCGCGCCGCAGCGGTCTGGCCAACATGAAGCACCGGGCCGAACAACTCGGCGGCAGCTGCGAGGTCAGCAGTGCACCCGACGGCGGCACCCGGGTCCACTGGACGGCTCCGCTGGGCGATTGCTGACGACGGCTGGTCGGCGGGTGGCGTTGTCACCGGCGCGGTCGGCCTGCCGCGGTGGCGGGGCCGTCAGTTCGGCACCACGAGCACCGAATGCCCATCGCGGCGTGGCACGTGGAATGTCACCGGGCCGACCATCCGCGCGACGTCGCCGGCATCGTCGCTGCCCACCACCGCCAATTGGATCGGTTCCTCGGTCCTGCCGAGAAATTCGGCGACCCCATGCCGAGCGGCTGCCGGTTGGACGTGCAGGTCGCGATACTGACCGACCCAGCGGTCGAGCCGACGATTCAGTTGCTCGTAGCGAATCTCACCCAGACCCCAGCGCCAGACGCCCATCGCCAGAATCGGCGCCCCGCGAAGGCGCGCCTCCCGGAAGCCTTGTTCGAGCACCGCGTCGTTGGCCGGCGAATCCTCGACGACAACAGCGATCCACGCCGAATCCGGCCCGACGTCGTTATGTCCGGTGCGGATGACCGCGATCGGGCACCGGGCCTTTCGCGCCACCGCCTCGGCGGTCGAGCCCAGCAGCTTGCGAGCGACCCGTCCTATCCCCACCGACCCCACGCAAACCATTGCCGCCGAACGCGATTCGTCGATCAGGGTGCCGCCGGGTGATCCGTATACGATCTCGGTCTCGACTTTGACGGCCTCGTCCATGGCGTGCAGCGCGGACGCGGCGCCGTGGAGGGCCATTTCGGCATATTCGACGTCCAGACTGTCGTCGCCGGCGGGCGCATCGGCGCCGCGGGGGATCGCATGGATCAACCGGAGCGGGATGTCGCGGCTGATCGCCTCGGTAATTGCCCACTTGGCGGCGTTGATCGCGGCGTCCGACCCGTCGATGCCCACAACTATTCGTGATTGCGGATGATTCATCGCATCCTCCCGATCAGACGGCCCGCCCGCAGAGACCCCGAACCCGTCACTTCGCGAGGTTATTGCGCATCGCCGGTTGGTGGCAGGGTCGTTTGACCCCGGCTCGCGAGGCTGTTGGTCCCCAACGGGTCCTCTCTGGGTCCGTCGGTGTGCCAGATGGCGCGGCGAAGGTCTCACGGCCACCCGGTTGGGGACTTAAGCCTCACGACCGACGACGCTCGCGGGCATTAGCGTTTTGATGGCTGAGGGAGAAGGGAATGTCTGCAACCATGAAACGTCTTGGCATCGTCGTCGGCGTCGACGGATCGGCCGCGTCGAATGCGGCGGTGTCGTGGGCAGCACAGGACGCCACGTTGCGCCATCTGCCACTGACCTTGGTGCACATGGTGAATGCGGCCGTGCCGATGTGGCCCGAGATGCCGATGTCGATGGGCATGGCCGCGTGGCAGGAAGAAGACGGCCGCCAGGTCCTAGAACAGGCGATCAAGATCGCTGAGCAGGCCGTGCAGGCCCATCGGGAGATCACCATCCACACCGAGCTGAGATGGTCGCCGCCGGTGCCCACGCTGGTAGAACTGTCCGCCGAAGCAGATTTGGCGGTGGTGGGCAGCTACGGGCGTGGAGCGGTCGCCCGGGCGGTCCTGGGCTCGGTCGGTTCGGCGCTGCTGCGCCGCGCGACCTGTCCGGTCGCGGTCATCCGTGAGGCGGACCCGGCCGCCGCTCCCGCGCATCGTGCTCAGCTGCAGCAAGCGCCGGTCGTGCTAGGAATTGATGGCTCGCCGGTCTCGGAGTTGGCGACGGCCATAGCCTTCGACGAGGCGTCGCGCCGCGGTGTGGAGTTGAAGGCGGTGCACGCCTGGAGCGATCTGGAAGTGGTTGACCTGCCGGGTTTGGACTGGGCGACCGTCAAGTCGGAAGCGGAGCAGACCGTGGCCGAACGCCTGGCCGGCTGGCAGGAGCGGTATCCCGACGTCACGGTCCATCGGCTCGTCGTGTGCGACCGTCCGGCCCGCGAGCTGATCGACCAAGCGCAAACCGCCCAACTCGTCGTGCTGGGCAGCCACGGACGAGGGGGATTCACCGGCATGCTGCTGGGTTCGGTCAGCAATGCGGTGGTTCACTCGGTTCGGACACCGGTGATCGTGGCTCGTCGGTCCTGAGCGGTCCTGGCCACAGCGCCGAGGTGTCCGTAGCAATCGGAACGAGCGCATGGGAGGCCGTGATCAACGCCGACAGAGGTACTGCTGATGCAGCGACGACCGCTGGGGTGCCCTACGTCGATGTGCACGAAACCCACACCGGCGTAGTGGTGCTCGCCGGCGACCGGGCCTACAAGGCGAAGAAGCCGGTGTTGACCGACTTCCTGGATTTCCGGACACCTGAGCAACGCGAACGCGCGTGCCTGCGCGAAGTCGAGCTGAACAGCCGGTTGTCGCCCGACAGTTATCTCGGCATCGCACATCTCTCCGACCCCGCCGGAGGACCGGCCGAACCGGTCGTGGTGATGCGGCGCTACCGCGACAGCGACCGGTTGGCGTGGCTGGCCGAGCACGGCGGGTCCGAGACGTCGGTTCGGGAGCTACTGGACACCATCGCCGCAGTGCTGGCCCGCTTTCACGAGCATGCCGAGCGAAGTCCACTGATCGACGCCCAGGGCGAGGCCGGCGCGATCGATCGACGCTGGACTGATAACCTGACCGAACTTCACCGCTATGCGGGTACGGTGTTCTCCGACGAGTCGATCGGGCGGATCGAGCAGCTGGTTGCCGAATTCGTCTGCGGCCGTGACGTTCTGTTCAACCGACGGATCGAGGAAGGCTGCATTGTCGACGGCCACGGCGATCTGCTTGCCGACGACATCTTCTGCGTCGCCGACGGACCGGCCCTGCTCGATTGCCTCGAGTTCGACGACCAACTTCGCTACGTCGACCGTATCGACGATGCAGCCTTCCTGGCCATGGATCTGGAGTACTTGGGCCGCAACGACCTTGGCGAATACTTTCTCGAACGCTACCTGGCCCATTCCGGCGATACCGCGCCGAAGCCGCTGCATGACTTCTACATTGCCTATCGCGCGGTAGTGCGGGCCAAGGTCGACTGCGTCCGGCTGTCGCAGGGCAACTCGGCGTCCGCCGCCGACGCCGCCCGGCACCTGGCCATAGCGACCCGGCATCTGCGCCACGGCGCGGTTCGGCTGGCGCTTGTCGGCGGCAACCCGGGCACCGGAAAATCCACGGTGGCCCGGGCGCTGGCGGAACGCGTTGGGGCTCAGGTTATCTCCACCGACGACGTGCGCCGGCAGCTGCGTGAGTGGGGCGCCATCGCCGGAGAGTCCGGCGTGTTGGATGCCGGGCTGTACAGCCCGCGAAACGTCACCGCCGTCTACGGGGTAGCCCTGCGCCGAGCGCGTCTGAGCCTGGCGAACGGGCGGCCGGTGATCCTCGACGGGACCTGGCGCGATCCGCAGCTGCGCGCCCAAGCGCATCGCCTTGCCGCCGAAGCACATTCGCCGCTGGTGGAACTGCTGTGTACGGCGCCGGTCGACACGGCGGCCGACCGGGTCAGGACCCGGCAACCGGGCAATTCCGATGCGACGCCGCAGATCGCGGCGACCCTGGCCGCTCGGCACAACGGCTGGGACACCGCGCACCTGGTCGACACCTCTCGGCCGCTCGAGTTCTCGGTGCGGGAAGCCCACGATGTGTGGCTGTGTGCCACCGGCGCAGGCGCGCCGCAGTAACGCCGCGGTCGTCGTCGCAATCCGCTCCCGGCGGCAACGAGCCGAGCCCAAGGCCCCTCTCGTCGAGGACCAACGGCCCTGTCCGCGCGCGGCGCAAGTTCATAGCGTTGACCTCACAGGCGAAAGGTGATGCTCATGACGGCGGCGGCGGTACCCGATGTACCCGGTGCGGTGGTGATCCGCGAAGCGGTGATGCTGGCCTGTCATGCTCCGTCGTTGCACAACAGCCAGCCATGGCGATGGATTGCGGAGGGTCCCACATTGCAGCTGTGGGCCGACACCAGCCGGTCGATGCCGGCTACCGACCACACCGGCCGGGAACTGTTGTTGAGCTGCGGCGCGGTGCTGGATCACCTGCGTGTCGCCATGTCGGTTGCCGGCTGGGACACGACCACCGAACGGTTTCCCGACCCGGCAAGCCAGGACCGGCTGGCGACACTGCGATTTCGTCGCGCCGAAACCATCACGGCAGAGCAGCAGCGCCGGATGCAGGCAATCCTGCGGCGCCGCACCGACCGATTGCCGTTCGACCCGCCCGCCCGGTGGACGGCCGCGGAGTCCGTGCTGCGACGCGTGGTCGCACCCTATGACGTCCTACTGGATGTGGTGGCCGACGAGCAGCGTCCGGCCCTGGCCGAGGCGTCCCGGCTCACCGAGACGTTGCGCCGTTATGACACCACCTACCTATCCGAATTGCGTTGGTGGACATCGCCGTTCACAACAGACCCGAGTCATGCGCCGGAAGGCGCCCTGGTGTCCACCGCGGAAGCGTCCCGGGTCGACATCGCGCGGGCGTTTCCGCCTGCCGGCGGCGGGCGCCGTCGCCCAGGCATCGATCATGACCAGTCCAAGATCGTGGTGTTGTCCACCGACAGCGATGACCCGTTGGACGTGTTGCGCTGCGGCGAGGCGATGTCGGCCGTGCTGCTCGAATGCACCATGGCGGGCATGGCCACGTGCACGCTGACGCATATGACCGAAATCGCGATGAGTCGCAACATCATCGCCCAGATCACCGGTACCGCGGGCCGGCCGCAGTTGCTCATCCGACTCGGCCGATCACCGGCCAACGACCAGCACGTGGAGCGCACCGCGCGGCGGCCCGTGACGGAAGTACTCGAATTTCGGCGTTGACCTGCGCCAGCGGGAAGGAGGTTCAGCCCATGACGCGGCACTGGCTGGTAATGGAGACGGCGAACGGACCGCAGGCGCCGTTCGTCACTCGGGTAGCCGCCGCCGGCCGGCATCTGCCCCAAACCCATCTCACCACAGACGAATTGATGTCGACCACTCGTCATCACACCCACATCGACCTGGAACGGCTGACCGGAATCCACGAGCGCCGGGTCTCGGTGGGTGATGAGGATTCCTACTCGCTGGCCACCTCCGCGGCGCTGAACGCTCTGGCGGTCGCGCGGCAGGACCCGGCGGCGCTGGACGTGGTGATCAACTGCAGCATCACCAAGTTCCGCGGCGGCCTGACCCAATGGCTGGAGCCGACTATGAGCAGCGCCATTGCCCGCGCCATCGGGGCGCGCCGGGCGATGACGTTCGACATATCCAACGCGTGTGCCGGAATGCTCACCGGTGTAACGATTTTGAACAACTGGATCCGCCAGGGCGTGGTCGAGCGCGGACTGGTCGTCAGTGGCGAGTACATCTCACAGCTCAGCCATAACGCGGCGCGTCATATCCGCAACATCCTCAGCAAAGAGTTGGCCTCATTGACCCTCGGCGACGCCGGCGCGGCCCTGCTGCTGGAGCGGGCACCCGTCGGCTCGGCGGGAATCGCCCTGGCCGGGTTCACCACCGTCGCCGACTACAGCCGGCTGTGTCTGGCCTACCCGCGGGGACACGACCCGGGCGCGCGGATGTTCACCAACGCCCGCGCCATCCATCAGGCCGCAATGGCCAACACGCCGCTGCTGTTACAGGAAGTCCTTGATACGGCAGGCATTTCAATTCATGACATCGACCACGTGATCACTCATCAGACCTCGGCGCGGGCAATCCGCAAGGGTATGGCCCGAATGTCGCAGTCGTTCGGCGACAAGCCCCGCCATGACGCGGTGATCACCGTGGACCGGTACGGCAACACGGCGTCGACCACCCACACGGTGGCTCTCGTCGAGGAACTCGAGGCCGGACACGTCGCGCCCGGGGAACGGATCGCGCTGATCGCTCTGGCTTCGGGGCTCGAAATTGGGATCGTCTTACTGACCCTGGATGAGGACATGGTGAGCCGGTATGGGCACAGTCATTGATCGAGTCGACCTCACACACCCGGGCCTGCTGCATCGGCATAGCGCGCTGCACCTGGCCGTCGCCGCGGCCAAGGATTGCCTGCAGCGAGCGGGATGCGAGCCCGGCGAGCTGGATCTCGTGGTCAACGCGGGGATTTATCGTGACCGGAATCTGGGCGAACCCGCGCTGGCAGCGCTGATCCAGGACGACATCGGGGCCAACCCCGAGGATCCGCATGCCGGTGGTCACGGCACGTTCTCGTTCGACATTGCCAACGGCGCCTGCGGCGTGTTGACCGCGTTGCAGATCGTCGATGGTTTTCTGCGGACCCACAGCATCAACCGCGCGCTGATCGTGGCCAGCGACGCCGATCCGGGACACGGGATGAGCGAGCACTTTCCCTTCTCGGCTGCCGGAGCCGCGTTGTTGTGCGGCTGGACCAACGAGGACTACGGTCTGAGCCGCGTCTCGTGGGCGAACCTGGACGACGGGGCAACCGACGAGACATTCCGTGCCACCGTCGGTTTCGCCGACGCCCGCAATGTTCTTCGGTTCAGCGAGTCGGCCGACATCGACGATCAGTTCGCCGCCGCCGCAGCCCAGGCGGTGGCGGCCTGCCTGACCGCGCATTCCGTGCGCCTTTCGGCCATCGACATGATCGTCGCCGCCCCGGCACGGCAGGGGTTCCGTGCGGCGCTGGGCAACCGGCTCGGGGTGCCGGCCGACCTGATTCGCGTGGCGGATGACGAGCACATGCATACGGCGGCGCTGGCCGCAGCCCTCGAGGGGCAGGTGCAGAGCCTGCCCGCGGGCACCCAGGTGCTGTTCGTCGCCGCGGGTGCCGGCGTCACGGCCGGCGCGGCGCTCTATCGTCAGCCGCCCCGCGTCGTCGGGTGAATCTGTAGACCCGACGTCTCGGGCAGTGTCACGATACCGAGGTGGACGTCAGTCGAACCGTCGCAGCGGACGCGTCCTGCCGATCGTGTGGCAGCGCGGTGGCCGCCACCGCGAAGTTCTGCAGCGAATGCGGTGAGCCACTGACCCGCAGCGCCCGGTCGGCGGAGTACGCATCATGGCGGTGTTCGGGGCGCCGGCCGCACTCGAAGATCACGCGCTGCGGGCGTGTCTGGCGGCGGTGGCCATTCAGCGCGAAATCCAGCCGTTTGCCGGCGATATCGAACGCGATGACGGGGTGGCTTTGCGGTTGCGGGTCGGGCTCAATTCGGGCCAGGTGATTGCCGGTGAAATCAATTCCGGCCCAGCGGGTTACACAGCAATCGGCGAACCGGTGGTGATGGCGCAGCGGATGGAATCCGCCGCCCCGCCCGGCGGTGTGATGATCAGCGAATCGACCGGACGCCTGCTCGAAAATGCCGCTGTCCTACGGGATTACGAGCTGGGGCAGATCAAGGGCACTGACGTGCCGGTGCCGGCGCACCGGCTGCTGGCCGTGGGCGGGGTGCTACGCAAAACTAGAGGCCGGCGAGGTCCGGGAGGTCTGACGCATGGCGCAGCGAGCCGTCGATCTGGCCGCCGGAGATCCGACGAAAGGCGGTCTCATCTTCGGTTCACGGCTGGCAATGGCAACGGGCCTCAAGGGTTTTGCCGGAATCTGCCTGGGAATGGCGGGCTGGCAAGCCAATAGCGACGCGGCCATCGCGATGGCGGCCCGATCGATCCCACGATCCACGTCATGAACATCATGTGGAAACACGTCTTGGCAATTCCGTTCGGCGCCTTGGCTGCCGACACGACCGCCTTGGCTCACACCGCCGAGGCACTACGTATTGCCGAGCAGACCGGCGACGAACTGGTTCTGAGGTTCGCCCGACTTTCACACGGCTTGATGCAAATCCACCATGGCGGCGCCCACCGCGACGACGGCCTCGCGCTGCCGGTCATGGCGCGGCAGTCAGCGGCGAGACAGCGTTTCGTCAGCTTGGCGATCGCCGTCATCGAGCCCGAGATCGCCAGACACAAAGTGCGACAAGGAGATCTCGACGGCGCCATCGAACTGGCCCGTTCGGCCGTCGACGACAGCTTCGCCTTTGGTGAGATGATATGGCACTGGCTGGCCGTCACCGTTATGCCTTGGCGCGCGGCGACGCGGCCGGTCATGACGAATTCATGGCGCGTCTTCGCGCCAGGGCCGAAGCGCTGGGCTTTGAACCTCTGGCTACCGCAAGCACTTCGGTTCATTCCTGAAGCGCCGGCTGACACGGCCGCTGGTGTGGGAGTTAACTGGTGCGGCTGACTTTGAGTGCCGTGGTGATCATCGGAAGCTGCAATGGCAGCCGCGCCAGCGCGATGATCCGCATCGGCCAGGGCTTGTCCCACCACAGCCGGACCATGTTGAGATTGCCCGGAAAGACCGCCACGAAAAGCCCCGCGGCCGCCAGCGCGGCCAATCGCCGGGTGCGTCGCGGCAGCAACAGCGCCCCGATGACCAACTCGGCGACACCCGATACGTAGGTGTAGAGCAGCGGGTTTCCGGGCAGTTCCGCGGGGATGATGTCGTCGAAAGGTTTGGGCGCCACGAAGTGGATGGTGCCCACGCCGATCAGCAGCGCGGCGATCCGATACGCCGCGATCTCGTTGCGGTCACGCCGGGCACCGGCAGGCTCGGTCACCGATGACGACGAATTCTGTCGGGGGCTCATCGCGCGGCCTGCTGCCAGGAAATGATGCGTTCGGCCAGCTCCGGTCCGCTGTCCTCCTGGATGAAGTGGTTGGCGTTGATGCGGGCATGCGGCTGGCCCGCCGCGCCCGGGATGTGGTTGATCAACGGACGGTCGGCTCGTCCCAGGATCGGGTCCCGTTTCCCGAAGATGGCAAGGAATGGCTTCTCCCATCGGCCCAGCGCGTCCCAGGCGGCCCGGTTGGCCGCAATCGCGGGGTCGCCGGCCGAGGTTGGCACCAACTGGGGAAAGGCCCGAGCGCCCGCTTGGTACCGCTTGTCGGGGAACGGAGCGTCGTAGCCGGCCCGTACCTCGGCCGGGACCTTGTGCACGGTGCCGGTGTCGACGATGCGGCCCGCGGGCAGCACGGGGGAGTAGCGGGCGAAAGCCCGCCAGAGGTAGAAGGCGGGCGGGGTGCGCTGCTGCGCGGTGGGAAGGAAGCCGTTGGCCACCACCAGAGCCGCTACCCGGGCATCCTGTTCCGCGGCGATGCGCAGACCGATCAATGATCCCCAGTCTTGCACGAAGAGCGTCACGTCGTGCAGATCGAGATTCTCGAACCACGACGTCACCCATTCCACATGACGCAGGTAGGTGTAATCCGCAATGCGCGTTGGCTTGTCGGAGCGGCCGAAGCCGATCAGGTCGGGTGCCAGCACCCGGTTGCCGGCCTTGGCGAGCGGCGGGATCATCGTCCGGTACAGGTAGCTCCAGGTGGGCTCGCCATGCAGCAGCACGATCGGCGGCCCGTCGGTTGGACCCTCGTCGAGGTAGTGCATGCGCAACGCCTGGGTGTCGGTTGCCGCCACATCGACGTAGTGCGGTGCGAACGGGTAGCCGAGGAGATTTTCGAACCGGGCATCCGGTGTTCTCAGGACATCCATCAGTCAGCTCCTTCGGGGCGGCACGGTGAGCTCGTCTGCTACGGCAAGCCTGCCATGCCGCTGCGCCGGGCAGCTGGGCCGGCCGACAGCTGCGTGGGCGCGGCGGGACGCGACGTTCATCCGACCTCGGTGCCGGTGGTTCGCGGGCGCTTGCCGGGCGGAATTTCTGCTGCGTCTAGCATGTGCGGGAGTACGCGGCTGCGGCCAGACAGGAGATCTCATGGTCGAGATTCACGTGCAGCGGACCATCGCAGCGCCGGTGGAAAAGGTGTTCGACTGGCTGGCCGACCCGCACGCGTTGACCGCCGCCCCGTTGGTGCTCCGGGCCGGTTACACCAAGGACTCGGCCCCGACGGGGCCGGGTGCGGTGCGTGACGTGGTGGCACTCGGCACCTGGTTTCGGGAGCAGATCACCGCCTTTGATCGGCCGCACAGCTACACCTACCTCATCCTGCGCTCGTTTCCGCCGTTCAATCACGAGGGCGGGACGTTGACGTTCACTCCCGCGGGCGACGGTACCCATGTCGATTGGCTGACCACCTACACCCATCCGGCTCGGGCCGGCGGCAACCTGCTGGCCGCGGTCACCCGCCCGCTGTTGCGGTCGAACTTTCTGGCGATTCTGGCCGCCTGCGCGAAGACGCTCGAAAGCTAGCGGTGCCGAGGAACCGGCTCGCTGTCGCGGGCCACCGACGTCCGGAGAGGACCGGCCGTGGCCCACGGTGAACGTGCCCGTGCGAGCACATTCGTCGTGACCGGTGCGGCCTCGGGCATCGGTTTGGCGACCGCGCGCCGGCTGCTGGACGAAGGGGGCTCGGTCGTCGGCGCCGATCTCGTTGCCCCCCAGGAGGACCTCGGCGGGCGATTCACCTTCGTTTCGGCCGACGTGACCGACGAGGCCGCCGTCGCCGCCGTCATGGACGCGGTGCCGGGCCGCCTGGACGGGGTCGTTCACTGCGCCGGGGTCGCCGGCGGCGGCCCGGTCCACCTGCTCTCGCGCACCGAGTGGGACCGGGTCATCGGAACCAACCTCACCGCGACCTTTCTGGTGGCCAAGGCCGCGCTGGCCAGGATGATCGAGCAACCCCGTGTCGACGGCGAGCGCGGCTCCATCGTCACCCTGGCCAGCATCGAAGGTCTGGAAGGGACCGCCGGCGGTAGCTCCTACAACGCCGCCAAGGGCGGTGTGGTGTTGTTGACCAAGAACATTGCGCTCGACTACGGGCCGAGCGGTATCCGCGCCAACGCCATCTGCCCGGGCTTCATCGCCACGCCGATGACCGACAGCGTCTTCGGTATGCCGGGTATGGAGGGCCCGCAGGCCTCGATCGTCGCCGAGCATGCCCTGCGGCGGCTGGGCCGCCCGGAGGAGGTCGCGGCCATGGCCGCCTTTCTGGTGTCGCCGGAGGCATCCTTCGTCACCGGTCAGGCCATTGCCGTCGACGGCGGCTACACGGCCGGACGCGACCACGGCGTCGTCCGGCTCTTCGGCTTTCCCGAGTGAGACGAGTGACAGGAACCCCCATGACGTCGACAGCTGAAGCGAGCGGGCGGGTCGTCGCATTGGCCCGCGGGATGCGGGATCTGGTGCGAGCCGAGGCCGCCGAATCCGAGCGCAAGCGCACGCTGACCGATCCGATCGTCGATGCGATGTGGGCTACCGGGCTGATGTCGGCGCTCAGTCCCGTCGCCGCCGGCGGGGTCGAGCCGCCGTTAGCCGACATGATCGAGATGTGGATCGAAATGGCTTGGCAGGATGGGTCTTTCGGCTGGATCGGGATTGCGAACCTGCCGTCGCGGTTCGCCGCCGCGACCTATCTGCCCGACGACGGCTTCGCCGAGGTGTTCAGCGCGCACGACAACCATGTCACGATGGGCGGCCAATTCTTCCCCAATGGGCAGGGGACCGTCGTCGACGGCGGCTACCGGTTGAGCGGGTCGTGGAGCTTCGGCTCGGGCATTGGCCATTCGCAGTACATCGCCGCCGGGTTTTTCCCGATGGACAACGGCGAGATGCGCTGGATCAGCGAAGGCATCCCCGACATGCAGGTGGCCGTGGTCCCACGCGACGACATCCAGTTCAACGACGGCTGGTATGTGCAGGGGCTCAAGGGAACCGGGTCTTATGACTACAGCGCCCAGGATGTGTTCGTGCCGCACGGCCGGACGTTTCCGCTGTTCACCCGCGAGCCGTACCGGGGGAGCTCGCCGGCCACCCGCATGGGCCTGATGCCCGTCACCGCCGCCGGTCACGCGTCGTGGGCACTCGGGGTCGCCAAGAGCATGCTCGACGACGTCGTCGACCTCGCGGCCACCAAGTACCGGATGAGCGACATGGCGCCATTGGCCAGCCGCCAAACCTTCCAGAAGGGGCTCGCACATCACGTCGCGGCGTGGCGGGCCGCCCGCCTGCTGGTACTCGACGCGGTCACCACCGCCGAAGCCGCCGTCGCCGCCGGTGACGACCTGACGCCGATGTTGCGGGCCGACTTGCGCGCGGCCGCGGTCTTCGCCACCGATACGGCACGAAGCTGCGCGGAGTGGGCGCACCTGGTCGCCGGAACGAGCTCGATCCGCGAAGGCAGTCGTCTCGAGCGCGCGTTCCGTGACATGTACACCGGGACCCAGCACGCCTTCATCAGCGAGAAGGTGGCCATCGATTGCGCCCAGGTGTGGCTGGGCATCATCGAGGACCAGTTCGGCCTCTGAGTCCGCTTTGCGTCCACTTTGCCATGACGATCCGGCCCGCCCGGACGGCGATGAGCCGACCCGCGGTGCGGTAATTTGGCACAGATTGCCAACCCATCCGGAAAACGGTTCGCCATGGATGATCACGCTCTTGCCGCGCGGCTGGCCACCGAGGCCGGGCAGCTTCTGCTCCACATCCGGCAGGAATTTGCCGACGCCGCGGCGAGCGAGCGAAAGTCGGCGGGGGACAAGCGATCTCACCACTTTCTGATGCAAGCACTGGCCCTACAGCGTCCCGCCGATGCGGTGCTGTCCGAGGAGGGCGCCGACGACCCGGTGCGGTTGCGCTCGGCGCGGGTGTGGATCATCGACCCGCTCGACGGTACCCGCGAGTTCTCCGAACTCGGACGTGAGGACTGGGCGGTTCACGTCGCGCTGTGGCAGACCGATGAGCTCGTTGCCGGTGCCGTGGCGCTGCCGGCGCAGGGCATCACCCTGGCGACACCGCACGTTCAGCCGCCGCCCACCGCATCCGGACGACCACGCATCGTGGTGTCGCGCACCCGAGCGCCCGCAATCGCGCTGGCCGTCCGCGACGCGTTACACGGCACGCTGGTCGAAATGGGCTCGGCCGGCGCCAAAGTCGCAGCGGTGGTGCAAGGGTCGGCCGATGTCTACGTGCACGCCGGAGGCCAGTACGAATGGGATTCCGCCGCGCCGGTGGCGGTCGCCCGGTCCGCCGGTTTGCATGCCTCCCGCATCGACGGATCGGCGTTGGCGTACAACCGGGCGGACCCGAAGCTTCCGGACCTGGTGGTGTGCCGCTCGGAACTGGCTGAGGCCGTACTGGCCGCCACCGGCGGCGCGGACCGGTGGCCCGGTAGCGGTGATATGTAAAGCCGAATGGCCTAGCGTCGAGAAGTTCTCATCAGTCGCTTGCGGATCAAGCGGTGGCGCGCAGCCCGGGCCCTGGTTCCGTTGTGGACCAACGGCATCGGCTCGCGTCAGGGCTTCTTGTCCGCGGCGAAGAGTTTCACCATGAGACCGGATGCCACGCTGCCGATCACGATCAGCGCCATACCCACCGCGAAATCCACCGAGTCGGTGACCAGGCCCGCGATCCCGGTGACCACGACGAACGTGGGCAGCCACTCGACGAGCCCGATGGTCGACGGCAGCCGGGCCGGTTCTCCGTTGGCCAGGTCGAATTTGGCCGAGGCGTAATCCGGGTAGAACTTGGTGACCGCCGCCGCAAAGAAGATGGCCGCCAGCTGCAGGATCCATCCCGTCCAGAAGTTGCTGGGGTCGTGGAAGACATAGTCGCCGACAAAGCCGACCGCCGCGGCGAACATGAACGCGCCTGCCCACACGGCGGTGATCACGGCATTGATCCGCTCGAACAGCGGGCTGTCCCAATACTCTTGTGGCGTCGTGTCTTTGGCGTAGGCCATGGTGAACGGTTTGCGGATCAGCAGCGTCAGCCAGGCGAAACCGGCCAGGGAAATGTTGGTCAGCTCGCCGGACCACAGTTCCAGCCAACGGATCACGTTGTCGGTCGCGACCAATCCGACGACGGCCAGCGCCGCGAAGAACAGCGCACCGAAGACCTCCAGCGTGTGAACCTTGATGCCCCGGATGACACCGGCAACCATGACGAGCAACGAGAACCCCAGGGCGGCGACCACCGCTTCCTCGAAGCGGCCCGGTCCGGACAGGATTGACAACAGCGCCCACGGTGCGATTCCGGCGAAGGGCGACTTCAGAAACGAGTCGATCACGCCTGCCCGGCGGTGTGCCTCCGGCCGGCCCTTCGACGGCTGAGCGTCGTTGTCGTTATCGGAAGGGGCCGGCAGGTGAGGGCGGGGGGTGTGACTCATCTGGAACTCCTCGCGTTATCGACCATCCAATTATGACATGTGAATAGTGGCATCTCACTAGTGACATGTCAATGATGGATAGTTAAGATGGTCTGGTGAGCTTGCGACATGCCGCGTTGGGGTTGCTTTCCCAGGAGCCAGGTAGTGGCTATGACCTGCTGAAACGGTTCAAGTTGTCGATGGACAACGTCTGGCCGGCTACCCAGAGTCAGCTCTACGGCGAGCTCAACAAGCTCGCTGCCGCCGGGCTGATAAGGGTGTCCGACACGGGGCCGCGGGGGCGCAAAGAGTACGTGATCACCGATGCGGGCCGGGCGGAGCTCAATCGCTGGATCACTTCTCCGCAGGAGGATCCGCCCATTCGCAACGCTGCGTTGTTGCGGGTGTTTCTACTCGGCCAGCTGCCTCCCGACCAGGCGCGTAAGTATGTGGAATCACTGTTGTCGCTGGCCGAGCAGGAGCATGCGCACTACCAGCAGATCCGCGAAGCCTACGACTGGTCCGACGATGACGACAGCTTCTTTGCCCGCGCGGTTCTCGAGCAGGGATTACGGTGGACTCGCCACGAGATCGACTGGGCCACTTGGGTCATCGAGGGCCTGGATCGGCGCGGCGCCCGCGGTTAGGACTAACCGGATTTCTCATGCACCTGCTGCACCGCGGGCGTGCTCGACACACCTCGCCCGCGCCGCCCGTCTACTGAAATATCTGCGTAGAGCCTGCACTGCACGGCAAAACCGTTGTGCGCCGTGGGATGTTGCGCATAAGGTAGCCGCAGCCCAAGCGCGGCCTTGTCGCACCGTTAGCCGCGCGACGGGAAGCGCTGCTGTTCGCTCTGAGCGAAGCGTGAAATCGATTGTTCGGCAGTCGTTTTTTGCCCGAGTCTTGTCGGTGCCCGCCGATAGGTTAGGTGCTATGGATTGGCAGGCGGTCACGGCGGCCTTCGACAGGTTGGATGCGGCGCTGGATGTGGTGGCGGGCCTGAACTTTGACGCGTTGAGCGCCGCGCAATGGTTGACGCTGCTGCAGCGCTGCGAACAGGTGCGCCGACGCATCCCGGTGCCCCAGCATCAGCCGATCAACCATTTGGCCCGCCAAGCCAGCGCCGCAGAGTTAGGCGGCAAACTCTCGCATGCGATCGCCGAGTGGACGTTGATCAGCCGTGCCGAGGCCACCCGGCGCATTAATGTGGCTGCCGATCTCGGGCCGCGGCGCGGGTTGTCCGGTCGGCCGATCGCCCCGGCGCTGGCCGCCACCGCCACCGCCCAACGCGACGCCAAACTCGGCGCCGAGCACATCACGGTGATCCGCCGGTTTTGCCGGCAGCTTCCCGGCTGGGTCGACCACGCCACCCGCGAGCGCGCCGAAGCCCAGCTGGCCCGCCAAGCCAGCCAGTTTCGCCCCGAACAGCTCGCCGAGCTGGCCGCCACCCTCGCCGATTGCCTCAACCCCGATGGCACCTACCGCGATGAGGATCGGGCGCGCCGACGCGGACTGATGTTGGGCAGCCAGCAAGCCGATGGCATGTCGGCGCTGCGCGGGCTGATCACCCCCGAACTGCGCGCCACCCTGGAAGCGGTGCTGGCCAAACTGGCCGCCCCGGGCATGTGCAACCCCGACGACGAGCAGCCGGCGGTCGATGGCGCGCCCTCGGAAGAGGCGATTCAGCATGACACTCGCTCGGCCGCCCAACGCCACCACGACGGGCTCACCGCCGGGCTGCGCGCCCTGCTGGCCTCCGGAGACCTGGGCCAACACAACGGGGCTGCCGGCCAGCATCATCGTGTCCACCACGCTCAAGGATTTGGCGGCGGCCGCCGGCAATGCGCTGACCGGCGGCGGCACCATCCTGCCGATGTCGGATGTGGTCCGTCTGGCCCGCCACGCCCACCATTACCTCGCCATCTTCGATCAAGGCAAAGCCGTGGCGCTCTATCACCGCAAGCGGCTGGCCTCACCCGGACGCGAATCGTCTTGTACGCCAAGGAGCGTGGCTGCTCAGCCCCGGGCTGCGACGTCAAAGGCTACTACGGTGAAGTCCACCACGTGATTCCGTTCGCCGAGTCAACCACCACCGACATCAACCAACTCACTTTCGCCTGCGGACCCCACCACAAACTGCTCGACAACGGCTGGACCACCCGCAAAAACACCCACGGCGACACCGAATGGCTCCCGCCACCCCACCTGGACCGCGGCCAACCCCGCACCACCATGCATCATCCCGAGAAACTGCTCCGCGATGGAGGCGACGACGACGAAACGGAGTAGCTCCGTCAACCCAGAGCTGACTAATGTATGTCGGCCAGCGCCCGGCCCATTCGCGATACGGCTTGGGTCAGGATGGCTTGGCTGGTCGCGAAATTGATGCGCACGTGCCCGTCCCCGCCCGTTCCGAAGACGTGGCCGGAACTCAGCGCCACCCGGGCGTGGTCCAGGAACCAGCTGGCCGGACCCGACAGGTCCGACACCACGGCAAGGCCGTCGGCGGCCCGTTCGGCGAAACCGAGTGCGTGACAGTCCAGCCAGGCCAGGTAAGTGCCTTGCGGCCAAAGGTATTTCACCCCGGGAAGGTGTTGCTCGACCAGATCACCCAATAACGTTCGGTTGGTATCCAGGCCCTGCAGCACGGCGTCGAGCCAATCGCCGCCGCTGCGAAATGCTTCGGTATGCGAGATGACACCGAGGTGGCTTGGTCCGTGACTGACTTCCTCGGGCATGCGGCGAAGATCGGTTGCTGCTTCGGCACCGGCGATGGCCACAGCGGCTTTGATCCCGCAGAGATTCCATGCTTTCGAGGCGGACATCAGGCTGAATGCGTTCTCGGCACCAGGCACGCTCAGGTACGGCGTGAATCGCGCCCCGCTCATGACGAGCGGAGCATGGATCTCGTCGGACACCACCCGGACGCCGAACCGGCGTGCGAGTCGGGCGATCTCGCTTAGTTCGTCGACGGTGTGCACGGCGCCGGTCGGGTTGTGGGGATTGCACAACAGGTAGGCGACGCTCCCGCCGGAGCCACCGGCGCGCGCGAAGGCCCGCTGCAACGTGTCCACATCGATCCGGCCGTCAACACCCAGCGGCGCTTCGATCACCCGCCGGCCGTCGTGAGACACGAACGCGTAGAACGGTGCGTAGACCGGCGAATTGACGATGACCGTGTCACCGCGCTCGGTGACCAGCCGTAGTAGCTCCACAACTCCGAGCATGACGTCGGGCACGATCGCGGTGCGGCCGACCTCCAGATCGTGCCAATCCCACCGTTGCGAGGCGAACTCGGCCACCGCTTCGGCATAGGCGGTGCCGTGGGGATATCCGGTGTCGCCGCGGTCGACGGCGCTGTGGATGGCGGCGGCCACCGTCGGCGCAAGATTGACATCCATCTCCGCGACCCACAGCGGCAGGACATCGGCCGGGTAAGCACGCCATTTCATGCTGGTGCGGCGCTGCAATTGCTCGAGCGATAGCTCCTCGAGTGGATTCGTCACTGTTGCAGATTACGGCCCTCGGATGCCGAGTCACCGAGCGGCAAAGGCGTGCGTGGGGATGGTCGACGGCAGATCCACCGAACTGACGAAATCGCCGCAGTGTGGGTCGATGGCGTCTGCGACGCTAGTCGCTCTGGTCGACCAGAACCGCGCCTTCGGGCCGGTTCCCCAGCGTCTGCAGCCCGATGTCCTCCCCGCCGGCGGTGAGGCGCACGATCTCGGCCAATTCCGCGGGCGCGTCACATTGCAGATAGTGGTCGGCGCCGGGCATCACCCAGTAGCGGCTGCGCCCCGGCTGGTTTTTCAGATACGCCTGCCAGACATGGTTGGCGACGCGCAGCGGCGCCACGCTGTCATGCAGCCCCCAGACCAGCGCGGTGTTCAGAGACATGGTGGAAAGCCCTTCGAGCCAACGGGTTTCGTCGGCAGCCCGCTCATGCAGATACTGAATGGTGTCGGGCAGCACCGAGATCCCGTCGTTGTGGGCAAAACACTTCGCCAGCGCGGCGATCTCCGGGTCGTCCAGCGTCCGCCGCGGGATGAAGGTGCTGGCTCCCAGCCCGGCCGCCAGCAGCTCGGGCGTCGTCGCCGCGGCGGTGGCCCGCCCGGTCGCGGCGTCGAGCAGCGCCGTCTGGAACGCGGTGAGGTTGGACAGCGGCAGGTAGATGTTGGCGTTGGTGATGATCACGTTCAGCGGCAGTGCCGGTGGGTCCTCGGCGGCCAGCATGCCCAGCGCGATCATGCCCACGCTGCTGCCGCGGTCGTGGGTGAGCATCCGGAACTCGGTCAGCTGCCACACCCGCCTGATGGCGTGAACGAGCAGCCGGGCGTCGTCGTACAACGAATACACGTAGGGCGCCGACGGCTTGTCGGACAGCCCGTAGCCCGGGAAGTCGAGCACGAATATGTCGAACTCCGAGCCCAGCGCACCCGCCAACCCGAAGTAGTCGATGCTGGACGTGGGGAAGCCATGAACCAGCACCAGCGCCGGCGCCCCGGGTGTGCCGCAGCGGCGGCTGAACACCGACACTTCGGCGCCGTCGTTGGCGGCGGTGGTCGATCGCCAACGCAATTGTGTTCCGCCGCTGTGCCATTCGGTGAAGATGTCCACGGGCGGGGTCCTTTCGCCGGTCTTATGCAAAAGTCGTAATCGCCAGCAATAGCGGCAGCTGGTTGGAGCGAAGTTCGGGTGCCTGCAGTCGCTCTGGCCCGAAGAACGAGCCGCTGAGGTAGTTGTCGGCATTCCACACCGAGGTGGTGCTCACCTGGCCTTGGTAACTGAAGGCGTCCAGCACATAGGGCACGGCGTCGGCTTCGAGCAGCGACGGACCGCTCATCAGCTGGAAGTGCAGGTGCGGGGCGTTGGAGTTGCCGGTGTTGCCCAGTTTGGCGATCTGTTGGCCCTTTTTGACCTTGTCACCGGGTTTGACCAGCAACGAGCCCTTGATGAGGTGCGCGTAGAGCGCGTACACGCCGTCACCGAGGTCCATTACGATGTGGTTGCCGTCGATGGTGTTGATTGTCATCTTGGCGGCCAGGGCAGGATCGGAGGCCGGCAGGATGCCCGGTACGTTGGCCTCGACCGTGTCGAGTGTGGAGGCCACGGTGCCGTCGGCGACCGCGTAGACGGGAACTCCGTACGAGACGTAACTCTCGTTGCGGGTTCGGTCTCCGGTGTAGAAGTTGCCCTGGTCGTCCATGTGCATCCAGTCGATCGCAAACCGCTGGCTGTTGTTCAGCTTCATGTTGACCGGCATGATGGCGTCGCGGTGCGCCCAGCCCGGATCACAGCAGCCGTTGAAGGCGACCCAATTGTTGCCCCGCAGTGGCGGGCTGATCACCCGCGGGGTGCCGGCCGAGATATCGAACGGAGCACCTAGGGTGTCCATCGGGCCGGGTTCGGTACTCACCGCCGGGTTGGTCACCCCGGTGCCACGCAGACGCAGCATGACTGCCTTCGGGAATTGCGCCAACGTGTCAAGCGTGAAGTCCAGCAACAGCGTCCGCGATGTCTGGGCCGCAATGCCGAAGTCGGGGGAGGGCTGTTGGGTGAGCTGTCGTAATCGGTTGCAGTTTCCATAGTTACAGGCGGGGTCGACCAACTGCGGGCCGGCGAACGTGGCGAGCACCTTGTTGGGATCCTGCGCATCGACCACATCGACGGCGGTGAGGCTGGCCGGCACCCCGGTGGCATTGGTGATCTGCACGTCGAAGGCCAAGTGATACTTGCCGTCACTGCCGGGGAAGGGAAATGTCGGGCGGCTGATTGGCGCAACGGTCAGCGGGGTAAAGGCGTCGGGCACCGTCACACCGGCAAGCGGGTTGGTTCTGGCCGGGGTAGTCGACGAGGCGCCGCCGCCCGTCTGCGTACTCGACGAGCACGCGGCGACGAACAGGATCAACCAGAAGGTGGCCAACGGTTTCCAGAGCGGACGGCGTGCGGGGACAGCTGCCATCGGATGCGCCTCCTTGGTCGGCCGGGTCTCGTGAGCTTAGTCTTCGGCTCTGCTATTTGGGCCGAAGACATGCACGCCGGGCTTACCATGCTGGGCATGATCACTACCCGGGTAATCGGTGTTGCCGAATATCAGATCAGCTCCGAGGAAGCCGGCATCATCAATGCACGATATGTCTCTTCTGGTTCGGTCCGGTCGAGCGGCGGGATCGGTTCGGGACGGGCCAGGGGCGATACGTCCAATGGCTTCCCCGGCGATTACCGTGTGCAATACTTCGACGCCGCAGGCGAATTGACCGGGGATCTCGATTTGCGGATCCAGCGGGCCGGAGCGTCCTATCGGTTGACCTGGCGGCACCGCTCGCAGAACGTCAGCCTGCCGGCGGCGGTCGGCGAAGTGGTCTACGAAGGCATCGGTTTTGCGAACGGACAGCGATCCATGGCCATTGCCTATTGGATGGCGGAAAGAGTGTCAGCGGCAATTGCAGGCCGGCCGCTGCTCTGAAAAGAATCCACCCGGGAGGCATGTTGAGACACAGGTTGTTCTTCCTGGCCGTCGCTGTGGCGCTGGCCGTAACGGCCTGCGGCGCAGCATCTCACCCGCGCCTGTGGGGAGCGTTCACCGAACGCGGCTTGGCCAACGTCCCGATGAAGCCCGGCGTCAATGTTCGGGTCTTCAACGACGTGAACTTGGATGCGCATGGCTACATCAAGTACGACAAGTCGAACGGATACCTGACACTGCATCCGGGCACGTATCGCATCGATGGCTGGTCGCTGACCTCGTTTGGTTTCAAGCTGACGCCGGAGCAGCAGGCGGCCGCCTATTCGGCTCCGGGCTATGCGTTCTTCTGGAATGTCGACCAGAAGAAGATGGAGATCCTGGGTTCGCTTCAAGATCCGCGCTATTCGCAACAGAGCATCATCGACGGCGTGCTCACGATACGCAAGACGACGAATTACTTCGTCGGCCATCAGAACGGCGACAAGGTCGACGGGATAAGCCTGCAGCTCTACGATCCGAACATCAAAATGCCCGACGGACAGGTCTCGACCAACCACGCGTTCGCGCAGCTGGTCGTCGAGCGCTTGTAGCGCCGCCGACACGTTCGCTCACTCGGCGGCAGCTCCGACGCCAGCCCCCGAATAACGACACGGAATCGTTGGCGAAAAACATCCATAACGAATGTCCGCCGCTACGTCAGGTAGCGCCAAAATCTAAGCCACACCACCCATGAGACAGCGTGTCCTGGCACCCGCGACCGACGAAGTTCCGCCGGGGATAGGGGGATCGTGCTCGAGCGGTTCCTGGCTGCGTGTGCGATGGTGGCCGCCTTGTTGCTGGGCGCCGCGGCGGTCTCGTCGAACACCAGGGCCGACACCGGAGGCTTCGCGACAGTGAGCCCATGTCAACAGCGCACGCTGATCCTGTCGGCCTTTCCCGCCGAAGCCGACGCGGTGTTGTCGCACACCATGCTTGACGCCAACCCGGTTGTCGTCGACCACCATCGGCGCTTCTACCTCGGGTCGATCGCCGGAAAGAGAGTGATAGTGGCGATGACCGGTATCGGGCTGGTCAACGCCACCCGCACCACCGAGATCGCCGTGGATCGCTTCACCTGCTCGTCCGGAATTGCCGTTGGCGCGGTGGTGTTTTCGGGTGTCGCCGGCGGCGCCGGACGCACCGCGATAGGAGACGTGGCCATCCCGGCGCGCTGGACCCTGGACAACGGCGCGACATTTCAGGCCGTCGATCCCGGCATGCTGGCCGCGGCGCAGACGTTGGCCGTCAGCCTGGGCAACGTCAACAATCTCGGCAATCCCGCCTGCCTGTGCAAGCACGTACCCACCGTGCCACTGGTCAACCTGGGGCGGCAGACACAACTCTTCGTCGGTGGCGACGGCTCCAGCAGCGACAACAACAACGGCCAGGCATTTCCCTGTATCCCCAACGGCGGCGACATTTTTGGTTGTCAGCCCTGCTCGGCGCCGGACCGCTCGCTGCTCTACACCGGTAACTTTCCGCACGCGGCGTTGCCGTTCCTGGCCCACGGCTTGCTCAGCAACCTGAAGATACCGGTACAGAAACCGGCCTTCGACGCTGTCGACCAGGAGACGGCGGCGGCGCAGGCGGTCGCCAACGCGCGTGGCATACCGTTTCTGGGCATCCGCGGCATGTCCGACGGCCCCGGTGATCCGCTCAACCTGCCCGGCTTTCCGTTCCAGTTCTTTCTTTACAAGCAGATCGCGGTCGAAAACGCCGCACTGGTTGCCCAGGCGTTTCTGCAGAACTGGACCGGCGCCTAGCGCGCCCGGCTATCCGGCGCCGCGAGCGACCGGACGGGTCGGATCCGAACTCCACTCGGACCACGATCCGGGATATAGCGCCGCCTCACGACCCATCGCGGCGAGCGCGGCGACGGTGACGGAAGCGGTGATACCGGATCCGCAGTAGGCGCCCACCGGGCCGTCGGGATCGATGCCGCGGCCGGACAACAGCCGGGTAAGCGCATCCTGGTCGAGAAACATTCCGTCGCAATCCAGTACGGCGGCACTGGGAAGGTTTGTCGCGCCGGGAATGTGACCGGCAACCGGGTCGACGGGCTCCACATCGCCGCGAAAGCGCTCCGGCGCCCGTGTGTCCAGCAGCGGCACCGCGCCTGACCCGCATTGCTGTGCGGTCAAGGTAGGCCGTCGCCCGGCAGCAAGATCATCATGGCGCACAAGCACATTCCCGGCGGGAGGCGTCACCGGTCCGGTCTCCAACGGTTCTTCAGCCGACCGCCACGCATCCAGGCCGCCGTCGAGGATGCGGACATTGTCAACCCCGGCCGCGGTGAGTACCCACCACGCTCGCGCCGAACCGGCCCGGTTCCAGTCGTCATACGCCACGACCAGGCCGTCCCGCTGAATTCCCCAGCGGCGCGCGGCCGCCTGAAGACTGCGCCCCGAGGGTAGTGGGTGACGGCCGTGGCCGACGACGGTGTGGTCGCTGAGTTCGTCTTCCAGCGAGACGTAGACCGCCCCGGGTAGGTGGCCCCGCAGATAAGCCGAATGCCCGTCCGGCTCGTCGAATCGCCACCGCACGTCCAGTAGGGTGACCGGCTCGGCGGACCGGATCCGGCCGGCCAGCTCGGCGACAGTGATCAATACCTGGTCCCTGGCGTTCACCGACTCACCTCCACTTGGTCCACGAGCCTACCGCCATCGGTTTCCCGGATTGGCCATGGCGAGGGCTCGATCGGCGATAGCCTCGGTGGCACAGGCGACAGTAGGCGGATCAGATGACGGCGCGGCGGTTTCTCGCACCACGGATGTCGACGGCGACGCTGATGGCCGTTGTGTCATTGGCTATCGCGATGTCGGCACCCGTTGGGGCAGTGCCTGATACGCAGTGCACGCTTGCGACACCGGTCCAGGAAGTGCAGTCAGTGTCCCAGCTGCCCGCGGAACTTCGTCAGATTCTGCCGCCGATCGCCGATATCGGCGCGCCCTTCAACAAGACCGACGCGGTCACCGATCCGACGTTGCCGTTTCGGCGTCTGATTCGGGCCGGCTCTCGCGACAATGACTGGTTTGTTTGGTACGAACACGGCGGCATCACCTATTTCTGGCAAGCGGTGGTACTGCGCGTCGTGCCAGGGGCGGAGACTAAGACGGTGGCGAACGCGGGGACTGTCTCAGATCTCTTGTGCGTCGCCACCGACGGAGCCTTCGCCGGCCAGGTTCCGCCCTATCCGCAAGGCAGCTGGGCCGAGTCTTTGTTCTAAGCCGAATTTTTCGGCGCAGCCCGCCCTGTGGGTGTTGATAACCGAATGTGCCTGTCCCGCAGTGCACTTTGCGGTGAAGGGGCGGTGGCGGCAAAAGCTTTGACCCGGCGCATCTATCACGAGGCGCCGGGCGAGCTCATCGGCAGGACGGGTGCGGCATGGTGTACCTGATCAAATATTGCCACAAGGAAGTCTTGCGCTATGCATCCATTGCAGAATACTATACACGCGTATTGTGATTTGACCATGCTGTAAAGGAAGCGTCGAGCTTGATTGCACCATTGACAACCCTGCCCGGGTTTCCGGCAAAGGCTCTTCGCGAACCTGCAAGGACGGCTGCACATCGATTGCAGCTCGACGAAGCCGCCGCTCTCAGCGACGAAGCCGCCGCCGAGATCGTCGAGACGGGTCCAAGTGCACCGGCCCGGTTGGTGTCATTGGCAGCGCGGTGTGCGATCCGGCCCGTTATCAGCGTGGTTAGCCATCTCCCCCATGCGCCGTGGCCGTTTGGCCTGGTCGACTTCGCGTGCCGGGTATTGCTCCCCACGCCGGGCACGGTCCGTGCTCGGGTGAAGCTACCCAACGCCAGCGCACTGCTGGTTCGCGCACCGGCAGTGCTGCCTGCGGATGGCACCCGGCGAGTAGTGCTCTACCTGCATGGCGGCGCATTCCTGACCTGTGGGGCAAACTCGCACAGCGGGGTGGTCAATGCCCTGTCGCACTCCGCCGACGCGCCGGTATTGGTGGTCAATTACCGGCTGATTCCCAAGCATTCGCTCAGCATGGCGCTCGATGACTGTTACGACGGATACCGATGGCTGCGTCGGCACGGGTACCAGCCCGACCAGATCGTGTTGGCCGGTGACTCAGCGGGTGGCTATTTGGCACTGGCATTGGCGCAGCGTTTGCAGCAGTTTGGCGAAAGGCCGGCAGCATTGGTTGCAATCTCACCGCTGCTGCAGCTGGCCAAGGAACCCAAGAAAGCACATCCCAACATCAGCACCGACGCGATGTTTCCCGCTACGGCTTTCGATGCGCTGACGGCCTGGGTTGCCAGCGCGGCTACCAAGCACTCGGTCGACGAGATGCCCGAAGAGATCTATGAGCCGTTGGATCACATCCGGCCCGGCCTGCCGCAAACGCTGATCCATGTATCCGGCTCCGAGGTGCTGCTACACGATGCGCGGTTGGCGGCGGCCAAGTTGGCGGCTGCTGGTGTGCCGGCCGAGGTCCGGATCTGGCCGGGCCAGATTCATGTCTTTCAGCTGGCCGCACCAGTGGTGCCCGAGGCCAGCCGCTCGCTGCGTCAAATCGGCGAATACATTCGTGAGGCCACCGGTGAGCCGACCAACCCGCATACCGTAGTCGCGCCCATTTCGCCGGCGAGTTCTGCTTCGCGGCGGCGCCCTAACCGATCGCGTCTTTGGCGAAGTGTGCTCATGGTCGGCTTGCGAAGTCAAAGAGCAGGCCGAGATTGCCACCGTTTCGGCACCGTGACGACTTGCCGCGCGCCCTCACCGGCGTCCGGCACGCGCGGGGCGCCCCGTTCGATCTGACCTGTGCAGAGCACGGGATCTTCGGGTGACTGTTGACCAGAAAATGGTGCCGCTGACTGAGGCCAGGACAAGATTTCTGCGCTCGTCGATGAGGCTGATACCAAACACGAAAGCATCCAGACAACCCGCTACGGCCGCGTCACCGCGGTCAGGATGTCGCCCGACGACCTGGAGTCGCTGAACGAAACCCTGCGCGCGCTACGTGCGCCTGGCTTGGTAGATGACTTTCGCCGGGCCGACCCGACTACGCCGCCGGCAACACGGTCACCGGGGAGGATCTGCGCCGGCGATACCGCCTACGGTGACCCGCCATGCGCCGTCCTGGTCGGTCCGCTAACGACATCACAGATTCGTCATGACGATGAAATGTCAACCCTTCGTGGGGAATAAGCGCGCGGAGCGGCTCGCCACTCCAGAGGGGCCAGTTCGGTAAGAGCCTGCAGGCTTTCTAGGTAGTGCTGCCGCGAGGTGTGCACGAAGGTGGCGCAGATGGTGGTGGCGCCGTGCGCGGCGGTCTCGGCGAGGACGTCGCGGGTCAACTGGGGTTCGCCGATCGGGTCCAGCGGCGCCGGGGGCGTCAGCACCACTTCGAATCCCGGATGAAGTTCGAAGCGGCTCAACCATTCTCGGACGTGCCCTAGGCTCACGTCGAACGGGGCCCACCCATCGGCCAGCGTCGCGGCTCGCCGCAGTGACCGCACGGTGCGTCCGCCGACCCAGATGGGGACGTGCGACTGGACCGCGCACGGGTCGACCACCATGCCGTCAAAGGAATAGAACTGGCCATGGTAGCTGGGCTCGGATACCGACAGCGCCGAGCGCAACGCTCGCAACGCGTCGTCGGCGCGGGCTCCACGATCGGCGAACGGAGCGCCGATGAGATGAAATTCGTCTTCGAGACTGCCGACACCCACACCGAGGATTAGCCTGCCGCCGCTGACAGCGTCCAAAGTGCCGTAACGCTTGGCGATTTCGAGCGGATGATGATAGCCGAGCACCAGCACGTTAGTGGCCAGCCGAATGCGCTGGGTGCGCGCGGCCAAGTAGCCCAAGGTGGCCAACGGATCCCAATAGCGGGTCCCGCGGCGCCGCTGCTCGGCTCTGGGCAAGGCAATGTGCTCGCTGCAGGTCAGGTGGTGGTAGCCGAGCCGGTCCGCGGCTTCGGCGATCTGAGCCAGGTCCTCTACCGAGGCGTGCCTTTCCCAGTCGGCGCTGACCCCCGGCAACATGGTCACCACCGGCGTGGCAATCGACAGCTTTGCGGCGACGGCGCTCATCGCGCTAGATTCTAACAGTGCTCGAATCATTTCGAACGCCGCTCGAATAGGCGGGTTCAATGACCTCCACGGAACGGCGGGCCTACGGCGAACTCGACCGCGCCCAGGTGGTGGCGTGCCTGCACAACCTGGCCAGGCGGATGGGCGTGCAGCAGGTGACGATGCGTGAGCTCGCCGCCGAACTCGGCGCCGCGGTCCCATCGGTGTACTACCACGTCCCGGGCAAGCAGGCCGCCCTGGACCTGCTCGCCGAATCCGTTCTGGCCGACATCCCCGAACCCGAAGCCGGCCCCTGGGACACCCGGCTCACCGAGCTTTACTGTGCCGCACGCGACGTGCTGCTCGACGTCCCCGGCGTCGCCGGCGTCCTGCAAACCAGTGGCGGCGGGGAACGCGCCCGCCGCCTCGACAAACTGAGCCGCGCCCTTCTCGCCGAAGCCGGACTAGTCGAAAGCGGTGTTGCCGCGGCACATTCGGTGTTGTACACCTATCTGCTCGGTTCGATCAGCCTGGAGGAGTCCCGCGGCAAGCGTCAGCCCGCATCGCGGTTCCGGGCCGGACTCGACGTCGTCATCGCCGGTATCAAGGCGCGCGCGGAGCACCGATGAGCATTCCGAAGCTGGGGTCGCTGATTGTCGAAAATCACGACAGCACTTCCGGTCGCGACGCCGCCGCCGTGCTAGACCCGGACACGTATCTCGCCGGTGCTCCGTTCGAGGCGCTGCGCAGGTTGCGGGCCCGCGCGCCAGTGCATCCGGTGTACCTGTCCGGACTGCCCAGAACGTGGTTGCTGACCCGACACGCCGATGTGCGACTCGTCAGTCGCGACACCGAGACGTTCACCAGCAGCAAGGGCAACACCCTGGTGGCGGTCGAGGCGGCGCCGACCTCGGCGATGCTGCCGGGAATCGACCCGCCGCGACACATCCACTACCGCAAGCTGATCAACCAGGGTTTCACCGCGCGCAATGTGCTGCGTCTGGAACCGCGGATGCGCCAAGTCGCCCGCGACATCGTCGCCAACATCGCCGACAAGGGCGAATTCGACGCCGTCACAGATGTTTCCGCGGAAATATCGCTGCAGGTGATCGCCGAGGTACTGGGTGTGCCCGCCGCGGACCGGATGGACGTCTTCCGCTGGAGCAACGCGATCGGAAGCCTGGGCATCGAGGACCCCGACTACGCTCCCACACCCGAGGCGCTCGGGCAGGCGGCCGCCGAAATGTTCGCCTATTGCGGCGAATTGGTCGAACACCGGCGAAAGCACGGCCTCACCGACGACATCCTGTCGGCTCTGCTCGCCGCCGAGGTCGACGGCGACCGGCTCAACCGCGACCAGCTCAACGAATTCTTCCTGCTGCTGGCGATCGCCGGCAACGAGACCACTCGAAACACCCTCAGCCACGGCATCCTGGCGCTGTCCGAGCACCCCGACCAACAGGCGCTGCTGGCCCGCGATCGTAAGGCGGCCAAGACCGCCGTCGAGGAACTGCTGCGCTGGGCCACCCCGGTGATGCACTTCCGCCGTACCGCCACTCGCGACGTGGAGATCCGCGGCCAGCACATCCGGGCCGGCGACTGGGTGCTGATGCACTACCTGTCGGCCAACCGCGACGAGGACATGTTCGAGCGGGCCGCCGAGTTCGACATCACCCGGGGGCGGTCTGGCCCGGGGCCCGACCATGTCGCGTTCGGCGGCGGGGGAGTGCACTTCTGCCTCGGCGCTCAGCTCGCCCGTCTGGAACTGCGGGTGATGCTGGAAGAGTTGTACCCACGCGTGCCCGGCCTCGTCGTCACCGGGCCGCCCGACCGGCTGCGGTCCTCGTTCTTCCACGGGATCAAACGGCTGCCGTGTGCGGTGGGTTGAGCAGCCGGTCGCTCGCCCTCCGCAGCAGTCGCCGCCACCGGGATCGACGTCAGTCGAGGTCGGCCGGGTCGAGCAGCTGCACCTCCTCGAGATCCATCTCCGCCTGCACCTCGCGTAGCACAATGTCGTCGATCAGGTTCTTGTTGCGCAGCGCGGTGACGGCCTGCCGCTGATATTGCAGAACGCCGAGCCGAACCTGACGGACCAGATCGCAGTGCGCCGCCAGATCGCTGGTCGCGGAGTCGGCGCCGTTGACCCCGACGAGTTCGGCGCGTTCTTCGTAATCGCGCTGCAGGCGTTTCACAATCTCGGTGCCGGCCCCAAGCGCGTCGGCGACCTCCGGCAAGGCTTCCAGGGCGGCTTCGGCGCTGCGAATTCGGGCCAACTGCAATTCGTCGGCACGGGTGACGTCGTCCGGCATCCGGGCCCAGCGGACCACCGCGGGCAGTGAGCTGCCCTGGACCAGCACCGTCACCAGAATCACGATCGACACGACAAAGATGATCAGGTTGCGGTCGGGGAACGGTGCGCCGCTTCGCGTGGTCATCGGGACCGCGAGCGCTGCCGCGAGCGAGACCGCGCCGCGGAATCCGGCCCAGCTGGTCACACAGCGCTGGCGAAAGCCGACGTAGCGGTGGGGTTTACGCAAGGACCGGTCGACCGCGCGTCCCAGCAGGGTGGTCACCTCGACCCACACGATTCGGGTTGCGACGACAACCCCCGCGACGACCAATGCCAGGACGGTGGCGCGACGCAGTCCGCCGCCGACGTCCGAGATGTGCTCGATCGCGCCTGGGATCTGGACCCCGACGAAGACCCACAAAGACCCGTTGATGAGGAACGTCGAGATATCCCAGAATGCGAACGACTGCAGACGGGAACGCGCCCGAATCACCCGCGGGCCGGTGTAGGCGAGCACCAGCGCTGACACCATGACCGCGACGACGCCGCTGCAATGTAGCGACTGGGCGAGCAGGAACGCCGCGAACGGCGTCATCATGCTCAGCGCTCCTTCCTCGAGCGGTGCGTCAATCCTGCGGCGCAGCATCGTCACCAGCCACCCGACCAACAGCCCCGCGGTGATCCCACCCAAATAGGAGACGACAAAACGGCCGACCAGGGCGGCAGGTCCGATCCCCGGCGCACCTTCGGCGACGGCCACGGTCACGGCGAAGAGGACCAGCGCCGTTCCGTCGTTGATGAGGCTCTCGCCTTTCAAGACGGTAAGTGTGCGCCGCGGCAATCGTTTGGCCAGGCCGGCCACCGCGGCGGCGTCGGTGGGCGAGAGCACCGCACCCAGCACCGCCGCGGCGTGTGACTCCATGCCGAATGCCCGTGCTGTCCATGACACGGCCACCGCGGTGGCAATCACCAGCCCCACACTGAACATGATGATCACGCGCAAGTTCCAGCGGATTTCGCGGAAGCTGGTGTTCAGACTTTCCCAGTAAAGGATCGCCGGAAGGAATAGCAGCAACACGATTTCGCCGTCGATCTCGACGCTTCCGAACCGGGGGATGAGACCCAGCAGCGCGCCAAGCAGGATGAGCAAGACCGGCGGTCCCACCCGGTAACGGCGACCCAGAACGGTTCCGGCAACCACGATGGCGACGAGCGTGACGATAACGACGAGGCCGAACACCAGCCCATCTTCGCCTACGGACTCATCGATCCCGCGACCACATGGCCCGAACTACGAGCAGTCGCAGCAGTCGCAGGAGTCGCAGCAGTCGCAGCAGCAGTCTTCGTCGCAGCAGCACGCGTCGGTGCAGGTGTTCCAGCATCCCTGTTTGGGACTTTGCTCCGCAATGGGCGGTAGCTCACCCGGATCGCCCGGGTAGGGGCCAGCGCCCATCGCCTGGTCGCCGAAGTTGATCCCGTCCTGCTCGCCATGCGGCGTCCCGCCTCGCGCGCTGTCACCGGCGCGGTTGAAGGTGCGCGATATCGCGCGGCGCACCTCGCGGGTCAGCAACCGCCGCGCCAGTCGTCCGTCGGTGAAGTCGACGTCGGCCAGCGCCAGTTCGATGCCCAGCGCTGCGTCGTCGCACCGGGTGCGGGCCGCCGCGACGGGTGTTGCGGTGGCCGCCAACGGGTTCCACTTTCCGTGAGCTGCGTCGTCGCGGTAATCCTCGACCGCGTCGAGGACATGCGCGATTCGCCCGAACAGCCGCCCCACCTCACGCAGCGGCTCCTGGTTGGCCGGTCGGCCGGCCAACACCGCGGTATGTGCGAAGGCCGCGGCGACCGCGGTCTCGGTGGGCTCGGTCACCAGCAGTAGCGAGCTGCCCGGGCCCGCCCGACCGACCATCGCCTCGAGCACGGTCTGCCGGTCGATCGCCGCGACCAGCACGCCGGTGTCGAATCCGAGGGAGTGTCCGGCATCGGTGCCCTGGCGCGTCCAGCGATCGGCGATCCGGCGCGCCACCACCCGCACCGGGGCCGCACCGACTACGCCGTCACGGTCGTCGACGTGATCGCGCACCCGGGCGGCGGCCAGCGCCAGCGACACCACGGCGGCCAGTCGCACGCACTCACCGGTCGCCACGTCCGCACGTCGCATCCCGCGCAATGGACAGGGTCCGGCGGTCCGTCGCGTTGGTCGCGCGTCGGACTGCGCTTCGACCAGCAGCGAGACCACCAAGCCGTCGTAGTTGGTGGCGATTCGCGCGGCCTGGCCGTAGTCGTCGCGAAGCGCCAGGCACAGTCCGCATAGCTGCGCTCGCCAAACTGCCGTGAGTTCGCCACCGAGCCGGTGACGGCACGGCCGGATGATGCCAAACACGCGTCGAAGCTACCGGACTAGGGACGGACATGCGCCCGGAAACGCCGCGCCGCCGCGCGCCGGGAACACGAGATCGGGAGTTCGCCGGGGCGCCGGAACTCGCCGGGCAAGCAAACGTCCTTGCCGGCCAACGCGATCCCGTTCAGGCGACTATGCTGCAAACCCTGATTGAAGGGCGGTGTTGATGAAGATCAGACTCATGGTGACCGTCGTCATGGTTGTCTTGTCGGTGCTGTTGGGTTGCATCGGCTGTGCCAGCAAGGCCCGACCGCCGGCGACCAAAACCATTGACGTGTCGATGGACGACGTGTTGAAGCAAAGCGCGATCGAACGCGATGTCACCATGTCGGTCGGGGACACGCTGCAGGTGACGCTCGGGTCGAATTACACCACCCCGTTCCGCTGGGCGGAAGACATGAAGATCGGTGACGCCACGGTCCTGAAGCAGGTCGATCACCGGTATGTGCGGCCGGACACCGACATGATGGGCGCACCCGGCACCGAGGTGTGGACGTTCACGGCGCTCAAGCCCGGCAGCACCACGATCACCACCGGCTACGCCAGCTTCGTGGGCGGCGACAACGCGCCGACGTGTACCTTCACCGGGAAAGTGACTGTGCAATAGCGGGTGCCGCTAGAGCTGGGTTGACTCGAAAGCCGCTCACGCGGGGTGTTCGGTCGTCGTCGGCGGCGTCGTCACCGGGGGGGTCGAGGGTTTGGTTGTCACCGGTGGTGTTGTCACCGGCGGGGTCGAGGGTTTGGTTGTCACCGGTGGTGTTGTCACCGGCGGGGTCGACGGTTTGGTCGTCACCGGTGGTGTCGTCGGCTTGGTCGTTACCGGAGTGGTTGCGTTGGGGATGCAGCGTTCCGGATTGTGGCCGCAGTGATATCCGGGCGGACATTCGACGCAGACATAGGTGGGCGACGGCGGTGTCCCCCCACCGGGCGGGTCGTCACAGATACCGTCGCCGTTCAAGTCCACGCACGGGAGTTTCTTTTGACCCGACGGTACGAGCCAGTCTTTACCGACATACTGCACCCAGATCGGCTCGGTAACGCTGGAGCCGAAGATGGCGCTGGTCCTGGTGCTTTTCGTGGTATGCGGCGTGCCGTTGTACACCGAATATCTGATCCACGGCCCGGTATTGCCTGCCGCCGGCTGGGATTCCTTATCGAGGTAATCCGGTGCCGCAATTGCGATATGCCCGTATTCGGTGCGGCCCGGGATGCTATGCGATGACGCGACAACAAATTGACCTTGATTTGCCAGTTCCGTGACCTCGGATCCGGGATTGATTCCTACGCCGACGAGCTTCCAACCGCTTCTATCCGGATTCTTGACCGCCTGTGCGAGGAACTCATTCATCTTGTCGGCATTACGCAGCTTCTCGTCGTAGACGCCGTCATAGGCGCGATCTCTGAAATAGGGAATATCCAGAATCGCTCCAAGAGCGCCAAGATACCAATTGCAGGCTTGCAGGGAATAGGGAGCCCACGGCTTGTCGGAGGCGGCCGAAAGAGCGTCCACGAATCCTTGTCGCATCAACTTGTTGGCGAGGTCTATGGCTTCCTGATAAGGGATTTTCCGGTTCTGCTCCCACGACACCACGACATAACAGGCCGCCGGCGGGTGGGCGCTGTGCATATCGTCCTCGCACTGCCGGGCAGCATCTAGCAATCGACCCGCGTGCTTTCTATCCGCGGCCGGGCCCCGTTCCGCGTCCGGTGCGCCCTTCGTGGGCTCGCACGCGGCACCATTTCCGCAATTACTGGGCTGGCGGCTACAGGCTACCGGTATCACCGCGCCGAACATCATCAATGTCACGCCCACGAGCACCACGATCCAGCGCAGCTTTCCGCCATGATTCCGCAGAAAAGCGGCAAAGCCGTTTTGGGCGGCGCCGGTCAACCGCGGGTGCAGCCTCTTCATGTAAATCCCCCTGCCGCCGATCCGCGTCGGCATATCGCAACACTGCACCGCGCAACCCGGCACCTGCTAGGGGCTTTGGGCCTCGACGGCCGATTACCTAAGAAATCGTGGCCGTCGATGTCAGGTGATCGTGCAGGCACGGCTTTCGGTCCGGCGCGTGCGCGTAGGCTACGCGGCAACGCCAGCTCGCGAGGCGCCGTCGAAAGGTCAAGCGTGATGAGCACTGTCGTAGATTTCCACTTTGACCCCATGTGCCCGTTCGCCTACCAGACCTCGATCTGGATCCGTGACGTCCGTGCGCAGTTGGGCATCGCCGTCAATTGGCGGTTTTTCAGCCTCGAGGAGATCAACCGGGTAGCCGGCAAGAAGCACCCCTGGGAACGTGACTGGTCCTACGGCTGGTCTCTGATGCGCATCGGCGCGTTGCTGCGCCGCAGCGACATGTCGTTGCTCGACCGGTGGTACGCGGCGATCGGTAACGAACTGCACAGTCTCGGCGGCAAACCGCACGATCCCGCGGTGGCCCGCCGGCTGCTGGGCGAGATCGGTGTCGACGCGTCGATTCTCGATGCCGCGCTTGCGGATCCGAGCACCCACGACGAGGTCCGCGCGGAGCATCAGCGGGTTGTCGACGCCGGCGGATACGGGGTGCCGACGCTGTTCATCGAGGGGCAATGCCTGTTCGGGCCGGTGCTGGTGGACCCACCGACCGGGCCGGATGCGCTCAAGCTGTGGAACGTGGTCACCGGTATGGCCGAATTGCCGCATGTCTATGAGCTGCAGCGGCCGAAGTCACCCGCCGATGCCGACCTCATCGCCCAAAGTCTGCGGCCATATCTCGACGGCCGTGACTGGGTCAGCATCAACCGCGGCGAAGTGGTCGACATCGACAGGCTGGCCGGCCGCTGAAGCTCACCGTCAGACCATGGCGGTCGGCGCCACCTTCAGGCCAATTGCCAAGGCGCCGGCCAGTTCTCGGCTGACGTCGTAGTCGAAGACCACGTGGCCGCTGAGCACGTCGACATCGCGTTTGGCCCGTTGTAGCGGGCTGCTGAGAAAGTGTGCGCTGGCGCCGGACGCCTCCAGTAGGCCGGCGATCACCGCGCGTGATTCCCGCACGATGTGCGCGGCGGCCAGCCGGGCATCGGCGCGGACGGGGCGCGGCACACGGTCTCCGGCCGCCAAGGTCTGGTCGATTCGCCCGGCGGTGTCGGCCAGCAGACCGTCCAGGGCGCGTAGCCGGACCCGGGCTTCGGCCAGTCGGGCTTGAGCGGCCGGCTTGTCTTTCTGCGTGCCACCCTCGTAGGCCAGGACACGTTCGAAGAGTCGCTCGGCGAAGACTTCGGTGACGCGCTCGGCGGCGCCCAGCGCCGGCATTGCGGCGACCAGCGCCAGCGCGGGTATCAGCGGCCAGCGGTAGAGGTCCGCGTCGTGCAGCAGCGCACCAGGCGCGGTGCCGGCGTAGATATCGCTGACCTTGACCAGTCGGTGCGCGGGGACGAAGACGTCGTCGATGACGACGTCGTTGGAGCCGGTGGCACGCATCCCGTCGGTTTGCCAGACGTCGACAATCCCGATGTCGTCGGCGGGCACCAGCGCCAGTGCCGGGTAGGTCGCGTTGTCGGGACCGCAGAGCGCGCCGACGATCGTCCAGTTGCCGTCCATCACTCCGGTGGCCCACGACCAGCGACCGGACAGCCGAACGCCCCCGTCCACTGCGACACCGCGCCCGGTAGGCGCCAACGGTGACGAAGCGAGAAACGGTCGGGAAGCGAATCCCTCGCTTTGGGCGCGCTCGTCGAAAAGGGCCAGCATCCAGTTGTGCAGCGTGTAGAACGCCGCGGTCCAGGCGGTGGAGGCGCAGCCGTGCGCCATCCGGCGTACCGGGTCGAAGATCGCCGCGAATTCGGCCTGCTGCCCGCCATACCGCGTGGGCCGCAACAGATCGAAGAATCCCGACTCGATCAGTTCGGCGACCGTGGCGGCGGGCAACCGGCGAAGCTCCTCGGCCTGCTGTGCACGCTGACCCAGTCGCTCCACGAATGCGTCCGTGACACCGGCGGCCATGTGCAGACCATACTGTCTGGTGCGGGCGCGGTGTTCGATACGACCGAGCGCCGCTACCCGGCCGGCCGGCTGCCGATCTCCAGTCCCGTCAGCTCGGAGGTGCCGTCGAAGACCACGCGGCCGAACTTGCGGACCACGCAATGCAGCCGGCCGGCAAGATGCTCGAAGTCGGTGTCGACGTTGCGCCGCGCCGCGGGCAATGGCACCGGTAAGACGTGCGGATCGCGGCCGGCGGTGTCACCGTCCAGCCAGATCTGGTAAAGCGGGTTGAACGCCCGGATACGCCAGTGGCCGTCGCCGACCTGTGATCGCACCAGCGCCGGCGGCGTCATCCGGATCACCTCGTCACCGAGGCGCACCACCACTCCGGTGACGTCTTGACGGATCGGGCCGAGCTGAAGAAGACCGCCCGAAAACGCGACGGAGACGTCCGCGCCGTCGAAATCGTGCGCCTGGCCCCACCACCAGCGCTCGGGAAAGCCCGCGCCCCAGTTCCGTTCGGCATAGAGCCGGGCGTCGTCGAACGTCCAGGTACCGTCACTGAATTCGACTGTGCCGCTTGCCTTACCGCCCAGCCGATAGGGATGCCAGTATTGGTTCAGAAACGGGATCGAGGAGAACACCCCGCCGCCCCCGAAAACCTTGGGCCATTGGAACAGATCAGTGAATCGCAGATTGAGATGGATGTCGTCGAGGTCGATTCGTAGCCCGTCGGTGGCGGCTGCGAAACTGCCGGCCGGGTCGGTTCCGGCGTGGACCGTGAACGGCGAGGATTCCGCTTCGGCTTCGTCCAGCGCCGCCGACCGCACCATCCCGCCGGGATGCAGCGCGACTGCCACGGTGGCCCAGTCCCCGTCCGGGTGGCGGTTGACGCTGCACAGCCCGACCACGACGCGATCGGTGGCGCTGTCGGTGAGGCGCCAGAACCAGCCCTCCATTTCACAGCCATGAGAGGGCAACGGATCGCCAAAGGGCAGGTCGGCGCCGGTGCTGCGATAGGCATCGACCAGTCGCTTGGCGATACCCTCGGCGGCCCAGCGCAGGTATGCGGCGGTCATCGGTGCCGCGTCGCGTAGATCTCGGCCAGGAACTGCTCGACGGCGATCGCCGCGTGCGCCGCCCGGGCCGACCCGAAGATGTCGAAAGCGTGCTGGGTAAGCGGCAGTTCGGCGTAGACCACGGGTTGAGTGCTGACGTCGCGAAGCGCGGTGACAAACGCGCGTGCCTGCTCGACGGGTACCAGCGAGTCGTTGCGGCCGTGCAGCACGAAGAACGGCGGGGCCTCGGCGGAAACATGGTTGACCGGTGACGCGGTGACAAACGGCTCCAAGTTGGTCGCGGGCCGCTGTTTGAGAACGGATTTGACGAGTAGCGCCGGCATCATCGGATGCATCGCGTCGTCGAAGCGGGTGAAGTCGTAGACGCCGTAGAACGGCACCGCCGCGTGGACGCGGGTATCGGCGTCTTCGAATCCCGGTTGAAATTGCGGATCGTTGGGTGTCAGTGCCGCCAGCGACGACAGGTGACCGCCGGCCGAGCCACCGGTGATGGCGATGAAGTCGGGGTCGCCGCCGTACTCGCCGATGTGTGCCTTGACCCAGGCGAGGGCGCGCTTGACGTCGACGATGTGATCGGGCCACGTGTTGCGCGGGCTGTGACGGTAGTTGATCGCCACGCAGACCCAGCCCAACTCGGCGAGGTGGCTCATCAAGGGATGGGCCTGTCCGCGTTTGTTTCCGGTCGTCCAGGCACCGCCGGGGATCTGAAACAGCACCGGTGCCTTGCCGGACCGATCGAGATCGGGACGTCGCCAGATATCGAGATGATTGGCCCGGCCGTATTCGCCGTAGCTGATGTCGCCGTCGTGGGCATAGTCGCGGTAGATCCGCAGCATGCGCAGCGGTCCGGGATTCTTGGCGGTGCCACCGCCGGACGCGCGGCGCCACAGGCCGTCCGAGTCGGTGCGGCGACCGTTGCCCAAGCCGCCGTCCAACGCAGCGGCCAGCGGGATATCGGCTCGATGACCCGAGCGACTGAAGTTGAGCAGACCGAATGCCGAGATGGCAGCGACTAGCCAGGAGAGCGCCCGCACCGGCCGGGTCAGCCGGCGGGCGGTCAACGCCAGTCCGCCTACCTGGCTGGCCAGTGTCGGCAACGGAAACTCGGTGACGACCAGACCGAAAATCCATGACCACAGCGACGCGAAACCGTTGCGCGCCAGGGGTTTATATGCGTTGAGTGTGGAGGTGGCAGTTACCGCCGTGACCACCAGAGCGCCGATCTGCCGGAGGATGTGGATGAACTGAGCTCTGCCCATGTGGGCCACCTTACTTAGCGTGCCTTCCCGACTGACCGATCAGGGTGCCGGAGCTTCGTCGCCGCGGCGGGACGCGGTCGAGAATCGGTGTGGCGCTTGGTGTCACGCGTCAATGGCGCTGCGGCGTACCATCGGCTCCAGCCGAGCACCTGTGAGGGCAAGACATGGGCGATACCCACAGCGACCCGACCGACATCGAAAAGTGGGACCGCGGCCTGACCGAGCACGTCATCACGCTGACGCGGCCGATCGTCAAGCGGTATTTCCGTTCCGAGGTGCGTGGTCTGGACAATATCCCGTCGGGCGCATGCCTGGTGGTCTCGAACCATTCCGGCGGCCTGGTTTCGGTGGACCTGTCGGTGTTCGCCGTGGGCTATTACGACAGATACGGCTATGACCGCCCGCTGTACGCGCTGGGTTTCGACACACTGTTCGCCGGGCCGGCCGGTGAGTTCTTCAAGCGCACCGGCGTGATCCGCGCAACGCGGGACAACGCCGCCAAGGCGTTGGCCGCCGGTGCGGTCGTGCTGGTATTCCCGGGCGGTGACTTCGACGTCTACCGGCCCACCCTGCGGGAGAACGTCATCGACTTCGGTGGCCGAACCGGCTATGTGACCACCGCCGTCGAAGCAAAAGTGCCGATCGTGCCCGCGGTCTCCATCGGCGGCCAGGAAGGCCAGTTCTTCCTGACCCGCGGCAGACGGCTGGCACGTGCTCTTGGGCTCACCAAGTTGGAGCGTAAGCTGTTCCGGACCAACATTCTGCCGGTGACCTTCGGCTTCCCGTTCGGGCTCAGCATCGTCGCGCCGGTCAACATGCCGCTGCCCACCAAGATCGTCGTCGAGGTGCTGCCGCCCGTCCGCGTCGCCGAGGAATTCGGCCACGCTCCTGACGTCAAGGACGTCGACGCGCACGTGCGCCGGGTGATGCAGAACGGCCTGGACAAGCTGGCCGCCCAGCGGCGCTTCCCGATCTTTGGGTGACACCTGCGATCACCACGCGGTCTACGACGCCACCGCGACGCCCGGCGGTCTCACCGTCGTGGCCGTAACCTCGCCGGGTCCACCATCCCGGACTGCGCCAGTGCGTCGTCGATGAACCGCTGTACCGGCCGGGAGCGGAAGAAACCGGTGTGACCGCCTTGATACCAATGGATCTCCGGCTTGCCCCAGTGCTCCCAGAGGCGGCTGACCTGGTCCCGGGCGTGTACCAACCGGTCGGCAACACCGGCATAGATGAAGCGGCCCGCCAAGGGAACACGGGGAGTCAGGGCCAGCGGCGAGATCATCCTGCCGATGGGCCGGGCCGACCTCATCGTCTGACGGAGGCGGCCGTGGCCGCCGAGGCCGGCGTGGCGGCCGACCAGCTCCACCAGATCCACGGCTGGAACACCCAGGATCGCGCATCCGAGTCCGTCGTCGAGGCTGGCGACCAACGAACTGATGAGACCGCCCAGGGATATGCCGTTGAGCCCGATCATCGCGTCGGGCTGCTGGGCGCGGATCCAGGACAGCAGGCGCCGGATGTCCCACACCGCCTGAGCGGCGCCGTGGGCCGCGTCGAGCACATTCTCGCTGGGAAACGCGGCGCCGTAAGGCCGCCCGCGTGCCCGCGGCCCGTGCAGGGGCAGGACCGGAAGCACGACATTGAGGTCGAGGTTGCGGTACAGATACCACGCGTGAAACAGCATCAGGTCGAGCCCGGCCCGCCCCATCTCGGCACCGTGCACACACACCAGCCACGGCCGCGGGCGGCGGTGCCGCAACATCAACGCGTACTCGCGACGGTTTCCGGTGTAGCTCAGCCACCGCTCGCGGCCCGGTTCGCCCGGGTGGGGTTCGTAGCCGCTGTCGAAGGAGAGGCGCTGGTAGCTGCGCCCCATGCTGTCCACCCGCTTGACCGCCACCTCGGTCAGCGGCGGGGGTGCCGCGAAGAATCCCTCGGGATCGGCCAGCCAGCCGTTGTTCTGGTAAACGTCAAGTGCGGCAAGGACTTCGCGATCTATCCGCTCCAGTGAGGAGGCGCTGGGCGCCGACCTCAGCATCCCGAAGCCGGTCAGCAGGATTTCGTCGCGAAACGCTTGCGCGGCAAGCGCGATGGTGGGCCGAGCCACCGGCAGCTCGTCGGGCTGCCGGTCCAGATAAGCGCCCCAAGACCGGGCGTAGAAGCCGCCGGTGCGGGTGAATGGACCCAGCGCCTGCAGCAGCGCGTTGGCGCTGCCGCGGCGCCGGTCTGTCTGGTCGATGTCCGGCATCTCGTGTCACCCTGTTCGACGCGGTCTCGGCTTTTCGATCGGCCTTGGATCAGCCTTCGATCAGCTTAAGCCCAACGGGTATTTCGGATCCCCTCGCGCGCGAGGTCGGCTCTAGGTCGCCTCCGCCTTGCGAGGCAGCTCCACGACCGCGGCGGGGTCGTTCTCGGTCATCCCGATTTTCGACGCGCCCCCGGGTGAACCGAGTTCGGCAAAGAAGTCGGCGTTGATCTGCTGATACTCGCTCCACTCGCCGGGTAGATCGTCTTCGTAGTAGATCGACTCCACCGGACACACCGGTTCGCAAGCGCCGCAGTCGACACACTCGTCGGGGTGGATGTAAAGCATCCGGGCGCCCTCGTAGATGCAATCGACGGGGCATTCCTCGATGCAGGCCTTGTCCTTGATATCAACGCAGGGTTCGGCAATCACGTATGCCACAATCATTCTCCTTTCTGACAGCCCCCGATGCGAAGCAGTTCCGACCTGCTCGCCACCTTCACCCGCGGTCGGTTCTGCGCGGCGCCGGCCTCCCGCTCGAAACAGTCGATCGCCTGCCAGTGCGCGGCACTGACCAGCTGCGGTTGCCTGGACGCGAGCCACCGGGCGAGTTCGTCAGCGCGGTCCTCGGCGGGGGTGCCGTTGCCGGGCTGTGCGGCCAGGTCCGCGAGCAGGGTGTCGACGGTGTCCTGGGCGTCCTTCTTGTTGGTACCGATCACCCCGCTCGGACCGCGCTTGATCCAGCCGACGACGTATTCGTTGCGGCTGCCCGTGATCCGGCCGTCGGTGTGGGGGATGGTGGCGCTCTTGGAGTCGAACGGCAGCCCGGGTGTGGGTATACCGCGGTAGCCCACCGATCGCACCACTAGCTGCGCGGGCAGCTCTTCCCGGGCCCCGGTGTCCTTGGCCACTATTCGGCCGCCGGCGTCACTGACCAGCTCGTTGCTGCCGAGCACGATACTTTCCACCTTGTCGTTCCCGTTGATTTCGATGGGAGACGTCAAGAACCGCAACACGATCCGGCGGTGTCCGGACCGGGGTGCGCGGGCGGCGTAGTCGCGCAGCACCTTGATGTTCTGTTTGGCGACCTTGCCGGCGGAGGCCAGGTCGTCGTCGCTGATGCCCTCCAGCTGGGTCGGGTCGACGACAACGTCGACGCCCTCGAGTTCTCCGAGTTCGCGCAATTCCAGGGTGGTGAACGCGCTCTGCAAAGGGCCGCGCCGACCGATGATCACCACTTCCTCGATGTGGCAGGCGCGCAACGCCGTCAATGCATGGTCGGCGATGTCGGTGACCGCAAGCACGTCGGGATCGGTCACCAGGATCCGGGCGACGTCGACCGCGACGTTGCCGTTGCCCACCACGACGGCGCGGCGGCCCGATAGATCGGGGGACATCTGCTCGAAGTGTGGGTGCGCGTTGTACCAGCCGACAAAATCGACCGCGGCGACGCTGCCCGGCAGCTGTTCGCCGGGAATGCCCAGGGGCCGGTCGGATTGGGCGCCGACGGCGTAGATCACCGCGTCGTAGCGCTCGGCGAGTTCTGCGGCCTGGACATGCTGGCCGACCGTGACGTTGCCGAAGAACCGGAATCGGGGGTCTTGCGCGGTCTTCTCGAACTGCTGGCTGACCGATTTGATCTTGGGGTGATCAGGTGCCACCCCGGAGCGCACCAAACCCCATGGCGTGGGCAGCATTTCCAGCATGTCGACCGCGACCTCGAGCCCTTCGCCGGCGTCGGCGGCTTTCAGCAGCGACGCCGCGGCGAAGAATCCCGACGGACCGGAACCCACAATCGCTACGTGATACGGACGGGTCATGAATCTCATGGTTGCCGTCTGCGCCGGGCCGGGGTAGACGTGTCGATGTTGTGTTGTCACAAACAATGGTTGTGTCGGCGTTTTCGTGGTTTCATCAACCATGCCGCTCAGTTCCCGCATGCCCGAACTCGCCTCGTTCGAGATCTTTCTGGCGATCGCGCAGACCGGCAGCCTCGGCGGCGCCGCGCGCGAACTCGGCTTGACCCAACAAGCCGTGTCAAAACGGCTGGCGGCGATGGAAGCCCAGGTCGGTGTGACGCTGGCCGCCCGAACCACCCGCGGCTCACAACTCACCCCGGCCGGAGTGGTTGTCGCCGAGTGGGCTGCGCGCTTACTCGACGTCGCGAGCGAGGTCGATGCCGGTCTGGGCGCGTTGCGCAAGGAGGGGCGGGAGCGGATCAAAGTGGTGGCCAGCCAGACGATCGCCGAACAGCTGATGCCGCACTGGCTGCTGTCGTTACAGGACGCGGCCAGGCGGCGCGGTGACAGCGCCCCCCAGGTGATCTTGACGGCTACCAACAGCGAGCACGCCATCGCTGCGGTTCGCGGTGGCACCGCTGATCTTGGATTCGTCGAAAATCCCGGGCCGCCAAAAGGGTTGGGCAGCTGTGTGGTGGGCCATGACGAGCTGGTGATCGTGGTGCCGCCGGGCCACAAGTGGACTCGGCGAGCACACCCGGTGAGCGCCGGTGAACTCGCGCAAACACCGTTGGTTACTCGCGAACCCCGTTCGGGCATCCGCGATTCGCTGACGGTGGCGCTGCGTCAGGTGCTGGGCGACGATGTGCGCCAAGCGCCGCCGGTGCTCGAATTATCCTCCGCCGCGGCCATGCGGGCCGCGGTGCTGGCTGGTGCCGGGCCGGCGGCCATGAGCCGGCTGGCGGTGGCCGACGACCTCGCGGTCGGCCGACTGAGCGCCGTTCCGGTGCCCGAATTGGACCTGCGGCGCCAGTTTCGGGCCATCTGGGTTGGCGGGCGCACCCCGCCCGCTGGGGCCATCCGGGAGCTGCTCAGCCATATCCGCTTCGGCTAGGAATGCGGCTAAGCGGCGACGTGGTGGGCCAGCGCCTGGTCGTAGCGGTCGAGCAGCGTCTCGGCCACCAGCCGGTGCGCGCCTAGCGGTTGGGCCATCGGAATACCGTTGTCGCGCGCGTAGTTCCACACCTTGTCGGTGATGAGACCCGGCGCCAGGAACCACGGTGCGATGACAAGGCGGCGGGCGCCGCGGCGCCGCAACTGCGCGACCGCGTCGGCCACCGACGGTTGCGGCCGGGTGGCAAAGGCGATGGTGGCTCCGGCCCAGCGGGTGCCGGCGGCCAGCGCGGCGGCCACCTGCGCGGTACGGGCATTGGCCGCGGCGTTCGATGAGCCGATCGCGACCACTGCCACACCCAGGTCCCGGTCGAGCGGTGAAATGCCGAGTTCTGCCAGGCGTTCGCGCAATACCGATACCAAGCGATCGTCTTCACCGAGCACGTCGGCCTGGCGGACGCCGTGCGCGCCGGCACGCGCAATCTGGCTGGGAATGTCGCGACGTGCGTGGTAGGCGCTGGCCAGCAGCAGGGGCGCGACGACGGCCTGACGGCCGTTGGGCAAGCCGGCGACTACGTCGATGAATGCCGGCTCGGCCAGTTCCAGGAAGGCCGGCCGCACGTCGATTCCGGGCCGAATGCGGGTGAGCTCGGCTGCGACGGCTCGGGCGTTGGCCGCCGATCGCGGATCTCTGCTGCCGTGCGCGGTGAGGATCAAAGTGCTCATGAGGCGTGCAACCCGCATTCGGTCTTGGCCAGCCCTTGCCAGCGCCCACTGCGCGGGTCGGCGCCGGCGGCCGGTTTGGTTGTGCAGGGAGCGCAGCCGATCGACGGGTAGCCCTCGTCGACGAGCGGATTGACCAGCACGTTGTTCTGCTGGATGTAGGTCTCCACGTCCTCGTCGGTCCAGGTGGCCAGCGGGTTGACCTTCACTAGTCCGAACGCCTCGTCGAAGCTGATCAGCGGGGCGTTGGCGCGCGTGGGCGCCTCCACCCGGCGGATGCCGGTGACCCAGGCCGAATACCCGCGCAACGCCTTGGTCAGCGGGACGACCTTGCGCAGCCGGCAGCACTCGGTGGGGTTGCGGGCGAACAGGTCCTTGCCGAGCAGCTCGTCCTGTTCGGCCACCGTGTGTTCGGGGGCGACGTTGAGAACCCGGATGTCATAGACGGATTCGACCGCGTCCCGGGTGCCGAGGGTTTCGGCGAAGTGATAGCCGGTGTCGAGGAAGATCACCGGCACGCCCGGGCGCACTTTGGAGGCCAAGTCCACCAATACGGCTTCTTGCATGTTGGAGGCGACCACGTAGTTGCAGGTGGCCCAGCCCCGGGGGCCGTTGACGCCGCCGAAGTGGGCGTCGGTCCAACGCAACAGGTCGGTAGCGCTGGCTCCCTCCAGCTCGTCGGCGCCACGGGCAGCCAATTCACGTAGTTGCGGCTCGGTGTAACTCATCTCGTCGTCCTCCGCTCGTTTCGGGTGGACTTATCGAAGGTCTTCCTCCTCGGCCCGCAGTGCCCAGGTTGCGAACCGTTCGCCGTCGTGGCGCTGTGTGACGAAGTTGCGGACCACCCGATCGATGTAGTCGCCCAGTTCGGCGCTGGTGACCTTGTGCTGGCGCAGTTTCCGGCCGAATCCGCTGTCTTCGCCGAGGCCGCCGCCGAGGTGGACCTGGAACCCCTCGACCGGTTGGCCGTCTCCGTCGTCGACCATTTGGCCCTTGAAACCGATGTCGGCGACCTGAATTCGAGCGCAGGAGTTGGGGCATCCGTTGACGTTGATGGTGATCGGCACGTCCAGATTGGTATTGATGTCGGCCAGACGGCTTTCCAGTTCCGGAACCAAAGACTGTGCCCTGACCCGGGTTTCGGCGAACGACAGCTTGCAGAACTCGATGCCGGTGCAAGCCATCATGTTCTTGCGCCACGCCGACGGACGCGACGGCAGACCGATCGCATCCAGACCGGCCACCAGTTCGTCGACCTTGTCGTCGGCGACGTCGAGGATGACCAGTTTCTGGTAAGGGGTGAACCGGGCGCGTTCCGAGCCAGCCTTTTCCATGAGGTCGGCCACCTTGCACAGGATGGTTCCCGATACCCGGCCGGCGATGGGGGCGACCCCGACGGCGTTGAGCCCGTTCTTGAGCCGCTGCACCCCGACGTGGTCGATCGGGTGCTTGACCGGCTCCGGGGCCGGGCCGTCGATCAGCCGGCGGTCAAGGTACTCGGATTCCAGGACCTCGCGGAATTTCTCGATGCCCCAATCCTTCACTAGGAACTTCAGGCGGGCCTTGGCGCGCAGCCGGCGGTAGCCGTAGTCCCGGAACAGCTTGGTGACCGCTTCCCAGACGTCGGGCACCTCGTCGAGCGGGACCCACACACCGACCCGTTGGGCCAGCATCGGGTTGGTCGACAGGCCGCCGCCGACCCACAGGTCCATCCCCGGGCCGTGCTCGGGATGGTTGACGCCGATGAAGGCGACGTCGTGAGTTTCGTGAGAGACGTCCTGCAGGCCCGAGATCGCACTCTTGTACTTGCGCGGCAGATTGGCGTATTCGGGATTGTTCATGAAGCGCCGCAGGATTTCGTCGATCGCCGGTGAGGGGTCGAGGATTTCGTCGACCGAGTCGCCGGCCAGCGGAGAACCGTGGATGGCGCGCGGGCAGTCGCCGCAGGCCTCGGTGGTGGTCAGACCGACCGACGCCAGCCGATCCCAGATCTCGGGCACGTCTTCGATTCGGATCCAATGGAATTGGACGTTCTCCCGGTCGCCGATGTCGGCGGTGTCACGGGCGAAGTCAGTCGAGATTTGGCCCAGGGCACGCACCGTGGCGGCCGACATCGGCTTGCCGTCGGAGCGCACCCGCATCATGAAATACTTGGCCTCGATGGTGTCGGTGTTTTCCTCACCGGTCCAGGTGCCGTCGTAACCCTGTTCACGTTGCGTGTAGAGGCCCATCCAGCGGAAGCGGCCACGTAGGTCGGACTTTTCGATGCTGTCGAAACCTTGCTTGGCATAGACGTTCAGGATTCGGTCGCGGACATTCAGCGGTGCGTCCTCTTGCTTGAACTGTTCCGCGTCGTTGAGCGGCTCACGCTGTCCCAGCGCCCACTGGCCTTCGTTGCGAGTCTTGGCGGGACGGGCTGCTGTGGTCATGTGGCATACTCCTTCGCGAACGTTGGCGATCCGGATCGCCGTGGCGCGCAGCGCTTTGGCGGTTGTGTCCCTTCCGGCGGGAGTCGACGGTGGGCGGCCACCGGACCGGCCTGCGACATCAACGATGATGTTGGTCAGCGGCAGGTACCCGAAGGTACGTCACCGGACCCACGGGTCATGACATCGATGTTGCGCTGTTGTTCGTTGCGCCGGTAGGGACCTTCATGTTGTGAGGTCACATCGTTTGGTTGTGAGTAACCTGGGCCTTGGCCGGGGTGCGCGGCTCGATCATGTTGTTTGCTAGTGTGATTCGCGCTCTGTCGTCGGAAACATAAGCAACGCAAGGTGTTGCGATCGGGAATTGGTGGCGCCAGTCGTAAGGTATTCCCCAGCAGATTGGCAGTGACTTGCCAGCGATATCCGCTATCACTGAACCGCGCCCGGGATATTCGGTTCAGAAATGGGTGCCTTAAGGGACGGGACGTCGATGGCGTCGAGTGAACTGCCGCTCTGGGTCCAGGTGAGTCCACCGGAGGGGCCTGACTGGCCCGCTATCACCGCGCGCAACGCTCGATCCGTGCAAACCGTAGTGGGCTGGATCTTCTGGGATCCGGGCGCTGTCGCACGGTATGAAGCGCTCGGATTGCCGGATTATCTGGCCGCCGGCTTGGGCTACCAAGCCGCCGGGTACCTGGCGGCACGCGCCGCGCCGCTCGCGCCCGCCGGGCCCGAGGCGGTGATTGCCGCCTTCGGCTCGATCTCGCCGCTGGCGCTGCGTGTGCTATTCCCGGCGGTTGCGCAGTCCGGTCGGTCGTTTGTGGATTTCTGGCGAGCCCGTGACGAGGCAGTTGTGGAAGGGCTTCACAGCTACGTCCCGGATATCATGGCGCCCCTGGAAGAGCTGGGTCCCAGGCTGTGGCCCGTGGTGGAAGCCTTGCCCCGAATGGGGCGGGCGTTCTTTGCGGCCCACCTGGATATGCCGCGTCCGGATGACCCCTTGCTGTCGGGCTGGCATGCGGTCAACTGCCTGCGGGAGTGGCGAGGTGACACTCACTGGGCGGTCCTCACGGCTGCTGGTCTGACCCACGCCGAGGCGTCGATTCTGCACAACGCGTGGCTAGGCTACGAAAAAGACTGGCTGGGTTTGTCGCGCGGCACGTCGGCCGACGACCTCTCCGCGGGCTGGGAACGCCTGCGTGCCAAGGGATTAGCGGCCGAAGACACGGTTCTACAGCCGGGCCTCGATCTCCGCGAAGCCGTTGAACGCAGAACCGACGAGTTGACCACCCAGCCGTGGCAGGTGCTCGGAGAAGCCGCCGCGATTCTATTCGCCGAGCAGTTCGAGCCGCCGTGCGAACTGCTGCTGAAGCGAGTGGACGAGACCGCGGGCCCGAACTATCAGCCCGCCTCGCGGCAGCGTCGATATTGGAGTTCGTGAGCGACGGGTTTCTCGCCGGGAAATGGCAACCACGACAAGGGGTTGCGGTCGAGTGGAACGGCTCCAGGTTTCACCCGCGAGAATGAATCCGACCTTGCCAGGCAGATCGTCTTTAACGATAGCAAAGCTGTACAAACGGGTGTGACACAATATGACATAAAATACCCTCAAGTAATCTCAATCACGGGAGCGAATGGAAATGTTATTGACGTAACATTTGCATGGATACGCGGCAATGATGGAGTCGTGCGTTTGGTGACGGCGATTCCTGCCAGTAGATGAGAGAACGACAGACATGAAACCCAAAGAACACGATGTAGTCCAATTGCGGCGGCCGCTGTTGGTGCCGTGCAGCTCAGCTACGCATTGGTTCTACGGCCGTCGCAATCTGTTCGGCTTGCGAATTGAACTTGGCCAGCCGATCGGCGAAATGCAATAGCGCCTCTAAGTCGACCGTGTAGCGGTGGATCATAATGATGGGTCCGCTGCGGTCAGCGCCTCGAACGCTTTTGCCGCGATGGTCTCGTGGTCGAGCATGAGGTCCAGCGAACGTAGCAACCGCTGCGAGTGCTCAGACAAGATGGCCGCGACGGCTGTTGCACCCTGGTGCCACTCTTCCCAAGGCGGCTGGAAGGCCGATGCCGCAATACCACGCCAGGACGCTGACAATGCGCGCCAATCATCGGTGATACTGTCTAATTTCGCTTTCAGATCATCACTTTGATTCGCAAGAATTTGCGCGGGTGATGCCATCGCTTCCAACCTCGTGGTCAGCTCACCAGTCACGAAACCCCCTATCGGTCACTTTGGCACCATCCGAGCGAAATCGGGCTCTTCATACAAGTCACCCATTCCTTCCAGGTGATGCCGGTATACGCTGCCGGCCTCGCGGCAGCGTCGATATTGGAGTTCGTGAGCGACGGGCCACTTGCCCCGGGCATTGCTCGTAGACTGCGGCGGTATGGCCGATGTGTCGTTGGACATACAGGAGCGCCTGGAACTTTGCGACCTTTTCGACGAACTGGGCCCCGCCGTTCCCACCTTGCTCGAGGGCTGGACCGCTCACGATCTGGCCGCCCACATCGTGTTGCGCGAGCGCGATCTGGCGGCCGGCGTATGCATTGTGCTTGTGGCGGAATGTCCGCCGCGGCGCGCGGTATCTGAGTCGGCGGCTGCGCGGTTGCGGGCTGGAGGTCGAGTGGGCCGGTGCCGGCGAGGTGGTTCGGGTGCGCTCGGGCGATCCTGCCGCACGGCTCAGCGGCCCGCCGGGTGAGCTGCTGTTGTATGTCTTCGGGCGCGAAGCGGCGGCACACGTCGAAGTTTGCGGACCGCCGGAGGCCGTTGCGGCATTGCGGCGCACGCACTTCGGCATGTAAGTCGGACACCCGTCGTACTTGCGTTTTGGCGCTCATAGCGCCAAAATGGCGCCATGCCCAGTGTGCAGATCAAGGACGTTCCGGAGGACACCCACCGAGTTCTGCGGGAGCGAGCCGCACGCGCACATCAATCCCTACAGGAATACCTCCGAAGTCGGCTCATCGCCGACGCGAATCAACCCACGCTGGATGAGGTGTTCGACCGCATCACCACACGTCGCGGCGGCCGCGTGTCTTTCAGAGCCGCCGTCGATGACGTTCGGGCTGATCGTGATCGTCGTTGATGCGAGCGTACTGGCCGTAGCGCTGGGCGACGACGGGTCGGACGGCCGGCTCGCGCGGGAACGTTTGGCGCGCGAGACGTTGGTTGCTCCGGAACTCATCGACCTCGAGGTGGTCTCGGTGTGGCGCCGCGAGGTCGCGGCGAAACGGATGCCGGCTCGAAGGGCCGCGAGCGCGGTGGCGGACCTGACGGATCTGCCGCTGCGTCAGTCCTCACATCAGCCATTGCTCCACCGGGTATGGGAACTGCGGCATGTCCTGACGACCTACGATGCCGCCTACGTTGCGCTGGCCGAGGCTCTCGACGTCGTACTGGTTACCGCAGATGCACGCCTTTCCGGGGCTTTTGGCGCCTATTGCGAGATCGAGGTCGTCGGACGAAATCGGCGATTGCTGACAGCCGCCGCGGGATATCGCTGGTCTGCTTGAGACCAGACCCGCCACGGAAATGGACGATGATCCGGTTGCCGCGCTCACCGGAGTCCGGCTGAGCGGGTACTCGATTTGCCCGGCTCGCTCGGAAATTCATGGTGACCACGAATGCGGCTGGTCAACGATATCCTCTTGCGCAGCCTTAGCCTAGCGCCGTTTTCGGCACGCCGATAACGCACCTTCGCTCAAACCGGCTGTGGTGGAAGGCGTTCGGGGGATATCGCGCCTGCTCACCGAATCGGCTGTGCTGCCGCATTATCGAGTGTGCAGTGATGGCTTTGACTGTGCATGTAGGGCGGAAACCGGCATGATCGGCCGCCCTGACGGCGCACTCGACGCCGCCAACGCACACTTGACGCCGCCAACGCACACTCGGCGCCGTCAGCCATGCACCCGACCGCACCGGCATGCCGCCTGTGAGCGACAAACCCAGGTGCACAACGGAATTGTCGCTAACGGGCGGGCACAACGAATACCCCCGACCCCGAGTGGCTCGAGTGACTGATGTGACCAGACCGGCCGTCGCCCCATCAGCCAACGGCACATACATCAGCGCCGCCCTAGCGGATGACTGCGATGGAGTGACTATTCGTAACGGGTGTCCATCGTGTAGCAGAGCGCCGTGCCGTCGAGCACGACCGTGCCGTCGTCGCGGGTGACCGTCGTCTTGAGTTCGGTGATCGGCTTGTCGGTGCGAACCGAGGTGACCTCGACGCGGCCGGTGATGGTGTCGCCCGGGCGTACCGGTGCCTTGAAAGACCAGTTGACGTTGAGGAACACCGTTCCCGGTCCGGGCAGTTCTTCGGCCACGACGGCGTTGAGGATCGCGCTGGTGATGCCGCCCTGGACGACGATTTCGCCGAACCGGCAGGCTTTGGCGGCGGCCTCGTCGTAGTGCAGCGGATTGCGGTCGCCGCTGATCCGCGTGAACAGCGCGATGTCGTCGTCACCGATGGTGCGCGAGAGCTCGGCAGTCTGCCCGAGCACTGGCGTGCTGCGAATGGTGTTGGTAACCATGGGGATTCTCCTTAGTGCGATGATGGACACGTAATGCGGACATGCCGCCGCACCGATCGCCTCCGTGCCTTCAGGTGACGTCGACGGTGACGTCGGTCGGGTTGACGAGCATGTCGAAGACCGCCGAGCGCTTCTGTGACTGGGCCACCAGCGCTTTGATCTCGTCGGGGGTCGCGTCGGCATTGATCTGGTAGCTCACCCGAACGCCGCTGAATCCGTTGCGGACGTCGGGGTCGGCACCGAGAATTCCGTGCAGGTCGGGGTCGGCCTCGATGGTCGCCTGCACCGATCGGCTGTGGGTACCGTTGACGCAGTAAACCATTGTCCGCCAGTGGAACTGGGCGATCTCCGGTGTGTCGGGCAACGCGTTCCGGACGCCCAGGAGAGCGTCGACGTTGACGCCGTTGTCGACGGGGGTCTCGCTGGCTGTTGTGGTCATGGATATTTCCTTTCTGGCGTTTGTGGTGCAACGCATTTCAGTTCAAGGCCGCCGCTTCGCATCGGCATCTCAAAAAGGCCATGCGGAGATCATTGATCGAACGGGGATGGTGGCGCTTGAGGCATCCGCCTCAAAAGTTCGGGTTATGGTCCGTGGCGACGCCGGCGAGCTGCGAGCAGATCACCGGTTGCGGTATGTTCATGCCGGGAACGCTGGGGACATGATGCCCCTGGCCGCATTGGGGCTACTACCCACATTGCGGCAACAACGTGTCGGCGCACACGTAGCATGTTCGGGTGACCAGGCTGGTGTCGGCGGTGGTTGATCTTCGTCGCCGGTTTCACCCGATTTTGAGGTGGGCGTTGATAATTGGCGTGACCCGTGCAATGAGTTCGTCGGCTGGTGTAGACGCGATCGGCTCCACCTGCAGGACGTGGCGCAGGTAGGCGATCCCCAGTAGTTGGGCCATCGCCAGGTCGATCCGCAGTTCGGCATCCGACCCCTGCAACGGCTTGGCCAACTGCGGGTACAGCTGGCCCTGAATGAATTGCCGTACCAGGGCGGTGGATTCATCGTGGGTGGCCGCACCCCGCAGGATCGCCAGCAGCGGGGCGCGGGAATCCGGTTGCTCCCATGCCTCGAAGAACACCCGTGTCAGCCGCGCGCCGATGTTGCCGCGATCGCCACTGACGATGCGTGCGCTGATCGCGTCCGACTCGAACGGCCAGCCCACGGTGGACCTGAACAGCTCGGCCTTGCTGCCGAAATAGTGCCGGATCAGGGCCGGGTCAACGCCGGCGGCGGTGGCGACGTCGCGGACCGACGTCTTTTCGTATCCAGAGTCGGCGAACAACCGGCGAGCGGTCGTGACGATCGCGTTGCGGGTGTCGGGATTACCGGGGCGTCGTCCAATCGGGCGCATAGTTCCAGAATTCTACAGTCGTTGACTTCTGGGTCGGCGGGCGTTAGCCTGGACAGATAAATTCCACGAGTGAGGAGTTTAAAATGCCGGCACCACGATGGGTCGCCCAAGCCAACAAGTTGGGACTTAATCGAGTCACCAAGTACGTCGCCACCTGGGCGCCGGGATGGGGGGTCGTCATCCATCGCGGTCGCAAGTCTGGCCGCGTCTTCCGCACTCCGTTGTGGGTATTCCGTCGCGACGACGGATTTGTGATCGCGCTGACCTACGGCCCCGGCACCGACTGGGTGCGCAATGTGCTCGCCGCGGGCGGCTGTGAGCTGCAGGCCCGGCGGCGGCATTACCAGCTCGGCGCCCCGACGCTATTTCGTGACGAGAAGGCGAACGGCATGCCGCCGTTCATCCGCTTCATGCTCCGCTGGGTGATCAAGGCGCCGGAATTCCTCAGGCTCGACGTGGTGCGCGAGCTGGTACCGGCAGGCTGATCCCGGCCGAATTCCGTTGTGGCGTCTAAGGTAAAGGGGAGCACAATGACGGTAAAGTTACCGAGCAGTCCGCTTGGTGAGGTGGATCCGCAGTTCGAGAGGCTCGCAGTGGACGTGGGTGCTGCTGCGTTCGGACTGGCCGGGACGAGCGTCCGGGAGAAGCTACTGCAGAACCTGGCCATGGACATCTGCCGTCCGACTCTGGGGCTGGCGTTCCGGATGCACGTCACCGCGGCGGCGATGCACGGTCTGGCCTATGCCGACCTGTTGGCCGCGATCCGGTTTATCGCCCCGTATTCGGGTTATCCGGCGGCCGCCGACGCACTTGCCCGGCTTCAGCAGGTCGCCGCCGAGATCGGTATGGAGACAAGCGATCTCGACGAGTCGTCGGCACCTGAGGCCGTGGCTGACGTGGTGGCGCACCTTGGCACCACCGACGAATGGACCACCGAATTCGTTGCTTGGCAGCTGTCGCGGGCATGGTCGGAGGACCGGCTCAGCATGCGCGAGCGGGCCATCATGGCGCTGACATCCGATGTCGCCCTGCAGACCCTGGACGAATCTTACCGCCGGCATGTCGAACTCGCGCTCGACGCCGGTCTCGGCAAGGACGGCGTTCGTGACGTCGTCCGCTTCTGCGCCGAGCACGGCATCGCGCGGGTCGCGGCGGCGCTGCGGACGCTCGACAATGTGCTGTCGACGTAGTTGGTCGGCGTTGGTTCGGCCGTCTACGCCTCGGCTTCAAAACGGTTTCAGCGGCTAGCGCTCGCCTGGGCATACCACCTGTTGCTATGCCGCCAGAAGCGCAGCCAAATGACCATCATCAGCGTGCGTCCGGAGTCGCGATGACGACATCCATGACAATTCCCAGGCGATGGACGCGTGACTGATGCTCCATTTTCCAGCCGTGCTCCAGCAGGGCGCTCACGCTGATCGGACGACACCCGCCCAGGACCTGCGGCGCGACCCGCCAGATGCCCGTCCAGGTTCGGCAGATGGCTCGCTCGAAAAACCGCTCTCCGTAACTCAGGCTGGCCAGGCAAATCCGGCCGTTGGGCGCAAGGATCCGCCGCAGATCTTCCAGAACCGCCACGGCGTAAGCTTCGTCGAGCAGATCGAACACGAACGTGGAGAACACACGGTCCGCGAATCCGTCATCGACGGGCAGCGGCAGCGAGCCGTCAACCAGCACAACCTTGGCCCGCTCGGCCCAGGCGGCGACCCGAGCGGTGGCCAAGCTGATCATCACCGGGCTGATGTCGACGCCGAGGTAGTTGACGCTGGGGGGCACCGCACGCAGCAAATGCGCGGCTAATCGGCCAGTACCACAACCGAATTCAAAGATCGTCTGGCCCTCGGCCAGCTCCGCATGGTCCACGAGCCGGTTTATCGTCGCGTCCTCATAGAACGCCTGCCAGTCCTGGACACGACCGATCCGGTCGTAGAGCGAACGGGCCTGGTTCAATGTAAGGGCCACGAGTCGTCCTCCTTGCTCGTCCGCAACCAGTCACTTGGGGTTGCGCCGGAATAGTAATGACTGCGCCAGGCCGGTACCCGAATCAGGTTGTCAATGTCCAGGCGGCAATCGGTGGCAATGTCTGCTACCGCGCCCTCGGTCCGCGCGGCGACCCCTAGGCCACGAGGCTGGCCTGAGGGCATCAGCTGGGCGCATGATTCTCGGTACGAAGCGCGGACCCCCCGGGCGCGCGGTCGATCGGTCGTGGAGGTGCAAGATGGCAGAGCGACACCGGCTCGGCATCCAGGACGCTCTGTGGTTGGAGATGGACCGGCCGAACAACCTGATGGTCGTCGACACGGTGGTTTGGACGGCCGACCCGCTCGACTGGAGCCGGGTGCGCGAAGTTATCGAGGAGCGGCTCACCACCCGCTACCCCGTGTTCCGCAGCCTGGCGGTCAAGGACCGCGACGGCTCGTGGTGGTGGGAGGTCGACGACGAGTTCGACTTCGAGCGGCACGTCACGATTGTGGACCTGAACGATCCCGACGATCGCCGCGAACTGCAGGCGCTGGTAGCCAGCCACCGCACCGAAATGCTCGACCGCAACCGGCCACTCTGGCAAGGGATTTGGGTGAACCGCTACCGGCACGGCAGCGCGATCATCATGCGGACCCACCACGCCGTCGCCGACGGGATGCGCATGGTCGAATTGGCGATGAGCCTGTTCGATGCGTCCCCCTCGGGAGGTCTGGTCCGCGACCCCGGGGTCCTGCAGCACGCGGCACGCCCGCAGCCGCCGGGGCAGCCGATAAGAGACCGGCTGCGAGCGGCAGCGGGCCGAGCGGCGGGCACCGCGCGGCGCGGCAGGTCACTTCTCGAAGAGACGCTGAGCGACCCGACCGGACGGGCGACGGACGTGGCGGCCGGGGTCATCGGGGCCGCCGCCGAGCTTCCCCGAATCCTCGGCCGCGCCAACGAGTTTGGCCGCCTGGCCGTGCAGAACCCGGTGGGGGCCGGCCACACGATCACCACGTCCACCCGGGCGACGATGTCCGGCATCGCCGAGTCCGTACGCTCCGCCATGCGCGCCGCCGTGCCCGGCAGCGGCACACTGGTCGACGTGTTCTCCGCCGCGCCGGGTGACGTGGACACGCTGCGCAAACTGCTGATCGGCACCCGCAACGACTCGACAATCTGGACCGGTACCGCCGGCCAGGACAAAGGGGTGGCGTGGTCGGAGCCGGTGTCGCTGGCCACGGTGAAGGCCGTGGCAAAGGCGAACCGGTGCACGGTCAACGACATACTCGTGGCCAGTGTGGCCGGAGCGTTGCACGACTACCTGCAGGCCCACCATGCCCGTTGTTCCGCGGTGACTTTCATGATCCCGGTCAACCTCAAACCCGTCGACGTGACGCTGCCCGACCGTCTCGGCAACGAGTTCGCGTTGGTTCAACTCGAACTGCCGACCGATCAGCCCGACCCCCTGCGAGTCCTGGCCGTGGCCAAGCGGCGGATGAACCGGATCAAGCACGGCCACGAGGCGGCCGTGGCGTTTCGCCTGCAAGAGACCATCGCCGGGTTCAATCGGCAGCTCTACGAGGCATCGGTGGACTTGTTCACCAACCGCACGATCGGCACCCTCACGAATGTTCCCGGCCCGCCGATGCCGGTGTACCTGGCCGGTAGCAAGGTGGCGGGCATCGTCGGGTGGGCACCGGTATCGGGCAACCAGCCCATGAGTTTCACCATTTCCACCTACAACGGCAACGTCGTCGTGGGTATCGCCTGTGACAAGACCCTGGTGCCCGACCACGAAACGATAGTCGACGGGTTCGCCGGGGCCTTCGAGCGGCTGCGGGCCGCCAGCCCCGGGGTTAACTGACGGCGGGACGGCTGTCACTTATCTTTCTTCTTCGGTGCGGTGCGCGAACGTCGCGATGATCGCCTCGCGGGGCGAGTGCCAGGTCACCCCGAGCTCGGCCAGGGTGCGCGAGTCGTCGGTGGGTATCGCCGCGGTGAGCAGTTGTGCGGCTTCGAAACTGAATCCGGCTCCCAGCGGCAGTAGACCACCGACGACATCCGCGATCCTCCCCATGGTCCGAAATGCCCTGCCGGATAGCGGAATTCGCCTGATGTGGCGTCCGGAGCCGGCCTCGAAGGCAGCGATCATCTCCTCGAAGCTCAGCATCACGCCGCCGCACACGTAACGTTTGGGGCCCTGCCCTGGGCGCATCGCCGCAACATGCACCTCGGCGATGTCGCGCACGTCCACCATCATCATTCCGGCGTTGCGCAGTCGTGGCGCCACACCAGTCCGAAGTATCGGTGCCCAACCCTGTTCGGTGATACCGGGCGCCGTCGTGAAGGCCGGACCGACCACGCTCGACGGATAGGTGAGGACAATGGGTGCGCCCTCGTCTTGCAGCCGCCGGGCAACTCGATCGGCGTAGCCCTTTGTCTTGGCGTAGGCCGACCTACCCGCCGCAGTCGGAGTATCCGGCCCGATCACCGGTCCCGGCGGCGGGAAGAGGGCGCTGTAGCTGTTGATCGAGACGATCGGGTCCAGCCCGCGGTCATGCGCCTGACGCAATACCGCCTCGGTCGCATACGCATTGACCTGCCACATCAACTTCGCGCGCCGATTGTCCGTCCCGACGACGCCGGCGGCATGCAGCACGGCGTCACAGCCGTCCAGGAGCCGCGTCACCGTGTCGGAGTCGCGGACATCGCCCGCCAGCACGGTGATCGTGCCGAGCTTGGAAAGCCGTTGCAGCAGTTGGGGATTATTCCAGCCGAGCTCGGCAAGAAGCCGCACGTCATGCCCGGCGGTCAAGAGGCCACGAACGATGTGCGCGCCGAGATATCCGGTGCCGCCAGTCACTGCGATCTGCACGAATTCGTGACTCTACCGGTCGGCGGAAGACGGCAGGCGAGATTGGAGCGCGGTCATCGCAGTCCCCGCCGGTGAGCGCTAGCGGAGAATGTCACAACAGTCACACGAGTCTCTGTGGGATGGGGTGCGAGCCGTCGTGGGGCTGCGCCCCGGTATGCGGAGATGGAAATCGCATGCTGGTGCGGTTGGGTCGGCGGCTGATGGCGCCGAGCGTGTGCTGATGGCCCCGGCTGTGCCGTCAGGGCGGCCGATCGCAGGGGATTCCGCCCTCCGTACACCGTCAAAGCCGTCGTTGCACACTCGACACGGCGGCATCGCAGCCGATTGGGTTGAGACATCTCCCGAACGCTTGCCACCACAAGAGGTTTGAGCGGACCCGACAGGTATCGGCGCGCCGAAAACAGAGCCAGGCAGTCAAGGCTGCGCAAGCGGACATCGTTGCCCAGCAGCATTCGTGATCACCATGAATCTCCGAGTGCGGTGAGCAAATTATATCGGCTCGGCCAGAGGCTCATGAAGACAGAGTGACTGCCGCTACTCAAGCCAGTGGTGGCGACGAAATCAGCGGTGTCGCAGCTATTTGGCTTGAGTGAACACGTTGATCAGCGGCGGCAGGTGCGGTCCCCGTCCACGCAGCGCGGCATCGGACCACACGCTCCCAGACCACCGCAGCGTCCCCCGGGTTTGGCCGCGCCACGATGGTCATGGGCGCACCAATGTCACCCACGCAGCGCCGACGCAAAGATCCCAGGCAGCGCAGTGGGCTTGCCATCCACCAGGAACTTGACCAATCGACGGATGGTCGTCTCCGCGGTCTTGTTCGTGACGAAGAAGACCGGCTTGGGCGATATCGTCAACTCGCCTCCGAGGATGGCGCGCGGTGACGGCCGGAACGGGATCTCGGCGATGGCCTTCTGCACGTGCTGCAACAGGAAAGCGTTGTGCACTACCCCGGTGCCGCTGCCGATATCCTGCGGGGTGTGCCCGGGGAATGCACCCCAGGGCGTGTAGCCCAGCAAGAAGTTCATCGCCGACCACACGTTGACGCCGATGTCGCCGTAGCGCAGCCCGGAAATAGCGTCATCGAAGGCCGCCGCGTTCGCCTTGCGTGTCTTGGGGTCGATGATGATCGTCGAACCTAGAGTGCCCGGCAGCACGTCGTTGGCGAAATCCACCGCATTGCGCATGAATTCGCGCGCCGTCTTGCCGGGAAGCCGCACGATTCCGAGGGCGCCCGCAAACACCTCGTCGCGCAGGATGCTCGCGCCGCTGTGCGGGTCGACATCGGAGATGAGCACGCGGCTCTGGTCGCCGCTGAGGAACTCCGTGTAGCGCATCCCCGCGCACGCCTGTTCGGTCTTCTCCTGCGAGCGCGGGTAGTACGTGCGGCGGGGCTCGACTTCGCGCATGACGGCGCGGATTTCGGCGATGAGCTGATCGGTCAACTCCCAATCTTCCGACACGAGCATGACCTGACTCGCGATACAGTTGTGGCCGGCGTTGTTGAGCTTGCTCGTTGCGATGTGTTCGGCCTGAAACCTCACGTCGGCGTTGCTCCACTCGCCCGGGACGACGATCACCGGGCTGAGCCCGCCCAGTTCCGCCGAGATCGGCTTGTCGAGCAACGGCGTGTTGTGGGCCTTACGAGTCGCGGCCTCGGCATCGCTGCCCCACACGATCGCGTCATAGGTCGCCGCCGAACCGGTCATGTGGATCGAGTCGACCTTCGGATGATGGGCCAGGTAGCCGCCGACGTCGGCGCCGCCGTAGACGAAGCGCAGCCAGCCGCGCGAGACGAAGTCATTGAAGATCTTCTCGTAGAACGGGCCGAGGTAGTCGTTGACCGGGTTCATCTTTACGACACAGACATTCCCCTGTGCGAGCAACTGGTCGAGGATGTCGAGCGTCGTAATGGTTCCCACGTTGCCGGCGCCGAGGACCAATGCGACGCCCGGGTGGTCGTAGCCGGCACCGCGGTACATGCGGCCGGCGTCCTGGCGCGTTTGCTCAGCGCTGACGCCCGGCTCGATCCAGACCTGCGCCTTATAGCCGTTGAGCAGCAACCGGTCGTAGACGTTGACCGGGAAGACGTCGACGACGACCTGGCCATCCGGCCGGGTGTGCACCGCGTCGGCCTTGATAGGCGCTTGTCCGGCGAGTAATCGCTTCAGCACCAGGGCGTGCGAGTTGACGCCCTGAATAAAGGCCCACACACCGGTCAGCCAGTCTTCAGCGACCCAATTGGAGGTCGACGCAATACCCTTCGCCCTGTCGGCCGCGGCCACCATCTCCGGGGCGAAATTGAGGATCTTCTTCGGCAACGCCTCCAGCAGCGCCACCCTGGCTTCGAGGGACAGGGCGACCCAGCTGGCCGCATTAGCATGAAGAACGTCAAGCGCCGTGTCGAGTGCCGTTGTATCGAGTGCTGGTTGTGTGGGCATGGGGCCGTCCTATCTTGCTGTGACGACGATGTGCGCCGCCCCGGGCGGCTGTCCGCATCGCTGCCTGTAGCGTGCGCCGTTTGCCACGCGGTCGAAAGGGGTCAAAGGTCCTGACATCGAGTCTCGAACCGGATGCGGTTCGGGCTGACGTTGGTGCCCGGGCGACGACGAGCCACCCCGGCCCGGACTTCACGCCATCAAATCGCCCATCTTCTGCAGCATTTCGACCACATCGCCGGGCAGCGTGGTCGGCTCTTTGCCGACGGCGTAGCAACCCAGGATGATCTCGGCCGAGCGGTCGATGATCTCGACCATGTCGGCGGCGCGGCGCAAACTGCGGCCGGCGACCAGTATCCCGTGGTTCTGCATGAGCACCGCCCAGCCATCCCGGATGGCCTCGGCCACTGCATGGGCCAGCTCGTCGGTCCCCGGCATGATGAACGGCACCCGCGGAATATCACCGAAGAACGCCGCCTCGGTCGACACCGGCAGAAACGGCAACCCGGTATTGACGAGCATGGTGGCGTGCGGTGCGTGGGCATGCACCACCGCCTGGGCGTCGGGACGGGCACGGTACACCAGGCAGTGCATCATTCGTTCGCTCGACGGCGAGGGCGCGCCGGGATCCAGTACGTGCCCGTCGAGGTCCAGGCGCACCAGGATTTCGGGCCGCAGATCCCCCTTGAACATTTGACTCGGCGTGATCCACAGCTGGTCGGTTCCGGGGATGCGCACGCTCACGTTGCCGCCGGTGGCGGTGATGAGCTCGGCGGTGTAGAGCTCGTGCACGGTCTGCAGCAGGGTGTCGCGAAGATCTCCCGCGGATCCGATTGGCGCCGCGGTGGTGGTTGCCGCGGCGGCCGGCCCGGCTGCGGTGGCGTCGGGGATGGCGGCCAGATCGCCCGGATCACCGGCTTCCTCGCGGGCCTCCCGGTAGAGCCGGGCCAGATCGTCCTGCATGTTCTGCAATGTCATCGCCTTGGTCGTGTCACCGCTGAACGAGAGCCGCCCGCCCATGGCCGCCTGCATGGGATTGACGCGGCCGGTGAACATTCCGTCGAGAATCTCGGCGCGCATGCGTAATTCGACGTCGGCTGGCGCCGCGGGGTCTCCGAGGTCGGCGGTGATCGCCCCGCCCTGTAGTTGCAGGAAGAACGCCAGATCGACGTCGGTGAGCGTGAAACGCAGTGTGACGGATTTGCCTGCGGCAAAAGCGCCTAGCGCCTCATCGTGGGTGATGCGTTCGACGAAGCCCTTCAGGATACGCCGCATGCCGTCGCGCGTCTCGGGCGGCACTTCGATGCTCGGGGCCAATATCGTTGCGGGAGAAGCTGGTTCGGGCTGTGACGTGGTGGCCGCGCCGTGGTCGAGCTGCAGGTCCGAGACCGCGGGCCCGGGTTGGCGGGCTAACTGTTCGAGGACTCCAGTTTCCGGTGTCGGGCGGGGTGCGCTCCAGTCGAAGCTGCGCAGGGTTTCGGGGTTGAGGACATGCAGCGGCGCCTCGCCGACCAGCAGTCGGCGCAGGTCCGCGGCGATGATGCGCCCTTGGTGCGCCGCCACGTCGATGGTGTTGCCGCCTACGTGCGGCGTCGCGATCACATTGTCGAGGGCCAGCAGCGGGTGATCCGAGCCCGGGGGCTCGACGCTGAAGACGTCGAGCGCGGCGCCACCGAGGTGTCCGCTGCGCAGCGCGTCGACCAGGGCGGCCTCGTCGACGAGCGCCGCGCGCGCCGTGTTGACCAGGCAAGCGCCCGGCCGCATGCGGGCTAGCGCGGCGGCGCCGATCATCCCGCGTGACTGTTCGCTCACCGCGGCGTGCAGGCTGACGAACTCGCAGTTCTCCAGCAGCTCATCCAACGTCGCCGGCTCGGCATCGGCCAGCACGATCTGCTCGGCATCGACATACGGGTCGAACACCAGGACGCCGGCGCCGAAGGCGTGCAGGCGCTGGGTGACCGCACGGCCCACCGCGCCGAAACCGACGAGACCGATTGTCTTGTGCCACAGTTCGCGGCCCTGCAGGCTGGTGAACGCCTGACCCATCCGGCCCATGTCGCCGGCGGCGATCCCCGGCTGACGCAGGAACGTCGATGCCGTGGGCAGCCGGCGGGCCAGCATCAGCAGGAATGCGACGGTGAGGTCGGCGACGGCGTCGGCGTTGCGTCCGGGGGCGTGGAGGACCGGAATGCCGAACGCGGTGCACGCCGGAAGGTCGACGTTGACCGCGTTACCCCGGCATGCGGCGACGACCTTCAGGTCGGGCAGCTGCCGGATCGCGTCGGCGTCCACCACGTCCACTTCGGTGATGAACACCTGCGCCCCGGCCAGCGCCTTGACCAGGCTGGGACCGGTCAGCAGCCGCATCGCGGTGCGAAAGCTCGCGTATTCGGCGTCGCCGAGCGCGCGCAGCGCCGCCAGTCCGTCGTCGTCCATGTCCGCGGTGACCAGGATGCGCGGACGCAGCGCCGGTCGCGACCGCGCCGCCGTAGCGCTCATCGCCTTGAGCGCCGACGGCAGGATCAGTTGCGACGCAAGCGTTTCGGCGTCAGCTCCCGCGGCACGCAGCTGTTGCCAGCCGCCGTAGAGCGCGCCGTAGGCGTGGGTCCGCTCGCCGTCCGGCAGCACCGTGCGGGCCAGGCCGCGGTATCGCTGGGCGCCTTCGGCCAGATCGGCGAAGACGCCGACGGCGACGCCGGCGCACAGCGCCGCGCCGAGCGCGGTGGATTCCGGTGTGGCGCCGACTTCGACGGGCATGCCGAGGACGTCGCTGAGCAGCTGCGCGAACACCGCACTGCGCGACATGCCGCCGGCGAGGCTGAACGCGGCAGCGCTGGCTTGTGTTGCGGCGACGTCACTTAACTGCTCGAGGTTGGCGCGCACCGCATACGCCATGCCGTCGACCACGGCACGCTCCAGGTGGCGCCGCCGTTGCGGATCGTGGGCCGTGCTCAGGTGCGACAGCGTGACAGTGCCGGTGGGTAGCCGCAACTCGCGTGCGTTCATCACGCCGGTGCCCAGGGTGGACAGGATGCCGGCCGCACCCGGCTCCGACAATCCCGCTTCGGCCAGGAAGTGGGCAACCGGATGCTCGGCGTCCGGGTGCAGGATGCGCGCGAACCAGTCCAGCGCTTCACCCATCGCTCCGGCGTTGCTCTCCAACACCCAGCGGTCCGCCAGCACGTGGCAACCGGTCCACAGCCGCTCGCCGGGGTCGACAACCGGCCGGTCGAGGACCAGTTGGACGGGCACCGTGGTGCCGCCAATCGCCCCTACCTGTCCCGGCGCTACCGCGCCGACGCCCAGCATGGCGCACTGGGTATCGGCGCCGGCGACCGCGACGGGAGTCCCCGCGCGCAGCCCGAACAACTCCGCCGCCGTGGGCGTGACCGTGCCCAGCCGGGTACCAGCGGGACGCAACGGCGGCAGCAGGCGACGCGGAATGCTCAATTCGTCGGCGAGGTCGGGCGCCCAAGCACGTTGCGCCACATCGAATAACAGGGTGGGGCTGGCTTGCGACGGCTCGCTGCCGGATTCGCCGCACAGCCGGTAGGCGATCCAATCGCTGAGCGTGAGCACCATCGTGGCACGGGCCCACGCGTCCGGGTCCGTCGTTGCCAACCAGCGCAGTCGGGCCACGGTGGCCAGCGGGCTCGGCCATTGTCCGGTGCGGGCATATAGCGCGCTGCCGTGCTCGCTTGCGAGCTGAAAGGCCTCGCCGGCAGCGCGGGCGTCGCGGTTGGGCGTGGCCAACAAGGCGTTGTCGTCTTCGTCGAGCACCACCGTGGTGTGTCGCATGCTCGTCGCCGCCACGCCCAACACCTGATCCGGTGTTGCGCCCGCCTTGGCCAGCGCCGCGCGGGCGGCTTCGGCGAGGGTTGCCCAAATCAGGTCTAAGTCGAGATCGGTTCCCAGCCCGCCGGTTTCGGGCGCCGCCGAGTGGCTCCATGGCCGAAAGATGCGGGTAAACGCGCCGCCTGCGACGTCAACGAGCAGGCAATGGCCGCCGCTGCCGCCGGCATCAAGCGCCATCAGATAGCTGGGGTTCATCCTGGCCTCACGGATCTTCGGGCGTCATCTGCTTGATTCGACCACCGCGCGCTCGATCACCAGTAGAGTCCGAAGTCCTTGCGTCGAACGGAGCCGGCGACCGAGTTCGCTCATCCGGGTGTTCACGTTTTCTGGCCATTGCGGCGATCGCTTCGCGGAACGCGAAGTCGCGCTTTGGGTGCGGCCGGATGGCCCATTGACAATGCACCGCGCTACGAGGACCCTCGAATGAAACCTTCGACGTTGCGCCTCAGAAGACGATTCGGGGGGGTGGTCGCCAATACAGATGAGGCGATGACGAGTGGGCGACGAGCACTCGCCACTGGGCGTGCCGACGCGGCCACTTCGCCTCCGGATTGAGAATCCATTTGCTGCGCCGAAGCAGTGTACCGGCGCAGTCAAAGTGTGGCTCACAACAATATAACCAAGTGAAAAGGAGTGCACCGAATATGACTAGCATGCTTATGCCCGGACATGCTGAAATTTACAATGCGCTTCCGAACGTCGAAGACGCCGACAAAGAACGGCAATCACGAACAGAGTTTGACAACTTCCTGGACGATTTCGCGGAGATATTGGTTGAGGCCGAGCTCTACAAAGTTGGGCTCGATGAGATAGCCGGCCCGCTACTGCTGCACAGTCATTTCGCGGTCAGCGGTGACACAGCAATTGTCGAGAGGCCAGCGGTGCTGGATGACGGTCGTCCCGCGCTCGTGGCACGGCCCGAAGCCGTAACCCCTGAGGCCGTTGCGGTTCGGTGGAAGTGGCAACCGGAAACGGCGCAATTCCATCCATTGGAATATTGCACCGACCCCGTAGCCGTTTCATCCGCCGAAAAACTCAGCCAGAACCCCGGTTTTCTTAGTGCGGTGGGTCAGCTACTTGAGTCATACGATCTTCACGACGTCATCGGTCTCACCGTATTGCCTCGAAGTCTCGAGGTCAAAGAAGCGGGTTTAGTCTATTTCGAGCGCTCAGCCGATGACCTGAGTGTCACAACGGTTGAGGCTTCGTCGTTGCCGGGGATCATAACGGCATGGGCCGCGACCATAACGAATGAGGGCGTAAGAATTCGGCCGCAAACCAGGTGCGATCTCACGACGAGATTCTGCGGGTCCTGCAAGTGCCTGCGGACTACCTGCGTATCCGATCCAGATTAGGGGTTGCGCTGGGTAACTTCGGAACGGAAGTTGTCAACCTGAATGAGGCACCGTCGAGCGGTATTTACTGAGTGGCCTCCTCGGTGTCGTCGGGCTTGTTAATCCAC
>NZ_MVIF01000070.1 GCF_002086675.1 Mycobacterium persicum
CCGCCGCCGATCTTGTCGGTGCCGTTGTTGCCGCTCCCGAGATTGACGCTGCCGACGTTGCCGCTGCCGAGGTTGCCGCTGCCGAAGTTTCCGCTGCCGAAGTTGTAGTCCCCGATGTTTCCGGTGCCGCTATTGGCGGTCCCGGTGTTGCCACTGCCCCAGTTCTGGCTGCCATAGTTCCCGCTGCCGATGTTGTTGCTGCCGATATTGCCGCTACCGACGTTGCCGTTGCCCAGATTGCCCGAACCCTGGTTGCTGTCGCCCTTGTTGCCGTAACCGGAGTTGCCGCTGCCGAAGTTGCCGTCGCCCGGGTTGCCGACGGCTGGGTTGCCGCTGTTGTTGTTGCCATCACCGGCGTTGTTGTTGCCGATGTTTCCGTCACCGTCGTTGTTGTCGCCCGTGTTGCCACTGCCCACGTTGTTGTTGCCGCGGTTGCCGTCACCGGCGTTACCGGTCCCCTGGTTGCCGTTGCCCTGGTTGCCGCTGCCCTGGTTGCCGCTGCCGGTGTTTCCGCTGCCCTGGTTGCCGACTCCTGAAAGTGCCAGCGGTGCAGCAGCATTCACACCGACCGCACGCGCCGAGGCCGCATCGCCGGCCGGGCTGACGCTCTGGGCGGAATTGCTGGTGATCGCGGTGGCCCCGGACGAGTCGGCCTTGGCGGCGACAGCGTCGGCACTGGTCGCTGGGGCGCGTCCGGGGCCGCCGACAAGGCCGCGTAGTGGGCCGGCCAGGTTGTGCAGCGAACGTTGCCACGGCATCAGCCGGCCAGCCGCGGCCGAAACCCCGGAATAGTAGCCAGACATGGCCGCCGCATCCTGGGCCCACATCCGCTCGTAGTCGGCCTCGGCGGCCGCGATCGCCGGGGCGTTCTGCCCGAACAGGTTTGAGAACACCAGCGACAGCAGCCGAGCCCGGTTGGCCACCAACGCAGCCGGATGTACCGTCGCGGCCTTAGCCGCCTCGAACGCGCCGGCTGCGACGCGGGCCTGGCCCGCGGCCTCCTCGGCCTGTGACGCCGCGGCATTCAGCCAACCCAGATAGGGGGCGGCCGCGCCGGACATCGCCGCCGCCGCGGGGGCCCTGCCACGATTCGTTCGCCAGTCCCGACGTCACCGAACCGAAAGCCGCTGCCGCCGAGGCTAATTCGAAGGCCAACCCGTCCCAGGCCGCGGCCACCGCCAGCATCGGGCCAGACCCGACGCCGGAAAATATTCGCGCCGAGTTGACTTCTGGCGGCAACACCAAGAAATTCATCGAGGGCCTTCTTCCAGCCTTACCTGCGCGGCCGCAGGTCCTCGACTCCCCGCACCCTGGTAGACAGCAAGGTTTGCGCCGCCACGTTCATGCGCGTCTCCAAGCACCAAGCACCGGCAATCGTCGTGATCCCAGAAAGCTACAGCAAACGCCCCCGCGATATCGGCATTTCCGCAAACGACGGCACGGCCGGTATGCCCGGCGCTGTAGACGGCTCCGCCGGAATGGTGCAGACCCGGTCTCGGCCTAGACCCGCAGGTCGCTGACCAGATAGGGCCGCTGCGGCGGCGGCCCGGCGAGCAGGCCGAGCACCGCCTGCACGTCGACATGCGACGCCAACAGATCAGCCATCAGATCAAGCTGAGCGTCGCGTCGGGCCGCCACGTTGACGCCGTCGGCGACGACGAATCCGCTCCGGCCGGCGGCGGTGGCCACCTCGGTGAGCCAGTCGCGACGGAAGTCGTCGTTGTCGAGCAGGCCGTGCCAGTGGGTGCCGAAAACCACGCCGCACCGCACACCCTGTACCTCGGAGTCGACGTCGAACCACCCCATCTCGGCGCAGCGGGCCAGTCGCCCGTGATGGATTTCATAACCGGTCAACGCCGACTGCCAGCGCCGCAGCCTCTTGTCCGCGGCGAACACGATGTCGACGTCCAGCAACCCCAGCGCGGCCACCGCCCCGGCCCCGGACTCAACGGTGTCTTCGATACTGCGGCACAGCATTTGGAAGCCGCCGCAGATTCCCAGCACCGGCCTGCCGGCCCGCGCGTGGTCGACGATGCCGCCGGCCAGGCCACGCTCGCGCAGCCAGCACAGATCTGCGACCGTGGCCTTGCTGCCGGGCAGCACGATCAGGTCGACGTCGGCCAGGTCGGCGGGTTCGGTGATCCAGCGCACAAGCACGCCGGGCTCACACGCCAGCGCCTCGACATCGGTGGAGTTGGAGATCCGCGGCATCCGCACCGCCGCCACCCGCAGCCACTGGTCGCCGCGGGGCGGCTCGGGCGTGCCGACGACGCGGTGCGCCACCACCGACAGCGAGTCCTCGGCGTCGAGCCAGAGCTCGTCGGTGTAGGGCAGCACCCCGTAGGTGGGGCGGCCCGTCGACTCCAGCAGCTGCCGCAGCCCTGGCTCCAGCAGCGCGGGGTCACCGCGAAACTTGTTGACAATGAAGCCCGCAATGTGTGCCTGGTCGTCGGGGTCGAGCACCGCGACTGTCCCGAACAGATGGGCCAGCAAGCCGCCGCGGTCGATGTCGCCGACCACGACCACCGGCAGGTTGGCCGCGCGCGCCAGCCCCATATTTGCCAGATCCGTTGCCCGCAAGTTTGTTTCGGCTGCGGATCCGGCTCCCTCGCAGATCACTGCGTCGAACTCGGCTCGCAGACTTGCCAATTCGTCGAGAACCACGCCGGCTAGCCGATCGCGATGCCGCAGGTAGCCGGCCGCCGTGACGCTATCGGCGACTCGGCCCCGGATGACCAGTTGCGACGTCCGGTCGCTGCCCGGCTTGAGCAGGATGGGGTTGAATCGCACGCTGGGCTCCAACCCCGCCGCGCGAGCTTGGATGGCCTGGGCACGGCCGATCTCGCCGCCTTCCACGGCGACGGCGGAATTGTTGGACATGTTCTGCGCTTTGAACGGCGCCACCCGAACGCCGCCGCGGGCCAGCAACCGGCACAGGCCCGCGACCACCACGGACTTGCCGGCATCGGAGCTGGTTCCGGCAACCAGCAGGGCGCCACTCACCGTGTGGTGGCGAGCAGACACAGACTCGCACCGTTGCGGCGACGATCATGCGAGTTTGCGTCTGCTCGCGGTGAGAAAGTCACGGCAACGTGAGGATCTCGACGCCGGTGTCGGTGACCAGCAGCGTGTGCTCGAACTGCGCGGTCCACTTGCGGTCCTTGGTGATCACCGTCCAGCCGTCGTCCCAAATCTCGTAGTCCAGGGCGCCCAGGTTGATCATCGGCTCGATGGTGAAGGTCATGCCCGGGTGCATGATCGTTTCCACCGCAGGCTGGTCGTAATGCAGCACGACCAGCCCGTTGTGGAACGTGGTGCCGATGCCGTGACCGGTGAAGTCGCGAACCACGTTGTAGCCGAACCGATTTGCGTAGGACTCGATAACCCGCCCGATGATCGACAACGCGCGCCCGGGTTTGACGGCGTTGATCGCCCGCATCGTCGCCTCCCGGGTCCGGTCCACGAGCAGGCGGTGTTCTTCGGCGACGTCGCCGGCCAGGAAGGTCGCATTGGTGTCGCCGTGGACACCGTCGAAGTAAGCGGTGACATCGATGTTGACGATGTCACCGTCGGCGATCACCGTCGAGTCGGGGATCCCGTGGCAGATGACCTCGTTGAGCGACGTGCAGCACGACTTCGGGAAACCCTTGTAGCCCAGCGTCGACGGATATGCACCGTGGTCGACCATGTACTCATGCGCGATCCGGTCCAGCTCGTCGGTGGAGACCCCCGGCGCCACGGCCTTACCGGCCTCGGCGAGGGCGCCGGCCGCGATCCGGCCGGCGACGCGCATCTTCTCGATTACCTCCGGGGTTTGCACCCACGGTTCGGTCCCCTCCTTGGCCGTCGGCTTGCCGACGTATTCGGGGCGCGCGATCCACTTGGGCACCGGCCGCGTCGGGGACAGGGCGCCGGGAGAAAGCGCGGTGCGAGCAGGCATCCCGCTAGCTTAGTCGGGGCCCTGCGACGGCCCGTCACTTGCGCCCCACCGGCCGCCTCCCGGGGACGGGCGCACATCCCGGCGACACCGGCGAGGCGTGCGGTGCACCGACGGAACAGCCGCTGCCACTGTGACACACGGCGGCGCGATCAAGCCTGATGGCGGCGCAGCAACGCCCGGCGTGGGCCGCGAATCACCACCGAACCGCAGACCACCCGGCCGGTCAGCACCACATGCGGCGTCCCCTCCGCCGGTGCGTCTTTGCGGCGGTCGCTGGCGCTGCCCACATATACCTCGACGTCGTCGATCGAGGCGCTGGCGCCGTCGGGCAGCCGCAGGTCCAGTGAACCGAACTTCAAGTCGAGCTCGATGACCACCACCGGCCCGGCGAAACGGGCCTTGGTGAGGTCGAGGTCGATCGAACCCAGGCGGCGCACCAGCGCCAGCCGGGTGGGCACCATCCATTCGCCATGGCGCTTCAGCGATCCGGCCCAGCCACGCAGTTGCACCCGGTCGGCTGCGGACGTGACGATCGCGCCGGGCCCGGGCAGGTCGCAAACCAGCCTCTCCAGTTCGCCGTGGGTACGTGCAAAGGACACCCGAGACGAGCGCTGCTCGAATTCGTTGATATCGATCAACCCGAGCGCGACGGCGTTGTGCAACCGCCGCATGGTGCCGTTGCGGTCGGCGTCCGAGACCCGCAGTGTCACCATGTCCCCACCGCTGTCCGTCATGACCTTTCCTGATCGTCGTGTCGTCGCCTCACCCTCGCAACTTACCTCCATTACCGGGACGGTGCGGCCGGGCGAGTCGGCTGCATCGTTGGCAAACACCCGGTCCCGCCAATGCGATCGCGATACGATCCTTCGGTCGCGGCTTCGGCTTGGGGTGAGGCTCAGATGTGGCGAATCTGCGGATCGCCACGACGCAATGCGAGGTGTACATGTCCTACCTGATCGCCGCTCCGGACTCGATCTTTGCGGCGGCCTCGAGCGTATCCGGCATCGGGTCGACGATCACGTCCGCCAACGCGGCGGCCGCGCCCGCCACCCTCGAGGTATTGGCTGCCGGCGCCGACGAGGTGTCGGCCGGCATTGCGGCCCTGTTTTCCGCTCACGCCCGCGCCTACCAGACGCTCAGCGCGCAGGCGGCGACGTTTCACGACCAATTTGTCCGCGCCTTGACGACCGGCGGCGCCGCGTATGCCGGCGCTGAGGCCGCCAACGTGCAACAGAACCTGCTCGACGCCATCAATGCACCCACGCTGATCCTGTTGGGCCGCCCGCTGATCGCTAACGGGACGGCCGGCGCCCCGGGATCCGGGGCAAACGGACAGGACGGCGGACTGCTGGTCGGCAACGGCGGCGCCGGCGGCTCCGGCGCCGTCGGCCAGCGGGGCGGCAACGGCGGGGCCGCCGGGCTGTTGTTCGGCAACGGCGGCAACGGCGGCAACGGCGGCGGCTCGGCAGCCGTCATCGCCGGTGACGGCGGAAACGGCGGTGCCGGCGGGCTGTTCGGCACCGGCGGGACGGGCGGCACCGGCGGCTTTGGCCTCAACGGCGGTGCCGGCGGCGCCGGCGGGGCAGCAGGCCTGTTCGGCACCGCCGGGTCCGGCGGTGCCGGTGGACTCGGAGTGGTCGGCTCCCCGGGCAACAGCGGGGCCGGCGGCGCCGGTGGCGCCGGCGGATTGTTCAGTCCCGGTGGTGCCGGCGGGACCGGCGGAGCCTCGCTGGCCCAGACGGGTGGTGCCGGGGGCGCCGGCGGCGCCGGCGGGCTGTTCGGCTCCGGCGGCAGCGGCGGCGCCGGTGGCGCCGGCCACAACGCCGGCGGGGTTGGGGGCGTCGGCGGTACTGGTGGGGTGATCGTCGGCGCCGGTGGTGCCGGCGGCGACGGAGGCCCCGCAGGGATAGGCGCCGCCCTCGGCGGTAATGGCGGGGCCGGCGGCCACGCGATCGGCCTGTTCGGCAATGGTGGTGCCGGCGGCGCCGGCGGCGCCGGCGGGAACGCCGGCATCCTGTTCGGGTCCGGCGGTATCGGCGGTAGCGGCGGCTTCGCGCACGCCGCCGGAGGCAGCGCCGGCTCCGGCGGCCACGGCGGCAAGGCCGGGTTGATCGGCGCCGGCGGCGCTGGCGGCGCGGGCGGCGAATCGGTTGACGGGCTCAGTCCCGGTGGTGACGGCGCTCCCGGCGGCGACGCCTGGCTGCTGGGCAGCGGCGGCAACGGCGGCAACGGCGGCAGTGGCGCGCCTGCGGGCAAGCCTGGCGGTGGCGGCGCCGGCGGTCTGATTTTCGGACAAAACGGCTCGTAGTCACGACGTGCTACGCGAGGTATCCGGGCGGCAGGATGTCGAACATCATCTTGGTCATCCGCACCGCGTACTCCGAACTGCCGCCCCCGACGATCAGCGACGCGAACGCCAGATCGCCGCGATACCCCGCGAACCAGGAATGCGATCCGCCCGGGAATTCGGCTTCACCGGTCTTTCCGAAAATCTCACCGCAGCCGGCGATCTCCTTGGCGGTGCCGTTGGTCACCACCAGCCGCATCATGGGCCGCAGCGCGTCGATCATTTTCGGGCTGATCGGCGTGCCGTCGCCCTCCACCGCCGTTGGCCGGCCGACGATCAGCTGCGGCACCGGAGTCTTGCCCGCCGCCACGGTCGCCGCCACCAACGCCATGCCAAAGGGGCTGGCCAGGACCCGCCCCTGACCGAACCCGTCCTCGGTGCGCTCGGCCAGGTCGACCGTCGGCGGCACCGACCCGGTCACCGTGGTGATGCCTTCCACCCGATAGTCCAGGCCGATCCCGTAGCGACTGGCCGCCTGGGTCAGACCACGCGGCGGTAATTTGCTGCTCAGTTCTGCAAAGGTGGTGTTGCACGAACTGGCGAACGCCCGCGACAACGGCACCACGCCCAGATCGAAGCCACCGTAGTTGGGAATGGTGCGGTGTCCGATGTCGAGGTGGCCCGGGCAGCCCAGCATGGTGTTGGGGGTGGCGATATCTCGCTCGACGGCCGCGCCGGCGGTGATCATCTTGAACGTCGACCCCGGCGGGTAGAGGCCGGTGGTGGCGATCGGGCCGTCGGCGTCGGCGCCCGCGTTCTGTGCGATGGCCAGAATCTCGCCGGTCGACGGCTTGAGCACCACGATCATCGCCTTGCCGCCGCGGGCGTCCACCGCGCGCTGGGCGGCGTTCTGCACGGTCCGGTCCAGCGTGATCGTGATCGACGGCGCCGGTGACGGCTCGACTTCGTGCAGCACCGCGACGTCGACCCCGTTCTGGTTGACGCTGACCACCCGCCAGCCCGCCTGTCCGTCGAGCTGGTCGATCACGGCCTTTTTCACCTCGGTCATGACGACCGGCGCGAAATGGTCGTCGGTGGGCAGCAGGTCGGCCTGCGGTGTGACCACGACGCCGGGCAGTTGTCCGATCGCGCCGAAGACCCGATTGCTGTCGTCGGCGCGCAACGTGACCCCCAGATCCAGCGGATGGGTCGACGAGCTGGCCCGTTCGGCGAGCAGCTGCGGGTCGTTCAGCGTGTCGTTAAACGGGTGCAGGGCCTCTACCACCGCGTGTGCGGTGCCGATCAGGTCTGAGCCGGCCGTGGTCGCATCCAGCGAGTAGTGGTACAGGTAGCCCGGCGCCAGGACGTCGGTGCCGCCGAGTTCGTTCACCGAGGCCCGTCTGGGTGGATCCGACCGCAGCGAAAAGGTCTGGTGCTCACCGAGTTTCGGATGCAGCCCGGTGGTGGCCCAGCGGACCTCCCAGTTGCCCTCGTCGCGGGCCATCTTGAGCTGGCCGTCGTAGCTCCAGGTCCGGTTCTTGGGCAGATGCCAGGTGAAGCGATAAGCGACGGTGCCCATATCCTCGGCGTATTTCGAGCTGAGGAGCTGGGCGTCCAGGTGGGTGGCTTGCAGTCCGGCCCAGGCGGCGTTGAGTGCTTCGCGGGCTTCGTTGGGGTTGTCGGTGAGTTGGGCCGCGGTAGCGGTGTCGCCGATAGCCAATGCGGCGAAGAACTTCTCGGCGGCCGGGCCGGGGCCTTCGGGTCGGGGAGTGCACCCCGGCAGTGCGACCACCGCGACCAGAACACCTGCGACAACTGAGGCTAACGTTATTCGAGTTACCATCGTGACTGATGTTAAGAGGCTGACGGCAGCGGCCGCGCAGACACACCGAGACCCAACCGTTATTGAGCCCCGCCAGGGCCGTGGCGTTACGCTCGCGGATCGGAGTCAGTCGAGCAGCACGGTGGCGAAGGTGCCCACTTCCCGAAAGCCGACGCGGGTATAGGCGGCCCGGGCGACGGTGTTGAAGCTGTTTACGTAAAGGCTCGCGATGCGGCCGCTACCGACGATCACCGCGGCCACCGTCGCAGTGCCGGCGGTGCCCAGACCCAGGCCGCGTCGTTCCGGATGAACCCACACCCCCTGGATCTGCCCGACGGACGGAGACTGCGATCCCACCTCGGCCTTGAAGACCACCTCGCCATGCTCGAATCGGGCCCAGGCCCGTCCGGCCGCTATGAGGCTGGCCACCCGACGGCGGTAGCCGCGGCCACCGTCACCCGTCCGCGGGTCGATGCCCACCTCGCCGATGAACATGTCCACCGCCGCCACCAGGTAGGCGTCCAGTTCCTCCGGTCGCACCTGTCGTACCTCGGTGTCGATCGAACAACTGGGATGGCTGTTGATGGCCATCAGCGGTTGATGGTCGCGGACGTCACGCGCGGGGCCCCAGGTTGACTCGAGACGCTGCCACATGGGCAACACCAGGTCGGCCCGGCCGACCAGCGACGAACACCGCCGCGCCGTGCTCTTGGCCTCGTCGGCGAAGGCGTTCAGATCGATCAGCCCGCCGCGCAGCGGAATGAGGTTGGCGCCGGCGAAGCACAACGACTCCGCCACGCCGCCACGTCGGGTCCACAATTCGCCGCCAATCGAATTCGGCTCGATGCCATAGTCGGCGACGCGGGCGGCGACCATGCACGATTCGACCGGGTTTTCATCGAGCACCTGCCATACCGCGGCGGCATCACGCACCACAGCCACCCGTCGTTCGCCGACCAGGCGCAAGATGGGCGGAGCCGACATCTGAAGAACTCTCTATGGTGCGAACCGAAACCAGGACCGAGGGCTGGCGTCTATCAGCTTACGGTCACAATCGGCGAACCGCTCGATGTCGCGCCCGGATCCTGTTCGGCGTCGGCTGCCATGTCGGCGGCCAGCCGCATCGCCTCTTCGATCAACGTCTCGACGATCTGCGCTTCGGGCACCGTTTTGATCACTTCGCCCCGAACGAAGATCTGTCCCTTGCCGTTTCCGGAAGCAACGCCCAAGTCGGCCTCGCGCGCCTCCCCCGGACCATTGACCACACAGCCCATCACGGCCACCCGCAGCGGCACCTCCAGCCCGTCGAGACCCGCGGTCACCTCGTTGGCCAAGGTGTAGACGTCGACCTGGGCGCGGCCGCACGACGGGCAGGACACGATCTCCAGCGTCCGCGGCCGCAGGTTCAGCGATCCGAGGATCTGATTGCCGACCTTGACTTCTTCGACCGGCGGGGCCGACAAGGACACCCGGATGGTGTCGCCGATGCCCTTGGACAACAGGGCCCCGAAGGCGACGGCGGACTTGATGGTGCCCTGGAATGCGGGACCGGCCTCGGTGACGCCGAGATGCAGCGGGTAGTCGCACTGAGCGGCCAGCAACTCGTAAGCGCGGACCATCACCACCGGATCGTTGTGCTTGACGCTGATCTTGATGTCGCCGAAACCGTGCTCCTCGAACAGCGAGGCCTCCCAGAGCGCCGACTCCACCAGCGCCTCCGGCGTGGCCTTGCCGTGCTTCTGCAGGAACCGCTTGTCCAGCGAGCCGGCGTTCACGCCGATCCGGATCGGGATACCGGCGTCACCGGCGGCCTTGGCGACCTCGCCGACCCGGCCGTCGAATTCCTTGATGTTTCCCGGGTTTACCCGCACCGCAGCGCAGCCCGCCTCGATGGCGGCGAAGATGTACTTCGGCTGGAAATGGATGTCGGCGATCACCGGGATCTGGCTGTGTCGGGCGATCTCAGCCAGCGCGTCGGCGTCCTCCTGACGCGGGCAGGCCACCCGGACAATGTCGCAGCCGGCCGCGGTCAACTCGGCGATCTGCTGCAACGTCGAGTTGACGTCGTGGGTTTTGGTGGTGCACATCGACTGCACCGAAATCGGGTGGTCGCTGCCGACGCCGACGTCACCCACCATCAGCTGACGGGTGGGGCGCCGAGGGGCGAGCGTGGGCGCCGGCGGTTGCGGCAGGCCCAGGCCAACGGTCACTATCGGTCCTTCTCTCTAGGTCGCTAGGTCGCTATTGGAAAAGCCGGATCGGGTTGACCAAGTCAGCGGTGACGGTCAAGAGCATGTATCCGACAACGAAGAACAGGACCACATAGGTGGCCGGCATGAGTTTGAGATAGTTCACCGGCGCCGCGGCAACCTTGCCGCGGGCGGCCCGAATCATATTGCGGATCTTCTCGAATATCGCGACAGCGATATGACCACCGTCGAACGGCAGCAACGGCAGCAGGTTGATCGCACCCAGGATGAGGTTCAGCTGGGCCAGGAAGAACCAGAACGCCACCCACAACCCGTGGTCCACGGTGTCGCCACCGATGATGCTGGCGCCTACCACGCTCATCGGAGTCTCCGGGTCACGCTGCCCGCCACCGATGGCATGGACCAGCGCGCCGACCTTGGTCGGGATGGCTGCCAGCGCCTTGCCCACCTCGATGGTCAGGTCCCCGGCGAACGCGAAAGTCGCCGGAATCGCGGACAACACGCCGTAGTGGGTAGGACCGGGACGGACGGCCCCGACCCCGATGGCGCCGACGGTGGCGGGCTGGACTTGACCACCCTGTCCGGTGGGCAACCAGCGACGGGTGGATTCGATGGTGACGTTGGCAGTGATGGTGGTGCCGTTCCGCTCCACGACGATGGGCACGGTGCCGTGCATTGCGCGGACCGCAGCGGCCATCTCGTCGAAAGTGGACACCGGGGTGTCGCCGACCTTGACGACGACGTCGCCGGCGCGCAGGCCCGCCAGGGCGGCCGGGCCGGGCCCGACGCACTGTTCGAGCTTGCCCTGGCTGGTTTCGGCTGCGACGCAGCCGGTTTCGCCGATCACGGCCCGGGTTGGCGGATGCAGGTTGGGCAGGCCCCAGATCACCGCGATCGCATAGATCAGCATCAGGCAGATCACAAAGTTCATCCCCGGGCCGGCGAACAGCACCGCGATCCGCTTCCAGGTCGCCTGCTTGTACATGGCGCGGTCACGTTCGTCGGGAGCGAGCTCCTCGACCGGGGTCATGCCGGCGATGTCGCAGAAACCGCCCGCCGGAATCGCCTTGACGCCGTATTCGGTTTCGCCGCGGCGCGTCGACCACAGGGTGGGACCGAAGCCGACGAAATAACGACGCACCTTCATCCCGGTGGCGCGCGCTGCCCACATATGGCCGCATTCATGCAACGCCACCGAGATCAGGATGGCGAGTGCGAACAGCACAATGCCGATAACGAACATCATCAGCCTGTATGGACCTTTCTCACGCTTGTCCGGAGACCTTTTCGTAGGCACCGGCCGGCCTTGCTTTGGCAACCGCGCGCTGCGCGCGTTCCCGCGCCCAGCGCTGCGCGTCGAGTACGTCATCCACGGTAGCGGGTGGCAGCGCCCATTGGTCGGCATCGTGCAGCACGTCGGCGATGGTCCCGACGATGGCCGGAAAGCCGATGCGGCCGGCAAGGAACGCTTCGGCCGCTTCTTCGTTGGCGGCGTTGTAGACGGCGCTCATGCAGCCGCCGGTTTCGCCGGCGTGCCGGGCCAGTTCCACCGCAGGGAAAACATCGCTGTCCAGCGGCTCGAACTCCCAGCTCTGCGGGCTGCCAAAGTCGCAGCAGGTGGCCGCGCCGGGCACCCGGCGCGGCCCGCCCCACGCCAACGAAATGGGCAGCGTCATATCCGGCGGGCTGGCCTGGGCGATGGTCGAGCCGTCGATGAAGGTCACCATTGAATGAATGATCGACTGCGGGTGCACCACCACGTCGATGCGGTCATAGGGAATGCCGAACAACAGGTGCGTTTCGATCAGCTCCAGGCCCTTGTTGACCAGCGAGGCCGAATTGAGCGTGTTCATCGGGCCCATCGACCAGGTGGGATGGGCGCCGGCCTGCTCCGGGGTGACGCTGTCGAGGTCGGCCGCGGCCCAGCCCCTAAACGGTCCGCCGGAGGCGGTGAGCACCAGTTTGGCCACCTCATCCGCAGCGCCACCGCGCAGGCACTGGGCCAGTGCGGAATGCTCGGAGTCCACCGGCACGATCTGGCCGGGCCGCGCGGCGCGCAGCACCAGGGGGCCACCGGCCACCAGCGATTCCTTGTTGGCCAGGGCCAGCCGGGCACCGGATTCCAGTGCCGCCAGCGTCGGCCGCAGGCCCAACGCACCGACCAATGCGTTAAGCACCACGTCGGCTTCGGTTTCCTCGATGAGCCTGGTGACGGCATCGGGTCCGTGGAAGGGGATGTCACCAACAGCCTGCGCCGCTACAGCGTCGGCGATGGCGATGTTGGTCACCCCGGTCTCGGCGCGTTGCCGCAGCAGTGTGTCGAGATGCTTGCCGCCGGCGGCCAACCCCACCACCTCGAAGCGGTCCGGGTTGGCGGCGATGACCTCCAGCGCCTGCGTGCCGATCGAACCGGTGCTGCCCAACACCAGGACACGCAACCGGCTGCCGTCGTGCCCGTCGCTCGGCTTTGTCACCTCATCCTCGGGTTTGTCACCTCCTCATTGTGCCGCCAAACTCTCTCGTCGTCGCCACGCCGACGGCGGTCGTCGAGTCAGGGCGACCGGCATCAACGGTGGCATCTTGATGTCTACGGTTGATGCTAAAATGCCGTCATATGCGCACGACGATCCGGATCGATGACGAGCTCTACCGCGAGGTGAAGGCAAGGGCCGCTCGCTCCGGGCGCACTGTCGCCGCCGTCCTCGAGGACGCGGTGCGGCGTGGTCTCAATCCGCCCGAGCAGCCGGCTGCCGGCCGCTATCGGGTCCGGCCGACGGGCAGTGGCGGGCTTCGGCCTGGTGTAGATCTGTCGTCCAACGCCGCCGTCGCGGAGGCGATGGACGAGGGCGTGTCGGTCGATGCTTTGCGTTGACGTCAACGTTCTCGTCTATGCGCATCGGGCGGACCTGCATGAACATTCGAGCTATCGCGGTTTGCTCGAGCAGCTGGCCAACGACGACGAGCCACTGGGTCTGCCGGACGGCGCGCTCGCCGGCTTCGTCCGGGTGGTGACCAACCGGCGCGTCTTCACCGAGCCGACGAGCCCGCATGACGCGTGGCAGGCCGTCGACGCCCTGCTCGCGGCACCCGCCGCGGTGCGGCTTGGCCCCGGCGAGCGGCACTGGATGCTGTTCCGGCAGCTCGTCGCCGATATCGATGCGAGTGGCAACGACATCGCGGACGCGTATCTGGCCGCCTACGCCCTGGAGAACAACGCGACCTTGGTGAGCGCCGACCGCGGTTTCGCCCGCTTTCGCCGGCTGCGCTGGCGTCATCCCCTAGATATGTGAGCGCCGCCACGGTTGGTCGCCCGGCGGGCTGACTCCAGGCTGATCCGGCGTGTGTCAAAATGTCGGAAACCGCCGACCCGATTGCCAGAAGCCAGAACCGAACCGGAGGAGTCGCCGTGGCAAGTACCGAGGTGGAGCAGTACACCGGCGTTGACCCCGCCGAGGTGCCGTCCGCGAAGTGGGGCTGGAGCAGGATCAACCACCGCACCTGGCACATCGTCGGGCTGGGCATCTTCGTCTTCCTGCTGGCAATGCTGCGCGGCAACCACGTCGGCCACATCGAGGACTGGTTCCTGATCGGGTTTGCCGCACTGGTGCTCGTCGTGCTGGTGCGCGACTTGTGGGGCCGCCGGCGCGGCTGGCTCAGGTAGAACGCCGCGCCCGGCGATACCACGCACCGGCAAGCCCGCCGAGCGTCAGCATTGCCAACGCCGCAACCCACGGCCAGGCACCGTGTTCGTGCACCCAGCCGGCGAGAACCCCTTGGAGCCGGCCGGCGGCGGTAATCACCCCGTCGCGAGCGTTCACCGTGGCGCCGGCGAACAGCCGCAGCTCGTAGAAGCCGTAGTAACCCACGTACAGTCCGGTCAGGACCAGCAGGCCGCCGCTGATCCGGTTGACTAACGGCAGGACCCGCCGGATGCGGTCGGCCAGCGCCAAACTCGCGGCCGCGACACCCACCGCAAGCACACCGACGACCAGGGTGAGACCGGCACTGTACGCCAGGTAGATTGCGACGCTGCCGGCGATCGAACCACCCCGAAACCCGGCCCCGGTGACCGCCAGAAACGGACCGATGGTGCACGACAGCGAGGCCGTCGCATAGCTGACGCCGTAGCCGTATGTGGATCCCAGCCGGGCCGTCGGTGCCCATCGCGGGCCGAACCGCCGGGGCGTCAACGCCGTCAACTCGCGACCCGCCAGCAGCCAAACCCCCAGCGCAACAAGAACAATCCCGATCAGAACCGTCGCGTACGGTAAGTAACGCTGCACCGTCGTGGCCGCCGAGATGGTCAGCGCACCGAACAACCCGAACACCGTCGTGAAGCCGAGCGTCATTCCCACGGTGGCCGCCAGCGCTCGCCCGAGCGCTGGCAATCCCCCCCGTTCGCCGGGATGCCGCCCGTGCACCACCACGAGCAAGTAGCCGGGCAACATGGCGAACCCACACGGGTTCAGCGCGGCCACCAGCCCAGCGGCGAACGCCAGACCGACCAGACCCAGGTCCACGATGTCAGGACACCAGCGCGGCCGCCCGGCCGGCGAGGTCTTGTTCGGACATGGCCGACGTCGGGTTGTTGACGAAGGTCGACGAGCCATCCGCGCGGTAGAACACCCACGCCGGCTGCCAAGGAACGTTGTAGCGAGCCCAGATCGAACCGTCGGCGTCGTTGAGGTTGGTGAAGTTCAGGCCGTACTTGGCGACGAAGCCCTGCATCGCGCCGACGTCGGAGTGCGCCGCAATGCCGACGAAAGTGACTTGGGGATTGGTGGCCGCAATGTGACTGACACTGGGCGCCTCGGCGTTGCAGAACGGGCACCAGGGCGTCCAGAACCACAAGACGGCCGGCTTGCCCTGCAGGCTGGCCCCGTTGAAAGGAGCGCCGCTGAGGGTGGTGGCGGTGAAATTCAGACGATCATCGGCAGCCACCGCGCGCGGCGCGCCGGCAACGCCGAGCAACAGAACAACCGCGAACGCGACGGCCACAAAGCCCGCGGCGAATGCTCTGGTCGGGAACGGTAGACGAAGAATCATGGCAGACCTCGTATTCGGACGTTGGTGCCCTGATCACGTAATGCCCCGTGCCGCGGTTCATCACGCTCAGCCGCCTCCGGCGGCCAGCTGTCCACACGCGGCGCTGATCTCCCGGCCGCGAGTGTCGCGGACGGTACACGAAACCCCTTGCGCACGAACATGTCTGACGAAGTCGCGCTCCACCGGCTTGGGACTGGCATCCCAGTCACTGCCCGGTGTCGGGTTCAGCGGGATGAGGTTGACATGGACCAGCGGCCCCAGCGCGCGGTGCAGCCGCCGGCCCAGCAGGTCCGCCCGCCACCGTTGATCGTTGACGTCACGAATCAATGCGTATTCCACGGATACCCGACGGCCGGTCACCTCGGCGTAGTAGTGGGCGGCACCAAGGGCCTCGTCGACTTTCCAGCGGTTGTTCACCGGGACCAGCGTGTCACGCAACTCGTCATCGGGCGCATGCAACGACAGCGCCAGCGTCACACCGAGCCGCTCGTCGGCGAGCTTGCGGATCGCCGGGGCCAGACCCACCGTCGACACCGTCACCGAACGGGCCGAGATGCCGAAACCACCCGGCGGCGGCTCGGTGATGCGCCGCACGGCGGCCAGCACCCGCGAATAGTTGGCCAGCGGCTCCCCCATGCCCATGAAGACGACATTGGACAGCCGATCACCGAAGTCGTCCCGCATGGCCGCGGCGGCGGCCCGCACCTGTTCGACGATCTCTGCCGTCGACAAATTGCGGGTCAGACCGCCCTGGCCGGTGGCACAGAACGGACAGGCCATCCCACAACCGGCCTGCGACGAGATGCACACCGTATTGCGTTGCGGGTAGCGCATCAGCACCGACTCGACGATGGCCCCATCGACGGCCCGCCACAACGTCTTTCGAGTCTGGCCGGCGTCACAGGTGACGTCGCGCACTGCGGTCAGCAAAGTCGGGAACATCGCCGCGGCGATCACGTCGCGAACGGCCGCAGGCAGGTCGGTCATCCGGCGCGGGTCGGCGATCAGGCGGCCGAAGTACTGGTGCGCGAGTTGCTTGGCCCGAAAGGCCGGCAGGCCCAGTTCGGCGACAGCGGCCGCGCGGCCGGCCGCGTCGAGGTCGGCGAGATGCCGCGGTGGCATGCCGCGGTGCGGCGCCTCGAAAACCAGCTCACCGACCATGATGTGTCCAGTATTGACCTGCCGGGTCGCCCAGGGCAGGTCAGGGCAGCAGCGTCAGCACTATCCAGGCCGCCACCGCGGACGGGAGGACCCCGTCGAGCCGGTCCATCAGGCCACCGTGGCCCGGCAGCAGACGCCCCATGTCCTTGATCCCGAGGTCGCGCTTCACCTGGGACTCGACCAGGTCGCCCAGGGTGGTGGTGAGCACGAAAAGTACGCCCAGCAGCGCCCCCACCCACGGTGTCTTGCCGGCCAGATAGGTCGCGGTGATGGTTGTCGCGGTGATGCCGCAGACCATCGAACCGGCGAATCCCTCCCAGGATTTTTTCGGGCTGATCGCCGGAACCATCGGATGCTTGCCGAACAGCACCCCCACCGCATAACCTCCGACATCGGAGGCGATGACCGCGATCATCATGCAAAACACCCACCCGGCGCCGTGGTAGACCAGCAGCGCAGCAAAGGAACCGAACAACACCACCCACGCGGCCAGGAAAACGGTGGCCGAGGTGTCGCGCATGTAGTTTCCTGGCGACGCTGCCACACCAGGCCGCTTGTCCTGCATGAACAACCGCCAAATCATGCAGACCACGACCGTGGCGCCGAAGCCCGCCAGCACGCCTCGAGCGCCGTAGGGCCAGCTCAGCCAGATCGTCACCTGCCCGCCGACCAGCAACGGGACCACCGGGATCAGATACCCGGCTTCACGCAGCCGCCGTACCACCTCATGGCTGGCGACGGCCATCGCCAGCGCGCAGATTGCGACCCAGCCACGCGGAGCCAGCAGCAGCGTCGCCACGAGGACCGCGCCGATGCTCGAGCCGACCGCGATGGCCGCGGGCAGGTCTCGTCCGGCCCGGGAAGTCTTCTTCGGCCCATGGCCCGGGTTGTCGGCCGGGGTGCCGGTGCTGGCATCGGTGGTTGCCACGGATCTGTAGGAGCTTGGCTGCTGAGCGGTCCTAGACCTCCAGCAGCTCGCCTTCCTTGTGCTTCACCAGTTCATCGATCTGGGCGACGTAGTGGTGGGTGGTCTTGTCGAGGTCCTTTTCCGCGCGGCCGACCTCGTCCTCGCCGGCCTCGCCGTCCTTGCGGATACGGTGCAGTTCTTCCATCGCTTTACGACGGATGTTGCGCACCGAAACCCGGGCTTCCTCGCCCTTGTGCTTGGCCTGCTTGACCAGTTCCCGCCGGCGCTCCTCGGTGAGCTGCGGTATCGCCACGCGGATCAGGGTGCCGTCGTTGGTGGGGTTGACTCCGAGGTCGGAGTTACGAATCGCGGTCTCGATGGCGTGCAGCTGGTTGGCTTCATACGGCTTAATGACGACCAGCCGTGCCTCGGGAACGTTGATGCTGGCCAGTTGGGTGATCGGGGTGTTGGTGCCGTAATAGTCGATGACGATCCGGGAGAACATACCCGGGTTGGCGCGCCCGGTCCGGATGGTTGACAGGTCGTCACGGGCCACCGATACGGCCTTCTCCATTTTCTCTTCGGCATCGAAGAGAGCATCATCGATCATCGCGTCTTCCCCTTAGGTGGTGACCAGCGTTCAGGTGGTGACCAGCGTTCCGATCTTCTCACCAGCGACCGCACGGGCAATATTCCCATCGACCAGCAAGTTGAACACCAGAATCGGCATGCCATTGTCCATACACAAGCTGAATGCGGTGGTATCGGCAACTCGCAGCCCCCGGTCGATCACCTCACGGTGACTGATCACGGTCAGTAGTTCGGCCGCAGGATTCTCGCGTGGATCCTCGGCGAACACACCGTCGACAGCCTTGGCCATCAAGACGACGTCCGCGCCGATCTCCAGCGCCCGCTGCGCTGCCGTGGTGTCGGTGGAGAAGTAGGGCAGCCCCATGCCGGCGCCGAAGATCACCACCCGCCCCTTCTCCAGGTGACGCACCGCCCGCAACGGCAGGTAGGGCTCGGCCACCTGGCCCATGGTGATCGCCGTCTGGACCCGGGTGACGATGCCTTCTTTCTCCAAAAAGTCTTGCAGCGCAAGGCTGTTCATGACGGTACCGAGCATGCCCATGTAGTCCGAACGGGTGCGTTCCATACCGCGCTGCTGCAACTGCGCGCCGCGGAAGAAGTTGCCGCCACCGATTACGACGGCGACCTGCACCCCGCCGCGGACCACCTCGGCGATCTGCCGAGCGACTTGGGCCACCACGTCGGGATCCAGTCCCACCTGGCCGCCGCCGAACATTTCGCCGCCGAGCTTGAGCAACACCCGCTTATACCTCGACGGTGGGTGCGAAACCGCCGAAGCCGGTACGCCGTTGGGGGTTGTCGCCTCTGGCCGGGGAGCCGTCGAGCCGGCGACGTCAGTTTCCGGGGACTCCGCCATATGACTCCTCGCATGACAGTGCCATCCCGGCGACCACGCGGGACGGCATCTGACATCCTGCCTCATCGCGGCGCCGTGGCGCAGCCGGGGTGGTTCACCTCGCCGGCTACGGCCGCCGAAGCCGGCGCCCGAACGTCGGCGGCCGATACAAGTCCCAGAACCCGCCCAAGACCGGCCTAAGGCGAAGCGTTCAGGCCCCGGGTGGCCGGTCCTTCCAGCAGCGTGCCGTTCGGCGCGAACCGCGACCCGTGCAACGGGCATTCCCAGGCGTGAGTGGCCTCGTTCCAGTTCACGATCCCGCCGAGGTGTGGGCAGACCGGCGAAACCCGATGCTCGACGCCGTCCACCGAACACCTCGCCTGCAGGTGCCACGGCGGCCCGGTGACCACACCACCGTTGCCGTCACCATCGCCGTCGATACCATCGGGTCGCCGGATGGCCGGCACCAGCCAGCCTTTGACCAGGTGATAGGCGACCTCGAGGTTGGCGGTGAGAGCCGTGGTGACCCCGCTCAATTCATGCGGGCTCCAGGCCGCGAACGCCCGCGCCCAGTCCATCCGTCCGCCGAGAATGCGCGAGCTGAGCAGCAACGCCGCGGCCACTCCGTTGGTCAGTCCCCACTTGTTGAAGCCGGAGGCGACGAGCACCTTTTCATCACCGGGCAGGATGGGGCCGACATAGGGAAGTTGGTCGACGGGCGTGTAGTCCTGGGCCGACCAGCGATGGGTGGCTACCGCGTCCGGGTAGTGGCTTTGCGCCCAGGACGTCAGCTCGCCGAGTTCGGCAGTGGGACTCTTGCGCCCGACGACGTGGCTGGCTCCGGCCACGATGAGCCGCTCACCGTCACCGAACGGCGCATAGCGCACGGACCTGGTCGGCGAGCCCGCCGAGATGAACATCGACCGGGTGATGGGGCCCGGTACGTCGAAGGCGGTGCAGTAGGACCTGCTGGGTTTGAGTCGGGCGAAGAATCCGCCGCGGTCGAAGACGGGCATGCCGGTGGCCAGGATGCAGTGTCCCGCGTCGACGCCGGCGTCGCCGTCAGCGGTACGCACGGCCAACCGGACGCGGCCCCGATGGTGCGACAACTTCCGCACCCGGGCGCCTTCCACAAGAAGACCGCCACGGTCGGTCAGCTCCCGGATGAAGCTGTCCAGCAACGGCATCGGGTCGACCTGGGCTTGATCGGCCAACCGCACACCACCGTGGTACGGAAACGGCGCATCGGCCTCGTCGGCCCACTGCGCGCCGACTCCCGCCCGGTGACAGGCGGCCAGCACGGCTCGCGCCGACGCAACTTCGCCGGGGTTTTGGGCGTAGGTGTAGTCGTCTTCGCGTTGTAGCGGCAGCTGGTTGGCCGCACAGTGCCGCAACAGCCAGTCCTGACCCTCCCGATTGCCCCGCACGTAGTCGGCCGCGAGCCCGTCGCCGTGGCGAGCGACGATCTTCGACAGCGTGGTTCCCTGCAGCAGGCTGAGCTTTCCGGTGGTGTTGCCGGTGGTCACCGCGCCCGCGGTGCGGGCTTCCAGCACCAGCACCTCCTTGCCGGCCCGGGCCAACAGCACCGCGCTGACCAGTCCGGTGATACCGGCGCCGACGACCACCACGTCGGCCGATGTCAACTGGCCGTTGAGCCGGTCGGATTGCTCCCGCAGCCGATTGTGGCCGGCCAGCCATAGGGATTTCATTGGTGCCTAATTGCCCGCTGTGAGCAAACCCAAACGGTGTCGGTGATAACAGCGCCGCGGCACAGCCGCGGCTGTTTCCGTCCTCGGGCCCGACCGGCGCCCGATTGCCGATGTTTGAGCAGCTGGCGCGGCGGGGAACTCGGCGCGCAGATCGAAACGCAGCCGCGCAGCGCCGACAGGACAGGCTTGAGGGGCCATAACTTGAGGGAATGGTGGACCCGGCCCGGGATACGGGCCGGGTTCATCGATTGCGCCGAATCTCAACCGGACCGGTGGCGCTGACAGCGTTGGAATAATTTTCTTCCTAGCGGGTATTCAGGGCTTCGCTGTAAGACATCTCCCCGGAGGTGCCTACGGATAAGGGGATGGCGGGGCCCTCGCGAAGGGGTTGGGAGACGTCTGTTGGAAGTTCTGCTGATCAGCAACGAAGCCGACTTCCCCTCGGCATTGCCGAGATTGGAATCGTTCGCGCGCTCGGTGCGGCGTGCCCCGCTGGACGACCACCACGGATGGCAGCTTGACGGCGCCGACGTCGCGATGATCGATGCGCGCACCGACCTGGCCGCGGCTCGCCGGGCATGCCGGCGGCTGACGGCCGACGTGCCCGCGCTTGCGGTGGTTGCCGTTGTCGCGCTAGCCGATTTCATCGAGGTTGACATCGACTGGCATTTCGACGATGTGCTGCTGGAGGCGGCCGACGCGGCCGAGTTGCAGGCACGGTTGCGGCTGGCTATCACCCGCCGGCGCAACGCGCTGGAGGGCGCCCTCGAATTCGGCGACCTTCTGTTGCACCCCGACAGTTATACGGCGTCGCTGGGCGGCAAAGACCTGGGCCTGACCGCCACCGAATTCAAGTTGCTTGCGTTCCTCGTGCAGCACGCCGGTCGGGCGTTCACCCGGACCCGGCTGATGCATGAAGTGTGGGGCTATGACTGCACCGGGCAGGTCCGTACCGTGGACGTCCACGTGCGACGACTGCGCGCCAAGCTCGGAGCCCAGTACGCAGCGCTGGTGGAAACCGTCCGCAGCGTGGGCTACCGGGCGGCGACGCCACCACAGCCCCGCTGGATTGTCCGCGAGCCGGAGGTGAGTTCGGTGTCTACGGCGGCCCGGGACTCCGTCGCGCAATAGTTCAGCCGAAAAGCGGCAGGGCGCGCTTGCGGGTCAGGGCGTCCATGCCGCGCTGAATGGTGTGCTCGACTTCGCGGTACTTGCTGTCGACGTAGGCGTCGTCGTCGGCGCGGGCCGGGTCGTGGTTTAGGCCGACCGCGGGCATGAACCGGGTCCGGATCTTGGCCGGCAATGGCAGCTGCGGAAGCGCCGCCGGCGCGATGCCCCACGGCAGTGAGATCGCCACTGGAAACACCTTCAGCCGCAACAGGCGGTCGAGCTGCAACGCGCGGGATAGGCGGTCGCCGCGGATCAGCACCGGCATGGCGTCGGCGCCGCCGACCGTCGCGATCGGCACGATCGGCACCCCGGCCCGAATCGCCATTTTCACGAAGCCTTTCCGCCCGGCGAGGTTGGCCCGGTCCCGCTCGGTCCAGGGGCGCAGCGAATCCACCTCACCGCCGGGCCACAACGCCACGTCACGCCCCTCGGCCAATGCCGTCGCGATGGCGTCCGGAGCCGCGGGAAGGACCCCCATCGACCGGAAATATCGCCCGATTCCCGGAATCGCCATGAGCGCGTCGTGAGCGGTGCCGTGCAGCGGGCGCTCCGGACCGAACCTGCGCCACCATTGCAGACCCACGGTCCACGCGTCCCAGACGAACGGAGCCCCCGAGTGGATGCCGACCAGCAGCACCGGCGGCTCGGGAATGTTGTCCCAACCGTCAATCTCCATCCGGAACCAGTAGTCGACAAGTAAGTTCCACACAAACTTATGGCGATGCAGCGTGGTCTCGTCCTGACCGTCGAGATCCCATTCGCCGGCCCGTTTGGCTACCCAGCCGCTGAGACCACCATCCTGCTTTTCCCGCTTGTCCCCCATCGTCGCCCGCGCCTGATCGGCATGGCGCCGCGCCTGTTGGCGGAGTTCTTCGGGCCTGAGATCATCTGCGCTCATACCGACGAAGTACCCGATCCGATTGAGCTGCAAGCAAAACGGAACTCCCCGTGTCCAAAGACGCGGGGAGACCGTTGAGAACTACCTGAAAACTACCGCCACATGCGGTTTTCCGACTCGCCGGCTAGACGTTGCTGGTCCAGATGAGAACGTCTTGCACTCCGTCGTTGTAGACCACACCATTGGGCGGCACGCCGGTCACGTCGAAGTACAGGGTGCCGCTGCGTTCATTGCCCTGAGTGATCGGTGCCGGGTTCAGGCCGTTGGGAACGGGCACGGTGGTGACTACCCGGTAGGTCTGACCGTTGGCTGCACGGGCATTGAAGTTGTTGACCACCGGAGTAATAGTTCCGCTGACCGCCCTGGCGGTGATGTCCGCCTGGTAGAGCTGCCCATCCGGCATGAAGCCCGGAATCGCCGTGCTGCTGGGGTGTAAGTTGCTCACCGTGTAGGAGGTAACCAAGGCTCCGTCCACGAGCTGTTCGCTAGTACCGAAGCCTTGGATGGTCGGAGTCGCCGCAGAGGCTGTTGCTGCGCCAAAGACGGTGGCTGCCGCTATTGCCGCGGCACCGATACCTGTCTTCATCGCCGTCGTTGTGAACTTCACGCTTATCCCCTCTCGTTCGTGTCGTTCAAAGCAGTTGTTTCCCTTGTTCGGGGTCTTAAACCACCCCCAACGGATAACCCCGCCGTCGGGGGCCCAAACCCGGTCAACTCACAAGTTGCCCTGATCGGCGGGTCTACCTGCAGGAACCATCAGGTTTCCGTTTGCCCGGCAACATCATTGGCAACACTCATTAACATCCATCAACAGCGGTATCAGGTGCCACTGCACCGACCGCATTCCGCTGGGAGACGAAATGGTTGATTAGCCCGCGGTGGCCACGGGTAGCCCGTCTGCAGCCGGGGCTACGCGGCTCACGAAAGGGGCAACCTGCGATGGAACGTGGGAACGCTAAGCACAGTCCGCGCGACGACGATGAGCTCAAGCATGAATTGAGCGGCACTCTGCAGGGAAATCGATCCAGCAGGGGCGAGGAATGGCGCGATCCGGAGCCACCGGCCGACGACGATCCCGACGTGCCTACTGCCGGCCCGACAAGCCGGAAATCCTGAACTGATGCTCCTGCGAACTTGTCAGTTTGAACATTTGCGGCACTTGACAATTGGTCGGTATGAATTACCGGAAAGGACATTGCCATGAGCTTTGCGGCACAGCAACAAAGCGTGCCCGGAGTGCAGGCCCGGATGAATCCTGTTCCTGATTGCGGCGAGAACAGCTATCGCGGTTCGGGAAAGCTCACCGGTAAGCGCGCGGTAATAACCGGCGGGGACAGCGGCATCGGCCGTGCGGTGGCGATCGCGTATGCGCGAGAAGGCGCCGATGTCCTCATCTCCTACCTCGACGAACACGACGACGCGCGCGACGTCGCACGTTATGTCGAAGAGGCCGGCCGGCGCTGCGTCCTGGTTCCGGGGGATCTCGCCGATCCGGCGCACTGCCGCGCGGTGATCGACCGCGCCGTCCAGGAATTCGGCGGACTCGACATCCTGGTCAACAATGCCGCGTATCAGATGATGCACGACAGCCTCGACGAGATCAGCGACGAGGAGTGGGACTACACCTTTCGGCTCAATATCGGCGCATACTTTCATCTCGCCAAGGCGGCGTTGCCGTACCTGGGCTCCGGGTCCTCGATCATCGGCAGTTCCTCGGTCAACTCCGATACGCCCAACCCCACGCTGGCGCCCTACGCCGCAACCAAGGCGGCGATCGCCAATTTCTCGGCAAGCCTGGCTCAACTGCTCGGCGACAAAGGGATTCGGGTCAACAGCGTGGCGCCCGGTCCGATATGGACACCGCTGATCCCGGCCACGATGCCCGCCGACAGCGTGGCGTCCTTCGGGGACAACGTGCCGCTGGGGCGCGCCGGCCAACCCGCCGAACTGGCGCCGATCTACGTCCTGCTGGCATCCGATGACGCCAGTTACATTTCCGGCGCCCGGGTAGCCGTCACCGGCGGCCGGCCGATTCTGTAATGGCATTTACCGGGGCCGTCGATCGCTGCCCGAAGCGACACGTGTAGCCGGACGATTGCCGGGGTACTGCCCTTGGGGCGGTGGTGAAAGGACGGCGAGCGATCGTGGCCATCGGTACTTCTCACCAGCGGCGCTGGAGCTGGTCTGGCGTGGCTGGCGCAGTAGCCGCCGGACTGATGGCGGCGGCCGGGTGCTCCGCTCCAGGGGTCGCGCTAGAAAGCGCGCCGGCGGTGGAGCTGACCGCGATCGGCGCCCCGGTGCGTGATCCCGTCTGGTCGTATCGCGACCACTCGCTGCTGGGGCTCACCGACGATCACCGGCTCGCCAAGATCACGGTCACTGGTTCCCCGACAGCCGACACGCGCCTCTCGGAGCCGATGGACGTCGGGCGCAACCTGCAGATCAGCCAGAAGGACGATCGACACGTCTTCGTGCCGCAACCGCAGCGTGACCGGGTGACGGTCGTCGACATCGAGAGCCTGCAACGCGTCGACGAATTCGACGCCGGGCCGGCTCCGGCCTACCTCACCGAAGATGCCGGAATGCGGGTGTTGCTGGCGCTGTCGGCGGACGGGTCTTCGGTGACGCCGGTGGATCAGTACGGCTTTCGAAAACTGCCGACCGCCAACATCTCCGCAGAACCCGCAGACACCATCGACGGCGCCAATCGCGGACGCCAGATCGAGTATCACCTCTACGGCCCCTCCGGCATCCGCTACTACAAGGGGCCGTCGTCACCTCCGGAAGAACGCGGCTCGTTGCACATCGATGTCGCCGTGTCGGCAGGGGACGGCACCGCCGTGACGCGCAGCTACGTCGCCGGGCGCAACGACAGCGTGCTGTACGCGGTCGATTTGCGGCGCGGCGGGCACGGCATGGAAGTGCTTGGCTGCGCGCAACTCTCGGCACCGATTCGCTATCTGGGCACCGACGAAACCCGCATCTACGCCGTCACCGACCGCGACGTGGTGGTGCTGGAAACGGAGAGCTTCACCGGGTACTCGGACGGGATCATCCCGGTGCTCCGCACGATCGATTATCGGGCAGGTCTTCCGGGCGGTCCGCTCGCCACGGCGCCGCTATCCGGAATGGCGATCGGGCCGAAGCGGGTGTATCTCACCGTGCGCGGTCAGCCGTATCTGGTCAGCGTGGCCAAACCGCACCTCTAGGACAGCCATGCCAACGAGTACCGCAGCAGACACACCCCAACCGCTCGGTGTCGACGATGACCTCGAACTGCTCACCGAGCAGATCGAGGCGCTCAGAGAACTCGGCCGCCGCCACGAGGTCGACGACGGCCAGGCCTACGACTTCAGCATCCGGTGGGGGGCGGCGCTGGCCGGACGACTGCGCCGGCTGGTGCATTACAGCTGCCTGGGGATATTGAGCGAGGCTGACGAACGCCGCTTCCAATCGGTGTGTGACGACCTGCGCTCGGTGTCGGATCTGATCGAGAGGTTCGATCTGGCCCGGCCCCGGTTCACCGACACCCCGAGCCACCCCAGGTGGCGCTAGCCTGTGCCGCCCGGGCGTGGCCGGCGATGGCTCCGATGTCCGAAACGCCTTGGTAGTCGGTCAGGAACTCGTTGGCCGCCAATACAATTCCGGTCCGCGGCTTGGGGCAGTCAGGGTTGCGACACGTCAACGCCACCATGAAGGCGTCGTCGTCCTCGTTGAGGAATAGGAAACCCAGATAGAGCGCATGCCCGACCTCGAAATGCTTGCCGCCGCATGCCGCACAGTGCCCGCCCTTGACCGCCACCAGCTCTGCCACTTGTTGTCGCTCAGCGCTTTTCAGGCAGACCAGCTCCGGACGTACCGCCATGTCGGTCATGTCAGATCTCCACATCCTTGTCGTAATGGACGTTGTCTTCGCGCCAACCGCCCAGGCCGTGGCCGATGCCGGAGTAGTCCTCGATGAACTCGATCTGGTTGATCCACTTCGCCATTTTGAAGCCCACCTGCGTCTCCACCCGCAGCCGCAACGGCGCTCCGTGCTTGATGGGCAGCGGCTTTCCGTTCATCTCGTAGGCCAGCAGCGTCTGCGGCTTGTACGCCAGCTCGAGGTCCATCACCTCGTAGAACTGCCCTACCCCCTCTGCACTGGGCTCGTCGCGGCCGTTGTCCTGCATGGTCAGAAAGCAGATGTATTTCGCTTGCGGCAGCGGCCGCACATGGTCGGCGAGCGAAGCCAGCGGCAGCCCGCTCCACTCGCCGATACTCGTCCAGCCCTGGACACAGTTGTGCATAACCCGCTGCGAATGCCGGTCGGCAAGCGCTCGCAACCCGTCCAGATCCAGGGTGACGGGACGCTCCACCAGGCCGCCGACCCGCAATCGCCAGTCGACGAAGTTGTGCACCGCCATCACCTTGTATTCGGTGCTCGCCGGCGGTTTGCCGTTGACCCGGTGTTCCTTGGAGATCATTCGCTGCGGGTAGTTCTGCCGCGAATTCAACCGCCGCAGCAAGGTTTTGCGGGCTGCGGTGACGACGGCGCCAAGGACGCGACGGACCTGAACGGGCCGGCGCAGACTCCACGCAGTTGCCGCGACATGGACCGCGACAATGGCCGCGATGATCACCAGCGACCACGCGGTGGCCCAGTTGGTGTCACGAATGGAACCGAAGATCATCAGCGCGGTCAACTCGCCCCAGCCCCAGAAGAACACCATCGACAGGTGGATGACGATGAAGACCAGGAACGCCACCAGCCCCAGGAAGTGCAGGCTGCGCGCCCATTGCCGGCCCCCCCACATCCGCACGTACCACGGAAATGCCGCCTCGATGGCCGGTGACTGCGCGGCGCCGGTCAGGATCTGAAACGGCGCCAAAAAGAAGATGACCGCGGCATAGGTCAGCTTCTGGATGGCATCGTCGGGACCGCCGGGTAACAGCGGCGGCAGGTTGAAGCTCAGATAGGTGACGATGTCGTTGTATGCCTCACGGAAGATCGACCACGAATACGGCCAGTACCGGTGCCACTGGCCGGTGCTGAACAGCAGGATGTAGTACGACAGTCCGACGAGGATCCACCCGATGACCGAGAAGAAGTGCCAATGACGTCCCATGCCCAACTTTTTGTGGCCGGGCAACGCGAATAGTGAGCTGTAGTCCTCCTCTTCGTCGAGGGTGTCGTACAGCTTGTTGACCGGCATCTCCTTGGTGGTGAAGCGCGCCCACTCGGTGCCCGGCTTGCTGTCGTCGTGCCAGTACAACTTGGGGTGAGTGGACAGGATCTCGATGCCGCTGCGGATCACCAAGGTCAGGAACAGCACGTTGAGCCAATGCTCGATGCGCAGCCACGCCGGGAAGTCGAGGACGGTCATAGTCTGCGTCATTCCTGCCCGATTCAGTCGTGCCAGTTCTGCCGCTGCGGATAAGCCACGTTGATGCCCGACAGCACCGTCGCATGGACAGCGACGAAGCCGGCGGCGAACGCCGCCGCGAGCGTCCCGGGTGCCAGGTCCCAGCGGCCGGTGAGCGCCACCAGCCCGGGCAGACTGGCGAACCGGCTACCCAGATAGATAAGTAGGAAGACCCCGCTGACGAAGCTGCCGAAATACCAACCAGCCTGCGGCACCTGCGGTTTGAGCGCCAACGCCATGGCAGCGGCCGCGATCAGGCAGCCGGCGATCAGCACCGCGGCGTAGATCATGAAGTACAGCGGCAAGCCCGGCTGGGTGGCCAACAGGTAGACGTGCACCCCAAGCAGGCCCATCAGCAGCGATCCGGCCAACCCGGTGACCGTCCGCGGGAGATCGAATGCGACGTAGCCGTTCAGCGTCAGTACCGGCGAAGACCATAGTCGCTGCCACGCCTTGAGCCACAGTCGCCCGAGCAGACCAGCCACCGCTGCTAAGTACCCCGCCGAATCGGGCCGCAAACCGGTGGTTCTCCGGCATGGCAGCCGACCGACGGGAGCCCCAGCGGATCCACGCCGCTCGCTGTCTGAAGGCGAAGGCTGCGACAACCGTGCCGTCGTCCGGCCTATGCTCTGGGCGCAGACGGGGATCGAATCCCATTGGTGGGCAATTCGGTTCATTGACCTCGAGCCGCACCCGGCTGGCGTACGGCTGGCGCACGGAGTCAGGGGTTCAACGGCGGTCTGACGGGTACCAGTGTCGTCGTCCTCGGCGGTGGGGCCGGCGCCAGGCTCTTGCTCGCGGGTGGGTAAGGGGTCGTCGAATACGGGTTGGCCGGATTGGTGGTCGTCGGGTAGGCCGGGTTGGTGGGATATGTGGTCGCCGGGCGGGTCGTCGTCACCGGCGGCTGCGTCGTCGCCACCGTGGTGGCCGGCGGCGTCGTCACCGGCTCGGTCGATTCGACAGTCGACGAAGCGACGGTGGGCGTGTTCGAGGCCGGTGGAGGTACCGGCACCAGCTGGGAGGACTCGACGGGCGGCGTGATGACCCTGGTGTTGTTGACGGGTTTACTCTCGGCGGCACCGAACTTCACGGCCAGGACAGCGGCTATCACCAGTGCAACGGCCGCCGCGCCGGTCACGCTGATGAGCACCGACGATCGCCCGTACCAATGCGTGCGTTGGGACGCATCCTCGCAATGGGCGTCGGGCCGTTCGGTGTCGGCTGTCACGCCGGCACCCGCATCGCCATAGTCGACGCCGGGTATCGCGGGGTCGCCCGCAGCCGCTTCCTGCGACCAGGCCAGCGCGCGGTACGTCGCCGATTGGTCGCCGTCGACGGACGCTTGGCCGGCGGCGGCGCGGCTTGCCCCGACGGCCCACCCCGACGGAATCACCTCCGTAGGGGCGAGCGCCGCGGCTTCGCCTTCCGTTGCGGCGGCGGCCATCCCGGCCGCCGCGTTGCCGACCACGCCCTGAGGGGGTGCGCCAACGGCCGACGATCGCATCTGGGCCAAGACGGCGGCGCCGATGGCCGCGTTCAACCTTGGTTGCGCCGTGGTGACAATCGGCACCTGCAGCCGCTCCGAAAGCCGACTGGTGATCAACGGAATGCTCGCGCCCCCACCGACTGTCGCGATGGCGGCCAACCTGCCTTGTGGAATCTGGTTGCGTTGCAACACTTCCTCGACGCACGAGATGAATCGTTGCAGCGGGTCGGAGATAAGGTCCTCGAACTCGGCGCGGGTCAGGCGGACGTCCTCGCCGATACCGGGAAGCTCAGCCGGGATGACCGCGACCGTCGCGGCCGACAGTTGCTCCTTGGCACTTCGGCATTGGGCCAGCCGTCGGCTCAGCGGCGCCAGCGGCGCGGTCCCGTCGGCGTCGGCGTCGGCGTCGCGAGCCTCCACTGCCAGATGCCGCAAGATCATTTGGTCAAGCTGGTTTCCCGAGAAGTCGGTGTACCGCTGGGTCGTGGCGATCTGGCGAAAGTTCGACGCCGCATCGGTCAAGGTGACGCTGCTGCCGCTGGCGCCGAAGTCGCACAGCACCACGATGCCGTCGGTGGGAAAACCCGGTTTGGCGTACAGCGCCGCCAGCGCGGCGGCGGCGTCGCCGAGGAAGGCCGGTTGCACCGCGCCCGGCGCCAAGTCAGGATGGCCCCGCAACGCCTCGCGCAGCGCGCCGACCTGACGCTCGCCCCAATGCGCGGGAACCGCGATGGCAACCGGCGCCCCGTAACCGACGGTGCCTGCCATCGCATCAAGCGCTCCGGCAGCTATAGCCGCGCCGGAGTGGGCCGATCCATCGGCCGCGATCAACGGCTCCGGGTCCCCGACCCGCTCGACGAATCCGCTCAGCGCAAGCCCGGGCCCGACCGCATTGGGGTTTTCCTCCGGCGTGCCCACCTCGGGTGCGCGCTGATTGAACAGTGTCAGCACCGAGCTGCGGGTCACCGGCGCGCTGCCCGTTCGCGCGGCGACGAGGTTTGCCACCCCGACCGACAAGCCGAGTGGGTCGGTCATCTCCCCCTACATCCTTTCTGCTGGGACCTAACTGTTGGGACCACGGGCCGACCCCTCCCCACAGTTGCCACCTGCGGCGCGAGCCCCCGTCGCGGTAATCGGCGTCATCGCGCCGTCGATGACACCAAGGCCGGGCAGCCGAATGGTTTCGCGAGCCAACGAAGGAAGGGACGCGCCAATCGCCAACCGGTGTTTGGTTCGCCGCGTAGGGGGTACCGCACCGACGACCGAATGAAACGGATTTTGGTCATTTGATTGGGGACTGCCGGCAGGAGTGCCAGTATCGCTGGGCGGGCTGGTGCTGTCAGGACGTGGGCGTTGCCTAACCCTGCCGGAACCGAATTCGGTGGATCTGCGGAAGCTGCCGATGCGGCACCATTTCACCTTCGGCGGCGATCTGTCGCTGCGATCCATGGCGCTTCAGTAGGCTCGCGTGCGCGGCGGATTCGAGCCGGTCCGGGCGCTGACCCTAACCGGCCGGCGGCTCATTTCGCCGATGATGCGGCACCTCGTGAACGGCGCGGCGCGCCTGCCCTCGACGCGGTTCAGACTCCTGCCGGGGAGGATGTCGAGCTCCTCCCCGGTGGGCCCAAGCTTGTCCGGTTGGGGCCCGCGGGCCTAGGCGTTAGCCGCCATGCCGGCTACCTACGCGATCCGCGGGGCGGCAACAGTTTTCGGCATGACCGAGACGGTCTTTGGCCGTGGTCAGGCGGAACGCAGCCGGCAACGCGCCACGGGTGTGCCAACGAGCCGGAACTTCTGACTGGTGTCGATCTCGCGGCTCACGCCTTCTTGAAACAAGATGATGATGTCGGAGCCGCCGAACTGGAAGTAGCCGAATTCTTCGCCCTTGGACATGTGCTTGCCCGCCACCGAGGTGAGCACCACAGACGAGACGTGCGCCATTCCCACCGGGATCACCGCGACGACACCGATATTGCCGCAGTCGGATTCCGCGGTGTCGATGGTGACCACACCCCGTGTCTGGGAGAACTCGTATCCACTGCTGGCGCTGTCGCTGGCCCGCAACTCATGATTCTCGATGCCAACCTGCATGAACACTTTGCCGTTGATCCGGAACGATTCCTTGATCACCCCCGCCACCGGCAGGTGGTACCGATGGTAGGCGTGCACCGGCAGCATGTAATGGACGAAGGTGCCGCGGGCAAATCTTTCGCTGTAGGCGCTGCCTTCCAAGAGCTGCTTGATGTTGCCGTACTTGCGGTTCTTGACCTTTGTGGCCGGGATATTGGAGTCGGCGTCGATGTCGTAAGCGTGCTGATAGTGGCAATCGGCGGGCGAAGTGGCCACCAGATTGCTGGCCGGCTCGGCGATCGGCCGTAGCCCGCCGTTGATTTCGCGCGCGATGAACTGGTTGGCCGTCAGCCAACCGCTGGGGGCGTTTGGCACACCGTCGACCAGAGATTCTTCGATGCGGTACTCCGGGGCATTGTCGATGAACGACTGCAACGCTTGCGGACCGAACGACTCGGGCGTATCGAGAAAATCGCCCCACCGCCGGGCGAAGTCGGTCATCCACTCCCGGAATGCGTCGGAGTCCTGTGGCGCCTCACCGTCGACCTTCTGGTCGACCAGAAAGTAGAAATGCCCCATCCGATCGCTGACCTCTTGGGCCTGCCGCTGCTCGTTCTTCCAGGCATCGCCATTCGACTCGTGCGGAACCCATCTGAGGTAGCGCTTGAGGTAGTCCTCGTATTCACCGATGTCGGTAGGCCACTCCAACGCCGCGAACAGCCGCGGGTTCAGTTCTTCCTCGGCCCAGTTGCGCGCTTTCACCAACGACCGCTCGAGCAGACTTTCCAGACCCTGCTCCTTGTCGAGGATGTCTCGCAGTTTCTGGATGATGGCGTCCGGTTCGCTCATGTGTCCGTCCTCAAAGTTGCCGTCACCGCCGACCGCCGCGACAACAAGCAGGTGGTACGCCATGAGAGACGGCGCCGTTGGCCCGCAGGCGACGGTCGTTCCGGGTTGCTTTTCGCGTACGGGTACCCCCGCGGCGGCGGGCTAACCCCAATACCGTTCAGTTAAGACTACATGGGTGTAGTTTGTAGGGTATGCCTCGTGCGGGTTGGCGCAAGCCTGAGTCGG
>NZ_MVIF01000071.1 GCF_002086675.1 Mycobacterium persicum
ACATCTACACCGTGGGGCGCACCCTGGCAGCGCTCACGCTGAACCTGCCCACCCGCAACGGGCGATACGCCGACGGGCTGCCCGACGACGACCCGGTGCTGGACAGGTACGACTCCTTCGGCCGGTTGCTGCGCCGCGCCATCGACCCCGATCCGCGACGGCGGTTCGCCAACACAGACGAGATGTCGGCGCAGTTGACGGGCGTGTTGCGGGAGGTGGTCGCCGCCGACACCGGGGTGCCCCGGCCCGGGCTGTCGACCATCTTCAGTCCCAGCCGGTCCACCTTCGGCGTGGACCTGCTGGTCGCGCATACCGACGTGTACCTGGACGGCCAGGTCCATGCGGAGAAACTGACCGCCAAGGAGATCGTGACCGCGCTGCAGGTACCGCTGGTCGACCCGACCGACGTCGCGGCCCCGGTCCTGCAGGCCACAGTGCTCTCCCAGCCGGTGCAGACCCTGGACTCACTGCGTGCTGCCCGCCACGGCGCCCTGGACGCGGAAGGTGTCGACCTTTCCGAATCGGTCGAACTGCCGCTGATGGAGGTCCGGGCGCTGCTGGACCTCGGTGATGTCGCCAAGGCCACCCGCAAACTCGACGACCTCGCCGAGCGGGTGGGCTGGCGCTGGCGGCTGATCTGGTACAAGGCTGTCGCCGAGTTGCTCACCGGCGACTACGACTCTGCCATCAAACATTTCACCGAGGTGCTGGACACCTTCCCCGGCGAACTCGCACCCAAACTGGCGCTGGCCGCGACCGCGGAGCTGGCCGGTTACACCGACGAGCACAACTTCTACCAGACGGTGTGGCAGACCAACGACGGCGTGATATCGGCGGCGTTCGGTCTGGCCAGAGCCCTTTCGGCTAAGGGTGATCGAGCCGGCGCGGTGCACACCCTCGACGAAGTGCCGCCCAGCTCAAGGCATTTCACCACCGCCCGGCTGACCAGCGCGGTGACGTTGCTGTCGGGACGGTCGCGCAGCGAAATCACCGAGGATCAGATCCGCGACGCGGCTCGACGAGTGGAGTCGCTGCCACCCACCGAACCGCGCGTGCTGCAGATCCGCGCTTTGGTGCTCGGCGGCGCGATGGACTGGCTGCAGGACAACCAGGCAAGTACTAACCACATACTGGGGTTTCCGTTCACCGATCACGGGCTGCGGCTCGGCGTCGAGGCGGCGTTGCGCAGCCTGGCGCGTATCGCGCCCACGCAGCGGCATCGCTACACCTTGGTGGACATGGCCAACAACGTGCGTCCCACCAGCACGTTCTAGGTTTGCTTGGGGTGCTTCGGCGGCTTGGGTGCTGGACCGGCGTCCGTGCTGGTGTTTCAGTGAGCGGCTACTGCCTCAACATCGGGCTGGGAACTCGAGCGTGCGTCTGTGGCGTCGAGCGTGCGTCTATGGCGTCGAGCGTGCGTCTGTGGCGCAAGAATCGCCCTGATACCGCCCAGGATGCACCGTCGACGCCATGGGCGCACACTGGAAACCCTTACCGCACAACCGAATCCGCTTCGCCATCACCGCGCCTCACCGCACAACCGAACTGCGCTCCGCCACCGCCGCCCGTACCCGGCGCAGGATGTCCGCGGGTCGATCCTCGGCCACCACCCGGATGATGATCCACCCCAACTGCTCGAGCAGCTCGACGCGTCGAATGTCCTTGACATACTGCTGGCGGTCTCGTTGATGATGGTCGCCGTCGTATTCGACGGCGACCATATAGTCCTCCCAGCCGAGGTCGAGGTAGGCAAACGGCATGCCATCGGCTCCCGCTACCGGTATCTGCGTGCGCGGTCGCGGGAATCCCGCATCGATCAGCAGTAGCCGCAGATAGCTTTCCCTCGGTGATTGTGCACCGGGGTCAACGAGCTCCAACGCCGTCTCCAGCTGCCGCAGTCCGCGCGCCCCGGGATGGCGGCCGGCGACGTGCAGCACATCGTCCACCGTGAAACCCGTCGCCCGAGCCAGTGCGTCCAGCCGGACGACGGCCGAGCGGACCGCTCCCCGCCGGCCGATGTCGAAGGCGGTGCGCTCGGGTGTGGTGACCGCGCGCCCGTCAACAGTCTGCATTTCGCCGTCGCCCAGCACGTCGCGGCGCGTGAGCACACCACGCGGCGGCCGGGACTTGACACAAATCAGCTCCACGGGGAAGTCGTCGGGAATCCACCTGGCCCCGTGCACCGCCGCGGCCGCCGCACCCGCAATCACCGCCGAACCGCGCGACCACAGCCAAGCAGCCGCAATCCGCTGCTCGAAAGACAACTGCACCCGTCGCGAAAGGTAGACATTCGGTAGCACTGCCCGGTACTGCGTGCGAAGTTGATGCCGCGTCAAGGCTCCTGACGCCAACAGCGCGCTGCCGAGGAATGGTGCCTGCGAATCCCACATGCCGCAGAGGATGGCACGTCGACCGCCAACAGTGATTCCGCACATCCACAGGTTTGAAAAGCATGAACCGCGCGATCTTGGAGCCAGCCGGCGGCCCACACGGCACACATAGCGAAAACACAGCTTCACCCGTCACAGTTGGAGCATGGCCGGGCAATCCGCGCGGTGGATCACCACGGCCCGAGTCCTGTGCCGGGCCGGGTTCGGGGCAAGCGGCCCCGAGGTGGACGCGGTGGCCGGTCAAGACTGGCCCGCCTACCTCGACGCTGCCCTGGCCGCCGACCCCGACGCGGACCCGGGCGCGCGAGAAACCCCGATGCCGGAACTGGCCACGCCGCGGCCGCCGGGCAAAAGGGCAACACCGGCGGCTCGCGAAGAGTTCACCCGCGAGCTTGCCGAGCAGCAGGCCGAGTTGTCCGGATGGTGGCTGCGCCGCATGGTCGCCGTCCGGCAGCCGCTACGCGAGAAGCTGACCCTGTTGTGGCACAACCACTTTGCAACCTCGGCGCGAAAAGTCCGGGCCCCGGCATATCTGGCAGCGCAAAACCAGAAGCTGCGCACGCTGGCACTGGGCGACTTCCGCACGCTGGCCTACGCCATGCTCACCGACGCCGCGATGCTGCGCTGGCTGGACGGGCAGAGCAATACCGCCAGGGCCGCCAACGAAAACCTGGCCCGGGAATTCATGGAACTGTTCGCGCTGGGCCACGGCAACGGCTACACCGAGGACGACGTGCGAGCCGGCGCCCGCGCGCTGACCGGGTGGGTGATCGGCGCCGACGGTCGGACGTCGATGCTGCCCCGGCGTCACGACTTCACCCCCACGACGCTGTTCGGGATCACCGGCCATTTCGATGCCGCCGGGTTCTGCGACGCGGTGCTGGCCCAGCCGAAGTCCGCGCGGTACGTCGGGGGGCGGCTGTGGCAACAGTTGGCCTCCGACGACCCGCCGTCCCCAGCGGTGCTCGACCGACTGGTCAGCGCCTACGGCACCACGCGCGACCTGCGCGCCCTGACCCGGGCCATACTCACCGACGACGAGTTCACCGGTAGTCGCGCGACGGTCGTCACCACCCCGGTCGAATGGCTGGTGGGCATGATCCGGTCGCTTCGAGTCCCCGTCGACAACCACCTCAAGCTGATCGAGGCGACACTCAAAGCACTGGGACAACGGCCGTTCTTCCCCCCGGACGTCGCCGGCTGGCCGCGGGGCCAGGTGTGGCTGTCCACCGCGTCCGCCGCGACGCGCCTGCGCGTCGCCCAGCACCTGGCGAACAGGGCCGACCTGTCGACCGTCGAAAACACCGCGGCGCAAGACCGCATCGAGGCCGTCGGCTATCTGATCGGCGTGGGCGCGTGGACCGACCGCAGCGCCCGCGCGCTCGGGCCGCTGGTGCGCCGCCCACCCCAGCTGGTCGCCGCCGCGGTCAACACACCGGAATACCTGACGTCATGATCACCCGCCGCAGGTTCTTGATCGCCAGCGCCGGCGCCGGCGCGGCCGGTCTGCTCTCCGGAGCGGTGGCGGTCAGCTGGCGCGATCTGCAGCACGCGGCCTACGACCGGCCGTTGCCCGACGACGCCGGCGTGCTGGTCATCGTCACGCTCTACGGCGGCAACGACGGGATCAACACCGTAATTCCCTACGCCGACAACGCATACCACGATGCCCGTCCCGAACTAGCTTACGCTGCAAGCGACGTCGTGCAGCTGGACGCGCAGCTGGGACTCAATCCGGGATTGCGGGGTCTGGCGCAACTATGGCAGCAGCGGCAGCTCGCGATCGTGCGCGGCGTCGGCTATCCAAAGCCCGACCACAGCCACTTCCGGTCCATGGACATTTGGCAGAGCGCATCGCCGGCCGAACCGGTCTCGTCGGGCTGGATCGGTCGCTGGCTCGACGCCACCGGAGATGATCCGCTGCGCGCGGTCAACATCGGTGCCGTCCTGCCCCCGCTGGCGGTGGGCGAAAAGCACACCGCCGCAGCGCTTTCGACCGCCGCGGCGGAGAAAGCCGCGGATAGGTTTGACGCGACGATGCAGGCGCTGAGCGCGACAGATCCGAACGACACCCCGGCGATGGCGGCGGTTTCCAGAGCCTATCGCGACGCGCGCACCACCGACGCGGCGTTCGCGTCCATCAAGCCGGAAAGCGCCCACAATTCGCTGGCCACCCAGCTGAACATGGTGGCCGCCGCGATCAAGGCGCGGGTGCCCACGCGCGTCTACACCGTGCAGCTCGGCGGATTCGACACTCACGCCGACGAACGCGACACCCAGCAGCGGCTCTTGCAGACGTTCGACGAGGCCGTCACCGGATTCCTGCGCGACATGGCCGGTGATCGCTGCGGCCGCAACGTCGTCGTCCTGGCGTATTCGGAGTTCGGCCGCCGAGTCGCCGCCAACGCTTCCCAGGGCACCGATCACGGCACGGCCGGGCCGGTCTTCGTCGCGGGGGTACCGGTCAACGGCGGCTACTACGGCGACGAGCCCGGTCTCACCGACCTCGACCACGGAGACCTCAAGGCCACCACCGACTTTCGCGACATCTACTACGAGCTGCTGGTACACACCCTCGGCGCCGACCCGACACCGTCAGTCGGAACCGGGCGGACGAGCCTCGGCTTCCTGTAAGCAGTCCCGGGCGATCGCCAATTCCTCGTTGGTCGGGATCACCAGTACCGCGATCGGCGAGCCGTCCGTCGAGATCTGCCGGGCCCCGCCCGCCGAAGCGGCGTTGCGCCCCGCGTCGAGTTCGATGCCCAGCTCAGCCATTCCGGCGAGCGCGTCCCGGCGCACCGAGCTGTCGTGCTCGCCGATCCCCGCGGTGAACGTCAGCACGTCGGTGTGTCTCAGCACCGCCAGGTAAGCACCGATGTACTTGCGCAACCGGTGGATGAATACATCGTAGGCCAATCGCGCTGCACGGTCGCCTTTTTCGATCATCTGGCGCAGCCGGCGGAAATCGCGCTCACCGGCCAGTCCCAACATCCCCGACCGGTGGTTGAGCATCGACTCGATCTCGTCCACACCCATGTTCGCGTTGCGCCACAAGTACCACATGATGCTGGGATCCACATCACCGCTGCGGGTACCCATCACCAAACCCTCCAGCGGAGTCAGGCCCATGGAGGTGTCTACCGGTCGCCCGGCGGCGATCGCCGACGCCGACGCACCGTTACCCAGGTGCAGCACAATCTGATTCAGGGATTCCAGCGGCCGGCCCAGGAAGGCGGCCGCGCGCTCGCTGACGTAGCGGTGCGAGGTGCCGTGAAATCCGTAGCGGCGGATCTGCCACGTCTGGGCCAGGTCCCGGTCGATCGCATAGGTAGCCGCTTCGGCGGGCAGGTCATGGAAAAACGCCGTGTCGAACACCGCGACATGCGGGACGTCGGCCAGCATGGTGCGCGCCACCTTGATGCACAGCACCGCGGGCGGGTTGTGCAGCGGCGCCAACGCCGACAACTCCTCGAGCCGGGCTACCACCGCATCGTCGAGCACTGTCGGCCGGTGAAAGTCCCTGCCGCCGTGCACCACCCGGTGTCCGACCGCCACCAGGCCACAGGTCCGCACGTCAATGCCGTCCTCGGACAGCATGTCGAACGCCCGATGCAGCGCTGTGTCGTGGTCGGGCACCGAGGACGACGATTCGCCAATCCGCTCGATATTGCCGGCCGCCCGTGAAATGCCGGACACCGGATCGATCAACTGAAACTTCAGCGACGACGAGCCGGAATTGAGCACCAGCACCAACCGGTTAATGGCCATCGTCGATCCCCTGCGCCTGAATTGCGGTAATGGCAACCGTGTTGACAATGTCCTCGATCAGCGCCCCGCGTGACAGGTCGTTCACCGGCTTGCGCAGGCCCTGGAGCACCGGGCCGATCGCGATGGCTCCCGCCGAACGCTGCACCGCCTTGTAGGTGTTGTTGCCGGTGTTGAGGTCGGGAAAGATCAACACCGTCGCCCGGCCGGCCACCGGCGAGTCATGCATCTTGGCGGCTGCGACCGCGGGGTCGACGGCGGCGTCGTATTGGATGGGCCCCTCGACCAACAGCTGCGGCTCCCGTGAGCGAACCAACTCCGTTGCCGTCCTGACCTTTTCAACGTCGGCCCCGGCCCCTGAGGCACCGGTGGAGTAGGACAGCATAGCCACCCGCGGTTCGATGCCGAACTGCGCGGCGGTGCGAGCCGAGCAGATGGCGATATCGGCCAGCTGCTCGGGCGTCGGGTTCGGCACGATCGCGCAGTCACCATAGGCCAGCACCCGATCGGGCAGGCACATCAGAAAGATGCTGGACACCGTGGAGATGCCCGGGGCCGTTCTGATGATCTCCAGCGCCGGGCGCACGGTGTGCGCCGTGGTGTGAGCGGCTCCGGACACCATGCCGTCGACATGGGAGTTGTAAACCAGCATGGTGCCGAAATACGATACGTCACAAATGATTTCACGGGCCAGCTCAGCGGTGATGCCGTGCGACTTCCGCAACTCGGCGTATTGCTCGGCGAAGTGGTCGCACAGCGGGCTGGTGCGCGGGTCGAGTACCTCGGCCTGACCCAGATCCACACCGAGTTCGGCGGCGCGCAGCCGGATCTGAGCCTCCTCGCCGAGGATCGTCAGGTCGGCGATGCCGCGCTGCAGCAGGCGGCCGGCGGATTTGAGGATGCGGTCGTCGTCACCTTCGGGAAGCACGATGTGTTTGCGATCCGACCGGGCCCGCTGCTGCAGACCATAGGTGAACATCTGCGGTGTGGTGATGGTCGGGATCGGGATGGCAAGGTGGGTCATCAAATCGGCGGCATCGACGTGGCGGTCCATCAGCTCCAGCGCGGTGTCGATCTTGCGCTGCGAGGTTGCGGTGAGCCGGCCGCGAGCCGCCGCGGCGGCGCTGGCCGTCTCGTAGGTACCCAGCGTGGTGGCGATGATCGGCAACCTCAGCCGCAGCCCCGACACCAGCGCCGCGATCGACGGATGCAGGTCGAACCCACCGTTGAGCACGATGCACGACAGCGACGGAAAGCCTTCGGCCGCATGGGCGCTGGCGACCGCGAGCACCACGTCCGAACGATCGCCCGGGGTGATCACCGCCATGCCGTCGCGCAGCCGCTCCAGCACGTGGTCGGCGGTCATCCCGGCCACCAGCACGTCCATCACCTCGCGACTGCGCAGCGGCGTCTCACCGCTGATCGCGGTCCCGTTGACCGCCTTCTCCAACTCGGCCACCGTCGGCGCCGACAGCAGCGGCTCTTCGGGCAGCACATAGCTGGGCGGGCCGACACCCCGCAGCGCTTCGCCCACCGCCGCCAGCTCCGCCGGGTCGCAGCGGTTGGCCACCACCGCCGCGGTGTGCGCGTGGTGGGCCGACAACTCGGCCAGACACACCCCGACGACGCTGAGCACCTGGTCGGCGGTGCGCCCCCTGGCGCTGACCGCCAACAGCACCGGCACACCGAGATTGACCGCGATCCGGGCGTTGACCGACAGTTCGGTGGGGGTGGCGACGTCGGTGTAGTCGCTGCCGACGATCACCACCGCGTCGCAGTTGTGCGCCATCGCGTGATACGCCGCGACGATGTCGGTGATCGCGGTGTCGGTGTCGGCGTGCAGGTATTGGTAGGTCACGCCCACGCATTGCTCGTAGGGCAGGCCCGCGGTGGTGTGCTCCAGCAGCAGTTCCAGGAGGTAGTCGCGCGCACCGGCTGTTCGGGTAAGTGGCCGGAACACACCGACTCTGGCGACCGTCGCGGTCAACCGGTGCAGAATCCCCAGCGCGATCGTCGCCTTACCGGACGCAGGTTCGGGCGCACCGATGTAAATCGCGGTGGTACCAAGGGAGCTGGAGGACACCTGCCGTTCAGCCCAGCCGTCGCAGCCGGGGCGCCAGGTCCGTTTCGAACAGCTGCAGGAACCGGCGCTGGTCGTGCCCGGGCGCGTGGAACACCAGGTGGTTGAGGCCCCACGTCACGTACTGGCCCACCTTCTCGACGGCCTCGTCCGGGTCGGAGGCCACGATCCAGCGCTTGGCGATCTGCTCGATCGGCAGGGCATCGGCGGCCTTCTCCATCTCGATCGGGTCGTCGATGCTGTGCTTCTGCTCGGCGGTCAGCGACAGCGGCGCCCAGAACCGGGTGTTCTGCAAGGCCAGCTCGGGGTCTGGGTCGTAGGAGATCTTGATTTCGATCATCTTGTCGATGTCGTCGGCGTCGCGGTTGGCCGCGGCCGCCCCGTCCAAGACGCCCGGAATCAGCTTTTCGGTGTAGAGCTCTTCGCCCTTGCCCGACGTGCAGATGAAACCGTCGCCGGCGCGTCCGGCGTATTTGGCCACCGCCGGACCGCCGGCGGCGATGTAGACCGGCACGCCGCCCTCGGGCACGTCGTAGATCGAAGCACCCTTGAGCCGGTAGTACTCGCCGTCGAAATCCACCCGGTCGCCGCGCCATAGTTCACGCATCAGCCGCACCGATTCGCGCAGCCGGGCGAACCGTTCCTTGAACTCCGGCCAGACCCCCTCGTATCCGGTGGCGATCTCGTTCAGCGCCTCGCCGGTGCCCACACCGAGGAAGACCCGCCCCGGGTACAGGCAGCCCATGGTGGCGAAGGCCTGCGCGATGACCGCGGGGTTGTAGCGGAAGGTCGGCGTGAGCACCGAAGTGCCCAGAAACAGCCGTTGAGTGCGTTCGCCGACCGCGGTCATCCAGGACAACGAGAACGGCGCGTGCCCGCCCTTGTGGCGCCACGGCTGGAAATGGTCACTGACCGTGGCGCTGTCCATGCCGTGTGCTTCTGCGGCGACGGCAAGCTCGACGAGCTCGCGGGGGGCGAATTGCTCAGCCGATGCCTTGTATCCGAGTTTGAGTTCAGCCACTCGTTCTTTCTACTCCTGCACCCGAGGAGCCGGTGTTGGCGCCGCACCGAAACCAGGTGTGAGCGCTGCGGCCGAATAGCGACCAGATTAGCCTCGATTGCGGCCCTGTAACGGCCCAGCGCCGGGTCTGGCCGTGGCGAAAATCGGTTGTTGACGCTCAAACGCGTTGCAGCCGTTAAGCTGACCGCGGTTATCGGGCTGGCAATGCCTTGATGTAGGAGAAGACATGGCCCACCAGCTGAAGACGGAGCTTGTTCAGGTTACCGACAAGGTTCACCTCGCCCATGGGCACGCGGTCAACTGGGTGCTGGTGACCGACGACACCGGGGTGATGTTGATCGACGCGGGTTATCCCGGCGATCGCGAGGAGGTGCTGGGGTCGCTGCGCCTGCTGGGCTATCAGCCCGGGGATGTGCGCGCAATTCTGCTGACCCACGCGCACATCGACCACTTGGGCACCGCGATCTGGTTCGCCCGCGAGCATCACACCCCGGTGTACTGCCATGCCGACGAGGTCGGGCACGCCAAGCGCGAGTACCTGGAGCAGGTGTCGATACTCGATATCGCACTGCGCATCTGGCGCCCCCGCTGGGCGGTGTGGACCGTTCATGTGGTGCGCAACGGCGGACTGGTCCGTGATGGCATTCCGACGACACGGCCATTGACCGCCGAGGTGGCCGCGGGGCTGCCGGGCCAACCGATGGCGATCTTCACTCCCGGACACACCAACGGGCATTGCTCGTATCTGGTCGACGGCGTACTGGCCAGCGGCGACGCCCTGATCACCGGCCATCCCCTGCTGCGTCGCGGCGGGCCGCAGCTGCTGCCGGCGGTGTTCAGCTACAGCCAGCAGAACTGCATCCGCAGCCTGTCGGCGCTGGCGCTGCTAGAAACCGAGATCCTGGCGCCCGGCCACGGTGAGCTGTGGCGCGGCCCGATCCGCGCGGCCACCGACGAGGCCCTGCAGCGAGCGGCAGCGTCCGCCCGCTGACCAGGGCTGAGCGGCTCACTCCGCCATGTCGCCCGCCGCGAACCAGACGCTCTCGCAGGACATTTCCACGTCGCAAAACAATTGCTCATAAGTCACTTCCCTCACCTCCTTCCCGATTCAAGGACGACGCGGTTTTCAGCGTCGCTTCGCCAGCAACCACCGGGTCGAATTCGGCGCGGCGGTCATCAGGGTGAGCCCGGCCGCCGTCAGCTCGTCCCGCACGGTTGCCGGGCTGACGCGCTGCAGCACCAGCGACTGGTGCCATCGCTGGCCATCGGCCGTCAAGGTGAACTCACCCGTGACGATGCCGCCGGCGTTGGAGTGGATCGTCAGGGTCGCTTCTGCTCCGTCGAAAGCCAAGGTCTTGGTCCAGCCCTGCTGCCGGGACGCCAACATCGAGGGCGGCACCCATTCGATGATGGCCTGGCCGGTCGGCGCGAGGTGGTGCGCAACCGTTGCCAGCATCGATCTGCGCAGCTGGGCGTCCGGGTAGTTGATCAGATTGGAGACCAGCAGCACGGCATCGAACTTCTCGGCCAGCCGGACGTCCTCGATGCGGGCCTGAATCACTCGGGCGCGGCGGATGTGCGCGAGCATCTCGGGCGAGTCGTCGACGGCCGTGACCCGGTGACCGAGCGCGGCCAGAGCGTCGGCGATACGCCCGGTGCCGGCGCCCAGCTCCAGCACCGAACTGCTGGGTGCCAGCAGCGACCGAATGCGCTCGATTTCGCCCAGTGACGGCATCCGCCGGTAGATTTCGACCGCGCTGCCGTCCTGTGTCACCACACTGACACCGGGTATCGTTGCGCTGCTTAACATTTAGGTAACTTTCCGTCAGGTCGTGCATATTGTCAACCCTGGTTGTCGATGTACTATAACGCCATGGCGGCGCCGGCAATCGCCGCGTTTGCGGAATCCTTACACCCGCGAACCCGGCCCCAGGCCCAGATGCGCACGCAGCGTCGCACCGGCGTACTCGGTGCGGAACACGCCGCGCTCCTGCAACAGCGGCACCACCCAATCGACGAATTCGTCCAGTCCGTGCGGTGTCAGATGCGGCACCAGGATGAACCCGTCACAGGCGTCGGCCTGGACGTAGCGGTCGATTTCGTCGGCAATGTGCGCGGGACTGCCGACAAACTGCTGGCGGCTGGTGACGGCGATGACCAGTTCCCGGATCGAGAGGTTCTCCGCGGTGGCCTTATCCCGGTACCGCCGTGCCAGCGCAACGGAATCCACGTGGCGAACACGGCCCTGGCTGATGGCGCCGTCGGCGATCGGCTCCACATCGGGCAACGGGCCATCGGGGTCGTAGTCCGACAGGTCACGGCCCCACACCTGCTCGAGCATCGCGATCGCGGTGGCGCCGCTGACCTGTTGCCGGCGGATGTGTCGCGCCTTGTCCTGCGCCTCGGCATCGGTGTCCGCGATGACGACGGTCGCCGCCGGAAACACCTTGAGCTGGTTGGGGTCCCGGCCGTAGGAGCGGGCCCGGCCCTTCATGTTTGCGTAGTAGCGCTGACCGTCGTGCAGGGACGTGTGCAGGGTGAACACGGCGTCGGCATGGCGGGCTGCGAATGCCCGTCCCTGCGCGGAGTCGCCGGCTTGCAGCAGCACCGGATCCCCCTGCGGTCCCGCCGGAAGGGTGGCGAAACCGCCCACCTCGAAGTGGCTGCCCGAGTATTCGACGCGGCGGATTCGGTCCGGGTCGAGGTAGACGCCGCTCTCGACGTCAGCCGGCACCGCGCCGGGTGCCCAGCTGTCCCAGAACTTTCGGGCGACGGCGAGGAACTCCTCGGCCCGCGCGTATCGGTCGGCATGGTCGAGAAAGCCGCCGCGGCGAAAGTTGGCGCCGGTGAACGCGTCCGACGAGGTGACGATGTTCCAGCCGGCCCGGCCGTCGGACAGGTGGTCGAGCGTGGCGAATTGCCTTGCCACTTCGAATGGTTCGTTGAACGTGGTGTTGATGGTCCCGGTCAGGCCGATCCGGTCGGTGACGGCGGACAGCGCCGCCAGCACGGTGAAAGTGTCCGGCCGGCCTACCACGTCCAGGTCGTAGATCCGGCCCCGGTGCTCCCGTAACCGCAGCCCCTCGGCCAGGAAGAAGAAGTCGAACAGACCACGTTCGGCGGTGCGGGCCAGGTGCACGAAGGAGTCGAATTCGATCTGGCTGCCGGCACTCGGATCGGTCCACACCGTGGTGTTGTTCACCCCCGGGAAGTGGGCCGCGAGGTGAATGGACTTGCGGTTCATGAGGTTAGCCCCCAATGCCGCGCGATCAATTCATGCGAGCGCAGCCGATCCCGGTGCCGGTGCGTCACCGAGGTGATGACGAGTTCGTCGGCGCCGGTGATCCGTTGCAGTGCGCGCAACCGCTGCGCGACCTGGTCCGGGTTTCCGACGAATTGCGTTGCCAGCCGGTCGATGACCACGGCGCGCTGCTGGTCGGTCAGCGGAGCGCAATCGGCCGGGTCGGGATAGGGGATAGCCCCGCCGCCCGCCCGGATGGAGTACACCCAGTGGCCGTAACTGGATGCCAGCCGCTGGGCGGTGTCGGAGTCGTCGGCGACCACGACGTCCGCCGACACCACGACATAGGGCCGCGGCAGATACGCCGACGGCACGAAGGCGGCGCGGTAGGCGTCGACGGCGTCCAGCGCGGTGGCCGGGGTGAGGTGATAGCTGGCCACAAACGGCAATCCCAACGCACCCGCCAACGCGGCACTGCGCCCCTTGCTGCTGCCGAAGATCCATGGGGTCAGCGCGGCCCCTTCGCCGGGCACCGCGTGCACGTCGAAGCCGTCCACCCGATAGCCGCCGGCCAGCATGGCGATGATGTCGCCGACCTGCTCGGCGACGTCGGGTGCGACCGCCTCGGGCTGCTGCAGGATCGCCATGGTGGCTTGCACCCGGCCGCTTGCCAGCAGGGTGCGCAGGTCGAACGGCGGCGGAATCACCACACCGTCGACCTCGCGCCATTGCGCCGGCGGTCGCGGTACCCGAGGTTTGGCCGGGTCCCGCGGCGTGACGCCGCGTCGCTGCGCGGACCGGCCCAGGCCCAGATCGATGCGACCGGGATAGAAAGCGTCGAGCATGCCGAAGCTCTCGACCACCGCGGCAGCGGTGGTGTGGCTGAGCTGGACCGCGGCCGACCCTACCCGAATCCGGTTGGTGGCCGCGGCAATTTGACCGATCAGCACCGCCGGTGCGGCGCTGGCGACCGCGACGAAGTGATGCTCGGCGACCCAGAACCGGCGATAGCCCCAGCGCTCGGCGTGCTGAGCCAGCTCGACGGTGTTGCGCAGCGCCGTCGCCGCGTCGCTGCCGGCGCTGATCGGCGACAGGTCCAAGACCGACAGCGGGATCACCGGCTCACCGCCGCATATCGGTTGGGTGCGGCCGGCAGGCCGAGTCGCTGGCGCAGCGTCTCGGTGTCGCGATAACGCGTCCGGAACCGGCCGGCACGCTGCAGCAGCGGCACCACTTCGTCGACGATCACCGGAAGATCGAAAGCGTTCACCGCGGGCCGCAGCCGCGCACCGTCAACGCCGTGGCGCTGCCAATGCAGCAGCAGCTCAACCAAATCCGATGCGTCGCCCGTCCAGACGAGTGCGTCGGAGCGGAAGTCGCCGGCATCGTGGAAGCAAACCACCACGTCGGCAAACACTTTCAGCTGCCCGCCGGCGGCGCGCACGTCGTCGAGGATGCTCGGCAGCGATTGGTCGGTCGGCGTGATGAAGACGATATCTGCTGCGGCGGCCGCGAATTCATAGACGGGCACCGCGTGCGCCAGCGCGGCCACCACCGGCTGACCCTGCGGCGGCCGCGGGGTTATCGACGGCCCCTTGACCGCGAAGTACTTTCCGGCGAAGTCGACGTAATGCAATTTGTCCCGGTCGATGTAGCGCCCGGTGGCCGCGTCGCGGATCACCGCGTCGTCTTCCCAGCTGTCCCAGAGCCGGCGCACCACCTCGACGTAATCCCGGGCTTCGTCGAACAATTCGGCGGGGTTCACCGAGCGGCGGCCGAACAGGGCCGCCTCGTGGGTGGTGACACTGACCCTGGGCTGCCAGCCGGCCCGGCCGTGCGACACAAAGTCAAGCGTGGCAATGGCTTTCGAAACGTGGAAGGGCTCGGTGTGGGTGATCGTGGCCACCGGGACCAGACCGATGTGCCGGGTCACGGGCGCGACGCGGGCCGCGACCAGCACGGCGTCGGCGCGGCCGGCCAGCCGCCGCGGATCGATTCGCTCGCGGCGGCCCGGCTGTGGCATCAACGTGTCGTCGATGGTCAGAAAGTCGAGCAGGCCGCGTTCGGCGGTGACCGCCACGTCGGCCCAGTAACCGCCGCTGAGCACCGACCGGGAGTCGACCGCCGCGGTTGTCCGCCAGGCTTGCGGGTGCCAGCCGTACCCGTCCAGCGCGACCGCCAGATGCAGCAGATCCGTCATGTCAGCCCTACACCCGTGTCGCGGTGACATACCTGGGGGTGATCGCCACGTCTCGGGGCCGCACACTCCAGTGGCCCGGCATTCCCATCGCGGCGAACAGCTCGACGACGTCGCGTTCCACCGTCTTCCAGCCATTGGATGCCAACCATTCCGGCAGATAACGGTATTCACCCGGATACGTCAGCGCGGCCAGGTCCACGTCCAGGCCGAACCTTCGCCAGCGGTCGACGAAAGCCCGTCCCGCCTTCTGCTGTAACGGTGTCCAGGTGGGCATGTGATCGGCGGCGAACCGGCTGCCGACCGCGCTCACCGCGGTGAGGTCGTTCAGCAACCGCTGCTGCCCGCCGGGCGGTAGGTAGCCCACGAGCAGGTTCTCGGCAATCCACACCGTGGGCTGGTCCGCGTCGAAACCGACCCGCCACAAGGCCGCGAGCCAATCCTGACGAAGGTCGATGCCGACCGCACGGCGGTGCGCGGTCGGCTTGACGCCCAGCCCGTGCAACAAGCCAGTCTTGAATTCGATCACCCGGGGCTGGTCTATCTCGTACACCGTCGTTCCCGGCGGCCACCACAGCCGATACGCCCGGGCGTCCAGGCCCGACCCCAGGATCACCGCCTGACGAATCCCCGCCCGGCCCGCCTCGGCAAGGAAACCGTCGAGGAACCGGGTGTGCGTCACCAGAATGTCGATGAGTCCGGCCGTTGTCCGGTTGTCGGCCGAGTCGGCTTGGTTGTCCTGGTCGGCCTCGCCCAGATCTCCGTCGATAATCCGGGTGAAGTACGGCACTCCCGCGGCGCGAACCAACGGTTCGGCGAATGGGTCGTTGAGCAACCCGGCGCCGGCGGCGACGGCCCTGGCGGTGGCGCCGAAGGTGGCGGTCACCCCGACGCCGGTGGCCGGATCCCAGTCGTCGTCATCGGTGCGTACCATCGCGCCTCACCTTGCTGCGCCTCGTCGCGCCTCGTCAAGCCTCGTCAAGCATCGTCACCGGCGGCGCAGCAGCAGCCCGGCGGCCGCACGCCAACCGAGCAACAACACCCCGGTGACCGACGAGGCGACCACGACGAAACTCACCGCCACACCGGCCGAACTGGCCTTGCGCAACACCATGCCGACCGCGACGGTGCCGATCCACACCGTCACCCCGGTGGGTATCACGCTGGTGGGCCGTCGCCAACCACGCGACACCAGCCATCCCGCAAGGGTCCCGCTGAGGAACGGCCATGCCGTCGTCGCGACGCCGCCGACACTGATGCCCTCGGCATGGCTGCGGCGCCCGAGAGCGCAGAAGATCAGGACGGCGACCACGTCGGTGGCCAACGAGCTCAGCCAGCAGAGCCTGTGCGGCGGTTGCATGCAGCGAGATTACCGGGCCGGGCAGGATGGGGTTCATGAGCACTGACACACCGCCCGCCTTCGACCGCTACGACCCGCTCGGGCTGGACGCGTCGCTGTCCCCCGACGAGCTCGCGGTGCGCGACACCGTCCGCCAATTCTGCGCCGAGCACGTGACACCGTTCGTCACCGAGTGGTTCGAGGACGGCGACCTGCCGGTGGCCCGCGAACTGGCCAAGCAGTTCGGCCAACTCGGCCTGCTGGGAATGCATTTGCACGGCTACGGATGTGGGGGCTCGTCGGCGGTCCACTACGGCCTGGCCTGCCTGGAGCTGGAAGCCGCCGATTCCGGCATCCGGTCGCTGGTGTCGGTGCAGGGTTCGCTGGCGATGTTCGCGATCTGGCACCACGGCTCCGAGGAGCAGAAGCAGCAATGGCTGCCCGGCATGGCGGCCGGTGAGCTGGTCGGCTGCTTCGGGCTGACCGAACCCGACGCCGGGTCCGACCCGGCCGCCATGAAGACGCGGGCCCGACGTGATGGCTCGGATTGGCTGCTCGACGGGCGAAAGATGTGGATCACCAACGGTTCGGTCGCTGACGTGGCGATCGTATGGGCCGGCACCGACGAGGGGATCCGCGGCTTTGTCGTGCCCACCGACGCCCCGGGCTTTGCCGCCAACACCATTCACCACAAGCTCTCGCTGCGGGCGTCGATCACCAGCGAGTTGGTGCTCGACAGCGTCCGGTTGCCCGCAGAAGCGATGCTGCCCAACGCTATTGGACTCCGGGCGCCGCTGGCGTGCCTGTCCGAGGCGCGTTACGGAATCGCCTGGGGCGCAATGGGCGCGGCGCGCTCGGCGTGGCAGTCCGCGCTGGACTATTCGATGCAGCGCACCCAATTCGGTCGTCCCATCGCCGGATTCCAGTTGACTCAGGCGAAGCTCGTCGACATGGCCGTGGAACTGCACAAGGGCCAGCTGCTCGCGCTGCACCTCGGACGGGTCAAAGACCGTGTCGGCCTGCGTCCCGAACAGGTCAGTTTCGGCAAGCTCAATAACACCCGCGAAGCGATCGAGATCTGCCGGACCGCGCGGACGATCCTGGGCGGCAACGGAATATCGCTGGAGTACCCGGTGATCAGGCACATGGTCAACCTGGAATCGGTGCTGACCTACGAGGGCACCCCCGAGATGCACCAGCTGGTCCTCGGCCAGGCCTTCACCGGCCTGGCGGCATTCCGCTGACCCGGCGCCGGCGGGCCCTGTTGTCGAATCTAGCCCACCCGTGGCGCCGGGACAGGAGATGATGGGCTTATGTCACACCGGATCGTCATCGCCGTCGCTGTGTTCGGACTGTCCGTGAGCGCCCTGGCGGTATCCTCCACGGCCGCCGCCGATCCCACCGTCACCCTGCCGCCGATGACCTCGACCGGCAGCGGACCGAACATCGGTGGCGGCGGCGCAGCGCCGGGCGTTTCGCAGCAATTGACCGGTCTCACCAACCCGAACGTCCAAGAGGTCGACGGTTCGGACGCGGCGCAGTTCATCACCGCGGCCGCCGCGGTGACCGACCCGCAGCTGGCCGCCCCCTTCGTGCTGTTACGCCGCGTGCTGGCCTGCCAGAGCAACGGCGCGGGATCGGGCTCCCCGTTCGCGGCACGCGCCTACCGACGCGCCGACGGGCAATGGGGAGGCGCGATGTTGGTCACGGCCAAGAGCACCACTCCCAACGTCGACGCGTTGGTCAGCTGCGTCAAGACCAATTGGCGCCGGTCGACGGCGGGCGGCGAAAACGCCATGTGCAACAACGGCTGGACCACCCCAACCGACGGCGATCTGCGGCGCACCGAGGTCTACTACATCTTGCTCGCCGGCACGGCCGCGGATTTCTGCACCGCACTCAACGCCAGATACGCGGACAACGCAAGCGGCTGGCCGTGAGCTAGATTTCGTCGCCCGGTCCGTCATGACACACCGGACCCGGCGGGCTCATCCGCCGAACAGCGGGCGCGGCATCACCGTGGGGGCCGCCCCGGCCCGCGACGTCGCGCTGTTCAGGCCGCTCCCGCCACCGCGGCCGGGCATTCCGGCAACAGGCAACCCACCCAACAGGTTTCCGCTCCCAGCTGACTGGGCCACCGGAACAGCGGCGGCGCCGCTGAACGGCGCGGCCGCGGGGCTGGCCGTCATCGCGGCCGAGGCCCAACTCGGCGGCACCGACAACGGTCCCAGCGACGCGGCCTTGCCCACTTCGGCCGCGATGGCCGAGGGTATGCCCGCCGTGAACAGCCCTGCCGCCGGCGCCGCCGCTCCGACACCGGACAGTGCCGAGCCCAGGGTCGCGGCTTCGCTCGCCACCACGGTGGTAGACGAGCCAAGAAGCTTTGCCACCGAGCTCACCGAGGACATTGCCGACATCGTCGAACTCATCGTCGAGGCGGCCGCACTGGCGGGCGACGTCAACGAGGACAGCAGGCTCAGGCATTCCGCGAAGGTCCACCCGGAGGTCGACGCCGCGACCGGCTGTGCAAGTTGCTGCAACGCCAGGGGCACCGTCGAGACAGCGCTGAGCGTCGCGGCGTTGACCGCCTTCCCGGCGGCCGCGGCCTGGTCGGCCAGCCCGGCCGGATTCGTCATCTCGGGGGGCGGCGCGAAACCCGTCAAGGTCGACGCCGCGGCCGCAGCACCGGCATAGCCATACATGGCGGCGGCATCTTGGGCCCACATCTCCCCGTATTCGGCTTCCACGGCCGCGATCGCGGGAGTGTTGACACCCAGCACGTTGGTCGCGCTCAGCAGCATCAGCAAGGCACGGTTGGCCGCGATCACCGGTAGCGGCACAACAGCCGCGCGCGCCGTTTCGAAGGCGCTCGCGGCCGCCCGCGCCTGAACAGCGCTCTGCCGGGCGAGGTCCGCGGTCGCTGTCAGCCACGCCAGGTAGGGCCCCATCGCCGTCGCCATCGCCCCCGCTGCCTGGCCTATCCAGGTTTGGCCGGTGACGGCCGCGATGGTCGCGGCGCAGGAATTCGCCGCGCAGTAGAGCTCGTCGGCTACCGCTTCCCACGCCGCCGCAGCAAGCAGCAGCGACCCCGCTCCCGGACCGGCGTACATTCTTGCCGAAGTGACTTCGGGCGGCAAAGCACCGAAATCCATTTCTCTTGACCTCCAACTCAATTGGCTCTACGCGCATTGCGATGAACATCAGATGCGCTGCCGCTCAGCAGCTTTGACTCCTGAGGCGCCGGCGAAAACACCGATCGCAACGAGGACGCCCGCCGAAGACAGACCAATTGTCGGTTTTCAGCCGAGCCGTGAACGGGGTGCGGCGACTCGACTGGTCAGCGACGCGCTACGCAGAGCCGGGTCAAGAGCACCCGACCGGAGATGACGCAAGGCGGCGTGGCAGGTGGACTGCGCCCACCGAACACCATCGGGTCAACGAGCAGACCAACGAGACCGACCACCGTGAGCACGGCGACGACACCCAAGACCGGCGCGACTGACTGCGGCAGTACGGCCGTCGCCAGCTTGCCGGGACACGGCGATGCCGCAGCGTCGGAACGCTGCGCGTGCTGCCCGTCGACCACCAACTGAGCGGTCGGCGTCGCGAGCGTCGCGGGGCGCGACTGTGATAGGTGGGCCGGGGCAAAATCCCATCGCGGCAGCCCGCAATGACCGCCTGCCACCCCGAGCAGCAACGCGGCCAGAGCCGCGATGAGCGCAGCGCGGCCAAGCAGCCTCGAGGCAGCGCCCGCCTGCCGGATGTCCACGGCGGCAGCATATACCCCCCTCCCGTATATTGCAACCGTTGTGCCGTTCTCCAGATAGGCACCGCCATTAGTCCCGACCGCACCCAACCGATAACGTCACTAGACGAACGAGACTGGCCGGCAATAAGTTTGATTCCTAACACGACCGGAAGCCAGACCGCAGCTAGTGCTCGACGCACCGTTGGGACCGGAAACAATCGACGTCAGCCCGGGCGAAGTCGTACGGTGTACATGCGCCGCAGTGACCCCGGGAACTGCCGCGGAATGACGAAAACCGAAGGAGGACCATGACGCCCCCACCCAGCGAAGGCCCGTCCGTCGGCAGGCGCCATCACGTCGTCATCATCGGCAGCGGTTTCGGCGGGCTGACCGCGGCCAAGGCACTCAAGCGGGCCGACGTCGACGTCACCCTCATCTCCAAGACGACCACCCACTTGTTCCAGCCGCTGCTGTACCAAGTGGCCACCGGAATCCTGTCCGAGGGTGACATCGCCCCGACCACCAGGCTGATCCTGCGCAACCAAAAGAACGTGCGGGTATTGCTGGGTGAGATCATCGACATGGACCTGAACGCGAAAACGGTCACGTCGAAATTGATGGACATGGAGACCGTCACGCCGTTCGACAGTCTCATCGTGGCCGCCGGTGCGCAGCAGTCCTATTTCGGCAACGACGATTTCGCCATCTTCGCGCCCGGCATGAAGACCATCGACGATGCCCTGGAGCTGCGTGGCCGCATCCTCGGCGCGTTCGAGGCCGCCGAAGTGGCCACCGACCATGCCGAGCGCGAACGCCGGCTGACCTTCGTCGTTGTCGGGGCCGGGCCCACCGGTGTGGAGCTCGCCGGGGAGATTGTCCAACTCGCCGAGCGCACCCTAGCCGGAGCGTTTCGCACCATTACGCCCAGCGAGTGCCGGGTAATCCTGATCGACGCCGCACCCGCGGTACTGCCGCCGATGGGCCCCAAGTTGGGTCTCAAGGCGCAACGAAAGCTCGAGAAGATGGACGTCGAAATCCAGCTGAACGCGATGGTGACCGCCGTGGATTACAAGGGCGTCACGGTCCGGGACAAAGACGGCGCCGAGCGCCGCATCGACTGCGCGTGCAAGGTGTGGGCGGCCGGCGTGCAGGCGAGCCCGCTGGGCAAGATGGTGGCCGAACAGTCCGAGGGAACCGAAATCGACCGCGCCGGAAGGGTGATCGTGGAGCCCGACCTCACCGTCAAGGGGCATCCGTACGTCTTCGTGGTCGGTGATTTGATGGCGGTGCCCGGAGTGCCGGGGATGGCCCAGGGCGCGATCCAGGGGGCGCGATATGCGACCACGATCATCAAGCACGCGGTGAAGGGCCACGACGACGCGGCCAACCGCAAGCCCTTCCACTATGTCAACAAGGGCAGCATGGCGCTCATCTCGCATTTCAGCGCCGTCACCAAGATCGGCAAGATCGAGTTCGCCGGCTTCTTCGCCTGGCTGGCGTGGCTGCTGCTGCATCTGCTGTACCTGGTGGGCCACCGCAACCGCATTGCCGCCGCGTACTCCTGGGGGCTTGCCTTCCTGGGCCGCACCCGCGGCCAGATGGCCATCACCAGCCAGATGGTCTACGCCAGGCTCGCGATGCGCTATGTCCAGGCGCACGCCGAACAAGGCGCGCTGGCCGCCGCCGAGCAGGCCGAAAAAGCCGAACAGCGAGCGGTCGGTTAGGTTGCGACTAAGCCGGCGAAGCCTAAACGGGGTCAGGTTTTCATTCTGCGCTGAGAGCGACGAAATCGCACTCAGCAGCGCTCTGGGCGCAGAGTGGACGCACTGGATGCAGGCTCGCTCGTCGAGCACACTCCATGACCCAACAACGTGACCGCCCCGATTAGCTCAACGCCCGATCCAGATCGGCGATCAGGTCGTCGGTGCCTTCCAGGCCGACCGAGATGCGGACCACGCCGTCACCCAGGCCGATCGCGGCGCGGCCCTCCGGGCCCATCGCCCGGTGCGTCGTGGTAGCCGGATGCGTGACAAGCGATTTCGCGTCCCCGAGGTTATTGGAGATATCGATCAACGCGAGCTTGTCGAGCACCTCGAACGCCCGTTGCTTGGCCGCACTCTCCGGAGCGTCCAGCGCAAAGGTGACGACGGTCCCACCGCCGGACATTTGCCGCTTGGCCAGGTCGTACTGCGGATGTGACGGCAAAAACGGGTAGCGCACCCAACTCACCGCGGGATGGGCTTCCAGGAACGCTGCGATCCGCAGCGCCGAGGAATTGCTGTACTCCACCCGAACTGCAAGTGTCTCAAGGCCTTTCAGCAGCACCCAGGCATTGAAGGCGCTCATCGCCGGTCCGGTGTGGCGCATCAGCTTCTGCACCGGGCCGTCGATGTACTCCTTGTCACCGAGGATGGCGCCGCCGAGCACCCGGCCTTGGCCGTCGATGTGCTTGGTGCCCGAGTACACCACCACATCGACCCCGAGCGGAAAGCCCTGCTGCAGCAATGGCGTGGCAAAAACATTGTCCAGCACCACTTTTGCACCAGCGGCATGTGCCAGCTCGGTCACCGCGGCGATGTCCACCAGCGACTGCATGGGATTGGCCGGCGTCTCGAAGAACACCGCCTGGGTAGGCTTGGCGGCCAGCGCCTGCTCCCACTGCGACAGGTCGTCGCCGTCGACGAAAACCGTCTCCACTCCCCAGCGCGGCAGGATCTCGTTGCACACCACAAAACACGATCCGAACAAGCTGCGCGCGGCCACCAATCGATCACCGGCCGCCAACAGCGCGCCCAGCGAGGTGAACACCGCCGCCATGCCGCTGGCGGTGGCGAACGCCGCCGGCGCTCCCTCGATCAGCCGCAGCCGCTCCTCGAACATCGACACCGTCGGGTTGCCGTAGCGGGAGTACACGAAGTGGTCCAGCTCGCCGCTGAACGACTGCTCGGCCGTCGCCGCCGACTCGTAGACATAGCCGGACGTCAGATACATCGCCTCGGCGGTCTCGTCGAACCCCGAGCGCAGCAGCCCGCCGCGCACGCCGATGGTGGCCTGGCCGACACCGTCGGGCAGCGGCTTGGGCGTGCGGACCGAACCCTCGCCGGTCAACCCCGCCACCCCCGTCACCGGATCACCCCTGCCTCCAGGGCAATCCGATTGCCCGCCAACCGACTACACCACGATGACCCTCGGCGTCGAGGTGCCCTTCGAAGCCGTCCAGCACGTTGTAGGCCGGCGTGATCCCGGCGCGGGTTGCGGCTTCGGCGGCGCCAATGGAGCGATGACCGGAGCGGCATAGGAAAACGACCGGCCGTTCGCCCGAACCTTCCGCGGGCGCGATCACATCCTGTAATTCGGCGACGAAGTTCGGGTTGCGCGCTCCGTCGACGGTGTTCCACTCAATGTAGACGACGTCGCGGCCAAGGCTGGACAGGTCGGGTACACCGACGAAATGCCACTCGGCGGCGATCCGCACGTCCACCAACACAGCCTCAGGGTGGTCGCTGAGCATTTTCCATGCTTCGAGTGGCGTTAAATCTCCCGCGTAGCTCACTTGCCCGAGTCTCGCATACTGAGCCGATCGGCGACGTCTCGGGCGCGGCCGCGCGCGGTCCCCACGTCGGGCGCGGTAGCCAGCGCCACACCGAGCCTGCGTGGCACCCCGGCGTGCGCACTGGTAAACACCCGGACATCGCTTTCCGGGACGCTCAGCGCGGCCGTCAGCGTCTCGGCACTGGGTGCCACGCCGGCAGCGGCCCGGCCCGGCCCGATCACCCGGGCAGCGCCCGGCGACACCATCAAGGTGTCCACCCCAAGGCCCATGACCGCCCGGGCCTGCAGCTCGAAGGCGGAAAGCCGCTGGCTGCGCAGGGTCACCCAGGCGCTGTCGCCCGGCCACGCGGTGACGTCGGCGAAGTACACCTCGTCGCCGTTGACCATCAATTCGACGCCGAAGACACCCCGTCCGCCGAGCGCCTTCACGATGCGGGCGGCTATCGACCTGGCCGCGTCGTGTGCGGCGGTACTCAGCTGTTGCGGTTGCCAGGATTCCAGGTCCCGATCACCTCGGTCGTCTGCGCCGCGATAACCGACCGGCGCGCAGAAGGTGATTTCCGGTCCCGCCGGCCCGTCGGTGCACACCACGATCAGGGTGACCAGCACCTGGATATCGACCACCGTCTCGGCCCACACCCTGGGGTGTGCGCCCGCGACCTCATCGCCGGCCGCGAGGCGCCAGGCGCGCTCGATCTCGTCGGACCCGCGGACCACCGATCGCTCCCGCCCGCTCACCTTGGCGACGGGTTTGACCATCAGCGGGTAGCCGGCGTGAGCGGCCACCGCCTGCAGTTCGGCAAGCGATCCGACGAACCAGAACGGCGCGGTAGGCAGGCCGAGTTCGTCGGCGGCCAGCTTGCGCAGGCCTTCCCGGTCACGGGTCAGCCGGACACTGCGGGCGCTGGGCACCAGCTCGGTGTGCCAACCGTCAGCCGGAGGCTGCCGGGCTTGGCCGGCTTGGAGAGCATCGAGCGCGTCGGCGCTGACCGCATCGGTGAGCGTCACCACGAAGTCCGGATGCAGCCGGGCGAAGAGGGCCCCCAGCTCGTCGGCATCGGTCATGGAGACGACCAGCGCCTGGTCGGCGACGCGGTGCGCGGGCGCATCGGGGCGTTCGTCGGCAGCGATCACCTCTGCGCCGAAGCCTTGTAACGCAACTGTCAGCTCCCGGCTCGGCTCGCCAGAGCCCAGCAACAACACCCGCGGCCTGCCATCGGGCTCGGCCGCAGCCGGCTGACCGGTTGCGGCGGGCGACACCTCCAGGGCCGTCGTCGCGTCGTCCCGAGCCGCGCCGTCGCTTGCGGCCGGCCGTTCGTCCTTACCGGTGAGCTCATCCCGTCCCTCGGTCAAGCCGTCAGTCACCAGCTCACCCTCTCCATCGGTAGTGGTCCTGCTGCCCAAGGCTCAAGGATAGGGGCGCTGGCGCGGGCACCGAACCCGGCGGCACCAGCGGGACCCGCGGCAACGCAATTACCCGCCGTAACCGTGGGCTCGATAAGAGAAAGGCGCTTCTGCGCTCATTTGTCGAGTTTTTGTGTAACCCTGCTCACAGCCCGGTGTTTGCCTGGCCCATGAGCACGTGGGTCCGGAGAGCGGCGGGCGGTCACTCGCGCCATCCGAAATAGAAGGCCCTTCGCGGACCGCGCAATTCCGTCAAGGAGAAAGTCCATGCCTTTCGTGATGACACAGCCGGCCGTGGATGCGGCCGGCGGGGCGACCAACGCCGGCGCCGCGGACCCTGGAGGAGCGCGCCGATGACCCCGGGAACCATCGGAATGGACTTTGCGGCGCTGCCGCCGGAAATCAATTCCGCCAGGATGTACGCCGGACCCGGTGCAGCTCCACTGCTGCACGCGGCGACGGCCTGGGGGCGGCTGGCCAACGAGCTCAATGCGACGGCCGCGTCCTACTCGGCGGTGATTTCCGGGCTCGCCGGTGAGGAGTGGCAAGGCCCCTCGGCGCTGTCCATGGCGGCCGCGGCTGCTCCCTACGTGGCGTGGATGAGGGCTACTGCCGCTCAGGCCGAGCAGGCCGCGGCTCAGGCCATCGCCGCGGCCAACGCCTACGAATCCGCGTATGCGGCGACGGTGCCCCCGGGGGAGATCGCGGCCAACCGCGGCACCATGATCTCGCTGGCGCGGACGAACATCTTCGGACAGAACACGCCGGCGATCGCCGCCAGTGAAGCCGATTACAGCGAAATGTGGGCTCAGGACATCGTCGCCATGGACGGTTACGCCGGCAGCTCGGCGGCCGCATCGGAGTTGCCGCCGTTTACCGCCCCGCCGCAAACCACGACCGGGATCGAACCTGCGGCCGACGCCACCGGCGCCCAGACGGCGATCACGGCCGCCCCGGCCGCGGCATTGACGACCGCCGCGTTGCCAACGGCCCAGTCGGTCGGATTGCCGACGCCGCTGGGCGAGCTCGATCTGCTGGTGGCCGCAGCGGTGATCGTCGCGGCCGGCAGCTGGGGGCTGCAGGCGGCGCAGCTGATCGAAATCTATCGCCACGACGAGGTCGACGAATGGGAGAAGGATCCGGGCGCCAAGGGAGCCGACGACGGTGCCGACGGCGGCTCGCCTGATGTCCTTGGCCCCAGCCGCGGAAGGACCAACCCCGTCCCACTGCCGGGGCGGGTATTCACCCCGCCCCAGCCGCCGGTCACCGCGCTGTCCGGCTACTCGGCCAGTATCGGCGGGCTTTCGGTGCCACAGGGCTGGATGCTTCCCCCGGCAGTGCGCCAAGTCGCTGCGATGTTCCCCGGCACCACACCGATGTTCATGACAGGTAGTTCGGACGACGGGTATGCCGGCATGGCGGCGGCGGGTTTGGCCGGGACCAGCCTGGCGGGCCTGGCGGCCCGGGGCAGCGCCTCCTCGTCGACCCCGGCCGCGGCCGCACCGGCAGCGGGCGGCGGGGCCGCGGCGGCCAGCAGACCAGCGGCGAACGCGCCCTCGATCCCGGCGGCCGCCGGCACGAACATCCCGGGCTTGCCGTCCGGTTTACCGCCCGGCGTGGTAGCCAACCTGGCCGCGACGCTGGCGGCGATCCCGGGGGCGACCATCATCGTGGTGCCTCCCAACCCCAGCCAAAGCCAGTAGCTCCCTAGGGCTGGCCGGGAAGCAGCCGCACCATCAGGCCGGTGCCCTCGGCCAACGTCGCCTCGCCGGAATCGCGCGCGTCGACCAATTCCGCGGACACGAACGCCTTGCGGCCCTCGGTACGCGTCACTCGTCCCCGGATGACCAGCGGCGTATCGATCGGGGTGATCTTGCGGTAGTCGACGTGCAGGAAGGCCGTCCGGCTGATCGGCCGCCCGGCCGCATGCGACACCATGCCGAACATGTGGTCGAACAGCAACGGCAGCACGCCACCGTGCACCGCGTGGTTGCCGCCGACATGAAACCGGCTGAACGAACCCGTCATTTCCACACCGTCGGGCCGGTAGCGGGTCAACGTCCACGGCGGCAGCAACAGGCTGCCCATGCCGGGCAGATCGGGGGTTCGCCCGGCCGGCCCCTTTCCTTCCTCCGCCTGGAACGGGCCCAGCAGCTCGACTAGCGCGGCGGCGCGCGCGGCGGCCTCGTCCCACACGTCGTCACCCGGGTCTGCCGACACCGCCAGGTCCTGCAACCGGCGCATCGTCGTCACGAAACGGCGGAAGCCCGCGCCGGGGCTGGCCGGACCGTATTCCGGAAAGCCGCCGTGGTGCTGGTATTCGGGATCTTCTTCTTCGGGGCATCCGTCTGAACCCAGCGAGGAATAGTGCGTCACGGGCGGGCCGCCAGGACGTCGCGGCGTACGACGGTCTGATCCCGGCCGGGACCCACACCGATGCACGAAACCGGTGCTCCGGCAAGCTCTTCCAGGCGCAGCACGTAGTCACGGGCCTTGGCGGGCAGGTCGTCGAAGTCGCGCGCGGCGGAGATGTCTTCCCACCATCCCGGCAGCTCCTGGTAGACCGGCTCGGCACGGCACAGATCGCTCTGGGTCATCGGCATCTCGTCGGTGTGCTTTCCGTCGATCCGATAGCCGACACACACCGGCACCGTTTCCAGGCTGGACAGCACGTCGAGTTTGGTCAGGAAGAAGTCGGTGATGCCGTTGACCCGGGTGGCGTAGCGCGCGACGACGGCGTCGAACCAGCCACAGCGCCGGCGCCGGCCGGTGGTCACCCCGAATTCGCCGCCAGTCTTGGACAGGTATTCACCGTTCTCGTCGAATAGCTCGGTGGGGAACGGACCCGAACCCACCCGGGTGGTGTAGGCCTTGAGGATGCCCAGTACCGTCCGAATTCGGGTGGGGCCGATGCCCGAGCCCACGGCCGCCCCGCCCGCGGTCGGGTTCGACGAGGTCACATAGGGGTAGGTGCCGTGGTCGACGTCGAGCAGCGTGCCCTGGGAGCCTTCCAGCAACACCGTTTGGCCGGCATCGAGCGCATTGTTGAGCAGTAGCCGGGTGTCGGCGATGCGATGGCGGAAGCCGTCGGCCTGCTCCAGCAGCGACTCGACCACCTGCTCCGGCTCCAGGGCCTTGCGGTTGTAGATCTTGACCAGCACCTGGTTCTTGAACTCGAGTGCGGCCTGGACCTTGTGGGCCAGCTGCTCGGGGTTGAGCACATCGGCGACCCGGATCCCCATGCGGGCCACCTTGTCCTGGTAGCAGGGGCCGATGCCGCGGCCGGTGGTGCCGATCTTCTTGCTGCCCATGTAGCGCTCGGTCACCTTGTCGATGGCCACGTGGTAGGGCATGAGCAGATGCGCGTCGGCCGAGATCAGCAGCTTGGAGGTGTCGACCCCGCGCTCTTCCAGGCCGTGCAGCTCGTCAAGCAGGACCCCGGGGTCGATCACCACGCCGTTGCCGATGACGTTGGTGACGCCGGGGGTCAGCACGCCCGACGGGATGAGGTGCAACGCGAAGTTCTCGCCGGTCGGCAGCACGACCGTGTGCCCGGCATTGTTGCCGCCCTGGTAACGCACCACCCACTGCACCCGCCCCCCGAGCAGATCGGTGGCTTTACCCTTGCCCTCGTCGCCCCACTGGGCGCCGATCAAGACGATTGCCGGCATGACGCGCTCCCACCTGCTCTCGCGGGTTGTGCCCGCCTATTGTGGTCCAGCCGGTGACTTACCCTACCCAGCGGTTTGCGAGGAACCATGCATAACGGGGCGAAACCGCCCAGCACCGCGGTATTGGTGTTCGGTGATCGGCCGGTGCCTGCCACGTTGACCGGCCTGCCGACGCATCGACCCGACGACGTCGACACCGCAGTGCGCGCCTGCCGGCGGCTCGTCGTGGTCGGCGATGACGCCGACCTTGCCGGCGTGCTGACCCGGCTGCTGCGCGTCGACCGGCTCGACATCGAGGTCGGCTACGCGCCGCGGCGGCGCACCAGGGCCTGCCGGGTGTACCGGTTGCCGGCCGGGCGCCGTGCGGCGCGGCGGGCGCGGCGGGGAACGGCGCATCGGGTGCCGCTGATCCGGGACGAGACCGGGACGGTGATCGTCGGCCGCGCCCGTTGGCGACCTGTTGATCCGGCGCAGTTGATCCACGGCGAGGCGGTGGTCGACGACACCGTGTTGTTCGACGGCGATGTCGCCGGGGTGTTGATCGAGCCGTCCCCAGAGCTGCCGGGCCTGCGGGCCGCCCTGGACACCGGACCGTGGCGCCGCTGGGTCAGCGGACGCGCCGCTCAGCTGGGCACCACCGGTGCCCGCGTGGTGCGCGACGGTGTCGCGGCACCCCGATCGGTGCGAAGATCCGCGTTCTACCGCCACGTCGAAGGCTGGCTGCTCGTCCGGTAGTTTTCGACCGGTGAAAGAGACGGGCCTGCACGAGTCGGTGCGACCCAGCCCGATATTTCTGGGCCTGGTCGCACTGACGGCCATGGGCGGGGCGCTGGCGTGGCTGGCCGGGGCCAGTGTGCGGCCGTTGGCTTATGCCGGGGTGTTCATCTTCGTGATCGCCGGCTGGTTGGTCTCGCTGTGCCTGCACGAGTTCGGACATGCGTTCACCGCCTGGCGATTCGGCGACCACGACGCCGCGGTGCGCGGCTACCTGACGCTGGACCCGCGGCGCTACAGCCATCCGGCCATGTCGCTGCTGCTGCCGATGGTGTTCATCGCGTTGGGTGGCATCGGCCTGCCGGGCGCGGCGGTCTACCTGCGGACCTGGTTTATGACGCCGACCCGTCGCAGTCTGGTCAGCCTGGCCGGGCCGGCGGCCAATCTGGCGCTGGCGATCCTGCTGCTGACCGCAACCCGGTTGCTCTACGACGAGCACCACTGGGTGCTGTGGGCCGGGGTGGCGTTCCTGGGCTTCTTGCAGATCATGGCGCTGGTGCTGAACCTGCTGCCGATCCCGGGCCTGGACGGTTACGACGCTTTGGAGCCGCACCTGAGTCCGGAGACGCAGCGGGCGCTGGCGCCGGCCAAACAGTTCGGCATCTTCATCCTGCTGTTCGTGCTGCTGGCGCCGGTGTTGAACCAGTGGCTGTTCGGGCTGGTGGGCTGGCTCTTTGACTTCTCCGGTGTGCCGCACGTGCTCGCGGGGGCCGGCAATTCGCTGACCCGCTTCTGGGGCCGCTGGATCTAACCCGTTGCGATATATGCATGAGTGTGCATATATTGATGGCTATGGGTGCCGGTCACAATCACAGTCACACGACTACAGCGGCGAGCGCCTCTCGGATGATCCCCCGGATGGTCATCGCCGCGGCCATCCTGGCGGCGTTCTTCGTGGTGGAACTGACCACGGCGCTGCTGATCAACTCGATCGCGCTGCTGGCCGACGCCGGACACATGCTCACCGACGTCGTCGCCGTGTTCATGGGGCTGGCCGCCGTCGTGCTCGCCAGGCGCGGCAGCTCGTCACCGGATCGCACCTACGGCTGGCATCGAGCCGAGGTGTTCACCGCGGTAGCCAACGCGGTGCTGCTGATTGGGGTCGCGCTGTTCATCCTCTACGAAGCGGTGGACCGGCTTCGCGAGGCTCCCGCGGTGCCCGGGATGCCGATGATCGTGGTGGCGCTGGCGGGCCTGGTCGCAAACTTCGTCGTGGCGATGCTGCTGCGGTCCCATTCCGAGGGCAGTCTTGCGGTCAAGGGCGCCTACATGGAAGTCGTGGCCGATACCGTCGGCAGCTTCGGCGTGTTGATCGCCGGCGTGGTCACCGTCACGACGCGCTGGCCCTATGCCGACGTGGTGGTCGCCGTGCTGGTCGCATCGTGGGTAGCGCCGAGGGCGCTGTCGCTGGCCCGCGCGGCATTGCGCATCCTTTCCGAGTCGTCACCCAGCCACATCGACGTGGCCGAGCTTCGGTCGGCGCTGGGCTCCGTGGACGGTGTGACGGACGTGCATGACCTGCACGTGTGGACACTTTCGCCGGGCAAGGACATGGTCACCGCACACCTGACCAGCGGCGGCGAATTGACCACCGTGCTGCGGGACGCGCGCGCGCTGCTCTACGCCCGGGGGCTGAAGCACGCCACCGTTCAGGTAGAGCTTCCCGAGGATGCCGGACACTGCGCTGCCAACCTGTAACCATGACCGATCGCCTGATCCGGCCGCTGCGTGAAGCCCAGACAGTTACGTCATCGACGACCTGCGTTGACCAACCCGGTCAGAGGCCCAGCGCCGGGCGCGCCGCGGGGTCGCAGTCGTCCAGCAGGTCCAGGCACCGGTCGTACTCGTCGGTTTCCCCAATGGCGTCGGCGGCTCGCGCCAGCGCCGCCACGCAGCGCAGAAAGCCTCGATTGGGCTGGTGTGCATATGGCACCGGACCGAAGCCCTTCCAGCCGTTGCGGCGCAACTGGTCCAGGCCCCGGTGGTAGCCGGTACGGGCGTAGGCGTAGGCGGTGATGGCCTTGTCGTCGCCGAGCGCCTCCTCGGCCAGCGCCGCCCAGGCCACCGACGCCGACGGATGTGCGGCGGCGACGATACCCGGGTTTTCTCCGGCAAGCAGCTCGGCCTCGGCGTCACCGTCGCCGGGAAGCAGGATCGGATCAGGTCCCAGAAGATCACCCATCGGCGTCATGACCCCTATTCTGCAACTTTGCGCATCCGCCCTCATCGCGCCGGTGGTCATTTTCCAAGCACCCCGCCCCACCTCGGCGATCAGGCGAATCGGGGGTCGAATCGCTAAGCTCCGAACTACCCACTCGATAGCGGGAGGACAACAGCGCTTATGCCCAACGCACCCGAACCCGACCGCGGCGACACCGAAACCGGGGGCCAGTCGGCCGGCAATGAAGGCGCCGCAGGCACCGAGGGCCAGCCGCTGATCCCCGACGACGCCGAAACCGAGACCGTGGTGATCTCCACATCCGACCCGGAGCACAACCCGGGATCGGCGGACGCGGACCTGCCGCGGGAACGCCGCTTTACCGCGCCGGGCTTCGACGCGAAGGAGACCCAGGTCATCGCCACTTCGCCCGAGCCGGCCACCGAGGTGTTCCACACCCCCCCGACAC
>NZ_MVIF01000072.1 GCF_002086675.1 Mycobacterium persicum
CCCTCAGGGTACCCCCCACCCTTATCGTGACCTGCGCAAATGTGGCTAACAGCGAAAACGCTCTGAACTGCGGTTATGATTTTTTGAGCAAAGGGGCAACGGGAGACGAGCGCTCGCCCCCGATCTATCTACCTGCGGAAATAAAAAAACGAGGCCCGGCGGGGGGCTGTATACCCCCCCTCTAGCTGGGCTTAAGTTCACGAAAACCGTTGGGAGACAACGGAAATGGTGGGGGTATGCGCGAATTACGTTGTGTTGCACATAAATTCGAGCCATTGTTGTCTCTGCTTTTCGGCCGGGCCGGGCCTCCAAAAATGCCAGACCCGTACACGCAGCTTGACCGTCTCCACCTGGGCCGCTGGCCAAAAAGTGAAGAGTCTCGTTTCGGGGTTGGGTTGCTTGCCGGCCGCAATGGGCTAAGCGGACTGCCCCTCGGCCAGCTTGTGGATGGCCCACTGGTTGAGGGAGAGGTTGCGTTCAGCAGCCTCAATGGTGAGGCGCTTGTGCAGCTCGGGTGAAGTGCGCACCATGACCTTGCCGCTGTAATGGCGGTCGGACAGTGGTTGAGGAGGCCGCTCACCTTCGGTGTACATGTCCTTCACGACGTCGGCGACGAGGTGGGCGATACCACTGATGGCTCCCACTGGGTTTTGGTCGAGCCATGACAGCGATGGGAACTCCGCGCAAAGGCCGACCCACTCCCCATCTTCGGGGGACCACTCGACTCGGTAGGTGTAGTGGTACTCGTTCACCGGCCCTCTCCTTCCTCTATGGCGTTCAGCTTGTCGATAGCGGCCAAGACCTGCTTGACCTGGTAGGCCTTCGCCTTCCCTCCCTTGTCCTGAATGTTGACGCGCGGATCCCCGGCCCACGGCATCTTGAGGACGATGTGACTTCCCCCTGTTTGCCGGGGAATTCCGAAGTGATGACGACAGACCATCTCAACGTCTGCGAAGTCGACGTTCGATGGGTTTTCCCGCATCTGAGCCTCGGCTTTGGCGACTCGATCCGTCACCGCTTAATGCTAGCGCATGTGCTAGCACTTTGCACGGAAGAGAGTCCCGTCTAGACATCACGCAGTCATGGACGTGTGACGCGCTGATTGTGATGGGGGCCCCGTCCACCCTGGGCGTTCGCGGCCGTCCTGACCGAGCGTCGTACGGGGGGTGTTGTCAACTGCGTAATTTTGCGCAGTTGCGGCGTGATCGTTCCGCACCGTGCCCTCGGCTACCCCCGATGGTGTCTGCTATCGCCCGGTTTGACATGCCCCGCCCCGGCCAGCTCGGAGACGACCTCGCGGCGCTGCGACTGTTTTTACTGCCGTCAGTGAAAAGGCGGCTAGTTTTCCGGGGCACGCCGAAAAACTTCCCGGCTCCGGGGAAAACTCCCCATCGCCTTCTCGCGGGCCGCGGGGGGAAGCGCGGAAGTTGTCGTTAATCCCGGTTTCGGGATTACCGACGGCAAGACTTGCTCACGGCCGGCGGAGCCGCGCGTAACCATCAGGGTTACACCCTGATTGGCTCGCCACGATGCAGCTTGGAGTTCTACAGAACCTCAAGCTTGTGACCTGGCCGCCGACGTCGTCTCGGCGACCCTTTTTACGGGGGTTGACCCGCAAAAGGCCTGTCACTTGACCCGGTAGGGCCGGAAACCCGGCGGCCGGGGCGGTGGTGGGGGTGACCCCGCGTACAGGTCGAACACGGCGATCAAGGCCCGCAGCAGCTCCGGGGAGCAGGCGTAGAAAGGCTGGCGGTCCAGCCGGGTCACCAACTCGTCCCGGAGCTGTTGAACCTCACTCTGAGGCGTGGTCACCGGACGACCCCTGCCGGGTTGCTGCGTCGATCACTTCAGCGATGGCTGGATACGCAGCCTTGAATTCCTTGAACTGGGTGCGCAGTTCATCGAATTCACGCTTCCACTGCCGCCGAAGTTTGATGTCGGCCAGCATCGCGGCTCTACAGGCCGGGCAGTTGTCACCCAGGAGGTGTCGGTTGTCTGTGGTCATTTCGTCCACCCGTCCAGCTCGTCAGCAGCGGCAACCAGCTCGGCGGCCAAAGCACGCGCCTGCCCACTACTCAACGCCTCCTCGCAGGCATAAATCCACACCGACGGCCGGTTAAGCGCGTCCTGCGCGAGCGTCCCGTCCGCGTACTGGACAGCGGCGTTGTAGACCTGAATGTCGGAGTTGCCTTCAACGCCTCGCGTAATCCCGTTGATGAGACGCTGTTGACGGCCGCCGTCCCCCTGACCCCAGAGGTCGGCGTACTCAACGCCGGGGGGTAGCGGGATGTGGGGGAACGGGTTGGTGGTGGTGGTCATGGAGGGCTCCCAATCGGTTTGGAGCCACGCCGTAACCCTTGTTGCGCGAATCTTGTGCGGGATTGCATATCTGCTGTTCAGATGGTGCCCCCGGCAGGATTCGAACCTGCGGCCTTCTGCTCCGGAGGCAGACGCTCTATCCCCTGAGCTACGGGGGCGCACCAACACCATATTGCGCCATGGGGCATGAACAAGCTCCGCCAGATTAGCGCATTGCGCCGACTGCGCCGCCACCGCTATGGGTTCGAGCCCCGAGCGGCCCAGACCATAGGATGGACGTTCGTGACCCCCGCCCACCTGGCTGAGCTGCTCAAAGCCACCGCTGCCGCGGTGTTGGCCGAGCATGGCCTCGACACGTCTGCCTTGCCCCAGACGGTCCTGGTGGAGCGGCCACGCAATCCCGAACACGGCGACTACGCCAGTAACCTGGCGTTACAGCTGGCCAAGAAGGTTGGTGCCAACCCGCGCGAACTGGCCGGATGGCTCGCCGCGGCGCTGACAACAGCTGACGGCATTGCCTCGGCGGAAGTCGCAGGACCGGGATTCATCAACATGCGTCTCGAGACCTCGGCGCAGGCCCGGATCGTCACCAGCGTCATCGACGCGGGCGACCATTTCGGGCACTCCGACCTATTGGCCGGGCAGAAAATCAACCTGGAATTCGTCTCGGCCAACCCGACCGGGCCAATCCACATCGGCGGCACCCGCTGGGCCGCCGTCGGCGACGCGCTGGGCCGCTTACTCACCACCCAGGGTGCCGACGTGGTCCGCGAATACTACTTCAACGACCACGGCGCGCAAATCGACCGATTCGCCAGCTCCTTGATCGCCGCCGCCAAGGGTGAGCCCACCCCGGCCGACGGCTACGCGGGCAGCTACATCACCGACATCGCCGCGCAGGTCATGCAGAAGGCGCCCGACGCGCTGAGCCTGCCCGAACCCGAGATGCGGGAAACCTTCCGCGAGATCGGCGTCGACTTGATGTTCGCCCATATCAAAGAGTCGTTGCACGAGTTCGGCACCGACTTCGACGTCTACACCCACGAAGACTCGATGCACACCAGCGGCCGAGTCGACCAGGCCATTACCAGGCTTCGCGACAGCGGCAACGTCTACCAGAAGGACGGCGCAACCTGGTTGCGCACCAGCGCTTTTGGTGACGACAAGGACCGGGTGGTGATCAAGAGCGACGGCAAGCCGGCCTATATCGCCGGTGACCTCGCCTACTACCTGGACAAGCGGCAACGCGGTTTCGATTTGTGCATCTACATGCTCGGCGCCGACCATCACGGTTACATCGCCCGGCTCAAGGCGGCAGCGGCCGCATTCGGTGAGGATCCGGCGACCGTCGAGGTACTCATCGGCCAACTGGTCAACCTGGTGCGCGACGGCCAGCCGGTCCGGATGAGCAAGCGGGCGGGCACCGTCATCACTCTCGACGACCTGGTCGACGCCCTCGGCGTGGATGCCGCGCGCTACAGCCTGATCCGCTCGTCGGTGGACACCGCCATCGATATCGACCTGGCGCTGTGGTCCTCGGCGTCGAATGAAAACCCGGTCTACTACGTCCAATACGCGCATGCCCGGCTATCAGCCCTGGCGCGCAACGCCGCTGAGCTGGGATTGATTCCCGACACCGCGCACCTGGAGCTGCTGGGCCACGACAAAGAGGGCAAGCTGCTGAGGACCATCGGCGAGTTCCCGCGGGTGCTCGAAACCGCGGCGACGCTGCGTGAACCCCATCGAGTGTGCCGCTACCTGGAGGACCTGGCCGGTGACTATCACCGCTTCTACGACTCCTGCCGGGTGTTGCCCCAAGGCGACGAGCAGCCCACCGACCTGCACACCGCACGCCTGGCGCTGTGCCAGGCCACTCGCCAGGTCATTGCCAACGGGCTGGCAATACTCGGAGTCGGCGCACCGGAGCGAATGTGACCGCCCATTCCGCCGGCGCCCGCCACGCCGAAGGCAACCGGCCGGCGCGCCCGCAGTCGGCACAGGAGCTGCTGTGGTTGGCACCGAATGTCTGGCCGCGCAGTACGGTTCGTGACCAATCGGGCGTAGCCTGCATTGCCGGGGTCCCGCTGACCGAGCTGGCTCAGGAGTACGGAACTCCGCTGTTCGTCATCGACGAGGACGACTTCCGCTCCCGCTGCCAAGAGATTGCCGCGGCATTCGGCGGCGGGCACAACGTGAACTACGCCGCGAAGGCATTCCTGTGCAGTGAGATCGCGCGCTGGGTTGACGAGGAAGGACTCTCGCTCGATGTGGCCACCGGCGGGGAGTTGGCCGTCGCACTGCATGCCGATTTTCCGCCGGAACGAATCACCCTGCACGGCAATAACAAGTCTGTCGCGGAGTTGACCGCTGCGGTCAAAGCCGGTGTGGGCCATATCGTTTTGGATTCGATGATTGAAATCGAGCGACTTGACGCCATCGCGGCGCAGGCGGGCATCATTCAGGATGTCCTGGTGCGGGTCACCGTCGGCGTCGAGGCGCACACCCACGAATTCATCTCCACCGCACACGAAGACCAGAAGTTCGGCCTGTCGGTGGCCAGCGGAGCCGCGATGGCAGCGGTGCGACGGGTTTTCGCCGCCGACCACCTGCGACTTGTCGGTCTGCACAGCCACATCGGTTCGCAGATCTTCGACGTCGCCGGTTTCGAAATAGCCGCGCACCGCGTCATCGGCCTGCTGCGCGAGGTGGTCGGCGAATTCGGGGCCGAGAAGACGGCGCAGCTGTCGACCGTCGACCTCGGCGGTGGTTTGGGCATCTCCTATCTGCCCTCTGACGATCCGCCGCCGATCAGTGATCTGGCGGCCAAGCTGAGCGCCATCCTGAGCAACGAATCCGCGGCGGTGGGCCTGCCCGTACCGAGGCTTGTGGTCGAGCCCGGACGTGCCATCGCCGGACCGGGCACCATCACGCTGTACGAGGTCGGCACCGTCAAGGATGTAGACGTGAGCGCCACGGCCAACCGGCGCTACATCAGTGTCGACGGCGGCATGAGCGACAATATCCGCCCGGCGCTCTACGACGCGGAGTACGACGTCCGGCTGGTGTCGAGAACCAGCGACGCGCCGGCCGTGCCCGCTCGCCTCGTCGGAAAGCATTGTGAGAGCGGCGACATCATCGTCCGCGACACCTGGATGCCCGACGATGTAGGTCCCGGCGACCTGGTCGCGGTCGCCGCGACCGGCGCTTACTGCTATTCGTTGTCGAGCCGCTACAACCTGATCGGCCGTCCCGCCGTGGTAGCCGTACGACAGGGCAAGGCCCGCCTGGTCCTGCGCCGGGAGACGGTCGACGATTTGCTGAGTCTGGAGGTGAGGTGACCTGTGCCGGGTGACGAAAAGCCGGTCGGCGTAGCAGTTCTCGGACTGGGCAATGTCGGCAGCGAAGTGGTCCGCATCATTGAGGAGAGCGCTGACGATCTCGCTGCCCGAGTGGGGGCCCCTCTGGTATTGCGCGGTGTCGGTGTCCGCCGGGTGGCGCCCGACCGTGGGGTACCGGTCGAATTGCTGACCGACAACATCGAAGAACTCGTCTCGCGCGAGGACGTCGACATCGTCGTCGAAGTGATGGGTCCGGTGGAACCGTCTCGCAAGGCGATCCTGACCGCGCTCGAGCACGGAAAATCCATCGTCACCGCGAACAAGGCCCTGTTATCCACGTCCACTGGTGAACTGGCCCAAGCCGCCGAAAGCGCGCATGTCGACCTCTATTTCGAGGCGGCCGTCGCCGGAGCCATCCCGGTGATTCGGCCGCTGACGCAGTCACTGGCCGGTGACACGGTGCTGCGGGTGGCCGGCATCGTCAACGGCACCACCAACTACATCCTCTCGGCAATGGACAGCACCGGCGCCGACTACGAGAGCGCCCTGGCCGACGCGAGCGCGCTGGGCTACGCTGAAGCCGACCCCACCGCCGACGTCGAAGGCTACGACGCCGCGGCCAAAGCCGCGATCCTGGCATCCATCGCGTTCCACACCCGGGTGCACGCCGACGACGTCTATCGCGAGGGCATCACCAGGGTCACCCCGGCCGACTTCGAGACCGCCCACGCCCTCGGCTGCACCATCAAGCTGCTGTCCATCTGCGAGCGGATCACCGATGGTGATGGGCAACAACGAGTTTCGGCTCGCGTTTATCCGGCGCTGGTACCGCTGACGCATCCGCTCGCCACCGTCAACGGCGCATTCAATGCCGTCGTGGTCGAAGCCGAGGCCGCGGGCCGGTTGATGTTCTACGGTCAGGGCGCCGGCGGTGCGCCCACCGCGTCGGCGGTGACCGGCGACCTGGTGATGGCGGCGCGCAACCGGGTGCTCGGCAGCCGTGGGCCGCGCGAATCCAAGTATGCCCAACTACCCATCGCACCAATGGGTTTGATCTCAACCAGGTATTACGTCAGCATGAACGTCGCCGATAAGCCAGGTGTATTGTCCTCGGTGGCAGCGGAATTCGCCAAACACGATGTGAGCATCGCAGAAGTTCGCCAGGAAGGCGTAGCGGATGAAGGCGGCAAGCGGGTAGGTGCCCGAATCGTGGTCGTAACCCACCTGGCTACCGATGCCGCGCTGTCGGAAACCGTTGCAGCACTGGCTGATTTGGATGTCGTACAGGATGTGACGAGCGTGCTGCGACTGGAAGGAACCGGCCTGTGACCGCCCCGCGAACTGCCACCCACCAGCCCTGGCCGGGCGTGATCGCGGCCTATCGCGACCGGTTGCCGGTGGGCGACGACTGGACCCCGGTCACCCTTCTCGAGGGCGGTACCCCGCTGATCGCGGCGACCAGGCTCTCCGAACAGACCGGTTGCACAATTCATCTCAAGGTCGAGGGACTCAACCCCACCGGCTCCTTCAAGGACCGGGGCATGACGATGGCGGTCACCGATGCGCTGGCCCGCGGACAGCAGGCCGTGTTGTGCGCGTCGACCGGAAATACCTCGGCGTCGGCGGCGGCCTACGCTGCCCGCGCCGGCATCACCTGCGCGGTGCTGATACCGCAGGGCAAGATCGCGATGGGCAAGCTAGCCCAGGCGGTTATGCACGGCGCCAAGATCATTCAGATCGACGGTAACTTTGACGACTGCCTGGAGCTGGCCCGAAAGATGGCCGCCGATTTCCCGACGATCTCGTTGGTCAACTCGGTCAATCCCGTCCGTATCGAGGGCCAGAAGACGGCGGCTTTCGAGGTCGTCGACGCGCTGGGCGCCCCGCCAGACGTGCACGCGCTTCCGGTCGGCAATGCCGGCAACATCACCGCGTACTGGAAGGGCTACACCGAGTACCACCGCGGGGGAGTGATCGACAAGCTGCCCCGCATGCTCGGCACTCAGGCGGCCGGCGCAGCGCCCCTGGTGCTCGGCAAGCCGGTGAGCCACCCGGAGACCATCGCCACCGCGATCCGCATCGGTGCTCCGGCCTCGTGGACGCAAGCCGTCGAGGCGCAGCAGCAATCGAACGGGCGCTTCCTGGCCGCTACCGACGAGGAGATCTTGGCCGCATATCACCTGGTCGCTCGCGCCGAAGGCGTCTTCGTCGAGCCCGCATCCGCGGCCAGCGTCGCGGGCTTGCTCAAAGCCATTGACGACGGTTGGGTGGCCCGCGGCTCGACGGTGGTGTGCACGGTGACCGGCAATGGCTTGAAGGACCCCGACACGGCGCTCAAGGACATGCCGGTGGTGTCTCCGCTGCCGGTTGACCCGGTCGCCGTGGTCGAGCAGCTGGGCCTGGCCTAATGGCGATCGCAAGCGCGGCGCAGCCGGGCGCGGCGGGTCGCCGTCGATTCGGCACCGTGGCGATCGCAAGCGCGGCGCAGCCGGGCGCGGCGGGCCCGGCGGAGGCCTGTTGGTGACCCAGTCACTGCCTGCCGGGCTGGCGGCGAGTGCCGTGGTAGCGGCATCCAGCGCCAACCTCGGCCCGGGATTCGACAGTATCGGTCTGGCATTGAGCCTCTATGACGAGATCGAGGTCGAAACAACGGATTCCGGCTTGGCGGTGATGGTCGAGGGGGAAGGTGCCGATCAGGTACCACTTGGTCCCGAGCACCTGGTGGTGCGCGCTATCCGGCACGGGTTGCGGGCCGCGGGCGCCCAAGCCGGGGGCCTGGTGGTTCGCTGTCGCAACGCCATCCCGCACTCCCGCGGTCTGGGCTCTTCCGCAGCCGCTGTCGTCGGCGGCCTCGCAATTGTCAATGGCCTTGTGGCGCAGGTTGATTCGACGCCTTTAAGCGAGGCGCAACTGATTCAGCTTTCCTCGGAGTTCGAGGGTCATCCCGACAACGCTGCGGCCGCGGTGCTCGGGGGTGCGGTGGTCTCCTGGATCGACCGCACGGGTGATTGCCCCAACTACTTGGCCGTGCCGCTGCGCCTTCATCCCGATATCCATCTCTTCTCGGCGATTCCCGAGGAGCGGTCGTCGACCGCGGAGACTCGAGTGCTGCTTCCGGCTCAGGTCAGCCACGACGAGGCGCGTTTCAATATCAGCCGCGTCGCGTTGCTGGTGGTCGCGCTGACCCAACGGCCCGATCTACTGATGCCGGCCACGGAAGATGTGCTCCACCAACCCCAACGTGCGCCGGCGATGCCGGCATCGGCGGAATATTTGCGGCTGCTGCGGCGTCATAATGTCGCAGCGACGATTTCTGGGGCTGGTCCAGCACTCATCACCATGACGACGGAGCCGGAACTGCCCTCAGAAGCGGTAGAGTACGGCGCCGCACATGGATTCACCGTCACTGCGATGACTGCCGGCGACAGAGTTCGCTGGAGTCCGGGAGTCGCCACCATTGATTGATCCATAGCGCCACGGGAGCGTTTGCTTGCTTCCGGCCAGGAAGCGGGCTATCCTCGGAGCCGTCCAGCAATCGCAGCATCTGCATCTGCACACATACTGCCTTGCCGCTAGGACAACCACCAATTCTTCTCGTGGACGAGGTTCGCCTTATTCCCGCCGATCCTGGCGATCACCGTTTCAGAGTCGATGATTGGGCGCACTCGGCGATTTGGCTGAATGCAACGAACCCCCCGTATGACGTGATCAGCGGGGGAAGAAAGGAAATCCGTGACTGATACGGACCTCATCACGGCTAGCGAAAGCACCGGCGCCGAAAAGCAGCCGGAATCCGTGACCAAAGACACTTCGGGCGTCAATACCGTGGCGCCGGGCGGTTCATTGTCCACCATGGTGTTGCCCGAGCTGCGTGCCCTGGCTAACCGAGCCGGCGTCAAGGGGACGTCGGGTATGCGTAAGAACGAACTGATCGCCGCAATTCAGGAGATCACCGGGCAGGCCAACGGCGCTTCGGCCGGCTCGACTTCATCCCAGGACTCCGACCGATCGGAGCCGACCATGACGGCGAAGGCAGCCGCTGGTGAAGAGGCCCCCGCAGAGGGCCGGAGCAACTCGGGTGAGACCCAGCGGCGGGAACGGCGCAAGTCCTCGCGTGAGGCCGACACATCCGCCACTGAATCGGGTGACCAAGCCGCTGCCGGGGAGGATGCGGCAACCACTGACGAGGACGCCAAGGGCCGGCCTGGGCAAGGAGGCGCCAGGACCGACGAACGAGGCGCCAGGACCGACGAACGAGGCGCCAAGACCGACGAACGAGGCGCCAAGACCGACGAACGAGGCGCCAAGACCGACGAACGGGAAGAGTCGGGCGGCGAGCAGCAAGGCTCAGGTGGCCAGGCCCGCGGCGACGAGGACGGCGAAGGTCGGCAGGGCCGCCGGGGCCGCCGGTTCCGCGACCGCAGGCGTCGTGGTGAACGGTCGGGCGAAGGCGCTGAAGCCGAGGTCCGTGAGGACGACGTCCTCCAGCCGGTAGCCGGCATCCTCGACGTGCTCGACAATTACGCATTCGTGCGCACGTCCGGCTACCTGGCCGGCCCGCATGACGTCTACGTATCGATGAACATGGTGCGCAAGAACGGGTTACGCCGTGGTGACGCGGTGACCGGTGCCGTCCGGGTGCCCCGAGAAGGAGAAGCGGGCGACAAGAATCCGCGGCAGAAGTTCAACCCGCTGGTGCGCCTGGACAGCGTCAACGGCGGATCGGTGGAAGACGCCAAGAAGCGTCCCGATTTCTCCAAACTGACGCCGCTGTATCCCAACCAGCGGCTGCGCCTGGAAACAACGCCCGACCGGCTGACCACCCGGGTGATCGATCTGATCATGCCGATCGGCAAGGGTCAGCGCGCGTTGATCGTGTCGCCGCCCAAGGCCGGTAAGACGACCATCCTGCAGGACATCGCCAACGCCATCACCAGGAACAACCCGGAATGCCACCTCATGGTCGTGCTCGTCGACGAGCGGCCCGAGGAGGTCACCGATATGCAGCGATCGGTCAAGGGCGAAGTCATCGCCTCGACGTTCGACCGGCCGCCGTCGGATCACACCTCGGTCGCCGAACTCGCGATCGAGCGCGCCAAGCGCCTCGTCGAGCAGGGTAAGGACGTCGTGGTGTTGCTCGACTCGATCACCCGGCTGGGCCGTGCCTACAACAACGCGTCGCCCGCGTCGGGCCGAATCCTGTCCGGTGGTGTCGACTCCACCGCGCTGTACCCACCCAAGCGGTTCCTGGGCGCGGCCCGCAACATCGAGGAAGGCGGCTCACTCACCATCATCGCCACCGCGATGGTCGAGACCGGGTCCACTGGTGACACCGTCATCTTCGAGGAGTTCAAGGGCACCGGCAACGCCGAGCTCAAGCTGGACCGCAAGATCTCGGAGCGCCGAGTTTTCCCGGCCGTCGATGTGAACCCCTCGGGCACTCGCAAGGACGAGCTCTTGCTCTCGCCAGATGAGTTCGCCATCGTGCACAAGCTGCGCCGCGTGCTGTCGGGCCTGGACGCTCACCAAGCCATCGACCTGTTGATGTCGCAGCTGCGCAAGACGAAGAACAATTACGAATTCCTCGTCCAGGTGTCGAAGACCACACCGGGCAACATGGACAACGACTAGCCGGCTGATTTCGGCGCCCGTCGCGGGGAATGTTCGGGCGCATCCCGGTGTTGGGCTGATGATGATTGAGCTGGCATAATCGTCGCTTGACCACCAGAACCACTTCAGGTTCTCGAGTTCGGCCTAACCAGCCACAACCGAACGCCGGGGGCACGAGCGGCAACGATCGAAGAGGACAGCATGAAATCTGACATTCATCCCGCCTACGAGGAGACCACCGTGGTGTGTGGATGCGGGAACACGTTTCAGACTCGCAGCACCAAGTTGGGCGGCCGCATCGTGGTCGAGGTCTGCTCGCAGTGCCACCCGTTCTACACCGGCAAGCAGAAGATCCTCGACAGCGGCGGCCGGGTTGCCCGCTTCGAAAGGCGTTATGGCAAGCGCAAGGTCGGGGCTGACAAGGACGAAGCCGCAGCCAAGAAGTAGCCGGATTACCGACGCCCGAACTGTGCAAGCCGGTGCACAGGCCGGGCGTCGGTTCGCGTATGTGACTGCCCGGTTCTTTCCCGCTGCCGGCTTGGGATGCTGCCCCGAGAGGCAGCTGCCCCGGCCCTCACCGGGGCATCGCCGAGGTCGCGCGAAGCGGGGAGATTCCCCGCGGAGTACCGGGCCCGCAATCGTCGAGGGGTGCGCGGTGCAGAGCTGGGAGGTGTGACATGACGCAACCGGTGCACACGATCGACGTCCTGCTGGCCGAGCACGCCGATCTCGAGCGTGCGCTGTCCGATCCGGAATTGCACAGCAACCCCGGTGCGGCGCGCAAGGCCGGACGCCGATTTGCGTTGCTTGCGCCGATCGTCGCCACTCACCGCAAACTGATAGCCGCCCGCGAAGACCTGGAAACCGCGCGCGAGTTGGCCGCCTCCGACGACTCGTTCGTAGCAGAGGCCGCCGAATTGGAGGCTCGGGTCGCCGAACTGGATGCCCAACTCACTGACATGCTGGCGCCGCGCGACCCGCACGATTCCGACGACATCGTGCTCGAAGTCAAATCCGGTGAGGGAGGCGAGGAGTCGGCGCTGTTCGCGGCCGACCTGGCCAGGATGTACATCCGCTACGCCGAGCGGCACGGCTGGACCGTGACCGTACTGGATGAGACCACCTCGGATCTGGGCGGTTACAAGGACGCCACGCTGGCGATCGCGAGCAAGGGTGATTCAGTCGACGGCGTGTGGTCGAGAATGAAGTTCGAGGGTGGAGTCCACCGGGTACAACGGGTCCCGGTGACCGAATCCCAAGGGCGCGTACACACTTCGGCGGCCGGAGTGCTGGTCTACCCGGAACCCGAAGAAGTGGGCGAGGTCCAGATCGACGAGTCGGATTTGCGCATCGACGTCTACCGCTCCTCGGGCAAGGGCGGCCAAGGGGTCAACACCACCGACTCCGCGGTGCGGATCACCCATCTACCCACCGGAATCGTCGTCACCTGCCAGAACGAACGATCTCAGCTGCAGAACAAGACTCGTGCGTTGCAGGTGCTGGCCGCCCGGTTGCAGGCGATGGCCGAGGAGCAAGCGCTGGCCGACGCGTCTGCGGATCGGGCCAGCCAGATCCGCACGGTGGACCGCAGCGAACGCATCCGCACCTACAACTTCCCGGAGAACCGGATCACCGATCACCGAATCGGTTACAAGGCATACAATCTCGATCAGGTTCTGGACGGCGATCTGGATGCGCTGTTCGACGCGCTCGCTGCCGCGGACAAGCAGGCCCGGTTACAGCAGTCATGACCTCGCTGCGCCACGCGATCGACTCGGCTGCGGCCCTGCTGACCGAAGCCGGGATCGACTCCGCGCGTTGGGATGCCGAGCAGTTGGCCGCTCATCTGACGGGTACCGAGCGCGGCATGCTGGCCCTGCTTGACCATGCCCCGGGTGCTGAGTTCCTCGCGCAATACCACGACATCGTCACCGCGCGGTCGCAGCGGGTGCCGCTGCAGTATCTCCTCGGGACGGTCTCGTTCGGCCCGGTGGAACTGCATGTCGGCCCGGGTGTGTTCATACCGCGTCCCGAGACCGAGGCAATATTGGAGTGGGCCACCGCGCAACCGCTTCCGCAGCGAGCGGTCATCGTAGACCTGTGCACCGGTTGCGGCGCACTGGCTGTCGCACTGGCCGCGCACCGGCCGGCAGCGCGAATCATCGGTGTTGACGACTCCGAGGCGGCCTTGGAATACGCCCGGCGTAACACCGAGGGCAGCAACGTCGAATTGATCCGAGCCGACGTCACCACACCCGGTTTGCGGCCCGACCTCGACCGAAGGGTCGACCTGCTCATCGCCAACCCGCCCTATGTTCCGGACAATGCCACTGTGGAACCCGAAGTAGCCCAGCATGATCCGCAGCACGCCGTGTTCGGCGGCCCGGACGGGATGGCAGTGATTGCCCACATCGTAGGGCTGGCCGGACGCTGGCTGCGTCCCGGCGGCCTGCTGGCTGTCGAGCATGACGACACCACTTCCGGACTTACTGTCGAATTACTCAGCAACACAGGCCTTTTCGAGAACATCGTGGCACGCAAAGATCTGGCCGGACGGCCCCGGTTCGTGACGGCCGGCAGGCGGGAAACATCATGACGCCCGCCGAGCCGTTCAACTGTGCCGACCCCGTGCAGCGCTCCAGCGGAATCAGCGCTGCGGTCGCGGCGCTCAAGGCGGGTCGGCTGGTTGTCATGCCGACGGACACGGTCTACGGAGTCGCCGCCGACGCCTTCGACCGCACCGCAGTCGATGCGCTGCTCGCGGCGAAAGGGCGTGGGCGCGATATGCCGGTGGGGGTACTGGTCGGCTCCTGGCACACGATCGAGGGACTGGTCTATTCGGTGCCGCCCGGGGCGCGCGAGCTGATTCGCGCATTCTGGCCCGGAGCGCTGAGCCTGGTCGTGGTGCAAGCACCATCGCTGCAGTGGGATCTCGGCGATGCGCGCGGCACCGTGATGCTGCGGATGCCGTTGCATCCGGTGGCCATCGAATTGTTGCGTGAGGCAGGGCCGCTGGCGGTGTCCAGCGCCAACGTCTCGGGCCAACCGGCGGCGGTGGACGCCGACGACGCGCGCCGCCAGCTCGGCGACCGGGTCGACGTCTATCTCGACGCGGGGCCGTCCGCACAGCAGGCCGCCTCGACGATCGTCGACCTCACCGGAGCCTCCCCGCGCATTCTGCGGCCGGGCCCGGTGACCGCGGAACGGATCGCCGACGTCCTCGGGGTGGACGTGGCGACGTTGACCGCCTAGGACCGCCTGGGCCCGCTGGTTGTTCAGGTCTCAGGTGAAGTACGGTCTCGATGGTGTCCAGCCTTGCCGGTGGTTTGCTCGCACTTTCTGTTCGCAGCGCCGGTGTCCCGCTGCGTGAGCTCGCCCTGGTGGGACTGACCGCAGCGATCGTCACCTATTTCGCGACGGGGCCGGTTCGAGTGCTGGCGACGCGGCTGGGCGCCGTGGCCTATCCGCGCGAAAGAGACGTACACGTGACGCCGACTCCCAGGATGGGGGGACTGGCGATGTTCCTCGGCGTCGTCGCCGCCGTTTTCCTCGCTTCCCAGCTGCCGGCCCTAACCCGCGGATTCGTCTATTCCACCGGCATGCCCGCAGTGCTCGTCGCAGGTGCCGTCATCATGGGGATCGGCCTGATCGACGACCGCTGGGGACTTGATGCGTTGACCAAGTTCGCCGGCCAGATCACCGCCGCCAGTGTGCTGGTCACCATGGGAGTGGCATGGAGTGTCCTCTACATCCCGCTGGGTGGCGTCGGAACCATCGTGTTGGACCAAGCGTCCTCGATCCTGCTCACCCTGGCGTTGACCGTGTCGATCGTCAACGCGATGAACTTCGTCGACGGCCTCGACGGGCTGGCCGCCGGACTCGGCCTCATCACGGCGCTGGCGATCTGCATGTTCTCGGTGGGCCTGCTCCGCGACCACGGCGGTGACGTGCTGTTCTATCCGCCTGCCGTGATCTCGGTGGTGCTCGCCGGGGCATGTCTCGGCTTTCTGCCGCACAACTTTCACCGGGCCAAGATCTTCATGGGTGATTCCGGTTCCATGCTGATCGGACTGATGTTGGCCGCCGCCTCCACGACCGCAGCCGGCCCGATCTCGCAGAACGCCTACGGCGCTCGCGACGTGTTTGCTCTGCTGTCACCGTTTCTGCTCGTGGTGGCCGTGATGTTCGTGCCGATGCTGGACCTGCTGCTGGCGATCGTTCGGCGTACCCGTGCGGGCCGCAGCGCGTTCAGTCCGGACAAGATGCACCTGCACCACCGCCTGCTGCAGATCGGTCATTCTCATCGCCGAGTGGTGCTGCTGATCTACCTATGGGTGGGCATCGTTGCATTCGGCGCGGCGAGCACGATCTTCTTCGACCCACGCCACACCGCGGCGGTGATGCTGGGTGCGATCGTCATCGCCGGCATCGCGACTGCGATCCCACTGCTGCGCCGCCGCGACGACTACTACGACGACGAGTAGTAGTGGCGTTGACCTTGTGGTACGGTGCTGCTAGAACCCCGCAAAGAATCTCGCGGGCTGCCGGCCACCCGGCCTGTTGGATGGGTATCCGACCATGCCGATCTACGACCGACACAGGGAGCTACCCCTTGGGTGATTCCACCGCAACCCTTGCGATACGCTCGGCGGGCCACCGCTCAGTCGATCGGCCGTTTTCCGCTCCTTCTACCCGGGATTGAGGTGCTGCAGTGACGACACCAGCGCAGGACGCGCCGTTGGTGTTTCCCTCTGTTGCTTTCCGCCCGGTTCGCTTGTTGGTCATCAGCGTTGTACTGACCGCGGCGGCGATGCTCTTCGCCGGCCTGGCCGGGCACCTGATGGTCGGGGTGTTCTTGGGCGTCGGCCTGCTGCTGGGTTTGCTCAACGCCCTCTTGGTCCGGCGCTCGGTCGAGTCGATCACGGCGAAAGAGCATCCGCTAAAGAGCTCGATGGCCCTTAACTCCGCGTCGAGGCTGGCGATCATCACCGTTCTCGGGCTGATCGTGGCCTACATTTTCCGGCCCGCTGGGTTGGGGGTGGTGTTCGGACTCGCGCTCTTCCAGGTGCTGCTGGTGACAGCGACTGCGCTGCCGGTCTGGAAGAAGCTCCGCACCGGCGCGGGCTCAGACGGCGGTGTATTGACGGCATCTGAAGGGACGGAAGTGAGGAGCCCCAGCGATGACTGAGTCGATCCTGGCCGCTCAGATCGAGGTCGGCGAGCACCACACCGCCACCTGGCTCGGTATGACAGTGAACACTGACACCATTCTTTCGACGGCCATCGCCGCGGTGATCGTCATCGCGCTGGCGTTCTACCTGCGCTCGAAAGTCACGTCGACGGATGTGCCGGGCGGTGTGCAATTGTTCTTCGAGGCCATCACCATCCAGATGCGCAATCAGGTCGAAGGCGCCATCGGTATGCGGATCGCACCATTCGTGTTGCCGCTGGCTGTGACCATCTTCGTGTTCATCCTGATCTCCAACTGGCTCTCGGTCCTCCCGGTGCAATACACCGACAAGGACGGGCAGACCACCGAGTTGCTCAAACCGGCTGCTGCCGACATCAACTACGTGCTGGCGCTGGCCCTGTTCGTGTTCTTCTGCTACCACGCGGCCGGCATCTGGCGCCGGGGCATCGTCGGTCACCCGATCAAACTGCTCAAGGGGCATGTGGCGATCCTCGCGCCGATCAACGTCGTCGAAGAGCTCGCCAAGCCGATCTCGTTGTCACTCCGTCTTTTCGGCAACATCTTCGCCGGCGGCATCCTGGTCGCGCTGATCGCACTCTTTCCGCCGTATGTCATGTGGTTGCCTAATGCGATCTGGAAATCGTTCGACTTGTTCGTCGGCGCCATTCAGGCGTTCATTTTCGCCCTGCTGACGATCCTGTACTTCAGCCAAGCAATGGAGCTTGAGGAACACCACTAAGACGTACCGCTACCGAAACCTGGTCAACCGCAACCAGAGTCACCAAGGAGGATAAAGGAATGGACCCCACTATCGCTGCCGGCGCCCTCATCGGCGGTGGACTGATCATGGCCGGTGGCGCGATCGGCGCCGGTATCGGTGACGGCGTCGCCGGTAACGCGCTGATCTCCGGTGTTGCTCGTCAGCCCGAGGCGCAAGGACGGCTGTTCACCCCGTTCTTCATCACCGTCGGTCTGGTCGAGGCCGCTTACTTCATCAATCTGGCGTTCATGGCATTGTTCGTCTTCGCCACGCCTGTCAAGTAATTCGGCTGTGATGGGTGACCTGAACTCGATTGTTCTGGCCGCTGGCCAGGCAGCGTCGGGGGCGGAAGAAGGCGGCAAGAACCAAAACTTCCTCGTTCCCAACGGCACCTTTTTCTTCGTGCTGGCCATCTTCCTGGTGGTGCTCGGTGTCATCGGCACTTTCGTCGTGCCGCCGATCCTCAAGGTATTGCGGGAACGTGACGCCATGGTGGCCAAGACATTGGCCGACAGCAAGAAGGCGGCCGAGCAGTTTGCCGCCGCCCAGGCCGATTACGAAGAGGCCATGAGGAAAGCCCGAGTCCAGGCGTCGTCCTACCGCGACAATGCGCGGGCCGAGGGTCGTAAGGCCGTCGAAGACGCGCGCGCCCGCGCCGAACAAGAAGTGGCATCGACGTTGCAAACGGCCAACGAGCAACTCAAGCGCGAGAGGGACGCCGTGGAACTGGATCTACGCGCCAATGTGGGAACGATGTCGGCGACGCTGGCCAGTCGGATCCTGGGCGTCGACGTCACCACCTCGGCCGCGACGAGGTAGTCGATAATGTCGACATTCATCGGACAGCTGGTCGGGTTCGCGGCCATCGTGTTTCTGGTGTGGCGTTATGTTGTGCCGCCCGTGCGGCGCCTGATGACTGCCCGGCAGCAGACCGTGCGCCAGCAGTTGGCTGATTCGGCCGCCGCGGCTGACCGGCTGACCGAGTCGACGACGGCGCACAGCAAAGCAGTAGAAGCCGCCACCGCGGAGGCCGAACGGGTGGTCGAAGAGGCCAAGACGGACGCCACGCGGATCACCGAGCAAATGCGGGCCCAGGCCGAGGTCGAGGCCGAACGGATCAAGGTCCAGGGCGCTCGTCAGGTCGAGTTGCTCCGCACCCAGCTGACCCGTCAACTGCGCCTGGAGCTCGGCCACGAATCCGTGCGCCAAGCAAGGGAGCTGGTTCGCAGCTACGTTGCCGAGCCGGCCCAGCGGTCGGCTACGGTCGACCGCTTCCTGGACGAGCTCGACGCTATGGCGCCGGCGGCGGCCGAAGTCGAATACCCGGTCGCGGCAAAGATGCGATCGGCCAGCCGACGGGCGCTGCAAAGCCTGGTCGACAAATTCGGCACGCTCGCCAAGGGGCTCGACAACGATGGGTTGTCAACCCTCGCCGACGAGCTGGTGTCGGTTGCCATGTTGCTGGATCGGGAAATCGTCGTCCTTCGCTACCTCACCGTGCCGGCCGAAGACGCGACACCCAGGGTCCGGCTGCTGGAGCGGCTGGTCTCCGGCAAGGTCGGCAATGCCGCACTCGAGGTGTTGCGGGCAGCTGTTTCGGAGCGGTGGTCGGCGAACTCCGATTTGATCGACGCCATCGAGCACGTGTCGCGGCAAGCCCTGTTGGAAATCGCCGAACGCGAGGGTCAGGTCGACGAAGTCGAAGACCAATTGTTCCGGTTCTCGCGCATCCTCGACGCCCAGCCCCGACTATCCATCTTGCTCGGCGATTACTCCGCTGCTCCCGAAGGCCGTATCCGGTTGTTGCACAACGTACTCGACCGCGCGGGCAGCAGTGTGAATCCGATCGCGCTCTCGTTGCTGTCCCAGACGGTTGAACTCTTGAGGGGTCAGCCGGCCGAAGACGCGGTACTGCTGCTCGCCGAAGTTGCGGTGGCTCGGCGCGGTGAAGTCGTCGCGCAAGTCAGTGCGGCGGCCGCCCTCACCGACCCGCAGCGCAACCGGGTCACCGACGTGCTGAGCCGCATCTACGGCCACCCGGTCACCGTGCAGCTGCAAATCGACCCGGAACTGCTCGGCGGCCTGTCCATTGCGGTCGGTGATGAGGTGATTGACGGTACGCTCTCGTCTCGTTTGGCCGCAGCCGAGGCTCAGCTACCCGACTAAAGACGAAGCCCGACCGAAACCCGAACTAGTCAGCACAATCCGAAGTAGGAAGACGAAAAGCCATGGCCGAGTTGACAATCTCCGCTGATGACATTCAGAGCGCGATCGAAGAGTACGTGGGCTCCTTCACCTCGGACACCGCCCGCGAGGAGGTCGGCACCGTGGTGGATGCCGGCGACGGTATCGCACACGTCGAAGGTTTGCCCTCGGTGATGACGCAAGAGCTGCTCGAGTTCCCGGGCGGCGTCCTCGGCGTGGCCCTCAACCTCGACGAACACAGCGTCGGCGCGGTGATCCTCGGTGACTTCGAAAACATCGAGGAAGGCCAACAGGTCAAGCGCACCGGCGAAGTTCTCTCGGTCCCGGTTGGCGACGCGTTTCTCGGTCGCGTGGTCAATCCCCTTGGTCAGCCGATCGACGGGCGCGGCGACATCGACGCCGAGACGCGGCGGGCGCTGGAGCTTCAGGCCCCGTCTGTGGTGCAGCGGCAAAGTGTCAAGGAGCCGCTGCAGACCGGTATCAAGGCCATCGACGCGATGACCCCGATCGGCCGGGGCCAACGGCAGCTGATCATCGGCGACCGCAAGACCGGCAAGACCGCGGTGTGCGTCGACACCATCCTCAACCAGCGGGAGAACTGGGAGAGCGGTGACGAGAAGAAGCAGGTGCGCTGCGTCTATGTGGCCATCGGGCAGAAGGGCACCACCATCGCCTCTGTCCGGCGCGCGCTGGAAGAGGGTGGGGCCATGGATTACACCACCATCGTCGCAGCACCGGCGTCGGATTCGGCCGGCTTCAAATGGCTTGCGCCCTATACGGGTTCGGCCATCGCGCAGCACTGGATGTACGACGGCAAGCACGTGCTGATCGTCTTCGACGACCTGACCAAGCAGGCCGAGGCGTACCGGGCGATCTCGTTGCTGCTGCGGCGCCCGCCCGGCCGCGAGGCCTATCCGGGTGACGTGTTCTACCTGCATTCGCGGCTGCTGGAGCGCTGCGCGAAACTGTCCGACGACCTCGGCGGCGGCTCGCTGACCGGTCTGCCGATCATCGAGACCAAGGCCAACGACATTTCGGCCTACATCCCGACGAACGTCATCTCGATCACCGACGGGCAGTGCTTCCTGGAGACCGACCTGTTCAACCAGGGTGTCCGGCCGGCCATCAACGTCGGTGTGTCGGTGTCGCGCGTCGGCGGCGCCGCCCAGATTAAGGCGATGAAAGAAGTGGCCGGTTCGTTGCGGCTGGACCTTTCGCAGTACCGCGAGTTGGAAGCGTTTGCTGCTTTTGCCTCGGACCTGGACGCCACCTCGAAGGCGCAGCTGGACCGTGGCGCCCGCCTGGTCGAGCTGCTCAAGCAGCCGCAGTACCAGCCGATGCCGGTGGAGGAGCAGGTCGTCTCGATCTTCCTGGGCACGGGAGGTCACCTGGACTCGGTTCCGGTCGAAGACGTTCGCCGCTTCGAAACCGAACTGCTCGACCACATTCGGGCCTCCGAAGAGAAGCTGTTGAGCACTATCCGCGACACCCAGAAGCTGACCGAGGAGACCGAGAAGGCGCTGACCGACGTCATCAACCACTTCAAGAAGGGTTTCGCGCCCTCAGGTGGCGGATCGGTGGTGCCCGACGAGCATGTCGAGGCTCTCGATGAGGAAAAGCTCGGCAAGGAAGCGGTGGAAGTCCACAAACCGGCGCCAAAGAAAGAAAAGAAAGAGAAGAAGTAGCAACCAATGGCTGCCACACTTCGTGAACTTCGGGGGCGGATCCGCTCGGCCGGCTCGATCAAGAAGATCACCAAGGCCCAGGAGCTGATCGCAACGTCGCGGATTGCCAGGGCACAGGCCCGGCTCGGGTCCGCCCGGCCCTACGCCGAGCAGATCACGCAGATGCTCACCACCTTGGCCGCGGACGCCGCGCTCGACCATCCGCTACTCGTCGAGCGCCCCGAGCCGAAGCGAGCCGGCGTGTTGGTGGTGTCCTCCGACCGAGGTCTGTGTGGCGCGTACAACGCCAACGTCTTCCGTCGTTCCGAGGAGCTGTTCTCCCTGCTGAGGGAGGAAGGCAAGCAGCCGGTTCTCTACGTTGTCGGCCGTAAAGCGTTGGCCTACTACACGTTTCGGCACTGGGATATCACCGAGTCGTGGACGGGATTCTCCGAGCAACCCAAGTACGAAAATGCCGCGGAGATCGCGTCGACCTTGGTCGAGGCGTTCATGATGGGCACTGGCAATGGCGAAGACCAGCAGACCGACAACGATCAAGGCGTCGATGAACTGCATATCGTCTTCACCGAGTTCAAGTCGATGTTGTCGCAGTCGACCGAGGCCCGCCGGATGGCCCCGATGGTGGTCGAATACGTCGAGGAAGAGCCCACCCCGCGCACCCTTTACTCGTTCGAACCGGACGCGACGACACTGTTCGAGTCGCTGCTGCCGCGATACCTCACCACTCGGGTGTATGCCGCGCTGTTGGAATCCGCGGCATCGGAGTTGGCATCGCGGCAACGAGCGATGAAGTCGGCCACCGACAACGCCGATGACCTGATCAAGGCCCTGACGCTGATGGCGAACCGCGAGCGGCAGGCCCAAATCACCCAGGAGATCAGCGAAATCGTCGGTGGCGCAAACGCGCTCGCTGACGCCCGCTAGGTAGCCCCCACGAGGAAGCGAAGAAAGAAATGACTGCAACAGCCGAAAAGACTGACAAGCCGGAGCGTTCAGAGACCAGCGGCCGCGTGGTGCGGGTCACCGGCCCCGTCGTCGACGTCGAGTTTCCGCGCGGCTCGATCCCGGAGCTGTTCAACGCTCTCCATGCCGAGATCGACTTCGAGTCACTCGCCAAGACGCTGACGTTGGAGGTGGCCCAGCACCTCGGCGACAATTTGGTGCGTACCATCTCGCTGCAGCCCACCGACGGGCTGGTCCGCGGCGTCGAGGTGACCGATACCGGCAAGCCGATCTCGGTGCCGGTTGGTGAGGCGGTAAAGGGCCACGTCTTCAACGCGCTGGGAAACTGTCTGGACGAGCCCGGCTACGGAGAAGACTTCGAGCACTGGTCAATTCACCGCAAGCCGCCGGCATTTGAGGACCTCGAGCCCCGGACCGAAATGCTCGAGACCGGTCTGAAGGTTGTCGACCTGCTGACCCCGTACGTGCGTGGTGGCAAGATCGCCCTGTTCGGCGGCGCCGGTGTCGGCAAGACGGTGCTGATTCAGGAGATGATCAACCGCATCGCCCGCAACTTCGGTGGTACGTCGGTCTTCGCCGGTGTCGGGGAGCGTACCCGCGAGGGCAACGACCTGTGGGTCGAGCTTCAGGAAGCCAACGTGCTGAAGGACACCGCTCTGGTTTTCGGCCAGATGGATGAGCCGCCCGGCACCCGTATGCGGGTCGCGCTGTCCGCGTTGACCATGGCGGAGTGGTTCCGCGACGAGGCCGGCCAGGACGTGCTGTTGTTCATCGACAACATCTTCCGGTTCACCCAGGCCGGTTCGGAGGTCTCCACGCTGCTGGGCCGGATGCCGTCAGCGGTGGGATACCAACCGACGCTGGCCGACGAGATGGGTGAACTGCAGGAGCGCATCACGTCCACGCGGGGGCGTTCCATTACGTCGATGCAGGCTGTCTACGTGCCGGCCGACGACTACACCGACCCGGCGCCGGCGACGACGTTCGCCCACCTGGACGCCACCACCGAGCTGTCGCGTGCGGTGTTCTCCAAAGGCATCTTCCCGGCGGTCGACCCGCTGGCGTCGAGCTCCACCATCCTGGACCCCGGCGTCGTCGGTGACGAGCACTACCGGGTTGCTCAGGAGGTCATTCGAATCCTGCAGCGCTACAAGGACCTTCAGGACATCATCGCCATCCTGGGTATCGACGAGCTGTCCGAAGAGGACAAGCAGCTGGTGGGACGGGCGCGGCGGATCGAACGCTTCCTCTCGCAGAACATGATGGCGGCCGAGCAATTCACCGGTCAACCGGGTTCGACGGTCCCGGTGAAGGAAACCATCGAAGCGTTCGACCGGTTGACCAAGGGCGAATTCGACCACGTTCCCGAGCAGGCCTTCTTCCTGATCGGTGGCCTCGACGACTTGGCGAAGAAGGCGGAAAGCCTCGGTGCAAAGCTGTAACGAGCATCCGACCGAGCCGAAAGGTGGTGTGCCATGGCGGAATTGAACGTTGAATTCGTTGCCGTCGACCGCAAGATCTGGTCCGGCAAGGCAACATTCCTTTTCACCCGCACCACCGTCGGTGAGATCGGCATCTTGCCGAATCACATTCCGCTGGTGGCCCAGCTGGTCGACGACGCAATGGTTCGTCTGGAGCGAGAGGACGACAAGGATCTGCGCGTCGCCGTTGACGGCGGGTTCATGTCGGTAACCGAAGACGGAGTCACCATTCTCGCCGAATCCGCGGCATTCGAGTCGGAGATCGACGAGAGCGCAGCCAAACAGGACGCCGAGTCCGAGGATCCCCGGATCGCCGCCAAGGGGCGTGCGAGATTGCGCGCTATCGGCGCGATCGACTGACACGTCGATGAGCGTGCCCATGGTCGGCATGGTCGTGCTCGTTGTCCTGTTGGGCGTTGCCGTGCTGGCCCTGAGCTATCGGCTGTGGAAGCTACGCCGTGGCGGTACCGCGGGAATCATGCGAGATATCCCCGCGGTCGGAGGTCACGGTTGGCATCACGGCGTGATCCGCTACCGTGGTGCCGAAGCCGCCTTCTACCGGCTGTCCAGCCTGCGCTTGTGGCCGGATCGCCGGCTCAGTAGGCGAGGTGTCGAGATCGTGGCCCGGCGGGCGCCACGCGGCGACGAGTTCGACATCATGACCGACGAGATCGTCGTTCTGGAATTGCGTGACACGACCCAGGATCGCAGGTCGGGGTACGAGATCGCGTTGGACAAGGGGGCGTTGACCGCGTTCCTGTCGTGGCTGGAGTCGCGCCCTTCGCCGCGCGCACGACGTCGCAGTATCTAGCCTCGTCATCCTCGAAAGTTCAAGCGCCCGAAGAGATCTGCCGGTATCCACGACGGCCGCGAGGGCGGGCCACTGGAATAGCTGTGCTGCCTTACTTCTCGGGCTTGTCTTCTCCGAAGCCACCGCCCGGCCGCCACATCAGGTCACCTCCCGGGTTGGCCACCCGGGACAGAATGAAGAGCAGATCAGAAAGCCGGTTCAGATACTTCGCCGGTAAGACGCTGACTCCTTCCTGATGGGCGCTAACGGCGGCCCATGCCGACCGCTCGGCTCGCCGCACCACCGTCCGGGCGACGTGCAGCAGGGCCGACAGCGGCGAACCGCCAGGAAGCACAAAGGAATTCAGTGCTGGCAGGGCCTCGTTGTATGTGTCGCACCACTCTTCGAGCCGGTCGATATAGGTCTGGGTGATTCGCAGTGGGTGGTGCGCGGAGTCTTCCGCCGGCTCTCTCAAGGGGGTGGACAGATCCGCGCCGACGTCGAACAGATCGTTTTGGATCTGCCGCAGCACGTCGGTCAGCTGGCGATCCGGGTTTCCCAGTGCCACGGCGACACCGAGCGCGGAGTTGGCCTCGTCGCAATCGGCGTACGCCACCAGGCGAGCGTCGGTTTTCGGGACCCGTGAGAAATCGCTCAACCCGGTGGTACCGTCGTCGCCGGTTCGGGTATAGATGCGGGTCAGGTGCACAGCCATAGGAGAAACGGTACCGGGCTCACTTAGTTGGCCGACTGACAAGCCGATAGCGCTTCACTAGACTGACCCGGGTGGCGGAGCGATTCATGGTGACTGGTGGTAACCGGTTGTCAGGCGAAGTCGCCGTCGGAGGCGCGAAAAACAGCGTTCTCAAGCTTATGGCCGCGACGCTGCTGGCCGAAGGCACCAGCACAATCACCAACTGCCCGGACATCCTCGATGTACCGCTGATGGCGGAAGTACTGCGAGGGCTGGGTGCCACCGTCGAGCTCGACGGCGACGTCGCGCGTATCACCTCACCAGACGAACCGAAGTACGACGCCGACTTCGCCGCGGTGCGCCAGTTTCGGGCCTCGGTCTGCGTGCTGGGACCCTTGGTCGGGCGATGCAAACGGGCCAAGGTCGCTCTCCCCGGCGGCGATGCGATCGGTTCGAGGCCGCTAGATATGCATCAGGCAGGTCTTCGGCAACTGGGTGCGCGCTGCAATATCGAGCACGGGTGCGTGGTGGCCCAGGCAGAAACCTTGCGCGGTGCGGAGATTCAGCTGGAGTTTCCCTCGGTGGGAGCTACCGAGAATATCTTGATGGCCGCCGTATTGGCCGAAGGTGTGACCACCATTCACAACGCGGCTCGTGAACCCGACGTGGTCGATCTGTGCACGATGCTGAATCAGATGGGCGCGCAGGTGGAAGGTGCCGGTTCGCCGACGATGACCATCACCGGCGTCCCCCGGCTGTACCCCACCGAGCATCGGGTGATCGGGGACCGCATCGTCGCTGCCACCTGGGGTATCGCCGCGGCCATGACACGTGGCGACATCACCGTGACGGGCGTCGACCCGTCACACCTCCAACTAGTACTGCACAAATTGCACGACGCGGGCGCCACCGTCACCCAGACCGATGACAGCTTCCGCATCGTGCAGTACGAGCGCCCCAAGGCCGTCAACGTTGCGACCTTGCCGTTCCCCGGTTTTCCGACCGACCTGCAGCCGATGGCGATCGCGTTGGCATCGATCGCCGACGGTACCTCGATGATTACCGAGAACGTGTTCGAGGCGAGGTTCCGGTTCGTCGAAGAGATGATCCGGCTGGGGGCTGACGCGCGCACCGACGGTCACCACGCAGTCGTGCGCGGCCTGCCACAACTATCCAGTGCGCCCGTCTGGTGCTCAGACATCCGGGCGGGGGCTGGCCTGGTCCTGGCCGGGCTGGTCGCAGATGGCGACACCGAGGTTCACGATGTGTTCCACATCGACCGCGGCTATCCGTTGTTCGTCGAGAACCTGGTCAGTCTCGGCGCCGAGGTCGAGAGGGTATGCTCTTAGATGCGCCCGGCGGACCCGGTCATCTTCTCAAAGTTGGCCGGAACCGGGGCTTGACCAAGTCGCCAGAATAGTATTAAGCTGGCAGGGTTGCCCCGAAGCGGGCGAAAACAAGCGAGCGTGTTGTTTGAGAACTCAATAGTGTGTTTGGTGTAATTGTTTGTTGTTGTTTTTTTCGACTACGCCGTTCACTCCCCGTGTGGGGCGTAGTCGTATATTCAGATGCCAGTTATTGGCGTCTTGTCAGGTATCTCTGATTGTAAATTCGCCTCGTTGATCGAGGGGTTTTTGTTTGGAGAGTTTGATCCTGGCTCAGGACGAACGCTGGCGGCGTGCTTAACACATGCAAGTCGAACGGAAAGGCCCTTCGGGGTACTCGAGTGGCGAACGGGTGAGTAACACGTGGGCAATCTGCCCTGCACACCGGGATAAGCCTGGGAAACTGGGTCTAATACCGGATAGGACCACTTGGCGCATGCCTTGTGGTGGAAAGCTTTTGCGGTGTGGGATGGGCCCGCGGCCTATCAGCTTGTTGGTGGGGTGACGGCCTACCAAGGCGACGACGGGTAGCCGGCCTGAGAGGGTGTCCGGCCACACTGGGACTGAGATACGGCCCAGACTCCTACGGGAGGCAGCAGTGGGGAATATTGCACAATGGGCGCAAGCCTGATGCAGCGACGCCGCGTGGGGGATGACGGCCTTCGGGTTGTAAACCTCTTTCACCATCGACGAAGGTCCGGGTTGTCTCGGATTGACGGTAGGTGGAGAAGAAGCACCGGCCAACTACGTGCCAGCAGCCGCGGTAATACGTAGGGTGCGAGCGTTGTCCGGAATTACTGGGCGTAAAGAGCTCGTAGGTGGTTTGTCGCGTTGTTCGTGAAATCTCACGGCTTAACTGTGAGCGTGCGGGCGATACGGGCAGACTAGAGTACTGCAGGGGAGACTGGAATTCCTGGTGTAGCGGTGGAATGCGCAGATATCAGGAGGAACACCGGTGGCGAAGGCGGGTCTCTGGGCAGTAACTGACGCTGAGGAGCGAAAGCGTGGGGAGCGAACAGGATTAGATACCCTGGTAGTCCACGCCGTAAACGGTGGGTACTAGGTGTGGGTTTCCTTCCTTGGGATCCGTGCCGTAGCTAACGCATTAAGTACCCCGCCTGGGGAGTACGGCCGCAAGGCTAAAACTCAAAGGAATTGACGGGGGCCCGCACAAGCGGCGGAGCATGTGGATTAATTCGATGCAACGCGAAGAACCTTACCTGGGTTTGACATGCACAGGACGCGTCTAGAGATAGGCGTTCCCTTGTGGCCTGTGTGCAGGTGGTGCATGGCTGTCGTCAGCTCGTGTCGTGAGATGTTGGGTTAAGTCCCGCAACGAGCGCAACCCTTGTCTCATGTTGCCAGCGGGTAATGCCGGGGACTCGTGAGAGACTGCCGGGGTCAACTCGGAGGAAGGTGGGGATGACGTCAAGTCATCATGCCCCTTATGTCCAGGGCTTCACACATGCTACAATGGCCGGTACAAAGGGCTGCGATGCCGCGAGGTTAAGCGAATCCTTTTAAAGCCGGTCTCAGTTCGGATCGGGGTCTGCAACTCGACCCCGTGAAGTCGGAGTCGCTAGTAATCGCAGATCAGCAACGCTGCGGTGAATACGTTCCCGGGCCTTGTACACACCGCCCGTCACGTCATGAAAGTCGGTAACACCCGAAGCCAGTGGCCTAACCCTCGGGAGGGAGCTGTCGAAGGTGGGATCGGCGATTGGGACGAAGTCGTAACAAGGTAGCCGTACCGGAAGGTGCGGCTGGATCACCTCCTTTCTAAGGAGCACCACGAGAAGCACTCCAACTGGTGGGGTGCAAGCCGTGAGGGGTTCTCGTCTGTAGTGGACGAGGGCCGGGTGCGCGACAACGAACGAGCCAGACACACTATTGGGTCCTGAGGCAACACTCGGGCTTGGCCAGAGCTGTTGTCCCACCATCTTGGTGGTGGGGTGTGGTGTTTGAGAATTGGATAGTGGTTGCGAGCATCAAATGGATGCGTTGCCCCTACGGGTGGCGTGTTCTTTTGTGCAATTTTATTCTTTGGTTTTGTGTTTGTAAGTGTCTAAGGGCGCATGGTGGATGCCTTGGCATCGAGAGCCGATGAAGGACGTGGGAGGCTGCGATAAGCCTCGGGGAGCTGTCAACCGAGCGTGGATCCGAGGATTTCCGAATGGGGAAACCCAGCACGAGTGATGTCGTGTTACCCGCATCTGAATATATAGGGTGTGGGAGGGAACGCGGGGAAGTGAAACATCTCAGTACCCGTAGGAGAAGAAAACAAAAGTGATTCCGTAAGTAGTGGCGAGCGAACGCGGAACATGGCTAAACCGCACGCATGGGTAACCGGGTAGGGGTTGTGTGTGCGGGGTTGTGGGATCGATATGTCTCAGCTCTACCCAGCTGAGGGGCAGTCAGAAAGTGTCGTGGTTAACGGAAGTGGCCTGGGATGCTCTGCCGTAGACGGTGAGAGCCCGGTACGTGAAAACCCGGCACCTGCCTTGTATCAATTCCCGAGTAGCAGCGGGCCCGTGGAATCTGCTGTGAATCTGCCGGGACCACCCGGTAAGCCTAAATACTCCTCGATGACCGATAGCGGATTAGTACCGTGAGGGAATGGTGAAAAGTACCCCGGGAGGGGAGTGAAAGAGTACCTGAAACCGTGTGCCTACAATCCGTCAGAGCCCCTTTGTGGGGTGATGGCGTGCCTTTTGAAGAATGAGCCTGCGAGTCAGGGACATGTCGCGAGGTTAACCCGAGCGGGGTAGCCGCAGCGAAAGCGAGTCTGAATAGGGCGTATCACGCGTGAGCGTGTGTAGTGGCGTGTTCTGGACCCGAAGCGGAGTGATCTACCCATGGCCAGGGTGAAGCGCGGGTAAGACCGCGTGGAGGCCCGAACCCACTTAGGTTGAAGACTGAGGGGATGAGCTGTGGGTAGGGGTGAAAGGCCAATCAAACTCCGTGATAGCTGGTTCTCCCCGAAATGCATTTAGGTGCAGCGTTGCGTGTTTCACCACGGAGGTAGAGCTACTGGATGGCCGATGGGCCCCACTAGGTTACTGACGTCAGCCAAACTCCGAATGCCGTGGTGTATAGCGTGGCAGTGAGACGGCGGGGGATAAGCTCCGTACGTCGAAAGGGAAACAGCCCAGATCGCCGGCTAAGGCCCCAAAGCGTGTGCTAAGTGGGAAAGGATGTGCAGTCGCAGAGACAACCAGGAGGTTGGCTTAGAAGCAGCCACCCTTGAAAGAGTGCGTAATAGCTCACTGGTCAAGTGATTGTGCGCCGATAATGTAGCGGGGCTCAAGCACACCGCCGAAGCCGCGACAACCGCGAGGTTGGGTAGGGGAGCGTCCCTCATTCAGCGAAGCCGCCGGGTGACCGGTGGTGGAGGATGGGGGAGTGAGAATGCAGGCATGAGTAGCGATAAGGCAAGTGAGAACCTTGCCCGCCGAAAGACCAAGGGTTCCTGGGCCAGGCCAGTCCGCCCAGGGTGAGTCGGGACCTAAGGCGAGGCCGACAGGCGTAGTCGATGGACAACGGGTTGATATTCCCGTACCCGTGTGTGGGCGCCCGTGATGAATCAGCGGTACTAACCACCCAAAACCGGATCGATCACTCCCCTTCGGGGGCGTGGAGGTCTGGGGCTGCGTGGAGCCTTCGCTGGTAGTAGTCAAGCGATGGGGTGACGCAGGAAGGCAGCCGTACCAGTCAGTGGTAATACTGGGGCAAGCCAGTAGGGAGAGCGATAGGCAAATCCGTCGCTCATAATCCTGAGAGGTGACGCATAGCCGATTGAGGCGAATTCGGTGATCCTCTGCTGCCAAGAAAAGCCTCTAGCGAGCACATACACGGCCCGTACCCCAAACCGACACAGGTGGTCAGGTAGAGAATACCAAGGCGTACGAGATAACTATGGTTAAGGAACTCGGCAAAATGCCCCCGTAACTTCGGGAGAAGGGGGACCGAAATACCGTGAACACCCTTGCGGTGGGAGCGGGATTCGGTCGCAGAAACCAGTGAGAAGCGACTGTTTACTAAAAACACAGGTCCGTGCGAAGTCGCAAGACGATGTATACGGACTGACGCCTGCCCGGTGCTGGAAGGTTAAGAGGACCCGTTAACCGCAAGGTGAAGCGGAGAATTTAAGCCCCAGTAAACGGCGGTGGTAACTATAACCATCCTAAGGTAGCGAAATTCCTTGTCGGGTAAGTTCCGACCTGCACGAATGGCGTAACGACTTCTCAACTGTCTCAACCATAGACTCGGCGAAATTGCACTACGAGTAAAGATGCTCGTTACGCGCGGCAGGACGAAAAGACCCCGGGACCTTCACTACAACTTGGTATTGGTGTTCGGTACGGTTTGTGTAGGATAGGTGGGAGACTGTGAAACCTCAACGCCAGTTGGGGCGGAGTCGTTGTTGAAATACCACTCTGATCGTATTGGACACCTAACGTCGAACCCTGAATCGGGTTCACGGACAGTGCCTGGCGGGTAGTTTAACTGGGGCGGTTGCCTCCTAAAATGTAACGGAGGCGCCCAAAGGTTCCCTCAACCTGGACGGCAATCAGGTGACGAGTGTAAGTGCACAAGGGAGCTTGACTGCGAGACCTACAAGTCAAGCAGGGACGAAAGTCGGGACTAGTGATCCGGCACCTCTGAGTGGAAGGGGTGTCGCTCAACGGATAAAAGGTACCCCGGGGATAACAGGCTGATCTTCCCCAAGAGTCCATATCGACGGGATGGTTTGGCACCTCGATGTCGGCTCGTCGCATCCTGGGGCTGGAGCAGGTCCCAAGGGTTGGGCTGTTCGCCCATTAAAGCGGCACGCGAGCTGGGTTTAGAACGTCGTGAGACAGTTCGGTCTCTATCCGCCGCGCGCGTCAGAAGCTTGAGGAAACCTGTCCCTAGTACGAGAGGACCGGGACGGACGAACCTCTAGTGCACCAGTTGTCCCACCAGGGGCACCGCTGGATAGCTACGTTCGGACAGGATAACCGCTGAAAGCATCTAAGCGGGAAACCTTCTCCAAGATCAGGCTTCTCACCCACTTGGTGGGATAAGGCCCCCCGCAGAACACGGGTTCGATAGGTCAGACCTGGAAGCTCAGCAATGGGTGAAGGGAACTGGCACTAACCGGCCGAAAACTTACCAACACACAAGATTCGCAACCACTTTCCACGCTCACGGTGTCAGCCGTGGGTCCACACCCCCCACCAACACAATTTACATAGAGTTACGGCGGCCACAGCGATAGGGAAACGCCCGGTCCCA
>NZ_MVIF01000073.1 GCF_002086675.1 Mycobacterium persicum
GTGTCCCACGGCGCGAATGGGGGCGGGGGGCTAGTGCCGCCGTCTTGTTTGAAGTCGACCAACCGGATTCCATTGCGCTGGGTGGCGGGAGCTTGCGGGACAGGGGTGGAGATCGGGTTTTCCGCAAAGCTGACGCCGCTGAGACCCGCGGTGGTGGCGGTAAGTTGGCCTGCAACCTTGGCCTCTGCCCCGTCGAGCTGTTCTGCGCGCAAGCGGATGTCTCCGGCGAAAGCTTGCGCCTGAGCCTGTCGGGCGGCCTGCTCTGCGGCCGTCCTGCTCGTGTGTGCGCCAGTGACCGATAAGTCCTCGCCGACAGTGAATCCCGCATTCTGGGCGTCCTCAACGGCATACAGGACTCTTCGCTGGGCTGCACCGATCTCGCTGGCGCCATCGCGCGCAATCCCGGCTGCCTGACGCAACAGCTCGGCTTTGGCGCTGACAATCGGCAGGTCGGCGCTGGTTCGTTGCCGCAGCCCGTCACCACCAGCGCCATGCCAGGCGATGGCATAGGACTGGTTTCGCATCTGCAGGAACGTGTCTTCCCACTGATCCGCGGTCTTGGTCCAGTAGCCGGCTGCATCGATTAGATGCTCGATGCTCCATGCCCGGATTTGCGACAGGGTGGCCGGCATCTAAACCACCGTCACCTGCGTCACCGCGGCCATCTCGGCGGCCGCCGTCGTCTCTTGATGGGCGTAACCTGCCGCCGCGGCAGTCACCGCGGCACCCGTAGCCTGAGTTCGGGTGCCGAATTCCGCCGCAGCACCGCCAATTGCTGCGTTGATACCACGCACCGCCGCCGTCGTTGCTTGGAATGGCTGGCCCGGTGACGGCGGCGTTGTTCCAGCGGCGAGTTGGGCACCGAGGCCCTGCGATTGACTGGCCGTAACCCCTAGCTGACCAAGGACGACCTGCAATTCATCCGATCCCACGCGGGCGAGTCTAAATCGAGGCCACCCGGAGGGCTACCCGGGCCGCTCAGCTCGCTCACACCCGAAGCTAGGTGACTACGGGACATGCAAGGTGTTGCGGCGACGCTCGGCGACCAACTGACCGATTCGAAGGATCTGATCGTCGCGACGTTGTTGGAAGTCGCCCGCGGGTAGTGCGAGATGCCATGTGCGAGATCACCTGTCGTAGACGGTGCTGGCGTGACCCATGTGACTGATACCAATGATGTCGCGCATCGCTCGACCGGAACACCTCTTTTCGCGACGAATTGCCAGTGAGCCGCCGTCGGCCGTACCCACGGCTCTGCCGCCCCGACGACCAGGCTCGCCAGCGTGTCAGCGCGCGCCGCGCACCAGACGACCGGGCCGGGCCCCGGTGTCTACACCGTTGCGACGGGTGACCGTACCGCTGACGATCGTGGCGGTGTATCCGCTTGCGGCCTGCAAGATTCGGTGGCCACCGGCTGGCAGGTCGTAGGCCATCGCCGCGGGATGCAGTGTCAGCGCGTTCATGTCGATGACATTGAGGTCGGCCTTCTTCCCGGGCTCGATGGTGCCGCGGTCGGTGAGGCCGAACAGATACGCGGTGTCGCGGGACTGCTTGCGAATCACGTATTCCAGCGGCAATTGCTCGCCGCGGCGACGGTCGCGGGCCCAGTGTGTCAGCAGAAACGTGGGATATGAAGCGTCACAGATCATCCCGCAGTGGGCACCGCCGTCGGAAAGCCCCAGCACCCCGGCGGGATGCAACATCATCTCCCGGATGGCATCGCAATTGCCGTCGGCGTAGTTGAACAACGGCAACATCAGCATGGCGGTCGCGTCCGCCTCGAGCATGAGGTCGTAGAGGGTCGCCAGCGGGTCCTCGCCGCGCGCCTCCGCGATCGCGGCGACCGTACGGTCGGGTGTGGGCTCATAGTCGGGCGGATCGCCGAGTGCGTACAGACGTCCCAGTGCGTGCTGAACGAAGGCGGACATGCCGTCGAAAAGGACCGTCGGGTCGATGGGCAGATCCGCTTCGGCGAGAATCGCGGCCTTCACCGCCGGGTCGGCGAGACGGTGTGCCAGTTCGTCGCGGCCGCATTCGGCCATCAGCCGGCGGTAGGTGGGCCGATGGCCGAAAGCATGGTGTCCGCGGAACCCGATCATCATGCCGAATGGGCGCGCCGCGATCTGCGGATACAGCCGGCTGCCCGACTCATGCGCGGCCGCGGACAGGTCCAGCTGCTCGCGCCACAGGTTCGGGTCTGCGTCGACCTGGATGAGCGCGAACGACACCGGCCGGTCGATTTCGGCGCTCAGCCGCCGCATCCATTCCAATTCCTTCTTGGGCCCGACGATGTCCTCGCCCGCCGCCCCTTGCGGGGCGAGCTCGAAGACGGCCCGGCCGCCTGCTGCCATGGCGCGGCCGAGACCGAACAACTCGTCCTCGGCGGCGAAGGTGCCGGGCACCGGCTCGCCGTCCATCGCGCGGTGCGCCAGCGTGCGTGATGTCGAAAAGCCGAGCGCGCCGGCTTCGACCGCCTCGGTGACCAGCCGGCTCATCGCCGCGATGTCGTCAGCGGTTGCCGGCTCGTTGTGGGCTCCGCGCTTACCCATGGTGTACGCGCGCACCGCCCCGTGCGGGATCTGGCTGCCCACGTCGATCGCGAACGTGCGGGCGCCGATCGCGTCGAGGTACTGCGGGTAACTCTCCCAGCCCCAGGTAATGCCCTCGGTCAGGGCGGTGCCGGGAATGTCTTCGACACCTTCCATCAGCCTGATCAGCCAGTCCTCGCGGCCGGGGCGGACCGGAGCGAATCCCACCCCGCAGTTGCCGGTGACCACCGTGGTGACCCCGTGCCCGCTCGACGGCTCGAGCAAGCCGTCCCAGCTCATCTGTCCGTCGTAGTGGGTGTGGATGTCGACGAAGCCGGGGGCCACCAATTGGCCTGTCGCATCGATGGTTTCGGAGGCAACGGCCATCTGTAAGCCATCCATCGCGGGGTCGTTGGAACCGCGGCGGACAACGTCGACGATCGCGCCGTCTTTGATTCCGATATCCGCGGGATACCGCTGCGCGCCGGTGCCGTCGACGACGGCGCCGCCGACGATCTTCAGATCGAACATGCGTCCCTCTGGGTCTCTTCCTGGTCGCCCGGCTGCGACGCGAACAGGGCGGCGAACCCGGTTCCCAACCATCATTACGCGACGGTGCGTAGCGTATATGTCGACGGTAGGCGTCGCAATCGGTTGAGTCAATGAAAACCGATCGCCGGACGAAAGCGGTCGGTTCACTCAGGCGGTACGCCTGGCCCGGGTAACACTTGGTGCCGCGAAAGCCTCACTCGCCGGCAAAACTGCTCAGTGCGCTATCGAGTGTCCGGTAGAGGGGGAACACCGAATCGATGCCCATGAGTTTGATCGGGCGGCTGGTGGCCGGGCCGTCCGCCACCACCGCGAAACGGGTCGGTGGCGCCACCTGAGAGTTGGCGGTGACCAGGACGGTCATCCCGGCGGAGGCCAGGAAGTCCACTTTCGACAGGTCGACGATGACTGCCGGGGGGCCGGCGGCCAGCGCGGTCTGTATCGCCTCGGCGAGCCGCGGCGCGGCAAGCATGTCCACTTCTCCCGAAACGGCCAGCACGACCGCCTGATCTGTCTGGGATTTCTCGATGCCGAAAGCCGTCGGAGTTACCGGATCGCCAGATTGTTCGGTCATGCTCGTATCTCACATCCGTTGCTGGTGGGACACCGCTAGTTCCCAGACAACCACTACTAAGCCTGGGGCTGTTGTCTCAACCCTGTCGATCGTCGATCCTGCGCAGCCAAGCCGCGGCGCGACGTCATGACGATGGCGCCCATGGATGCCACTGGCAACCGAACGCCCATGTTACCTGTGGCGTTCGGCGCCGTTGCCGGCCCGGTGCGCGGCCGGCCCGGACAAACCTGGACCGGGACGGCGGGGACGTTGGTAGGTTCTGGGAATGCTCTTCGCGGCCCTGCGTGACATGCAGTGGAGAAAGCGGCGCCTTGTCATCGCGGTCGTCAGTACCGGGCTGATCTTCGGGATGACGCTGGTTCTCACCGGACTTGCGAACGGCTTCCGGGTCGAGGCCCAGCACACCGTCGACTCGATGGGCGTGGACCAATTCGTGGTCAAGACCGGCGCGGCCGGGCCGTTCCTGGGTTCGACGCCGTTTCCCGATGTTGACCTGGCGCGCGTGGCCGCCGAGCCCGGCGTCACGGCCGCCGCACCGCTGGGCTGTGTCGGGACGATCATGAAAGAGGGCACCTCGACGCGAAACGTCACCGCCTTCGGCGCGCCCGAGCATGGGCCCGGCATGCCGCAGGTCTCCGAGGGCCGCGCCCCGGCCAAGCCGGACGAGGTGGCGGTTTCGAGCACACTGGGCCGCCACCTCGGCGACACCCTGCAGGTCGGTGCGCATACCTTACGGATCGTTGGCATCGTGCCCAACTCGACAGCATTGGCCAAGATCCCCAACATCTTCCTGACCACCGACGGGTTACAGCAGCTGGCCTATAACGGGCAGCCGATGGTCACCTCCATCGGGGTCGACGGCTCACCCCGGGGGCTCCCGGACGGCTATCAGACATACGACCGCGCGGGTGCGGTCCACGACCTGGTACGCCCGCTGCGCGTCGCGGTGAATTCGATCTCCATCGTGGCGGTCTTGCTATGGATCGTGGCAGCGCTGATCGTCGGATCGGTGGTGTACCTCTCGGCGCTGGAGCGCATGCGCGATTTCGCGGTGTTCAAAGCCATAGGCACGCCGACACGTTCGATCATGGCGGGGCTGGCACTGCAGGCACTGGTCGTCTCGCTGCTGGCCGCGGTGGTGGGCGTCATCCTGTCGAAACTCCTGGCGCCGCTGTTTCCGATGATCGTCGCCGTGCCCGCTTGGGCCTACCTGGCGCTGCCGGTGGTGGCGATCGTCATCGGCCTGTTGGCCAGCCTCGCCGGTTTGAAGCGCGTCGCGACCGTCGATCCAGCGCTCGCGTTCGGAGGTCCTTGAGCGGTGGGCGATCTCAGCATTCAGAACCTCGTCGTCGAGTACTACAGCGGCGGCTACGCGCTGCGGCCGATCAACGGGTTGAACCTCGACGTGGAGGCCGGTTCGCTGGTGATCCTGCTCGGGCCCAGTGGCTGCGGGAAGACGACATTGCTGTCCTGCCTCGGCGGTATCCTGCGACCGAAGTCCGGTGCGATCAAGTTCGAAGACGTCGACATCACCACGCTGGAGGGCACCGCGCTGGCGAAGTACCGGCGTGACAAGGTGGGCATCGTCTTCCAGGCCTTCAATCTGGTGCCGAGCCTCACCGCCCTGGAAAACGTGATGGTTCCGATGCGCGCGGCCGGGATGTCGCGCGCCGCTTCGCGGAAACGTGCCGAGGAATTGCTGACGCGGGTCAATCTCGCCGAACGAATGAAGCATCGCCCCGGCGATCTCAGTGGCGGACAGCAGCAGCGGGTCGCGGTTGCCCGTGCGATCGCGCTGGATCCGCCGTTGATCCTGGCCGACGAACCGACCGCGCACCTCGACTTCATCCAGGTGGAGGAGGTGCTGCGGCTGATCCGTGAACTCGCAGACGGGGATCGCGTCGTGATGGTCGCGACCCATGACAGCCGGATGCTGCCGATGGCCGATCGCGTCGTCGAACTGACGCCGGACTTCACCGACACCAACCGGCCGCCCGAAACGGTGCAACTGAAGGCCGGTGAGGTGCTGTTCGAGCAAAGCACGATGGGTGACCAGATCTACGTGGTGTCCCAGGGCGAGTTCGAGATCGTGCACGAATTGGCCGACGGCGGCGAGGAATTGGTGAAAGTCGCCGGACCTGGCGACTACTTCGGCGAAATGGGTGTGCTGTTTCACCTGCCACGTTCGGCGACCGTGCGAGCCCGCACCGACGCGACGGCCGTGGGCTATACGGCGCTGGCCTTCCGGGAGCGCCTCGGTACGGGGGGACTGCGCGACCTGATCGAGCACCGCGAGCTGGCCGGCGAGTAAATCCTGCACTGCCGCCGTTCCGGCCCTCCATCGGGCGTGTCGAACGCCGTATCGCGTCATGGTCCGAATACTCGCTGTACGCCGTGCAGCTTATCCAGCCGCTGACCGGGTGGGCCATGCTGTCGGCGGCCGGACTCACGCTCATCTCGCTGGGGCCGTTTCAGCTGCCCCGCATCGCACCGCACAATATCGAGATCTACGCGGTACTTCCTCTTGTTCCTGACGTTCACCGCCCACGTGTGCGCAGTGCTCTTTCGCGCCGTGGTGCTGCGCGATCGACTCATCGACCCAATGGCGGTCTGGCCTAACAAAAATCCAGCTGAGAAGGCGGACCTTAGGTATTGATCAACCGACCCGAAAAGCCGAAGACCAACCCGCTACACCCCAACTGTCTCGACTGGTTGCGCATGCCAAGTGGAGGCAACATCGGCACCGGTGCGCCGTTGCCGAAGGCGACATCTCGTACGGTGGCCAATCCGCCGGCCTGCACCCCAGCTCCCTGTTGGACGGTACCCGCGAACCCCCATTGACCCGGCACCCTGGTCGCCCGCCGTCACCGACACCAATTGCGCCCTAGCGGTGGTGGCCGCTGAAGAACTGCCAGATGGAGTCAGTCGCGTCGAGCGCTGTCGACGGTTCGGGGAGGCCGAGTCGTTCGAGAAGCGGGCTCTTGGTACCCCCGGGCCATTGATGCCCGGCCCCGGCCACCGAGATCAATTCGACGGTGCGTCCGCCCGGGCAATCGGCGGTTGCGGTTGTCACGGCGCCGGCAGTGGTCGAGGACGACGGTCCGCAGCCGTCGATGCCGCGCCAGATGGCGTTCACCGCTGGCACTGACGGGCCGTCGACGCGAGGAGTTCCGTTGGCTGTCAAAGCTTTACCAGGTCCGCCGGCGTAGGGAACACTTTCGTCGGCGGTGCCGTGGATTTGCAGAACCGACGTCGGTTGTGCGCGTGCGCAATCGGTCAACAGCGTGCCTGCCACCGGCGCAACAGCGGCGAAAATGTCCGTCTGACAACCCAACCGAAGCGCCAGCATGGCTCCGTTTGACATGCCGGTGGCATAGACACGGGTGGTGTCGAGAGGTATCTGCCGCCCGATGGCGGCGACCATGGCGGTGATGAAACCGACGTCGTCGACGTCGGCCTGTTGCGGCAGGCCGCAGCACGACCCGGCATTCCAGGCGCGGTTGAGGCCATCGGGATAGGCGACCAGGAAATGTCCGCGGTCGGCTTCGGCATCCCAGTGATAGGCCCGTTCCGCCTGTGCGCCGTTGCCGTAGCCGCCGTGCAGCATCACCACCAGCGGCACCGCATCGGGAAGTTCCGGCGGCCGGTACAGATTGAAAGTCCGGTTTTCGCTGCCCCATGGGATGCTCTGGCTGGACTGGCCGGTGGGAATCGTCCTCGGCTCGGGGGCTCCGGTCGCGTGCCCGGGGCCTACTAAGCCCAAGCACCCGCCCACCGACGTCACCAGCACGCCCAGCAGCGCTGTCACGCGCATCCACACCTGTCCGGAGGCCATGAGTCCAATGGTGGCACCAAGCCCGCAGAATGACAAGCTGCTTGTCAATATGGGAGTGAGTGCGACACTGTTCGGTTATGCGACGTCTTCTGGATGCCCGGTGGGAGCCGACGGTGCCGGCCCTGGTGCAACTACTGGCCGCAACCGGTGCGCCGAGGTTGAGAGCGGCATTCGCCGCAGCCGGCCTCGACGGGTTGCGCCCGGCGCAGGCAGTGCTGCTGGTGCCCTTGGCCGCCGGGAGCCTGCATGCCTCGGCTCTGGCTGAGTACCTTGCCGTTAGCCGGCAGGCGGTGGCCCAGGCCGTTGCGGCACTGGAACGCCACGACTATGTCAGCCGGGCACCTGACCCGGCGGACTCGCGGGCCCGCCTGGTCCAGCTGACGCCCCGCGGTCGTCAGGCGCTTGGTGTTATGCGCTCCAACGCAATCGATGTGGAAGAGCGCTGGACACAGATCCTGGGGCAGCGCCGCCTGGCCGAGCTTCGGCAGAGCTTGCAGATGCTGCTCGCCGCGTCGGACGCCGAGGGGCCCGACGCGGCGTCGCGGCCGAGCGCTCAATCCTTCTGAACCGTGACCAGCTGGGGAATGTTTCGGCGACGACTGTCGTCGGCAAGACCGGCCCACCGTCCTGCGGCCACGGTCCGAGCAGCCACGAGTGCGCCGAGCATGACGGCCACGCAGGCAAGCCCGTCGTCCTTGAGGCCCCACTTCACCGCGGCCAAAATCGCTGCCCCGGCCACGCAGAGCAGCATGCCCACTACCGTGCCCTGCCGGCGCGACGTGCTGGCGGGTGCGCCATCCCAGCCGGGCAGCGGATTGTTCTCCAGCGGCCGCAGCACGACGAAGAGCACCGCCATCGCGCCGGCCATGAGCAACAGCTGCTGCACGCTGATCGCGAGGAAACCGGGCTGTCCAGGGTAGCGGGGGTGGCCGGCGATGTCGAAGAGCAGCTGTACCCCCAGCAGTACCGGCATGTGCCACAGGTACAGCGTCATGGCGCCGGTATTGCCGATTGCGGTCAACCACCACACCCGCGGCCGGCGGGCCCAGCGGGCGATTTCGGGTGCTGCCGCAATGGCCAACGCGCTCAATGTGATTGCGTGACCGGCCAGCAGCAGCGACGGGGGGCTCATGTTGGGCAGCCGCTGCCCTTCGATGCCGACCAGGCTCAGCTCGTACGGTCCCCACCGAAGCAGCGCGATGTCGACGGCGAACAGTGCCGCGGCGGTGCCCAGCGCGACGCGCCCGGAAAGCAAGCGGCGTCGGTAGGCAACGCCGAACATGCCGGGAATGAGCCAGACCGCGAGGTTGAGATAGCCGAGCGCCGCGGCGGCGGGCCAGTGCAGCCGGACCGCGTCGATGACCGCGATGACCGCATAGACCGCGGTCACACCGGCGGCCAGGCGCGCGGTCGTGGTGATCCGAGACAGCAGCGGCATCGCCGCCAGCACCAGCACATAGGCGCCGAGGAACCACAGCAGTTGAATGCTGATCCCGGCGACGGGCTGGTAAACATGCTGGGGCAGTATCGGATACAGCAATACCAGGGTGATCGCCCAGAACCCGAGGTAGTAGAACACCGGGCGGAACAGCCTGCTGCAGCGCTTCAGCAGCCAGTCGCCCCAATTGGTGTCGGGTCGCCACGACGTCAGGCAGGCCGCCGCGCCCGCGAAGAAGAACAGCGGCATGATCTGGAAGATCCACGTCAGCGCCTGGAACACCGCCGAGGTGGTCAGCAGGTTGTCCCAGATGAGCACGCCGCCGCGGATGACACTGATCGCCATCACCGTGTGGCCGACGACGACTCCAAGCAGGGCCGTGATGCGGATGACGTCGATGGCGCGGTCGCGGTCGGCCGGGGTGCGGGCGGCCAGTTCGGTGGGGCTGGGAAAGCGGATGAGCGTTGTCATGTCGGGCAGCATCGCGGATCGACGCACCGCCAGGCCTGCGTAGTTCTACCCGTTCCGGCTGGGTACGGCTACCGGGAGCCCGGCTATCGCCTCGCTTGCCGCAACGCAGGGTGGCTCGACGGGCGACGGCTGCGGCGGTGATTCACCACGACGACGCGTGCTGGGTCAACGTCAGGAAGAGGTAGCCGATGCAGAGCAGGAAGTTCAACGCGACGATGGCCAAGCCGACCGAGATCAACGCCCGCCGGCAACAGCGCTGCAGGCGTCGCATCTTGGCGACTCGGTTTTCGTGGTTTAACCGGATGGCGATCAATGCGAAACTGACACTTGTCATTTCGTCGTCTGAGACCGGCATGCCGGCCAGCATTTCCCGTAGCCGTCCCGGTGGAATTTCGACGCCCACCCGGGCGAAGCGGCGGCTGAGCCGACGTGCCTGGTGACGGCCGAAAAAGTGATCGCGCATCGGAAGCTGATGCGAGAGTCTCCGTCGTTCGTCGCCCCAGGGGTTCGACGGGGTCGTCACAAGGCGGAATTCTATGCCGCCTTAGTGCTGTATCGGGGCTGCCGCGCCAACTTTTTCGGCGAAGCTCGTCCGGATCGTTCGGTGGGCGGTGACGAGTGGGCCCGGGTGCGCGCTAGGTGCGTACGGCCACCGTGGACAGCAGATCGGCGAGCCGATCTGGCCGGTCCACCATCGAGAATGTCCGCGCCCCCTCGATCAACTCGAAGCGGGCGTTCGGAATGGTCGCGGCCAGGCGTTCACCGTCCTCGCGGGCAAAGAATGTATCGTCGGCCGACCAGGCGATCAGCGCCGGCTTGTCGAACTCGGGCAACCGGGCGGCGACGCCGGTGGTGACCTCTGTGCGCAGCGACAGCGAGAAGTGGCGCAGGTCTTCGGCAACCCGCGGATTGGATAACGCCGGCCGCACCCAGGCCCGGGTCAGTTCGTCGATGTCGGCGTACGCCAGGTCGTCGTAGGCGCGCCGGCGTGCCGCCGGTGCCCGCATGGTCTGGATAGCGGCCCGGAACAGCGGCTTGGACTTGGCCGCGAGGATCACCGGCTTGAGGATGGGTGGCGGAAAGTGTTCGAACGCATCGCAACTGGTGAGCACCAGAGCGCCGACTCGCTCGCGATGGTGCACCGCGGCGAGTTGGGTGACCACCCCGCCGGTGTCGTTGCCAACCAGCACCACATCCTCTAGGTCGAGGGCGGCAAGGAATTCGGCGACGATCCCGGCGACACCGCTGATGGATCGGTCCGCGCCGGCGCGCAGTGGTTCCGGATGCGCCCCGAGCGGCCAGGTCGGCGCCAAGCAGCGCAGACCCCGACCGGCAAGCCGTTCGGCGACTTGCCGCCATAGCTGCCCGCCCATCATGTAGCCGTGCACGAACACGACGGGCCGGCCGTTGGCGGGTCCGGTTGCTTCGTAATGGATGGTCCCGGCACTAATGTCGATCGTCGACATGGTTGACTCCTCACACCGACATACTTACAAACGGGCTGTCTGTTCGTAAGTTACCGACAGGTTGTATGGAAATCAAGAGGCGGACTCAGGAAGAGCGTTCCGCGGCCACCCGCGAGGCGCTGATCTCGGCCGCCCGCACGCTGTGGGGCGCGCGGGGTTACGCGGAGGTGGGAACGCCGGAGATCGCCACCCAGGCGGGAGTCACCCGCGGTGCGATGTATCACCAATTCGCCGACAAGGCAGCGCTATTCCGCGACGTAGTGGAGGCGGTCGAACAGGATGTGATGGCCCGGATGGCCACCCTGGTCGCGGCGTCGGGAGCGAGCACGCCCGCCGATGGGATCCGCGCCGCGGTCGAGGCCTGGCTCGACGTGTCCGGCGACCCCGAGGTGCGACAGCTGATCTTGCTGGATGCCCCCGCCGTGCTGGGGTGGAGCGCCTTCCGTGACGTCGCCCAGCGGTACAGCCTGGGGATGACCGAACAGTTGCTCACCGAGGCCATCCGGGCCGGCCAGTTGGCTGCGCTACCGGTGCGACCGCTGGCAACGGTGATGATCGGTGCCCTCGACGAGGCGGCCATGGCGATCGCCACCGCCGAGGATCAACAACGCGCCCGCCACGAGATCGGGCAGGTGCTGCGACGGCTCATCGACGGGCTGCTGCAGGACTAGGTTTGCGCCGATTCGGTGGCGAGTTGTGGATAGTGCCAGCCGAGGTCTTCGAGGTATCGCGGCGTCTCCGCCACGGCGACGTCGAGAAAGCAACGCACACTGGGTGATTGGTTGGCGGTACGCCATGCCAGGGCCAGCGGGCGATACGGCAGCGGGCCGTGCAGCGGGATGAACCGCACCCCCTTACGGCTGAGGTTGATGAAAGACGTTGGCAATAAGGCGCTTCCGGCACCGGATGCCACCAGTGCGAGGATCGTCTGAATCCGCGCGACTTCGTCGGCGATCGGCGGCTCGATGTGGTGCATCCGGAACAGCTCGATGACGTCGGCGTAGGTGGTGGCCGCCGCACCTCTGGTCCACAGGATCATCGGCTGGTCCGCCAGCAGTGACGGGGCAAGACGCCGGTGTCCGGCGAGTGGGTGGTCCTCGCAGACGACCGCGGCCAGCGGGTCGTCGAGCAGGGTCTGGATGGTCAACGACGGCTCGTCAACCGGTCCGCGCACAAAGCCGACGTCGATACGGTGTGCCAGCAGCCGCGCCGTCTGCTCAGCGGTGTCGAGTTCGGCGACTTCGAGTTTGACGTCGGGATAGCGGCGGCGATGTGCGCGCATCACGTACGCCAACACGCCGTCCACCGCTGCCTGCAGCGCGCCGACATGAAGGTGGCCGAGCTGGCCGGTGCCGGCCCGGCGCGCCGCGGCAAAGGCGCGCTCGGCGTGGGTGAGCGCCAGCGTGGCTTCCGCGAGCAGGGCGTGGCCGGCGTCGGTGAGCTCGATCGGGCGGCGGGAGCGATCGATGAGCGCCACTCCCAGTTGGCGTTCCAGCTTTTGGATCTGCTGACTCAGTGGCGGCTGGGCGATGTGAAGTCGCTCGGCGGCCCGGCCGAAGTGTCGTTCCTCGGCGACCGTCGCGAAGTAACGCAGCAAGCGCAACTCCGGGTCTGCCATATGTTGAGGATATATTGCCTGTCTCAACATGTCTTGGACGATGAAGATGCGGCGGTCTTAGCGTGGTCTCGAAAGCGCCCCAGACCAGGCCCAGACCAGGAAGGCAACCGCATGACCGCCGTGCTCACCGACGAACGCGATCTCGTCGAGTACTACTTCAACCAGCCCTGGAGCGACGGGCTGCCGGTGGTTCCGCCGACACCCGAGCGCGTCACCGCGGTGCTGGACGTATTGGGCGGGCCGCCCGAGGAACTGGTGGCGCGCATCCCGCCGCGATGGGGCAGCCTGACCCGGGAACTGCTGGCCGTCAACATGGTGATGGCCGGATGCAAACCCGAGTACGCCCCCGTCGTCCGCGCCGCCGTGCTGGCGCTGACCGATGCACGGTTCAACCTCAACGGCATTCAGGCCACCACGCACGTCGTCTCGCCGCTAATCGTGGTCAACGGACCGATCGCCCGCCGAATCGGAATGAACTCCGGCGGAAACGTATTCGGTTCGGGTAACCGCGCCAACGCCACCATCGGCCGCGCGATCCGCCTGGTCATGCTCACGGTCGGCGGCGGCATTCCCGGTGAGCTGGACAAGAGCACCCTCGGCCACCCCGGCAAGTACACGTTCTGCATCGCCGAAAACGAAGCGGCCAGCCCGTGGGCTCCCTATCACGTCGAGCACGGTTATGCCCCGAATGACAGCACCGTTCTGGTGATCGGGGCCGAAGCCCCGCACAGCGTCACCAATCACATCTCCGATGACCCGCAAGGGATTCTGGACTCCATCGCCTCGGCGATGAGCACCATCGCACACAACAACGCGGTGCTCGGCGGCTCCTGCACCGTGGTCATCGGAGTGGAGCACGCGCACACCATCGCCTCGTTCGGCTGGACCCGCGACGACGTCCGTCGCTACCTGTGGCTCAACGGCACCAACGACTGGGACGACGTGAGTTACGGCAACCGCTACGCAACCTCGGGCGCGCGCACCTACAACCGCAACCTGCCGAAGTGGTATCCGCGCGAGTCGGGCCGGCGGGTGCCGATCGTGTTCACCCCCGACGACATTCACCTGTTGGTCGCGGGCGGATCCGCGGGCCGGTTTTCGGCCTTCCTGCCCGGCTGGAGCACCGCGACCACCCCGGTGCTGCGCGCCGTCGAGGACGACGTCGTTGGCTCCACCGCAAGCGGACGCGACCTCGAGTGCTCCGACGGCTCGTGCCGCCTGTGAAACTCCCGACGACCTCGACGAACTCGACGAAGGAGAACCCCGATGACTGACTTTGCCTATGACCCCTGCGGCATGATCGAGGTGTCAGCCATCCCCATGGCCCCTCGACCCAACCGGGTCGTCGGGCTGCGCCTGGGAGTGCTGAGCAACACCAAATGGAACGCCGCCAAACTCTTGCGGGCCACCGTGCGCGAATTGACAAGCGCCGGGCTGCCGTGCGCCTCGGTCACCTACTACGACAAACGCCATTTCTCCTCGGATGCCGACCCTGAATTGATCCGGCGGATCGCGGCGGAAAACGACATCGCGCTCACCGCGATCGGCGACTGCGGCTCATGCTGCTCGGCGTGCGTCAACGATGCCGTGCGGCTGGAACAGGCGGGGGTGCCGACAGTGGTCATCGTGACAACCGAGTTCGAGCGCGAGGCCCAGTTGCAGCGTGAATCGCGCGGCATGGCGGGCCTGGAGCCTGCGGTCGCCACCCATCCGATCAGCAGCCTGACCCTCGACCAACTCGAGAATCGCGCCGCCGAGGTCGCTCCGCAAGCCCTGCGGATCTGGTTCGGTGTCACTCCGGTTCCGCGCCGTAACGGCACGGTGACGGCGGTGTTCGGGCCGGTCGGAACATGATGAATGGCACTGCAACACAGCCGCTTTCATCACTGCTGGTGGCCGACTTCTCCCGGGTGCTGGCCGGACCGTTCTGCACGATGACCCTCGGCGACCTGGGTGCCGAGATCGTCAAGATCGAACCACCCGGCGGCGACGACACCAGGGCCTGGGGTCCGCCGTTCGTCGCGGACCAAAGCGCCTACTACTTGAGCGTCAACCGCAACAAACGCAGCATCGTGCTCGACCTGCGCGAGGCCGAGGACCTGCGGGTAGCCAGGGCCTTAGCCGAACGCGCCGACGTGCTGGTGGAGAACTTTCGCCCGGGCACCATGGCGCGCTTCGGCCTGGACGAGCCCGAGGTTCGGGCGGCGAACCCGGCTCTGGTGTACTGCAGCATCTCGGCGTTCGGGACCGCGGGGGGACGCGAACTGGCCGGCTACGACCTGCTGGTCCAGGCGCTCGGCGGGTTGATGAGCATCACCGGGGCCGACGCCGACAGCCCGACCAAGGTCGGCGCCGCTCTGGTGGACGTCCTGGCGGGCCTGTTTGCGACGGTCGGCATCCTGGCGGCGTTGCGCGAGCGGGACCGGTCCGGGTGTGGCCAACACGTCGAGATCAATCTGATGTCGGCACTGTTGGCTGCGCTGGCCAACCAGTCGGCGGGTTTTGTTCTGGCCGAACAGATTCCGCGGGCAATGGGCAACGGACACGCCAGCATCGCGCCCTACGACAGCTACCCGACCGGCGACCGGACGATCGTGCTCGCCGTCGGCAACGACAGGCAATTCGGCCGGCTCTGCGAAGCGCTGGGTATCTCCGGCCTGGCCCGAGACCCGCGATTGGCCACCAACGAATCGCGGGTGCGCAACCGCGCACTGTTGCGCGCGCACCTGGAACGCGCGTTGGCAACCGAATCGGCCGAGCATTGGACGAAAACGCTCTCGGCACGGGGAATTCCCGCCGGCGCCGTCAACAACATCGCCGAAGCCGTTGCCCTGGCCGAGCGGCTGGGCCTGCACCCGATCCGCACTACCGAGGACGGCGACGCACTCGGTCGCCAGGTGGCCAGCCCGATCACGTTATCCGCCACACCGGTGACCTACCGAACCAGGGCGCCGCGCCTCGGCGAACACAGCAATGACATCCGTGCCTGGGTGGCCCGCCTGAGGCAACGACGCAAGACCGCGTGATCACCTGCAACTCAGCTACCGGACAACTGACTCACAGACTACTCACGGCGTGTAGACACACTTTCGTAACCCGGGATTCCGCAACAGTTATGTTCGGTCGGATTTAAAGTCCCGCGGAGGTAATCGGTTGCTCCGGTCGTTGACCGGGTGCCTGCCGTCGACACGGGATCGGAGAGTCTGCGCGGTGACATCGGGAGTGGTTTGTGCTGCGCAGGTCTGGATGGCGACGCCGCCAGAGGTGCATTCGGCGTTGCTCAGCGGCGGGGCCGGTCCCGGTCCGCTGCACGAGGCCGCCGCGGCGTGGACAGCGTTGAGCGACGAATATGCGTCGGTTGCAGAGGAACTCGCTGCGGTGTTGGAGATGGTCGAAGCCGGCGCGTGGCAGGGCCGCAGCGGCCAGCGGGCCGCGGACGCTCATCTGCCCTACCTTGCCTGGTTGGCCGAGACGAGCGCGGACAGTGCGCGGCGGGCTGCTCAGCACGAGGTGGCGGCGGCGGCCTACGCCAGCGCCCTGGATGCGATGCCGACACCGACCGAGTTGGCCGGCAACCACGCCATGCACGCGGTGCTGGTGGCGACGAACTTCTTTGGCATCAACACGATCCCGATTGCGCTCAACGAAGCCGACTATGTGCGCATGTGGATCCAAGCCGCGACCACGATGTGCGTCTATGAGGCAGTCGCTGGTACGGCGTTGGCCTCGGTACCGTCCTCCACCCCCGCCCCGGCGGTGGTCAAACCCGATGTCGTTTCGGGCGCCGAAGCTGCCGCGTCCGCGGCGCTGGGGGTCCCTTGGCACCTGCTCGAGGCAGTAATCATGGACCTGACGCGGGTGTGGGAACTGTGCCAGGTGTGCACCTCTGCCGACACCTGGGGTTTTCACGAGGCGGTCATGTTGATGGTGCACCCGGTGGTGAACAAGATCAATGACTTGCTCGTCGATCCGTTCGCCGTCTTCCTGAAATGGGCCCCGATGCTTTACTCGTTGGCCTACCAGGCTTTTCAGACGTGGCCGATGTTGGGCACGGTCATCGCCGGCGCAACCGGCGGGTCGATTGCGCTTCCGTTCGGCCTGTCGGCCGGCATGCTCCCGGCTATCGGTTCCGCGGCGGGCCTGGGCGCCTTCCCGGCGGTCGGGGCGGTTGCCACACCGGCCGCGGCGATACCCCAACTCGGCGCGCTGGCCGGATTGGCACCGGGCGCGTCTGGTGCATCGGTCTCGGTGGTAGTCCCCGGCACCGGAACGTCGGGATTTGCCGGGACTCACGGCACGGTCGCTTCTTCGTCGCCCGCAGGGTTGACTCACTATGCCTCGCACGCGGTCGATGACGGGTTCGGCGCTCGGGCTCCGATGCTGCCGGCCACCTGGGATGTGCCGGGTGTCGGCGCGGCCGGTTACCCGGCTAGCTGAAACACTTTCGGTGGCAACGCATTACGCGCGGGACGACTACGGGGTTCTTAGGAATACGTCGTTGAAGGTGACGGTACGAAGATCGCGGGCGCGGATGATCTCGACGAGCTGCGGATAGACGTGGGTCACCGGTAGATGGTTGAGGTGGCCGATAACGATGGCCTGTGGGATGAAATACTGATCGGCCATTTTGACGATGTATTCCTCGGTGATCAACGTCGAATCCGACAGCGAGCCCGACCACAGCACCGGGACCGTATAGCCCAGCTCGGCCGCCACCGCGTCAACAGCGGCATTGTGCTTTGCATACGGCGGGCGCCAATACGGTTTCGCGCCAATGCCGTACGTCTTCTTCAGGAATTCGTCGTTACGGGTGAGCTGTTGAGCGATCTCGCTTTTCGGCAGCGTCGTCAGATCCGGGTGCGACCAGGTGTGATTACCGAGCTGGATCTGCCCGGATTCGACGAGCGGCCGCAGCAGCGCCATGTTGTCGGTCCAGGAGTCGTATGTTCCGTTGACGAAGAACGTCAACCGCACGCCGGTGTCCTTGGCGAACTGCGTGTAGGCGCGCACCACCTCGGTATTGACGCCGTCGTCGACCGTCAGCGCAAGCAAGTCGCCGTCACCGGGAAGCTGGCTCAATACGCCGCCGCCGGGCAACCGGATGCGCGCACTCGGCGGTGGCGGTGGCAACAAACCCGCGACGGTCGGGCCGGAAGTCGGCGTGGCGGCCACCGGGGTCTGCGCGAAGGTGCGCGGCTGCGGCGCGACCATGCACCGGGCCGCGCCCACGCCGACGACCGTTGCGGCGGCGAGCGACCCCAGGAAGTGGCGACGATTCAGCTCTGACATGTGACGGTCGCAATCGAACGCCCGCGCAACCGGGCAGGTGGCGAACCGGGCATGCCCACATCGGGGATGCCGATGGGGAAGCCGATAAGCAAGAACGGAGCCACCACAGCAGCGAACCGTACCATTACCAGCATCGATATGTCGTGTTGAACGCGGCAGGGTCGGCATTCTGTTATCTGGAGCACGCCATCGCGCCCCGTCAGACCTGGGGCAAGACCTCATCAGTCAGCAGCTGCAGGCTGGCCCAGCCGGCATCGAGCGGAAGTCCGCCGACGAGTGGGTTCATCACGACTTCCTTTCGGCCGCTGCGAATCTGGCCGATCAACTGGTCAGGAGTAAGAATCTCGACGTTGTTCAGGCCGCGCAGCTCCTCGACCGAGCCGGCCGGCTGCTCATTGGGCCGGGGCACGCCCGACCGCTTCCAGGCGCTGTATTCGGCGGTCTCACACATGATGTAACTGCCATAACGGGACCACGCCTCGTCCGGGTCGGGGTGCAGCAGGGTGACGGTACTGCCGTTTTCGGGGTGATAGACAAAGCCCTGTTTGCCCTGGTTGCGCAGCTCCCGCTGATACACCGCCGCAAGTTCGGGCATCGCCATCGGCGGCGAGAACGGCAGCCCGAAGCGCGCGGCTCTCCTGGCCGCCGCACCCGTCATACCGCCGACGAAGACGATCGGATGGGGGCGGGTATGCGGCTTTGGCGTGACGTTGATGAGTGCGCCCTGATATTCGAAGGGCTCGTCGCTCCACGCCTGGAGCATCACCGACAGACAGCGATCCATCAATGCGCCGCGCCGTGACCAGTCCTTGCCGGCGGCGTGGTATTCCTCAGGCCGGTAACCCATTCCGGCCACAAAGCTGAAGCGACCTCGGGCCAGGTTGTCCAGCACGGCGATATCCTCGGCGAGCCGAATCGGATCGTAGAGCGGGACGATGAGGGCATTGATGCTGATCCGCACGCTGCGGGTGCGCCCGGCGACCGCAGCGGCCAGGATCAGCGGCGACGGAAGCCAACCGGTCCTGGACAGATGATGTTCCTCGCCGCTGACCGCGGTGAAGCCGTGGGTATCGGCGAACTCGGCCATCTCCAGCGCGGCCTGATAGCGACCGGTGTGCCGGCCCGCGGGATCGGCGATATTGGTCATGTTCAGCCGTAGTGCGGTGAGCAGACTCATCACTGCCCGCCGACCGGGCGGCCGGCCGCCGCGAACAACGTGCCCCGGATCAGTCTCTTTGCCGACCCCAGCGTGGCCTTGTATGCCTCCGGCGCCAAGGTGGCTGCCTGCTCGGACAGGCCGCGCGTCAACGCGCAGATGGCTTCCACGGCTCCGGTCGGGCCCGTGTCCGGGGACAGCACACCGTGCCGGTGCGCGTCCGCGACGATATCGGTGACGACATCGCGCAGCGCCTTGGATCCCGGATACTTCGGACCTTCGCGCGACGACCGGGCATTGCTTTCGATGCGGACGGCCCGCAGGAACGCCGCCAGGTGTGGGTAGTCGTGAATCAGCCGTGTCGACTCATCCAGCACCGCATCGAGTCGGTCGACGGCGTCGTCGGACTGGGCTGCGGCCGCGCGCAGCCTAGGTAACACGATCTGCTCGATCTCCTCGCCGGTCGCGTTGAGCAGCTCGGACTTGCTGGGGAAATAGTGATACAAGCTGCCGCTGGTCATGTCGGCCGCTCGGGCGATCTCGCGGATGGTCGTCTGGGAGTAGCCGACCTCGGCCACGCAGCGCATGGTCGCGGCGATGATCCGTTGCCGAGTCTGCTCACCGTGTGCGCCCACCGGACGGCCCAATTGAGACCGCGACGCAGAAGAGCTAACGGTCATGCAGCGCGGCGTCCTCCGTTGGTCTGTCGGTCACCCGGCGTCCGCCAGCGCGGACGCCGGAACTAATTGATCAGTCGAATATATTCGACCGTGTCGAACCACGCCGCCCGCCACGGCGGGCAAACCTGCCAATGAGGAAGACGCCGACCATGACCCGGGCACATCTTGGCCGCCCCGTCGGCGCCAGCGGCGAGGAGACCCGCCAGCGCATCATCGTCGCGACGATGCGGTGCGTGGCCGAGGTCGGCTACTCCCAGACGACCATCCGCGAGATCGCCCGAGCGGCCGATATGACCAGTGCCAGCTTGTACAACTACTTTCCGAACAAGTCGGACCTGATCAAGGCGACGATCGCGGCCAGGGCCGAGGCCGCTATGCCGCGGCTGCGAAAGGCGGCGCAAGGCCCGGGCGACGTCATCGAGCGGATCGAAGCAGTGCTCGACGAATGCGGCCAATTGATGCGTGAATACCCGGATTTGGCCGCCTTCGAGTGGGCGATCCGGGCGGGAAACATCGTGAGGTCCGATTGGCCCACGGCCGCCGAAGTGGGTGATCGCGGATTCACGACGTTCCGCGAGATCATCGAGGGCATCGTCGCAGACGCCCATCAGCGCGGCGAACTCGCCGATCCCGATGCGCGGGCCACGGTGGAGGCGATCTATGCCCTCATCTACGGGTTGACCGAGTTGGCCGCCACCCTGCCGCCTAAGGAGTACCAGGCGGCGCTGAGCTCGGCCAAGGTATTGGTCAGAGGCGCGCTGTTCGACCGCTCGTAGCCGCTTCGTACCGACGTGGCCTGGACAGACGTGGCCCGTCATCGTGATTGCCGGAGATGCCGTCTCGCTGGCGTCGAGTGTGCCGCCATGGCGGCGAGTGTGAGCTGTGGGCGCCGAGCGTGTCGCGTGGCGGCCCGAGCGCCGCAAAATCCCCGCCCTGCGTGCACGCTGAAAGCCGTCACCGCACGCTCGATTCGCCAGCACGCTCGATACGACAGCACGGCAGCATCCGACCCGGTGAGCATGTGAGTCGATAGATGACGGCCGTCGCCCGACTCGAGCCGACAGGCGGGCACTCTTGATTGAACCACCCCCTGCCCGTTGGGCAACGCGGGACCGAGCCCGACTCAGCCCAGGTCGAAGTCGATGACTCCGCGGATCAGCTCACCGGCGGCGAGATCGGCGTAGGCGTCGTTGATTTCGGCTAGCGCGTAGCGCTTGGTGATGATTTCATCGAGGAGCAGTCGCCCGGACTCGTACAACGTGGCCAGCAGGGGAATGTCGCTCTTGGGATTGCACGAGCCGAATACCGTGCCGCACAACGTCTTATTCATCAAGATAAATTCCTGCAACGCGACGTCGACCGAGGATGTCTTCGGTGCTGGCAGGCCGGTGAGCACGCAGGTGCCGCCCTTTCGGGTGAGCTTCAGCGCCGCGTCGACGTCGGCCGCTTCTATCATCGCGGGGGAGACGACGACGGCGTCGGCCATCACGCCGCGGGTTAGTTCGCGCACCAACTCCAGTGCTTCGGGCGCGGTCGCCACCGCGTGGGTGGCCCCGAATGTCGGCGCGGAAGTGCGCTTGAATTCGACGGGATCGACGGCAACGATGCGGGCGGCGCCGCTGATCCGCGCGCCCTGGATGGCCGCGGTGCCGATTCCGCCGGCGCCGATCACCACCACGGTGTCCCCACCGCGCACCCCGGCGCGACGGGCCGCCGAACCGTATCCGGTCGGAACCGCGCATGCCAGCAGCGCGGCGGGCACCAACGGAAAGCCGGGATCGATCTTGACCAGAGAATCAGCCGACACAACGGTGTGTTGGGCAAACGCCCCGATCTTGGAGATGTGTCCGAGGTTTCGCCCGTCGATGGTGTGGTGCCGAAATGTGCCGTCGGTCGGCATGCCGGGTGCGAGCGTCCCGGCTCCGGTGTCACACAGGTATTCCATGCCGCAGGCACACCATCGGCACTGACCGCACACGGCGACGAACGACGTCACCACATGGTCGCCGGGCGCGAAGCGCCGGACTCCCTCGCCGACTTCGACCACGACGCCCGAGCCTTCGTGTCCGCCGATGGTCGGCGACATCGCCGGAAGTCCCAGGGAACGCAGCGTTTCTGCCGGGGGAGCCAGCCTGCCCTGGCGGATGTGCTCGTCGGAGTGGCACAACCCGGTGGCCGCGAGACGCACTAGGACTTCGCCGGAATGGGGCGGATCCAGGTCGAACTCTTCGACCGTCCACGGGCGGCCGTACTCGTAGAGAATGGCGGCGCGGCTTCTCATGGATCCCTCGCATCCATCATGGCTCCCCGGGAACGGCGGGACGACATACTATCAACCGATTGATTATCTGGTTGATAGCGACACCGCAAACGACTGGATAGCGATACTATCAAGCGATTGATTATATAGCTTGGTGGAGGAACGGCGATGTCGTACGTGGTGGCGGTTCCACAGCTGTTGTCGTCCGCGGCAACCGAATTGGCAACCATGGGCGCGGCGCTGAATTCCGCGAGCACGGCGGTAGCGCTGCCAACCACCGCAATACCGGCAGCCGCAGCGGATGAGGTCTCGGCTGCGGTGGCGTCGCTGTTCGCCGGGTATGCCCGGGAATATCAGGCGCTGAGCGCGCAGGTCAGCGCATTCCATCAGCAGTTCGTCGAGTCGTTGACCTCGACTGCGGCATCGTATGCGGCCGCCGAATCGGCCAATGCCAATCCGCTGGCGCAGGCGGCGTTCAACTTGATCAACTCGTCCGCGCAGAACCTGTTGGGCCGTCCACTGATCGGTGACGGCGCCAACGGGGCGCCCGGCACCGGGCACGACGGCGGGCCTGGCGGGTTGCTGTACGGCAATGGCGGCGACGGCGGATCGGGCGGGCCCGGTGAGGCCGGAGGCAACGGCGGTAGCGCCGGTTTGATCGGCAATGGCGGCGCCGGCGGCACCGGCGGGGCCGGTGTGCCGGGCGGCACGGCCGGCGCCGGTGGTGTCGGTGGCCCCGCGCAGCTGATCGGCGACGGCGGCAACGGCGGCATGGGCGGTTCGGGTGTCGACCCGGGTCCGGGCGGAGCCGGCGGCGCCGGCGGACGACTTGCCGGCCATGCCGGTTCCACCGGGCTACCCGGTACCCAGGTCAATACGCCCGGCAATCCGGGCGGCCCGTCGGATCCCGGGAGGCCGGTTGATCCCGGACAGAACGTGGTCGACGCGGCCCGTTCCGGCGACCTCGTCTCGTCGAACGGGGGAACCATCACCGACAGTGCCCTCGCGGAGATATCGGGCGTCGACGCCGGCATCAAGAATACGAATGTCGTTTGGGTGCACAATGATTCGGGAGACTCGGCGCGAATCTTCGCCGTTGACACAAAGACCGGCCAAACCTTGGGCAGCTACACACTTGGTGGTGCGAAAGCTGTCGACTGGGAAGACATCGAGGTCGCCACCGCGGCCGACGGCAAGTCCTATATCTATGCCGGCGACATCGGCGACAACGGATTGTCGCGCAGCGACGTCGTCATCTACCGCGTCCCCGAGCCGACGGTGACCGGCACGGCGACCAATCCCACCAACACCACGTTGACGGGGGTCGACCAACTTCGACTTGTCTATCCCAATGGCGAAAAGGTCAACTCCGAGTCACTGGCCGTCGATCCGCGTTCGGGCAACCTGATGGTCATCGAGAAGAGCAGTGCCAACGTTTCACGTGTGTATTCGGCGCCGGCAACTGCGTGGGGAAGTTCCGGTGATACGACACTGCAACAAGTCGCAACTTTGGACTTGTCGCACACCAACTCGAAACTGGTCACCAGCGCCGACTTTTCACCCGACGGTTCGGAATTGGCCGTCCGCACCTATCGCGATGTGCTGCTGTGGAATCGGGACCCGAACAGCAGCGCCTGGTCACCGTTCAGCCGGCAGCCGGTTATGGGCCCGGCGGTTCCGAACGAATCCCAGGGTGAGGCGATCGCCTTCCACCCGGACGGGGACGGCTATGTCACGGTGAGCGAGGGGACGAATCAGACCCTGCACAATTTCGACGCGCCGTGATCTCGAGGGTGCGTCGGCAGATCGGGCGAGTTGTACCAGTCGCCTCAGGGTGAGTACTCAGTGAATACCGGTAGCTGACTGCCCGCGGTGCTGCGCGGCGCAACCGGGCTCGCGTCGTTCAGGGTGCCTCGGCTCCATGGCTTTCGGCTTCTGGTACAGGAATGCCAGCGGTATGAAAGTCAATCCCACCAGTACTACCGCCACCACCAGTGCTGAGCTGTAGGCCTGCGAAAGTTCGCGCGGGGAAGGCTGTTGCGACATCACCGGTTGGTGGAGCTGGCTGGTCAGGATCACCGATAGGAGCGCGGTCCCCACTGCGGCTGCCACTTGCTGATTGACCTTGACCATCGTGGAACCCCTGGCCATCTGATCTGGGGCCAGCGTCTGCATTGTCACCGCGACCAGCGGCATCCGGGTGGAGCCCATGCCGAGCCCCAACATTGTCAGACCGGCTAGAAGCAGCGGCATGGACTCGCGTTGGTGGGCAACGCCGTAAGCGAAGACACCCATGCCCGCGACGTTCAGCGTGATCCCGATGAGAAGCACCCCGCGAGCGCCGCGTCGGTCCATCAACGTTCCCGCCAACGGCATACTCACCGCGGCACCGATTCCTCGGGGGACCACGCTCATCCCGGCTTGCAACGGTGTCTGGTTCAGCAGCTGCTGGAAGTAGCTGGGAAACAGTACCCCGGCGCCGAACGTGGAGACGATGTAGAAGAACATGGCGACGTTGGTGAGCGTGAACGCTCGGTTGGTCAATAGGCGCAGATCGATCAGGGGCTTCTCCGACCGGTAGAGGGCATGAAACACGAACCCGACGATCAACGCCGTACCGGCGGCCAGGGGTATCCACACGTGCCTGTCGGTCACCGTGCCGCGGCTTGGGATTCCGGACATGCCGTACAGCAGCACCGGCAGGCCCGGTGACAGCAGCAGCATCCCGATGACGTCGAGGGTCTGCGACGGAGCAGGGTCGTCGTTGGGCAGCACGATTGCGGCGAGGCCGATTGCGGCCACACCGACCGGTAGGTTGATCCAGAAGATCCACTGCCAGCTGTAGCTGTCGATAAGCCAACCACCCAGGACAGGCCCAAATGCCGGCGCGAGCACAATCGGGATTCCCAACACGGCCATCACGCGGCCTACCCGGTTGGGACCCGCCTCGCGGTTCACGATCGTGAGGGTCAGCGTCGTGAGGATGCCACCGCCGAAGCCCTGCAGCACTCGAGAGACGATCAGCAAGGTGATGTTTGGCGCTACCGCGCACAGCAGTGAGCCCAGTGTGAAGGCGACAACCGAACCGATGAAGATTCGTTTTGTGCCGAATCGGTCGGCTGCCCAACCAGTTAGCGGGATCACGGCGGCCAACGCGAGCGTGTAACCGGTGATCGTCCAGGAAGCGACGGCTTGGGTCGAGCCGAAGGTGCTGACGAACGTGCGTTGTGCGACGGTGACAACGGTGGTGTCCAAGAAGTTCATGAATGAGCCCAGGACGCACACTCCTGCTATCCACCACAGCCTGGCGTCGAGCTTGTCCGCATTGCTGCGTTGGGCTCGGCTCGCGGGGTGCGAGGACAGACCGGGCTGCCGCCCGCCCGGGCGCCGTATCACCGTAATTCCCACGCGCGGTGGGAAGGTGTCAGTTTCTCGACGGCACGTAGGGCCGTGGCAGTTCGCTCTTCCCAGCCGCCGTTGATGACGAGGAATGGTCGTCCCGCCGCGCGCAGCGCACGCTCGCAGCGGTCGACGAAGTCGACGCCCGCCTCGAGCGGATACGCCACGCCGGCCGTCTCCGGGCACGAATCGGGCGTCATGAGGAGGGTGAGATCATAAGGGCGACCGGCCAATTCGCGGACGTTCCGGGGGCAGTTTCGCAACGCCAACTCGGCCCACACGGTGGTCGCCAGCGGATCGGTGGCACAGATCAGCACTCGGTCGGCGTCGCGCGCCAAGGCTTCCTCCGAAGCGATCTGTCCGCGAACGAGGTCGGTCCAATCCGATCCCGCTGCCGAGTCTTCGTTCAAATCCCTTGGCGCGCTCGACCATTCGGGAACCCATTTCGTCCCGAGCTTTTCCGCGAGCGCCCTGGCGAGGGCGCTCGCCTCGCGGGGATCGGCGCTGAGGATGCTGACCCGTTTCACGAAGTCGGGCCGCACGCAGCGTGGGATGTGCTGCCAGTGCGCAAACGGGTCCGCGCGGATGCGCGTGCCACTGACCGGGACGACTGCGCGCGCCTGATCGACTGACACGAAACGTGCTCCGAGAATTCGGGCGAAGTCCGCGCCGTAGGGCTCGGACGCAAAGACGAAGTCGGGACGCGCCGGAAGGACTTCCTCCAGCCCCTCCTTCCACATTGCCCAGGACGGCGGCTGCTCCGACTGATGCTGCATGTTCTCCATGGAAAGACGAATCACGCGATCGAAGGGGAACAGCTCACGCATCCACGCCAAGCGTCGGCTGTCCGATATCGGATCTCGGGCCCGTACCGAGATGACGATCGTCAGATCCTCCACCCATCGGTGCGCGAACTCGCAGAGATAAACGTGGCCGGCATGGGGCGGCAAGAACCTGCCGAGCACCATTCCGTAGGTCACGACGGCTTCCCCACGCCGATGTCGTCCGCCGCTACCGCTCGCTGTCCGACATCGAAGAATGCGCGCTGAGCGCGAAGTGGATGCCGAGCAAAACGATGCACGAACCCTGTTTAGCACCAGGTTGCGCCCTACGTCTGGATAAGTCGGCGTCTGGATATGGCGATGTGGATTGGCGCATACCCGCCGGGTCGGCTGGCGCTCGCGGTTGCCGGCAGAACCGGCGGATCACCGCGATGTGTTCGACACCGAGTTTGGCGTCGCGTTGAGTGCCGGCGGTGGCGGCCAGCGCCGGGGCGATCGGCTCACCGGTCAATCCGCGCCGCGGCCCCAGATCGGCGGCCACATTAATGCGCCGGCTGGCCGCGGCCCGGCTGGTCAACGTCCACTCGGCGATCGCATGCGTGAGCTTGCCGCCCGGCCCTGCGATGCTAGGTTGGCGGGCCAGGTGGTTGATCAGCTGATGCTCGGGCACCGGGATGCGTCGGCGCACCTGCTCGCAGCGCTGCAGCAGCGCCAACCACCGCGCGGTGCTCAGCGCATCGAAGTTCAGCCCCGCCACCACATCCAGCGCCGCATCCAACCCGTCGAACGCCGCCGTGATCGCCTGCCACTCCATAGCACTCAACCTATCGGCGGCCTCCGACAAAACCCCGTCAGAAAGTGCCCGCCCACCAACCGATTTCACATGTTCACCCACAGCGAACAACGCCCACCAGCGCCCATCTGTACGAGAAGGCCGCGCTTGGGCCGCGGCCACCCAATGCGATACTGCTATACACCTTGCCGGACTGGTCGCGCACATCGCAGGGCACACAACTCGGTGCCGGACTTCTATGCCAAGCTTTTCCACGTGAAGCTGGCCTGAAGCTGGCCCCGCCCCCGACCCGAGGTGAGGCCGGGTTGCGCCCACTTCGCCAGCGCCGAGTCCCCGCGCAAGGAAAGCCGATGGCAGACAACTACGTTGTGGACCAACTCGCCGGATTCGTCGTCGACGCTGAATTGGCCGACCTGACCGGCAGTTCACGGTTGATGCTCAAGCGCAACGTACTCGACAGCATCGCTTGCGCGGTGGGTGCGCTGGACGGCGAAATCATCCCCGCGATCCGCGCTCACACCGAAGCCTTCAGTGGCCGTCCGACAGCGACACTCGTCGGTGGTGGACGAGCCCCAGTCGACCAGGCCGCGTTCTTCAATGCGGTGCTGGTGCGATACCTAGATCTGCTGGACACCTACCTGACGGTTGGGGGACTATGCCACCCCGCCGACAACCTCGGCGCGATCCTCGCCGTCGCTGAGCACGTCAATGCGAGCGGTGCCGACTTCCTGCTGGCCTTGGCTGTCGCGTATGAGGTCCAATGCCGGTTCAGTGCCCAGGTTCCCGTCATGGCGCGCGGCCTCAACCACGCGCTGCAACTGGCGATATCAGTCGCGGCCGGCTCGGCCAAGCTGCTCGGGCTGGACGTTGGTGGGACGGCGGACGCAATCGCCGCATCGTCGGCCGACAACGTCTCGCTGGCCGCTGTTCACGCCGAGCCGGTGTCGAACTGGAAAGGCATCTCGCCCGCCATCACCGGCATGCGTGCGGTATATGCGACCATGCTGGCGGCTCGCGGGATCACCGGGCCCAAGTCATTGTTCGAAGGACCTAACGGCTTGGCACAACTTTTCGGCCAGCCAATCGATTTCCGGACCGAGGATCGCGGCTTGAATTCCGTCGAACAGACCTACCTCAAGCAGTACTGTTCGCTCATCCACGGCCAGGCCGTCATCGACGCGGTATTGGCGCTGCGCGATCAGCACAACCTGTACGGCGCGGAGGTCGCCGCAATCACACTCGAGGTCTTTCAGGGTGCCTATGACATTGCCGGCGGGGGGACCTACGGAGACAAGGATCATCCATGGACCAAAGAACAGGCTGACTACAACCTCAAGTACCTGAGTGCGGTGGCCATGCTCGACGGGGCAGTGGGTCCTCGACAGCTCGAGACCGAGCGCGTTCGGTGCGCCGACGTTCAGGAATTGGTGGCCCGCGTCGACGTCAGGCCCGCAGCTGAACTGACTGCTGAGTATCCGCGACGAACCGCGGTCCGTGTGCAGGTGACAACCCGGGATGGGCGCGAATTGACCTGTAGGCAAACCGATTACGAGGGGTCACCGACACGGCCGCTGTCATGGGACCGGGTCGTGGACAAATTCCACTGGCTCACCGAACCGTTTTGCCACCAGGGGTTGCGCGCCGACATCATCGCTGCCGTCGGGCGTCTCGACGAGATCGGTGTCGGCGAACTGGCCGGACTCCTCGGCGCGGTGAGTCCGGACGCCCAGCGTCCGCGCAGCTCGTCGCGGTTCTGACCGGAACTGGCGCAGGTGTGCGTGCCGTCTTGCGCGGCTCGCCACCCGCACTGAATGATCGGCTCGTGGCCAAGCGTGAAAATCGTGGCGTGAACCGGTGGGAGCTCATTGCGTGTGCGGTCAGCGGGCACGCCACCTATGCACCCGACGACGAGGCACTGGCGGACCGGCTGAGCGCCACGACCAAGCTCGGTGACGTATGGCGCTGTCTTCGCTGCGGCGACTTCACCCTCGGTGAGCCGCATGGACGAGGACATCCCGAAGATGCACCACTGATCATGCGGGGCAAGGCGTTACGTCAGGCCATCATCATCCGGGTGCTCGCGGTCGAACGGCTGTTCCGGGCCATGGTGCTCGGTCTGGCCGCGTGGGCGGTGTGGGAGTTTCGCGGGGCACGCGGAGCCATTCAAGCCACCCTCGATCGTGATCTGCCGGTCTTTCGCGCGGCCGGGTTCAAGGTCGATCAAATGTCGGCGATACATGAACTGGAGAAGGCGCTGGCCGCAAAACCATCCACGCTGGCGCTGATCACGTTCATGCTGGCCGCCTACGCGGTCTTGCAGGTGGTCGAGGGCGTGGGCCTATGGCTGCTGAAGCGCTGGGGCGAATATTTTGCGGTGGTGGCCACTTCGCTGTTCCTGCCGTTGGAGATCCATGACCTGACCAAGGGCATCACCATGACCCGGTTGGTGACCTTCACCATCAATATGGCTGCGGTGCTGTACCTGTTGATCTCGAAGCGGTTGTTCGGGCTGCGCGGCGGCCGCCAGGCATATGAGGAAGAACGGCACGGCGAGCAGTTGCTCGACCTGGAACGCGCAGCCATGACGGCCTGACGGCGCCGCCCGAGCAGGATCGGAGATCGCAATGGGCACCTACGCAATCACCGGAGCGGCATCCGGGATGGGCCGCGCGGCCGCGGCGCGGCTCCGGGATCACGGCCACACGGTGATCGGCGTCGACCTCAAAGACGCCGACGTCGTCGCCGACTTGTCGACACCACAGGGACGCGCGCAGGCCGCCGACGGAGTCTGGGTGACATCGGGCGGCAGGCTCGACGGTGCCGTGCTGGCTGCGGGCTTGGGGCCAGGCCCGGGGCGGGACCGGCTGCGGCGGATCGCGCAGGTCAACTACCTGGGCGTGGTCGAGTTGTTGCACGCGTGGCGGCCCGCATTGGCCGCCGTCGACCGTGCGAAGGTGGTCGTGATCGGAAGCAACTCAACGACGACGGTTCCAGCGGTTCCCCGGCGAACCGTGCGAGCACTGCTGGAGAATGACGCCGACGGGGCGCTGCGGTCAGTGAGGTTGTTCGGCAGAGGGGCGCCTTCGATCATGTACGCGGCGTCGAAAATCGCGGTGAGTCGCTGGGTTCGGCGCCATGCCGTGCTGCCGGACTGGGCCGGTTCGGGTATACGGCTGAATGCCCTTGCGCCCGGGGCCATCATGACACCGTTACTGCAGGAGCAGCTGTCGGACCCGACGCAAGCCAAAGCCGTTCGGTCGTTCCCTATTCCCATCGGTGGATTCGGCGACGTCGCGCACATGGCCGACTGGATTTGCTTCCTGCTGTCGGACTCCGCCGACTTCCTTTGCGGCAGTGTGGTGTTCGTCGATGGCGGCTCCGACGCATACTTCCGGGCCGACGACTGGCCCAAGCCGGTGCCGGTGCGCCGACTGCCCGGGTACCTCGTGCGGTTCCGTCGCGGTTCCCGCATGATGACCTCGGGTGATCGGTGACCGGGTTGCGGTCGAGCGGCTCGCCGTGACGATCGGGATTATCTGCGCGATCCCGCAGGAGTTGTCCTACCTGCTGGGTTTGATGTCGGGGCCCGAACGCCACCAGATCGCCCAGGCCAGCTTCGACGTGGGCGCGCTCGACGACCACCCGGTGGTCTTGGCCGCAGCCGGCATGGGCAAAGTCAACACAAGTCTGGTCGCGACGTTGCTCGCCGACCGATTCCGTTGCCGCACGATCGTTTTCACCGGTGTCGCCGGCGGGCTGGATGCGCAGCTGCAGATCGGCGACGTCGTCATCGCCGAAAGGGTGGTCCAGCACGATTTCGGCCTGGTGGAGGACGAGCAGCTGCAGCCCTACCAGCCCGGACACATACCGTTCATCAAACCGACCGAGCAGCTTGGCTATCGGGCCGACCCCGGGCTGATCGAGCGCGTGCGGGCCCGTCTGGACGGGTTCACCCTGCCGTCTCTGTCGATCGGAGCGGGTGGCCACGGCCGGCCGCCGCGAATCACCTTCGGCACCGTTCTGACCGGTGATCAATACCTGCACTGTGAGCGCACCCGCAGCCGGCTGCACCACGAATTCGGCGGCCACGCAATCGAAATGGAGGGTGGCGCGTTGGCTCAGGTCTGCGAATCCTTCGGTATCCCGTGGCTGGTCATCCGTGCGCTCTCCGACCTTGCCGGCAGCGATTCCGGCCTGGATTTCAACCGGTTCGTCCACGAGACCGCCGACGGCTCGGCCCGGATCCTGCTGCGATTGCTCCCGGTGCTCACCCGCCAATCCACGATCTAATTGTCCTTGGATGATGCTGATCCAGCACACCGCCCTGCAGGATGTAGCTGCAACGGTCACATCAGTCCCACCGG
>NZ_MVIF01000074.1 GCF_002086675.1 Mycobacterium persicum
GCACCAGCTACGGGCAGGCCGGCGGCTCCGGGGGCCGAGGCGGGGACGGGTTCGGGCTGCCGGATGGCGACCCAGGCCCACACGGAACGATCGACGGACTGGCGGGGGGCAATGGTGGCGCCGGAGGTGACGGCGCCATGGGCGCGCCCGGCGGCATGGGCGGAATGGGCGGCAATGGCGGTGCCGGTGGCCACGGCGGGTGGCTCGTCGGCAACGGCGGCTTCGGCGGGCGAGGCGGTGCCGGCGGTACCGGCGGCGACGGCGCTGTCGGCGGTCAGGGCGGCATGGGCGGCAATGGCGGTGCCGGCGCCCAATTCGACACCGCAGGAGCAAACGGTAACGGCGGAGACGCCGGTGATGGTGGGCAAGGCGGTGCCGGGGGCGACGGCGGCCACGGCGGAAATGGCGGCGCCGGCGGCGCCGGCGGGATCTTCGGCCACTCCGGTGATGCCGGCGAAGCCGGTGGCGGCGGTACCGGAGGTTCCGGTGGCGCCGGCGGGGCCGCCGGCCAGGCCGGGGCGGGTGGCCATAGCGGCAATGGGATCCCCGACGGGAAGGCGGGCGCGGATGGCAAAGCCGGTGGCCTCGGTCCTAACGGCACCGCCGGTCAACCCGGAATGACCGGCTGATCCGGCTAACGCCGCCCATCGCGACATGGCAATAGCCACCCGCTAGCCCGCGTTCGGGTCCAGCCGACCGGTTCAGCTACAGCAGCGCGGGTCCAGAACCGCGCACAGTGCCTGCAGGCCCTGCGGGCGTGCGCGGTGGAAGACATACATGCCGCGACGGTCGGAGATCACCAGGCCCGCATTGCGCAACTGGGCCAGGTGATGGCTAACCGTGCCGTCGGACAGGCTGAGGGCCGCGGCCAACGCGCCGCTGGTCTCCTCCCCCGCGCTGGAGCTGAACAGGTACGACATGATCTTGACCCGGGCCGGGTCGGCCAAGGCCTTAAGCCGCAATGCCACCTCGAGGGCGTCGTCGTCGCTCATCGGCCCCGCGGCCACGGGAGCGCAGCACACCGGTTGGGAGATATCGATCACGGGCAAAGCTTTAGGCATGATCCCACCATGCCAGATTTCTTGACATATATCAAAAAGGTGGCATCATGGGCACCGGCATCAGTTCGATATATGTCTAACCCATTGGAGGTTGTTTCCGATGTCCCGTGTGCAACTGGCTCTCAACGTCGATGACCTGCAGAGCGCGATCACGTTCTACTCCAAGCTGTTTGGCGCGCAACCGGCGAAAGTGAAGCCGGGTTACGCCAACTTTGCGATCGCCGATCCGCCGCTGAAACTGGTGCTGCTGGAAAACCCCGGCTCCGGTGGCAGCCTGAACCATCTCGGCGTGGAGGTCGACTCCAGCGCAACGGTGCATGCCGAAATCGGCCGGTTGACCGAGGCCGGCATGTTCACCGAGGAGGAGATCGGAACCACCTGTTGTTTTGCCACCCAGGACAAGGTCTGGGTCACCGGCCCCGGCGGGGAACGCTGGGAGGTCTACACCGTGCTGGCCGACTCCGAAACCTTCGGCGCCAGCCCCGCTCACCCCGGCGACGAGGACGCTACGTGCTGCGGCGCCGAGGCCGCGGCGACGTCGTGCTGCTGACTTCCCGACTGCCCGGTTGCGCCTTGATTCGATAACTGTCAATATCGACGTATGTCGAAGCAGGCTGAGCCGTCTGGCGTTGGCGATCCCTGTTGTGAGGTCAGCCCGCTGGTGGCCGAACCGCTGAGCGCCCCGGCGGCAGCGGTAATGGCGGCCCGGTTCAAGGCCCTGTCCGATCCGGTACGGCTGCGGCTGCTCTCGGCGGTAGCCAGCCACGCCGGCGGGCAGGCCTGCGTGTGCGATATCACCGATGGTCTCGACGCGCTCGGGGTTGGTCAACCGACCATCTCCCATCACCTCAAGGTGCTGCGCGGAGCCGGGCTGTTGACCTCGCAGCGCCGCGGCACCTGGGTTTACTACGCCGTGGTGCCCGAGGTGCTCGCCGAGCTTTCGGAGCTGCTGGCCGGTGTCCCCGCGACCGCAGTGGCGACAGCCCGGTGACTGATACAGCCCGGCTTTCCACGCTGGATCGATTTCTGCCGGTGTGGATCGGGTTGGCGATGGCCGCCGGGCTGGCACTGGGCCGGCTGATCCCCGGCCTGGGCGGGCTGCTCAGCACTGTGCAAGTCGATGGCATCTCGCTGCCCATTGCCGCCGGGCTGCTGATCATGATGTATCCGGTGCTGGCCAAGGTCCGCTACGACCGGCTCGACGCCGTTACCGCCGACCGTCGGCTGTTGGCCGGTTCACTGCTGCTGAACTGGGTGGTCGGCCCGGCGGTCATGTTCGCCCTAGCCTGGCTGCTGCTGCCGGACCTGCCGCACTACCGGACCGGGTTGATCATCGTCGGGCTCGCCCGCTGTATCGCCATGGTCATCGTCTGGAACGACCTGGCTTGCGGTGACCGCGAAGCCGCCGCCGTCCTGGTCGCACTGAACTCGATGTTCCAGGTCGTCATGTTCGCCGTGCTGGGGTGGTTCTACCTTTCGGTGTTGCCCAGCTGGCTCGGCCTGCCGCAAACCGGCATCGATGTCTCGGCGTGGCAGATCGTCAAATCCGTGCTCATATTCCTCGGTATCCCCCTGGCCGCCGGATACCTGACCCGTCGGCTCGGAGAACGCGCCAAGGGCCGGAAGTGGTATGAGACCCGGCTGCTGCCCCGACTTGGGCCCTGGGCTCTGTACGGACTGTTGTTCACGATCGTGATTCTCTTTGCCCTGCAAGGTGATCAGATCACCACCCGGCCATGGGACGTCGCCCGGATCGCGGTACCCCTGCTGGCCTACTTCGCCGTCATGTGGGCCGGGGGCTACGGGCTGGGACTGGCGTTGCGGCTTGGCTATGCCCGAACTACCGCGCAGGCATTTACCGCCGCCGGCAACAACTTTGAGCTCGCCATCGCGGTGGCGATCGTCACCTTCGGCGCCTCGTCCGGTGAGGCGCTGGCCGGGGTGGTCGGACCGCTGATCGAAGTGCCCGTGCTGGTCGCCCTGGTGTACGTCTCTTTGGCGCTGCGGCCGCGGCTCTTCCCGTCACCGCCGGCCCCGACCCGTCCGGCGGAAAGCTTGCCCTCATGACCGACCCGCCTAGCGTGTTGTTCGTCTGCGTACACAACGCCGGCCGCTCCCAGATGGCCGCCGCCCTGTTGACCCGGCTGTCCGAGGGCCGCATCGAAGTCCGTTCGGCCGGAACCGAACCCGCTGACCGGATCAACCCGGTCGCTGTGGTCGCGATGGCCGAACTGGGCATCGACCTGACCTCGGCAACCCCGAAGGCGCTCACCCCTCAGGCCGTGCAGACCAGCGATGTGGTGATCACCATGGGCTGCGGCGACGCGTGCCCGTACTTCCCCGGGGTGTCCTACCGCGACTGGAAACTCGAAGACCCCGCCGGCCAGCCCCTCGACGTCGTGCGGGCGATCCGCGACGACATCACCGCACGTGTTCGTGCACTGATCGCCGAACTACTGCCGGCACCCACAACCGGGTGACGACCCAGACCGCCGGTGTGCCAATCGGTTTCACGCCGACGCCGGCACGGCCCGTAGTACCGAGCCAAACGCCGCCCTGATATCGCCGGTCGACGCCCCTCGCCCGTCTAAAGGTCGGCGACCGCAGCCAACGTGAGCCGGAATTGCGCGCCGCCATCATGCGGCAAGCACACCAGGTCGCCGCCGTGTGCCCGAGCCAGCGCCCGCGCGATCGGCAGGCCCAACCCGGCGCCACCGTGGTCTCGGGCGCGTCCAGCGTCCAGACGCACCAGGCGTTCGAAGATGCGGTAGCGCTCGTCATCGGGGATGCCGGGGCCGGTGTCGGTGACGGTAACCTCGGCCACTTTGCCGCCGGCGCTCAACTCAACGGTGATGGACCCGCCCGCCGGGGTATACCTGCGGGCATTGTCAAGCAGATTGGACAGTATCTGCGCCACCCGCGTCGGATCCGCCGCGATCGTCAGCGAGCTGAGCCCGGTCCGGCTCACCGTGAGGTTCGGCGCCAGCATGGCGGCCCGGTGAACTTCGGCGTCGACAATGCCACCCAGGTCGGTGTCGTGCACATCCAGCGATAGTCCGGCGTCGATACGGCTCAGATCCAGCATGTCGGCGACCAACCGACCGGCCCGGCGGGCCTCCGACAACAACAGGGTGGCGCGGCGGTACTGACCGCGCGCCACGGCGTCGGACTCGTGCCGGCTGGCGCTGGCGGCCAGTTGTTCGGCGGCGGCCTGGATTCCGGCGATCGGGGTGCGCAGTTCATGAGCGGCGTCGACGAGGAATTGCCGGGTCGCGCTCTCGGCTCGCTGCGCCGATACCGCGGCTTGCCGGGCCCGCAGTTCGGAAGCTTCCAATGCGTCCAGCATGCCGTCGAAAGCGCTTGCGGCCCGGCCGAGTTCGGTATCGGTGCGATCCGGGCGCAGTCGACGACCGCGGTCGCCGGTGCTGATGTCCTGGGCGAGCGCAGCGAGTCGGTCCAACGGCCGCAGCGCCGCCCGGCTGACCACGACCAGCAGCAGCGCCGCCACCACCAGGGTTCCCAGACCGGCAGCGATCATCAGCTGACGCAGCTGGCGGGTCACCTGGGTGGTCTGCGTGGTGTCGGCAACCAGGATCAGCCGGGAACCGTCCGGCAACGGGTGGACCACCGCCGTTGCGGTGGCGTCGGGTGGCAGGCCGGGCGGCGCCGGAACCACCGGGCCCGCGGTGGTCGCGGGGCTGATGCTGCGATCACCGTAGGCGCTGCCGTCGGCGGTCACCAGCAGGGCCCGCACGCTACCCCCGTTGAGCTGGGCGGCAAGCAGTTCGGGTGACGTGTGCGCGGCCACCAGCGCATCGGCGCGTGAGGTGGCCGCCACGAGCCGGTCGTGCAGATTTCGTCGAGCCTGCAGCCCCAGGCTGACGTCGATGGTGACACCCAGCACCACCAGCAGCCCCGCCAGCAGCGCCACCACCAGCAGCACCACCCGGCCCTGCAACGACGGCGTCGGGGTAGCCGGATCGACCGCGGGTCCCGTCGGGGTGGCCGTCATGACCGTGGTTGTTGGAGCCGGTATCCGATGCCGCGAACCGTGTGCAGCATCCGCGGGCCATGGGCCTCGAGCTTTCGCCGCAAACTGCTGACGTGGACTTGCACCAAATTGGTGTCGTAGGCGTCGTAACCCCACACCGCGTTGAGGATCTGACGGGCGCTGACAATCCGACCCCGTTGCTGCACGAGAAAGTCGAGCAGCCGAAGCTCGGTGGCGGTCAGTTCCAGCTGATGGCCGTCGCGTACGACGACTCCGGCGTCGACGTCGACTATCAGATCGCCGACCTGGACCACGCGCGGTAACCGGCCCCGCCGCCGCAGCACCGCGCCCACCCGTGACACCAGTTCGGCGAGTTCGAAAGGTTTGACCACATAGTCGTCGGCGCCGCCGTCAAGACCGCGCAACCGGTCGGACAGGCCGTCGCGGGCGGTGATCAACACGATGCTGATGTCGCCCCACGCCTGGATGACGTTGATGAGGTCGAAGCCGTCGCGGCCCGGCAACATCACGTCGAGCACCACCAGATCCGGCCGCAGGCCCTCCAGGACCTCTTCTAAACCTTCACCGTCGCAACGGGTTTCGGTGTGGTAACCGACATCTGCCAATGCCTCACCGACCATTTCCCGGATGGTCTCGGAGTCCTCGACCACGAGCACTCGTGGTGCGCCGACACTGAACCGACCGATGCGCCTCGCCGGACGACCTGCGACGCGGTTCGGGCGCGAACGATCGGTCATGGCTCCATTGTTAACGTGCGGTGCTGAGATCAATCCGAAGCACGCACGTTTGTCCCAACCAATTTCACCGACATGGGAGCCAGCATGACCGCCCACCACACCAACCCGCCACCGCCACCGGCGACCGGAGCCGCAGCCGGGCGGCGCCATTCCACCGGCGTGGTGATCGGCGCCACGGTCGCGGGTTTGGCGATCGGCGCACTCGCCGTCTTCGCGGTAACCGGCGTCACCTGGAAAATTCGGGTCGAGCTGCCTGCTCCGCTATATCCGCCCGGGCTGTCGTCGACGCCACCGGTGAGTAATCCCCCGGCACCGCCGGCAGCGCCGACCACGGCGGCGACGGCTACGCCGAGCAGCTCCCCTGCAGCGCCGCCGGCGCCGCCCTTGCCGCCGTTGCCGCCCGGTCAGTAAACCGCTCGAGCAAACACGTTTCTTCAGGTCCACTTCAAGTACGGCCGTTACCGTCGCGATTACCGAGCACACCGATAGAAATCGACGACGTGAGGAGCCGTATGACCGCCGACGAAAACACCAGCACGACCGGCCCTGTCGCAACTCCCGCACCTGTCGCACCCCCGCCGGCGGTGCTCGCCGACCCCGGACGCGAGCGCCGCCGCTTCTCGCTGGCCGCGCTGATCGGCGCCGGGGTTGCGGGCCTGATCCTGGGCGCAGCCGGCAGCGTGGCTGCGATCGCATTTGCCTGGCTGATCAGCGTCGGGCCACCGCCACCTCCCCCGGGGTCGGGGCCCATGCCAATGCCGGGGCAAGCATTCAGCCACGGCCAACCGCCTCCTCCCGGTCCCGGCGGCCCACCTGGACCGGTCGCGGGAGGTTTCCGGCCGATGCCCGGGCCATTGGGCGTGCCGCGGGGTCCACGACCGCCGGCGCCACCCCAGGCGGGGCCTTTCGGCCCCGGCCAACCGCCGGGAGCGCCGGGCCAGCCACCCGGACCGCCGCCGTCCACGCAAACCTCGCCGACACCCCGCCCCTGAGCGGTCGCCAAGCAGCACCCCAAGAATCGTCGGCGTAAACGATCGTTTATAATTGTAAACGTGCGTTTACCTCAGCCGGACGACCGCACGGCGCGAGCCCGAATCCGTGACGAGGCGCTGCGACTGTTCGCCGCGCGCGGCCCCGCCGCGGTCACGATGCGCGACATCGCGACCGCGGCGGGAGTGTCGGCGGCCTTGGTCATCCGCCACTACGGCTCGAAGGACGGTCTGATCGAGGCCGTCGACACTCAGGTCGTCGCGACCTTCGACGTGCTGCTGACCGAAATCACCGACCAGACCGGGGCATCGGACCTCGGCCCCGCGGCGGTGCCCGGTCTGCTCGACGGCCTGGCCCGCCACCTGCCACCCGATTCGGCCATACCGGGATACCTGAGCCGGATGCTGATCGACGGGGGTCCGGCCGGGTCGACGCTGTTCGAACGCCTTTTTCTGCTCAGCAAAGCCGCTTTGGACGCCATGGTGGCCGCCGGCACCGCCAGTCCTGGCACCGATCCCGAGATACGGGCCGCCTTCCTACTGGTCAACGACCTGGCACTGCTGACCCTACGACCACGGCTGATCGAGGTGCTCGGCGTGGACCCGCTCGCCGCTTCGGGGATGCAGCGCTGGGCGGGGGAGGTGCTTTCGATTTACCGCGACGGACTACGCGGTACCTGATGGAGGAATGGAGGGGAACAATGTCCCTATTAGCCAGGGCCGGCGCACGGCTGTTGCGCTCCCGCAGGCTCATGCGCGCGCCCATCTGGATTTATCGCGCACGCGCAGGCGCCCTGTTCGGATCGCGGATCCTGATGCTCGAACACATCGGCCGCAAGTCCGGTGCCCGCCGCAATGTGGTGCTCGAGGTGGTCAATCATCCCGATCCGCACACCTACGTCGTCGCGTCCGGCTTCGGCCGGAAAGCCCAGTGGTTCCGCAACATCGAGGCCAATCCGCACGTGCGGGTCTACGCCGGTAGCCGCGCCCCCGCTGCGGCCACGGCGCGTGTACTCGACCAGGCGCAGGCCGACCGGGCGCTGGCCTCCTACCGCAACCACCATCCGCGGGCCTGGCGACGTCTGAAGCCGGCACTCGAGCAGACTCTCGGCACGGCGATCACCGACACCGGCACTCCGCTGCCGCTGGTCGAGCTGCGCCTCGGCTAAACCCGGTCCGGCCCCTTGGCCGTCATCACCGCGAACACCGCCAGAAACATGGCCGCCGGAATCGCGGTGACACTGAAGTCGCGCGCCCGAACATGGGCGCCCAGCGCCAAGACGAAGTACACCGTCAGCATCGCCGTGGTCAATCGCGCCAGCGCGGGAAACCGGGTGGCCGAGAGCAGTCCGACGGCCGCGGCAGCCTTGGCCGCGGGCAGGACCGGACGAACGCCGGCCGGCACACCCAGGTCGTCGAGCAACTTCTCGATCGGTGCCAGTGGGATCGCGCATGCCACCGCATCGCCGGCCTGAAACACCGCCAGCGCCGCATAGGTTTTCGGTGAGGTCACAATGCCCATCAGCTGCTCCTAACGCCGCAGCTCCGGCGGCGGACCCAACGGATTTTCCACCGGTGTGCGAGCTATCGCCTCGGCCTTGGCCACGGCTTGGGCGATCGTCGGGTCGGGCTGGGTGGAGAACCACTCGGCGACCTCGTCGTCGTCGCCGTCGGCAGCGTGCTTGGGCAGGTCCTCGATTGGAGACGGCTCGAACCGGAACACCCCGTCCTCCCCCGGCGTCCCCAACAACCTGGTGAAGCCCTGCAGCGCCGCGCTGAAATCGCTGGGCACCACCCATACCTTGTTCGCGTCGCCGCGGGCCATCTCCGGCAGCGTCTGCAAGTACTGGTAGGCCAGCATCTCGGGGGTCGGCCGGCCAGCCTTGATCGCCGCGAACGTCTTCTCGATGGCCTTGGCCTGCCCCTGCGCCTGCAGATAGGCCGCGGCTCGCTCACCCTGGGCACGCAATATCCGCGACTGCCGGTCGGCCTCGGCGGCCAGGATCGCGGCCTGTTTGGCACCCTCGGCCGCAAGAATCTGCGCCTGCTTCTGCCCCTCCGCCTGCTTGATCGCCGCTTCCCGGGTGCCCTCGGCGGTCAAGATCATCGCCCGCTTTTCCCGGTCGGCCTTCATCTGCTTTTCCATGGATGCCTGAATGGACGGCGGCGGGTCGATGCTGCGCAGCTCTACCCGAGCCACCCGCAGGCCCCACCGGTTGGTCGCCTCGTCGAGCACACCGCGCAACTGGCCATTGATCATGTCGCGGGAAGTCAGCGTCTGCTCCAGCGTCATGCCGCCGACGACGTTGCGCAGCGTAGTGGTGGTGAGCTGCTCGACGCCGACGATGTAATTGCTGATCTCGTACACCGCGGCCTGGGGAACGGTGACCTGGAAGTACACCACGGTGTCGATGTTGAGGGTCAGGTTGTCCTCGGTGATGACGGGCTGCGGCGGAAACGACACCACCCGCTCACGCAGGTCCACCCGGGCGCGGACGCGGTCGATGAACGGCACCAACAACGTCAGCTGCCCACTGACCGTGCGACTGTAACGACCCAACCGCTCGATCACCGCGGCCTCGGCCTGCGGGATCAGCGCAACCGACTTGGCCACCACAATGATGGCGAATATCACCAAAACGGCCAGAAACACCAGGCCGGCAACGGCACCTTCCACCGGGATTCCTTTCTCCAGTTGCTACGCGTCTTTGAAGACGACCGCGGTGGCTCCCTCGATATGCACCACGGTCACCGAATCACCCGGTTCGAACACGTCGCCCTCGTTCAGGGGACGTGCCGTCCACACCTGGCCGTCGATTTTGACCTGGCCTTCATCACGGGCGACCCGATCCAGCACCAGAGCGCTCTTGCCCTCCAGCGCCTTGACGCCCATCGGCACGCCTTTGCCGGGGGTCAGCCGCCGCCGCAGCCCGGGCCGAACCAGCACCAGCAACAGAACCGACACGATCAGAAACACCGCGCCGTCGGCCCACACCGGCCAGTCCATCAGCCAGCTGCTTCCCGCTGCCGCCAGCGCGCCACCGCCGAGCATCAGCAAGAACATGTCGCCGGTCAGCGCCTCCGCGCTGGCGAGCACCAACGCTGCGATCAGCCAGATCAGGGCGACGGGCATGCGCACAGAATACGCGTGATCCCCGACAACCGTGCCCAACAACTACACTGCGAGATCATGTGGTGTCCCAGCGCAACGCTTTCGATGTGGGCCAACGCCTGGCTCGCCGGCAAGGCTGCGCCCGACGATCTTCTCGATGCGTTATCTCTCTGGGCGCCAACGCAATCGGTAGCGGCATATGACGCGGTCGCGGCCGGCCATACCGGTCTGCCATGGCCGGACGTCGATAGCGCGGGAACGGTGTCGCTGTTGTCAACGCTGCGCGCCGCCGCAGGCCGGGGACGGACGTCGGCGCCGGGCCCGCCGGATCGGTTACGCGCGACGATCAACGTGGTGTTGCCGGTGCCGGGCGATGTGCGCGGGCTATCCGCCGGAACACAATTCGAGCGGGACGCGCTGGCCGCCGGTGAAGCCATCATCATCACCAATCCCGATGATCCCGGCACGGCTATCGGGCTGGTCCCCGAGTTCTCTTACCGCGACACCGAACAGACTGCCGACGACGATGCGGCCCTACCCGAGTTGGGTGCGTTGTCGTGGATGGTGTATTCGCTGCCCGGTACCCCGGTGTTGGACCCCTACGAACTGGGCGACGCCGAATACGCCCTGCGGACCGCGGTGCGCTCGGCTGCCGACGCGTTGGGCGCTATCGGCACGGGCCCTAGCGCCGCCGGCATCGCCAACCCGCGCGGCCTGGTCGAGCAGTTGCTGGAATCCGCACGGCAACACCGCATTCCCGACCATGCGCCGTCGCGCGCACTGCGGGTGCTAGAGAACGCCGCACACGTCGACGCGATCATCGCGGTCAGCGCCGGCCTCAGCCGATTGCCCGATTCCGCCGCGGACCGCTTCACCCCGCGCCTGACGGCCGGTCTCGAGCCGATCCAAGCGCAGTCGTCATCCGAAGTACAGACTGCGTTCGACGCGCTGCGGCCGCTGACCGCGGTGGTGCGCTCCGCGCGGATCGCGGCCGTCAGCGCGATCCTGCATTCGGCTTGGTCGGACTGAGCTCCAGTTCGCGCGCAACGCAATGCGGCGGCCGGCAGGGCTCACCGTTGATGCCGGCCAGGCAGCCGGGCACCGGATCGGGGCCGCTGACCCGCGACGGCGCGCGACCATAGCGAAGTTCGTCGATCAAATCCGCAGCCAGCCGGGCGAACCGCCGATCGGCGTTGGGAGTGCCGGCCCGGGCGAACTCGATGCCCAATGCCTGTGCCTGTAAACGCAATTCATGGTCGAGATCCCACACCACCTCGATGTGGTCGGCGACGAATCCGAGGGGACAGACGATCACCGCGGTGGTACCCGCGTTCGCCAGCGCGGTGAGGTGGTCGCCGACGTCGGGCTCCAGCCAGGGAACCTGCGGCGGACCGGAGCGCGACTGCCAGACCAGGTGATAGTCGCCATATCCGGCGGCATTTGCGACAAGGGTTGCGGCATAAGCGACTTGGCGGCTGTAGAGACGAGGCCCCCAGCGCTGGTCGGCGGCCACCGGGATGGAATGCGCAGTGAACACCAGTCTTGCGTCAGCGGGCACGGTCGCCGCAGCCGAAGCAATGGCAGCGGCGAACATCTCGACGAACAGCGGATGGTCGAAGTAGGGCCGCAGCTTGACCAGCTCGGGCGCATTTGGGCCGGCCGCCCGGCGTGCCCGGGCTACGTCCTCGGCATACTGCGCGCAGCTCGAATAGCCGCTCCACGCCGATGTCGCGAATACGGCGGCACGACGAATCCCGTTGTCGCGCATGGCTTTCACGGTGTCTTCGACGTAAGGTTCCCAGTTGCGGTTGCCGAAATACACCGGCAGGTCCAGTTCGGCTTGTAGCTGGGCGATCAGCGCTCGGTTGATGCCGTTGATCGGTGAGACGCCACCGAAATGCAGGTAGTGCTCGGCCACCGCATCGAGGCGTTCGGGCGGCACACCGCGGCCCCGGGTGACGTTCTCCAGGAACGGCCGCACCTGCTCGGGCCCCTCCGGCCCACCAAAGGACAGCAGCAGGACAGCGTCAAATTCCATGCGGGCTAGAGCAACTGGGTGTGTGCGCCGCCGTCGGCGAAGATGATGTCACCCGTGGTCGCGGGCAGCCACTCCGACAGCAGCGCGCAGACGGTCTTGGCGACCGGCGTCGGGTCCTTCATGTTCCAGCCGATGGGAGCGCGCTGGTCCCAGCCCTCCTCGAGCAGCTGGATCTGCGCGCCGGCCTCCTCGCCCAGCGCACCGCCGACGATTGCCGCCATCGCCAGCGTCCGGATCGGCCCGGCGGCAACGAGGTTCGAGCGCACACCGTACTTACCGGCCTCGCGGGCCACGAAGCGGTTGACCGACTCCAGTGCGCTCTTGGCGACCGTCATCCAGTTGTAGGCCGGCATCGCCCGGCTCGGGTCGAAGTCCATGCCGACGATGGAGCCACCGCGATTCATGATGGGCAGCAGCGCCTTTGCCATCGAAGCGTAGGAGTACGCGGAGATGTGGATACCCTTGGACACGTCCTCGTAGGGCGCGTCGAAGAACGGGTTGATACCCATCCCGCTTTGCGGCATGAAGCCGATCGAGTGGACCACGCCGTCGAGCTTGTTGCCGGCACCGATCACCTCGACAACCCGATCCGCGAGCGTCGCGAGGTGCTCGTCGTTTTGCACGTCGAGTTCCAGCAGCGGCGCCTTCTGCGGCAACCGGTCGGTGATCCGCTGGATCAACCGCAACCTGTCGAAACCGGTCAGCACCAGCTGCGCGCCCTGCTCCTGGGCCACCCGGGCGATATGAAACGCGATCGAGGAGTCGGTGATGATCCCGGACACCAGGATCCGTTTGCCCTCCAGCAGTCCTGCCATTGTTTCGTCCCCTCTTGCTCTTAGTGACCCATGCCCATGCCGCCGTCCACCGGGATGACCGCACCGGAGACGTAACTCGCGTCCTCCGACGCCAGGAAGCTGACCACGCCGGCGACCTCGGCGGCGGTGCCGACCCGCTTCGCCGGGATGAATTGCAGTGCCCCCTCCTGGATCCGCTCGTCCAGGGCTCGGGTCATATCGGTGTCGATGTAACCCGGGGCGACCACATTCGCGGTCACGTTGACCTTGGACAGCTCTCGGGCGATCGAGCGGGCCATGCCGATCACACCGGCCTTGGAGGCCGCGTAGTTCGCCTGGTTGCCGATGCCCCAACTGCCGGAGACTGAACCGATGTAGATCAGCCGGCCGAACTTCTTCCGCTGCATGCTGCGAGCTGCCCGCTGAGTCACCCGGAACGCCCCGGTGAGGTTGGCGTCAATGACCTTCTCGAACCGCTCCTCGGTCATGCGAATCAGGAACGCATCCGCGGACACGCCGGCGTTGGAAACCAGCACCTCAACCGGACCCTGGTGCTCCTCGACCTCTGTGAAGGCGCGATCGACGGCGTCGCTGTCGGTGACGTCGCACTCGACGGCGAACAGCCCCTCGGGCGCCCCGGATCCGCGGTGCGTCACCGCCACCTTGTGGCCGTCGGCGGCCAGCCGTTGCGCGATCGCCAGTCCAATCCCCCGGTTTCCGCCGGTGACCAGGACTGACCGGGATACGAAAGGGGGTTTGCCGCCGTCGGTGGCGGCCTCGCTTGTGGTGTCGGTGGCTGCGTCAGTCACCCCGTCAACCTAGCGCCTCGTTGAGGCAACACCGAAATCGGCTCATCGCATGTCGCGAACGTGACGCCAGGGCGAGATCCGGCGCGATTTTTCGCCGTGGCGTTACGGTCGGCGTGACGTCAGGTCGGCAGCCGGCGGTTGATCAGCAACGCGGCCAGGCCGGCCAGCGCCAGCACCAGCGCACCCAGCCGCAGCCAGCCCGCGCTGGCGTCACCTTTGATGGTCTCGTAGCCGATCTGCTGCTGCAGCGACGTGTACACCGCCTTCAGCTCGGCCAATGTTGCTGCGTTGTAGGCGTTTCCGCCGGAGAGTTGGGCCACCTTCTTCAGGGTCTCGTCATCGACCGGTACCGGCTGGCGCTGGCCGTTGATCTCCACGAACCCGTATGGGGTGCCGAACGAGATCGTCGAGATCGGCACGCCCTGGTCCTTGGCGGTGCGAGCGGCGGTAAAGGCGCCCTTGGGGTTGTCCGGATTGGTCGGCATCGTCTCCTTGCCGTCGGAGAACAACACGATGCGCGCCGGCGGCGGCGTGTCGCCTCCACCGATCACCGCGCCGACGGTGGCGATGGCCTGCAAGGCGGTGAAGATCGCCTCCCCGGTGGCCGTGCGATCGGCGAACTGCAGCTTGTCCAACGCGTTCTTGGTCGCGTCGCGGTTGGTCGTCGGCGACACCAGCACCGTCGCCGTGCCCGCGTACGCGATCAGTCCGAGATTGATGCCGGGGGTGAGCTCGTCGGCGAACTGCTTGGCGGCCTCCTGCGCGGCGACCATGCGGTTGGGTTCGACGTCGGTCGCGCGCATCGACTGCGAGACGTCGATCACCAGCATCACGACCGCCCGGTTGCGCGGAATCCTGACGTCATGCGTCGGTCCGGCCATCGCGGTGGTCAACAGCACCAGCGACAACGCCAGCAGGATCGCCGGAACATGCCGCCAGCGGGAGGGCCGCTTGGGCGCCACACTCTCCAGCAACGCCATGTTGGCGAACCGCAACATCCGCTTCTGGCGCGCCAGCTGCAGCACGATGTACAGCGCCACCAGCCCGACGACGACAAATAGGAACAGGAAGAACCACGAGTGTTCGAAGCCGGACAGCGTCATCGGCCCGAGCAACGGCAGTGTCATATCAGACCCGTCATAAAAGATGCGAGCAGGTGTGTCACTGAACCCCCGCCATGGCACCACGTCGCCGGGAGGCGACGAAGCGGACGATGTCTGCCAGCCAGTCGCGGTCGGTGCGAAGCGTCAGCACCGGTGCGCCACAACCGCGGAGGGTCCGGGCCACGTCCGCGCGGTGCGCCGCCGCGGCCCTGGCGAAATCGTTCTGCAGCTGGGTGTCGATGGTGAATTCGCGGGTGACGCCGCTTTCGGCGTCCTGCAGGATCACGTCGCCGATATCGGGCAGCTCGACATCGCGCGGATCCAGGACTTCGATGGCCAGCACCTCGTGGCGGGCCGCGATCGCCCGCAGCGGCCGCATCCAGTTGATCGGCCCCAGGAAGTCGCTGATGACCACCGCCATCCCGCGCCGGCGTTCCGGTCGGCGCAGCGCGTCGATGGCCACCGCCAGGTCCCCGCGCACCCCGGCCGGAGCCTTGGGCATGGTGGCGATGGTGCGCAACATGGTGTGTTGATGCTGGCGGCCGGTGCGGGCCGGCACCCGAGTCATCGTGGCGCCGTTGGCGACCAGGGCGCCGATTCGGTTGCCGCCACCGCTGTTGAGGAAGGTGATGGCGGCGGCGGCCGCCACCGCGAGGTCACGTTTCTCACAGACCGCGGTACCGAAGTCCAGGCTGGCCGACATGTCCACCACCAGCCAGGTTTCCAGTTCGCGGTCGGCGATCATCTGCCGCACGTGGGGGTGCGTGGTCCGGGCGGTGACCGCCCAGTCCATCCGGCGCACGTCGTCACCGGGCTGGTACAGACGCGACTCGCCCGGCTCCGTGCCCGGCCCGGGAATCAAGCCGAGGTGATCGCCGTGCAAGACACCGTCGAGCTTGTGCTTGACGGTCAGCTCCAGAGTGCGCAGCGCCGCCGACAGCTTGGGGTCGTCGATGTCGCCACGTAGCAACGACGGCGGATGGACGACCGCCGGCGCCTTGCTTTCGGTCACCGGCCGCTAGCCGCAGCCGCCGCCTGCATTACCGGCGGTACCGAATGGCCTTGTTGCGGAACGGCATTCACTTGCGGCAAGGCGACGGTCTGCAACACCCGGTTGATGATGATCTCCGGGGTGATCTCGTCGGCCAGCGCGTCATAGGTGAGCACCAGCCGGTGCCGCAGCACGTCGGGGATGACTTCGATGACATCCTGCGGGATCACATAGTCACGCCCGCGCACCAGCGCCAGCGACCGGGCCGCGGCGATGATGCCCAGCGAAGCTCGCGGGGATGCGCCGAACGCGATCCAGCTCTTGACGTCGTTCATCCCGAGTTGTTCGGGCGCCCGGGTGGCGAAGACGACCCGCACCACGTAGTCGACGAGCGCGTGGTGCACGAAGTTGTTGGCCGCGATTCCCTGTAGCCGCACCAGGTCGCCGGTGTTCAGGATCTGTTTGGGCTGCGGCGGGGTGACGCCCATCCGGTAGATGATCTCGCGCTCTTCCTCGGCCGAGGGGTAGCCGACGTTGATCTTGAACAGGAATCGGTCGCGCTGCGCCTCGGGCAACGGGTAGACGCCCTCGTGTTCGATCGGGTTCTGCGTCGCCATCACCAGGAACGGGTTGGGCAGCGGGAAGGTCTTACCACCGATGGACACGTGACGTTCCTGCATCACCTCCAGCAGCGCCGATTGCACCTTGGCAGGGGCACGGTTGATCTCGTCGGCGAGCAGGAAATTGACCACCACCGGGCCGAGCTCGGTGTCGAATTCCTCCTTGCCCTGCCGGTAGATGCGGGTTCCGACGATGTCGGTGGGCACCAGGTCGGGGGTGAACTGGATGCGGGCGAACGTCCCGCCGACGACCCGCGCGAAGGTCTCCACCGCCAGCGTCTTGGCGACCCCGGGCACGCCTTCGAGCAATACGTGGCCCTTGGAGAGCAGGCCGACCAGCATCCGCTCCACCAACTGGTCCTGGCCCACGATGATCCGCTTGACCTCGAAGATGGCCCGCTCGAGCGTGTGTACCTCGGCGGCCAGCCCGTCAGAACCACCGGGAGCACCCGGGGATGCCTCATGGGCCGGCGGGCCGGATTGCCCGCCCGGACCCGGGTAACCGCCACCTGCTGCTGTCATCGACAACCCTCCACCGCTCGATCAGACACGACTGCTGACACGACCAACGCCGCGGGGCAGCGACGTGCCCGCGTTCAACTATTCCAGGCGCCGTGGATTCCGTCGACGCCGCGGTTCCTGCCCGGCCACCCTAGACCCTCCGGGCGGGACGCAACCGTCCGGGGGAAGCCGGACGAGGCGCCCCGACAGTCGCCGGAGCCGCACCGGCTCAGTACTCGATGATCCTGGTCACGAATGGTGTCATGCCGGCCTTGCGCACCGGACTCACCGTGACTTTGCCGGCAAGGCTGGACGCTTCCAGCATCTGACCGTTGCCCAGGTACATGGTGACGTGCTGGCTACCGCCCGGGCCGTAGAAGATCAGGTCGCCGCGCCTGGCCTCGTTGGGCGGGATGTGGCGCCCCGCGTTGTACTGGTCACCGGAAAACCGCGGGATCAGCACGCCCACACCCGCGAAGGCGTAGCGCATCAACCCCGAGCAGTCGAAGCCGACGGTCCCGGCGCCGGAGTCCACGCCCTTACTCGGACCCTCCAGAGTGCCGCCGCCCCAGGAATAGGGGACTCCCATCTGTGATCCGGCCCGGCGGATCACGTACTCGATGGCTTGCCGGCCGTTGGCACGCGGAATCCGGCTGGGGCTGGTGTTGGCGGCACCGGCGGCGGGACTGCCGCCGAGGTTGATGCCCAGTCCGCCCAGAAACTGGCGGCCCAGATCGAGGGTGGTCTGGGTGGCCTGGGCGGTGGCTTGCAGCGACGCGTTGGCGACGGCGAGCGCATCTCCGGGTGCCCCCGCGCTGGCGGTTGCCGGCAAAGTCGGGTCCCACGGACCGGGATCGGCGTCGGCCGGCGCCGCTACAGCAACCAAGAGCCCGGTCACCATCGCGGTGATCCAGGCCAGGTTGATCAGGCGAAATCGCTTGTGCCGCATAAATCCCCGTTCACCACTCGATGTAGCGCACCACGAAGGGCGTCATGCCGCTGGTGCGCACGGGCGCAACTCGGACTTTCAGGCCGATGTCGGGCGCCTCGAGCATCTGACCGTCGCCCAGGTAGATCGTCACGTGCTGGCTGCCGCCGGGGCCGTAGAAGATGACGTCGCCGCGACGCATCTGGGAAGACGGGATCTTGCGGCCCAGGTTGTATTGCGAACCCGAGTAGTGCGGCAGCTTGATGCCGACCCCGGCGAACGAATACAGGACCAGCCCGGAACAGTCGAAGCCGGTGATGCCCGCCCCGGAGTCGATGCCCTTACTGGGGCCCGCGGCGTTGCCGCCACCCCAGGAATACGGCACCCCGATTTGTGACATGCCCCGACGGATCACGTACTCGCTGGCCTGACGTCCGTAGACCCGCGGAATCCGGCCGGCATGCGTCGAACCCGCCGGGGCATTGGTGATCCCGGTATCGGTGGGTTTGAGGATGCCCAGCTGCTGCAGGAAATTTCGTCCCATCTGTGCGGTGACCTGTGCCGAGGTCGCCGAATAACCCAACACCTGGTTGACCACCGCGATCGGGTCGCCGGGGATGTTGGCGCTGGGAATCTGCGGCAACGAGGGGTCCCACCCGTCCCAGCGGCGGCCGCCGCCGGGTCCTGCACCCGGGTCCCACATCTCAGCGGGCGTGCCCTGGCCGCCGGCCGAGGACCAGGCGACCAGCCTGGCCGCCTGGAGCCTGGCCTGCGCCTCGTCTCGTTCTGCGGCCAAACGGTTGACTTCCTCGCGCTGTTCGTCGAACTTGCGCTGGGTGTCGGTGAGGGCGGCCACCGCCGCGTCCTGGCTGGCTTTCGCCTCGGCAGCGGCCTTGTCGGCCTTCTGCTTGGCCAGCCGGGCCGCCGATTCTTTGTTCACCTGTTCGGTTCGGGCCCGCTGCAGGTTGGCCATCACCGTCTGGGCGCTGGCGGTCATCGCCCTGGTCGCGGTCGCCGCGGCGATGATGTCGTCGGGGCTCTTGGCTGTCAGGTAGCTGTCGGACGGGCCATTCATATAGGTGGCCGCCGCGAAGCTGTCGAATCGGCGTTGGGCTGCAGAGATCGCCGCGTTGGCGTCCTTGACTGCCTGCTGACTGAGCTCGAGCTCATGTTCGGCAGCGGTGGCCTCGTCACGAGCGGTCTCCACGGCGACCATCGCCTTGTTGACGCCCTCCTGCTCCATCTCCACGGCGGCGCTGAGATCCTCCAGCCGCTGGTTGGCCTTGGCGACCTCCGCGATCAGCGCGGCGATGGGGTCAGTGCCGGGAGCGGCGGACGCCAGTCCAGGAGTCGATACCAGCAACAGCACACTCAAGACCGACGGAATGGCCGGCCGCACCAACCGTGCTGCCGATCGTGAAGCAGAGCCACCTCGGATCCGTCTCATCGACTCTGATCTCCTATGGCTCAAACCGGACGGACGGCAGTCAGCGCCGAAAGCGCTAATGGCATCACAATCATCATTCGCACCGTACGTCACACCTGACGCTAAAGAAACGTATGTCACAAAGTGCACCCTGGACGTGCAATTAATGTGACCGAATGGTGATGTGAAGCGTTTGCCACCGGCCAGCCACATGGCCGGCGAACTACCCTCTGTCGAGCCTCACCAAGCTGGCTAGATACCCTGGCCGGCTTGATCCGACGTCGTCCCAGCACTGTCACCCGAGGTTGCTGACCGCCGGGCGCGCAGCTGCATGAACCGGGTGCCAACGGCCGCGGCAAGCACCGCAATCAGCAAAAAAATGGTCAATCCGGCCCAGGGAAACTCCGGTGTGTCCAGCTCGTGCAAGAAATTCTGCGCGGACTGCACCGGGTTGCCCGTCTTGGAATGGTCCTCCCCCGCCTCCAGGGTGACCCGCGGATATTGCGTGCTGTAGCTGCCGACGTAGCTGGGACTGAGCACCAACACCGTCGCGTCCTGGTAGTCGGCGCCCACGACGGTCGCGATATCCCGCAACGGGGTGTCATTGGGCGGGTTGTGGTCCAGCAGGACGATCTTGAGGTTAATGCCCTCGTCGTGTGCGTGGTTGACCACCTCGAGCAATCCCGGCACGGCTGCCGGTGGCGCGCTGACGCCGACCGCGGCGACTTGTGCCTTGACCGCCGTCATGTCGACGTCTTGTGGAATGTAGGCCGGCAGGAACGGGATCGTCTGGGGTGACGGCAGCTGGCCTGCGGTGTCGTGCCCGGTCATGGTCTCGCTCCTCTCACACCTCCCGCGGTGCTACAGGCACCGTACGCGTTGAGGATGCGTCCGCGCCGATCAGTGTGCCCGTAGGGACGGCAGTTTCGCCGAGCGTCGATATCCCCGCCAGTCCAATCGGCGAGGGGCTTTTCAACTCGCGCCCGCCACGACAAGACTGAAGGGTACGGGTACCAACCGTAATGCAGGACAAACGTACTGTTAAAGTTGGCTGAGTATGCGAAGCCCCGTCGACACGGCCCGTCGGCGGCAGAACTGAATCCTCGGGAGTTGATGTGACCAGCAAAGATTCTGTGAACTCGTTCGGAGCCCACGACACGCTCAAGGTCGGCGACCGGAGTTACCAGATCTATCGCCTCGACGCGGTCCCCAACACCAAGAGACTCCCGTACAGCCTCAAGGTCCTCGCGGAGAACCTGCTGCGTAACGAAGACGGCAGCAACATCACCAAGGATCACATCGACGCCATCGCGAACTGGGACCCCGAAGCAGAGCCCAGCGTCGAAATCCAGTACACGCCCGCCCGGGTCGTCATGCAGGACTTCACCGGCGTGCCCTGCATCGTCGACTTGGCCACCATGCGGGAGGCCATCGCCGACCTGGGCGGCAAGCCCGACAAGGTCAACCCGCTGGCGCCGGCGGACCTGGTGATCGACCACTCGGTGATCGCCGACCTGTTCGGACGGGCCGACGCGTTCGAGCGCAACGTGGAGATCGAGTACCAGCGCAACGGCGAGCGCTATCAGTTCTTGCGTTGGGGCCAGGGCGCTTTCCGCGACTTCAAGGTGGTGCCGCCGGGCACCGGCATCGTGCACCAGGTCAATATCGAATACCTGGCGAGCGTCGTCATGGCCCGCAGCGACGACGCGGGAAATATCACTGCATACCCCGACACCTGTGTGGGCACCGACTCGCACACCACGATGGTCAACGGCCTGGGGGTGCTCGGCTGGGGCGTGGGCGGCATCGAAGCCGAGGCGGCCATGCTGGGTCAGCCGGTGTCGATGCTGATACCGCGGGTGGTCGGCTTCAAGCTGACCGGTGAGATCCAGCCCGGCGTCACGGCCACCGACGTCGTGCTGACCGTGACCGAGATGCTGCGCAAGCACGGCGTAGTGGGCAAATTCGTCGAGTTCTACGGCGAGGGCGTCGCCGAGGTGCCGCTGGCCAACCGCGCCACCCTGGGCAACATGAGCCCCGAATTCGGTTCTACCGCAGCCATTTTCCCGATCGACGAAGAGACCATCAGCTACCTGCGGTTCACCGGCCGCAACGACGAACAGTTGGCGTTGGTCGAGGCTTACGCCAAAGAACAGGGCATGTGGCACGACCCGAAACACGAGCCCGCGTACTCGGAATACATCGAACTCGACCTGTCCGACGTGGTGCCGTCGATCGCCGGACCCAAGCGCCCGCAGGACCGCATCGCGTTGTCGGCCGCCAAATCCACGTTCCGCGAGCAGATTCCGAACTACGTCGGCGACGACCCCGACAAGAAGGACTACTCGAAGCTGGACGAGATGGTCGACGAGACGTTCCCGGCCAGCGACCCGGGGGCACTGAGCAACGGCCACGCCGACGACCACACTCCGGTGGAGTCCGCCGCCAAACACGCCAAGGGCAGGGTGAGCAACCCGGTGACGGTGAAGTCCGACGAACTCGGCGAATTCGTGCTCGACCACGGCGCGGTGGTGATCGCCGCGGTCACCTCGTGCACCAACACCTCCAACCCGGAGGTGATGCTGGGCGCGGCGCTGCTGGCGAAAAACGCCGTCGAAAAGGGGCTGGCCGCCAAGCCGTGGGTGAAGACCACCATGGCCCCGGGCTCCCAAGTGGTCAGCGACTACTACGACAAGGCCGGCCTGTGGCCGTATCTGGAGAAACTCGGCTTCTATCTGGTCGGCTACGGGTGCACCACGTGCATCGGCAATTCGGGCCCACTGCCCGAGGAGATCTCGAAGGCGATCAACGACAACGACCTTTCGGTGGCGGCGGTGCTGTCGGGCAATCGCAACTTCGAGGGCCGCATCAATCCCGACGTGAAGATGAACTACCTCGCCTCACCACCGTTGGTGGTTGCCTACGCGTTGGCCGGGACCATGGACTTCGACTTCGAGTCACAGGCGTTGGGCACCGATAAAGACGGCAACAACGTCTACTTGAAAGACATCTGGCCGTCGCAGAAAGACGTCTCCGACACCATCGCGTCGGCGATCAACCAGGAGATGTTCACCAAGAACTATGCCGACGTGTTCAAAGGTGACGAGCGCTGGCGTAACCTGCCGACCCCGAGCGGCAATACCTTTGAGTGGGACCAGGATTCGACGTACGTCCGCAAGCCGCCGTATTTCGAGGGAATGTCGGCCGAACCAGAGCCGGTGGGCAACATCACCGGGGCCCGGGTGCTTGCGCTGCTCGGCGACTCGGTGACCACCGACCACATCTCCCCCGCCGGCAGCATCAAACCGGGCACCCCCGCCGCGCAATACCTCGACGAGCACGGCGTCGAGCGCAAGGACTACAACTCCTTCGGCTCGCGGCGCGGCAACCACGAGGTGATGATCCGCGGCACGTTCGCCAACATCCGGCTTCGCAACCAACTGCTCGACGACGTTTCCGGCGGTTACACCCGCGACTTCACCCAGCAGGGCGGGCCGCAGGCGTTCATCTACGACGCTGCGCAAAACTATGCGGCACAAAACATTCCGCTGGTGGTGCTCGGCGGTAAAGAGTATGGTTCCGGCTCCTCACGCGACTGGGCGGCCAAGGGCACGTTGTTACTGGGCGTGCGGGCGGTGATCGCCGAGTCGTTCGAGCGCATTCACCGCTCCAACCTGATCGGCATGGGGGTGATTCCGCTGCAGTTCCCCGCGGGGGAGTCGGCTTCGTCGCTGGGACTGGACGGCACCGAGGTCTTCGACATCACCGGAATCGAGGCGCTCAACGACGGCAAGACGCCGAAAACGGTGCATGTGAAGGCCAGCAAGGACGGTCACGACGCAGTCGAGTTCGACGCGGTGGTACGCATCGACACACCCGGCGAGGCCGACTACTACCGCAACGGCGGCATCCTGCAGTTCGTGCTGCGCAACATGCTCAAATCGGGTTAACGCCAAGGCGACCACAGCCCTGGCCATGCCAAAAGTCAGCGAGGACCATCTGGCGGCTCGCCGCCGCCAGATCCTCGACGGCGCGCGCCGCTGCTTTGCCGAATACGGCTACGACAAAGCCACGGTCCGGCGTCTAGAACAGGCGATCGGTATGTCGCGGGGTGCGATCTTCCACCACTTCCGGGACAAGGACGCGCTGTTTTTTGCGCTGGCGCACGAGGACGCCGAGCGCATGGCCGATGTCGCGTCGCGCGAAGGCCTCATCCAGGTGATGCGTGACATGCTCGCCGCGCCCGAGCAGTTCGACTGGCTGGCCACCCGGTTGGAGATCGCGCGCAAGCTACGCACTGACCCGGCGTTCAACCGCGGCTGGGCGGAGCGCTCCCTGGAACTGGCCGCCGCGACGACCGAACGACTGCGCCGGCAGAAGCAAGCCAAACGAGTGCGCGACGACGTTCCCAGTGACGTGTTGCAGTGCTACCTGGATCTGGTCCTCGACGGATTGGTGGCCAGGCTTGCCTCCGGCGAGGACCCCCAGCGGCTCTCCGCCGTACTGGACCTGGTGGAAAATTCGGTGCGCCGCCGCTGATTTGGACCGTGCGGCGTCATGCCACGGCGAAATCCGAATCCGGCCGTGGTGTTACGTTCGCGCCGGCCGGGCGCGATGATTTGGTCCGCCGCGGCTGCGCATCGTGGTACCGGATTCGAGCAGCATGCTGTGAACCGATCCGTACGATCGCCCGACGCTGGCCGCCAAGTTGCGGATGCTGGCTCCGCCCTCATAAGCGTTGCGCAACTCGTGCAACAACTGATCGCGCGTCTTCTTCGACTTCCGCTGGGTTCTCACCGGCTGCCTCCCACGCGTGGTCACGATCCCCGGCTTCCAGGGTAAGAACCGGCCGGCGATGGCGGGACCGCTTTGGCCGAAAACGCTTGCGATTTCTCAGGCCAGCTCGATGAGGTCGCGATACTCCTCGGACCAATAGTCCTCGGTGCCGTCCGGCAACAGCACGACACGTTGCGGGTCGAGCGCCTCGGCGGCACCGGGGTCGTGGGTCACCAGCACCACCGCGCCGCGGTAGCTGCGCAGCGCGTCAAGGACCTGTTCGCGCGAGGCGGGATCGAGGTTGTTGGTCGGTTCGTCGAGCAGCAGCACGTTGGCCGTGGAGGCCACCAGCCCGGCCAGCGCGAGGCGCGTCTTTTCGCCGCCGGACAGTGTGCCGGCCGGTTGCTCGAGCTGTGGACCGCTGAACATGAACGCGCCCAACAGGCCGCGCAACTCCTGGTCACCGGTTTCCGGTGCGGCGTGCCGGACGTTCTGCCAGACGGTCGCATCGTTGTCCAGCGTGTCGTGCTCCTGCGCGAAATAGCCGATGCGCACCCCATGTCCGGGCTCCAGCGCCCCGGTGTCGGGTGTTTCGACACCGGCCAGCAGCCGCAGCAGCGTGGTCTTGCCGGCACCGTTGAGTCCGAGCACGACGACGCGCGAGCCCCGGTCGATGGCCAGGTCGACACCGCTGAACACTTCCAGCGATCCGTAGTTCTTACTGAGCCCCTTGGCCACCAGCGGGACGCGGCCGCAGGCGGCCGGGGTGGGGAACTTGATCCGGGCCACCTTGTCGGCCACCCGTTCCTCGTCGAGTGCCGCCATCATCCGATCGGCCCGACGCAACATGTTCTGTGCCGCAACGGCCTTGGTGGCCTTGGCGCCCAGCTTGGCGGCCTGGGTTCGCAGCGCGGCGGCCTTGCGTTCGGCATTGGCGCGTTCCCGACGACGACGTTGCTCGTCGGTGGCACGGGCATCGAGATATTTCTGCCAGCCCATGTTGTAGACGTCCATCTCGCCGCGCACCGCATCCAAGAACCACACCCGGTTGACCACGTCGGCGATCAGGTCGACGTTGTGGCTGATCATCACCAGCCCCCCGGTGTGCGACCGCAGGAAGTCCCGAAGCCAGCCAATCGAATCCGCGTCCAGGTGGTTGGTCGGCTCGTCGAGCAGCAGCGTGGTCCCCGAACCGGCGCCGCTGTCGGAAGCGGCGAAGAGAATCCGCGCCAGCTCCACCCGGCGGCGCTGGCCTCCGGACAGGGTGCGCAGCTGTTGGGTCAGCACCCGTTCGGGCAAGCCGAGACTCGCGCAGATCCGGCCCGCCTCGCTTTCGGCGCCGTAGCCGCCCAGCGCGACGAAGCGCTCCTCGAGCTGACCGTAGCGGCGGATCGCGCGATCGCGCGCTTCGTCGTCGGCGACCTCGGCCATCAACGCCTGCTGCTTCTCCAGATCGGTGAGCAACACGTCGAGACCGCGAGCCGACAACACCCGGTCCCGAGCCAGCACGTCAAGGTCTCCCTCTTTGGGATCCTGTGGCAGATAACCTATTTCGCCGTTGCGACTAACCGATCCAGCATACGGTTCGCTCTCCCCAGCCAGGATGCGCAGCGTGGTGGTCTTGCCGGCACCGTTGCGGCCCACCAACCCGATGCGGTCGCCCGGCTGCACGCGCAAGTCCGGGCCCTCGGGCGAGAGCAGGATGCGCGCACCAGCTCGGACCTCGAGGTCCGTTGCCGTGATCACAATCGCTCTCCTTGGTGGCCTGCTTGGTTGTGCCGCTACTTGTCGTCGGTGAAGACCGGGGGCCGCTTCTCGGCGCGCGCGGCAACCGCCTCTTCGAAATTGGCTGTCAGCAGCCGGACGAAAAGCTGTCCCAGACCCTCGGCTTGCATGTGCCCTTCCAGGCTGGCGGCGTCTAGTCCACTCCACAGTGTACGTTTGGTCAACTCAATTCCCGGCCGGGAGAATGCCGCCATCCGCGCCGCGATCGCATAACAGGTGTCCAGCAGCTGGCCGTCGGGCACCCTGCAGGACACAAGCCCGATGCGCTCGGCTTCCTCGGCGCTGATGTCGCGCCCGGTCAGCATGATCTCGAAAGCACGCGAGGATCCGATGGCCCTGGGCAACAGGTAGCTCAGCCCCAGTTCGCTGGCCGTCAGCCCGTTGTTGATGCCGGCCGCCCGGAAATATGCGCTGGTGCAGGCCACCCGGATGTCCGCGGCGAGCGCCAGGCACAGCCCACCGCCGATGGCCGGGCCGTTGACCGCGGCGATCACCGGTTGGTGCAGCCGGCGCAGCTTCAGGATGACCTCGTCGAGCAGCTCCATCGAGCGCAGCGCATAGGTCGGCCGGGTCAGGCCCTCGACATTCGGCACCGCACCTGCGGACTTGTGATCCGCACCGGAGGAGAAGCCGCGCCCCGCCCCGGTCAGCACCACCACCCGCACCGAGTTGTCGTAGCTCACCGTCTCCAGGGCCTCCTTGAGCGGCACCATGACGTCGAAAGCCATGGAGTTCATCCGCTCCGGCCGGTTGAGGGTGATCAGCGCAATATCTGGGCGCGGGTGTTCCAGCAGGACCAAACTCACCCGTGCACGGTATCGCGTAGGACGGTGCGCCCGGTTGTCAGCGCCGCCGGATTTCCGAAGGTCTAGGCGACCTCATAAGCCTTGAGCTGCTGTACCAGGTCTTCCAGAGCAGCCGGGGGCAGGGCACCGGGTTGGTTGAACAACAGTTGGCCCTTCTTGAATGCCATCAGCGTGGGAATCGACCGGATCTGGGCCGCTGCCGCCAGTTCTTGCTCTTCTTCGGTGTTGACCTTTGCGTACACCACGTCGGGGTGTTTCTCCGACGACGCCTGGAACGTGGGCGCGAAGGCGCGACACGGACCGCACCAGGAGGCCCAGAAATCGACCAGCACCATGTCGTTGTCATTGACGGTTTCGTTGAACTGCGCAGCAGTGAGGTCTTTGGTTGCCATGACTGCCCTAACGCCTCGGGCCGGCGAGTTTGTTCCAGGATGTCTAGAGCAGGCCCCGCTGCCGGGGTGGCGAGTCGACCCGGTAGGCCTGCAGCTGGCGCACCAGGTCATCCATGGTCGCGGAATTAGCGACACCGGCCTGCTTGAACACCCGCTTGCCCTTCTTGAGCGCCATCAACGTGGGGCAATAGCTTGACCCCGGCGATCGAGACCAACTCCTGCTCGGTTTCGAAGTTGACCTCGCCGTGCACGATGTCGGGATGCTTGTCCGACGAGCCCTCATACGTCGGCGTCAACACCGCACACGGGGCGCACAACGGCGCCCAGACGTAGACGAGCACGTTGTCGTTGCCGTAGACGGTCTGTGTGAAGGTCTCGGCGGTGAGATCTCGAGTCGCCACGTGTCCCCTTGTTAGCTCCGGGCCCGGTGGGTCCGGCGACGTCGAGCGTACGTCGAGCACAGCCGGAGCCGCTGCGGATCAGGCCGTTGGTGCGCCCATCGATGCCGCCGCACGCCAGGACCGGTTGGTCAGCAGCCGCATACCGTTGAGGGCAACCAGCACCGTGGATCCTTCATGGCCGGCCACACCCAGCGGTAACGGCAAGTGCCCCAACAGATCCCACAACACCAGGACGCTGATGAAGGTGCCGGCGATGATCAGGTTGACGGTCACCACGTGGCGGGCTTGTCTGGCGAGCCCGATGATCGTCGGGATGACCCGCAGTTCGTCCCGTACGGTGACGCCGTCGGCGGTCTGCAAGGTCAGGTCGGCGCCGGCGCCCATCGCGACGGACGTGCGGGCCGCGGCCATCGCGGGAGCATCGTTGACACCGTCGCCGACGACGAGAACCCGATGACCGCTGGCTTGCAGATCGCGGACCGCCTCGACCTTCTGCTCGGGCAACAGCGCGGCCCGTACATCGCTGATCCCGGCGCGCCGGGCCGCCCACCGGGCCGCGCACCCGTTGTCCCCGGTCAGCAGGACCGGCGGCGCCGAGGTCAGTGCGGTCAAGGACGCCACGGACTCCGCGGCATCGGGGCGCACCTGGTCGGTGAGCCCCAGCACGCCGGCCGCGACACCGTTGAGCATCACGATCGCCGCCGTGGCGCCCGCGTCGAGGATCGGCGCGAGCTCGAGTAGCGGCGGCCCCTGATAGCTTTGCGGACTGCACACCTCGACGAAATCGCGACCCACGGTGGCCCGCACTCCGCGGCCGGGCACTGCACGGAAATCCTCGGCCGCGGGGATGGTGATACCGCGCCGGCGAACTTCCTCGACAATGGCCCTGCCCAGGGGATGTTCACTGGGTTGCTCTGCAGCAGCAGCTAATTGGAGCAACTTTCGGACACCCACCACATCCGGGCGCAGCGGCTCGACGGTGGTCAATTGCGGCGTGCCACAGGTCAATGTGCCGGTCTTGTCCAAGGCGACGATGCTGGTGTCGGCCAGATGTTCCACGACCACAGCCGATTTGACCAGAACCCCGTGTCGACCGGCATTCGCGATCGCCGAAAGCAGCGGCGGCATGGTCGCCAGCACCACCGCGCACGGCGAGGCTACAATCATAAATGTCATGGCGCGCAATAGAACTGGTTGCAGTGATGCGCCCAGCAGCAACGGAATGACGATCAGCGCGAGGGTTGCCACCACCATGGCCACCGAGTACCGCTGCTCGATCTTTTCAATGAACAACTGGGTTTTGGCTTTGGTGGCCGACGCCTCGGCGACCAACTCGACGATGCGGGCCACCACTGTCTGCGACGGGTCCCGGGTGACCAGCAGTTGTAACACCCCGGACCCGTTGACTGTACCCGCGAACACCTCGTCACCACGGCCCTTGGCCACCGGGATGGACTCGCCGGTGATCGAGCATTGGTCGACTTCGGAGCAGCCCGACAGCACGGCGCCGTCGGCGGGTCTGCGCTCGCCCGGGCGCACCAGTACCCGGTCACCGACGACCAGGTCGCCCGCCGCAACCACCCGCTCGTGACCGTCGCCGTCGACGACCACGGCCTGATCCGGCGCGAGGTCCAGTAACCCCTTGACCGAATCGGCAGTGTGTTTGGTGGCCACGTCGTCCAGGGCGCCCGATGTCGCAAAGATCACGATCAACAGGGCACCGTCGAAGATCTGCCCGATTGCGACCGCTCCGATCGCCGCCACCACCATCAGCAGGTCTACGTCGAGTGCCTTGTTCCAAAGCGCTTGTGCCCCAGCCCATGCCGAACCCCAGCCGCCGGCGAGGTAACAGGCCAGATACAACGTCCACCACACGGACTGCGGTGCGCCGTTCAGCTGAGCCGCCAGCCCCGCAAGGAATAAGGCCAACGCGATGGCGGCCCAGCGAACCGACATGACCGACCACAGCGCCGCACGCCAACTCAGCGGCCGCGCGACGGCGACGGGCATGTGGTCGAAAGAAACCTCGGAGGTGCACGCTTCAGCAGCGGTCAAGGTCATTCCGGCGGCCTCACAGAGGGGGGAGTTCGTCAGGATGAACCGAGTCTAGGGACGCCGGCGATCGCCGAGTATCTCGATTGCATTGCGGTATGCGATTGAATTGGTCACTGGCACAAGGTAAGCGGTTTCGTCGCCCTCGACGCCGACAGTGCCGTGGACTGCGGTGGCGGGTAATCCGCAGGTGGGTGAAATTTGCATCCCCGCGGAAAAATTCGTGTGATGAAATTACTCGGGAAATGGCCAATCACAGCTGCCGAAATCGCGATAGGATTCGTCAGTCGCTGACGCTTTACTGTGGAGGTGCGGGATGTCGTTCTTGGTCACTAATACGGAGTATGTGTCGGGGGCAGCCGGGAATCTGGCGCGCCTCGGTTCGGTGATCAGCGAGGCCAACTCGGCGGCGGTGGCCCAGACGACCGCCGTGGCGGCCGCGGGCGCCGACGAGGTGTCAGCCGCCATCGCGGCGTTCTTTCGAGCACACGGGCTGAGCTATCAGACGCTCAGCGCACAGGCCGCGGCGTTCCATGACCAGTTCGTGCAAAACCTGTTTGGCGGCGCGCAGGCCTACGCCAGCGCTGAGGCCGCCGCGGCGAACCCGTTGCAGCCGCTGCTCGACGTGATCAACGCGCCCGCCCGGGCGCTGCTCGGGCGTCCGCTGATCGGTGACGGCGTCGACGGCGGGGCGGGAAAGGCCGGCGAGGACGGCGGACTCTTGTTCGGCAACGGCGGTAGAGGCGGAGATGGAGTGGCTGGCCAGGCCGGTGGCCGGGGCGGTTCCGCGGGCCTGCTCGGTTTCGGCGGCGCCGGCGGCGTGGGCGGAGCGGGCGCGAACGGCGGCGCCGGCGGCACCGGTGGGCTGTTCTTCGGCAACGGCGGCGCGGGCGGCAACAGTGGCGGCGGCGGCGGTGCGGGCGGTGTCGGCGGCTCCGCCTTACTGTTCGGACATGGCGGCGCCGGCGGTATCAGCCCCAACGGCGCGGGGGCCGGCGGCGTGGGCGGCAACGGCGGTGTGCTGTACGGAAACGGCGGTGGTGGCGGCAGTAGCTTCCTCGGCGGCGGCGGCAACGGTGGCAGGGCCTTCCTCCTCGGCGACGGCGGCACCGGCGGGGACGCTCTCTCCGCCGGGACCGGCGGGGCCGGCGGCAGCGCCGGGTTCTTCGCCGGTAACGGCGGTGCCGGCGGCAACGGATTCAGCAATGCCAGCGGCGGGGTCGGCGGCCAGGCCGGGTTGATCGGCAACGGTGGTACCGGCGGCAATGGCGG
>NZ_MVIF01000075.1 GCF_002086675.1 Mycobacterium persicum
CGGCGGGTGCGGGGTCTGCGGTGGGTGGTCCAGGGCGGTGTAGAGGTTGCCGCGGAACGTGACGGTGTCATCGGTATCGCGTTGCAGCGTCCCGATAGTCGCGAAGGTGCCCCCGCTGCCGTCCGGGTGTGCGGCTTGCAGCGTGTCGGTGATGGCCTGGGTCAGCAGCGGGTGTGCGCTGATCTCGATGAAGGTGTGGTGGGGGCCGTCCGGGCCGTCGAAGGCATGCGTGATGGCTTGCTGGAAGCGCACCGGGTTGCGCATATTGGTGGCCCAGTGCTCGGCGTCGAAAACCGGTTGGGTAGGCGGGTTTTCGTAAGTGGTGGAGATGATCGGAATGGTTGGTGTCCGCGGGGTGAGATCGGCCAGTTCCGAACGCATCCGGGGCTGCAGCGCATCCATGGCCGGATTGTGCGGGGCCACTTCGATATTCACCCGGCCGGCGAAGCGGTTCTGGGCCCGCACCCGGGTGATCAGCTCGTCGATCTGAGCGGTGGGCCCGGCGATCACGGTTTGGCGCGGGGAGTTGTAGATCCCCAGAGTCACCTGCGGGTAGTCGGCGATGAGCGCTTCGGTCTGCGCGGCGTCGAGGCCGAGCAGGGCCATGCCACCCTGCCCGGACAGCGGGGCCATCAGCCGCGAACGGGTGGCGGTGACCCGCAATCCCTCGGCGGGGGTGAGGGCTCCGGCGACCACGGCAGCGGCCACCTCGCCCATGGAGTGGCCGATCACCAGGTCGGGTTGCACCCCGTAGGAGCGCCACAGCTGGGTCAATGTCAGCTGCATGCCGATGAGGCCCAGCTGGATCTGCTCGATGCCGACCAGTTCCTTGCCATTGGCGAGCACGTCGTGCAGCGAGAAGCCGGCCTGCGCGACGAAAACCGGCTCCAATTCGGCGACCGCGGCGGCGAAAGCGGGCTCGTCGGCGAGCAATCGGCGACCCATCCCGGCCCATTGCGATCCGCGGCCGGAGTAGACGAACACCGTGCCCGGCCCGGGCGAGCCGTCCCGGGGGCCGACCACGCCGGTGGCGTGCTGCCCGGCCGCCAGGGCACGCAACCCGGCCACCGCCTGGGCGCGTTCGCGGGCGACCACGATGCCGTACTTGGCGTGCCGGGCCCGGTGGTGATTCAGCGTGTGGGCCACGTCGGTCAGCGCCACCGCGGCGCCCGGGCCGTCCATCCAGTCGGCCAGCACGGCCGCCGTGACGGCCACCCGCTGCGGCGTCTTGCCGGTCACCAGCAGCGTCGACACCTCGGTGCTGGTATCGGCGTCGGTTTCCGTGCCGGTTTCAGTGCCGCGACCCGATACCGGAACCTGTTCGGGACCCTGCTCGATGATGATGTGCGCGTTGGTCCCGCCCAGTCCGAATGACGACACCGCCGCGCGCCGCGGCCCGACCTGACCCGCCGTGGCCGGCCACGCGGTGTTCTCGGTGGGAACGAAGAACCTCGTCGGCGCGACATCGATGGCTGGATTCCATTGCGAGAAATGCAGATTCGGTGGGATCGTGGCGTGCTGCACCGCCAACGCGGCCTTGATGAACCCCGCGATCCCGGCCGCCGCCTCCAGATGCCCGATATTGGTCTTCACCGCCCCCAGCGCGCACGAACCCTCGCCCCGGCCATATGTCGACGCCAGCGCCTCGAACTCGATCGGATCGCCCAGCACCGTGCCGGTTCCATGGGCTTCGACATAGTGCACGCTTTCGGGTGCGACGTCACCAGATCGCAACGCATCGGCGATCACGTCGCACTGGGCCGCTGTATTCGGCGCAGTGACCCCGTTGGAGCGGCCGTCCTGGTTGACCGCCGAGCCGCGGACCACCGCCAGCACCCGGTCGCCGTCGCGCACCGCGTCGGTCAACCGCTTGAGCACCACCACGCCGGCGCCCTCGCCGCGCACGAACCCGTCGGCCGCCGCGTCGAAGGTGGCGCACCGGCCCTGTGGGGACAGCAATCCCCAGGCCGATATCGCGATTTGCGTCTCCGGGCGAAGGGTGATGCTGACGCCGCCGGCCAGCGCCAAGTCCGTTTCCCGCAGCCGCAGGCTTTGACAGGCCAGGTGTACCGCCACCAACGACGACGAACACGCGGTGTCCACCGCCACTGCGGGACCGCGTAGCCCCAACAGGTACGAGATCCGGCCCACCGTGATGCTGTGTGCGTTTCCGGTGCCGCTGTAGGCGTCCACGTTTTCCGGGCTGGCTGCCAGCATGGACTGGTATTCGTTGAAGTACACGCCCATCATGACGCCGGTCCGGCTGCCGGCCAGCGAATCCGGCGGAATGCCGGCATGTTCGAGGGCCTCCCAGGACACCTCGAGCAGCATCCGCTGCTGCGGGTCCATCGCGGCGGCTTCGCGCGGGGTGATGCCGAAAAACTCGGCGTCGAAGCCGGCGACGTCGGGCACGAATCCGCCCCACTTGGTGGTCATCCGGCCCGGTGTCAACGGGTCGGGGTCGTAGAACGCGTCGGCGTCCCACCGGTCGGCCGGCACCCGCGAGATTGCGTTGCGCGCGTCAACCAGCAAGTCCCAGAAGCTGTCCGGATCGGTGGCGCCGCCGGGAAACCGGCAGCCGATCCCCACCACCGCGACGGGCTCGGCCACCGCGATCCGGGAGATCTTGGTGAACTCCTCGGCCAGCGTGGCGCGTTGCTCTGCGCTCATACCGGAGATCCGGCTAAAGGCGGTGCGTATCACCTTTCGCCCTCGGTCGAGGTCGATTCGATCCGGTCGAACAGGCTGTCCAACACGCTTCCCGCCGAGGCGGACAACGCGGCCATCTCGTCGGCAGTCGAATCCTGCTGTGGTGCGACGAGTTTGGTGAGGTACTGGGCCAGCAATGCCACCGTCGGATGATTGAACAGCATGGTCGCCGAAAGCTCTATCCCGACGAATTGCTCGGCTTCGCGCCGAATCGCCATCGCCATCAACGAGTTGAGCCCCAGTTCGGCGAACGGTCGGTCGGTGTCTAGTTCTGTCTCCTGCAACCGCAGCTCGGCGGCGATGATGCCGCGCAGTCCCTTCTCGAGCTCGGTGCGCACCTCGGCGGCCGACATCTGCGACCAGTCCTGCGCCGGCTTCAGGTACGCGGCTGCACCGATCGACGCGGGCCCGGCGGCCGGTGAGGGCACCGGCACCACGACGGCTTGCGCGACGTCGTAGCCGTCGACATATTCCCACGCGGTGAACGCCTCCGACGGCGTGATATCCCGCGAACCCATGCGCTGTAGCTCGTCGCTGACGATCTGCGCGTCGGCGGCGAAACCAAGCCCCCGCCAGGCAACCCAGTCCAGACTCATGGTGTGGCAGCCCTGCTGGCGGCGGGCCCGTGCCAACGCATCCAGATAAGAGTTGGCGGCCGCGTACGAACCCTGTCCCGGGATGCCGAAAATGCCGGCCGCCGAAGCCGTCAGGAAGAGGAAGTCCACGCTGCCGGGCGGGAACGCCTCGTGCAGCACCTGGCTGCCGGCGACCTTGGGCCACATCACTTGTCGCACCGCATCGTCGGTCAGCTGCGTCACCAGTTGATCGTTGGTGACACCCGCGGCGTGGATGATCCCGCGGATCGGCGCGGCTCCGTCCCGATCGCGCTTGGCCAGCAGGGCCTGCACGTCATTGCGGCATCCGACGTCGACGGCGACGGCTTCCACCGCCACGCCCCGCATTTCCAGCGCACGGATGGCGTTGATCTTCGTTCGCAGTCCAGGGTCGAGGGTGTCGAGTTCCCAGTCTCGCCGTGGTGGCAATGGGGTACGACCGGTCAGCACCAGGCGACGCGCGCCGCGGTCGGCGAGCCAATCGGCCATCAGCAGACCCAGCGCTCCCATCCCACCGGTGATGAGGTAGGCCGCATCGGGCCGGCACTGCAAAGACGGGCGCACCGGCGTGCCCCGCACCGGGGCCAGGGCGGGGGCCAGTACCACGCCGTCTCGTGACACCAGGATCGACTTGCTCGGTGCCGCAAGCAGATCGATGAGTATCGGCGCGGATTCGTCCACGTCGGCGTCGGCCGCGAGGTCGACCAGCCCGCCCCACAGCTGGGGATGTTCGGCGGCGATGACGCCCGCAAGCCCCCACAGGAAGCTCTGGCGCAGCGCCGACGGGGCCGCCGATTCGTGGACTCCGCGGGTGACGATCCACAGCGCGGCCGGCTTGTCGGCATCTCGTGCCACCAAAGTCTTTACCAGAGAGCCGATTTCGGCGGTTACCCGGACGGAGAAGTCGACGTCGGTCTCGTCGGCGGTTGCCGGCTGGGAGTCCGCGACGTACAGCAGGTACCGGGCATCCGACACCGCTGCGGGCGGGTATCCGGCGTTCTCGAGATGTGTCCGCAGCGGGGCACCGTCATCACCGATCACCGCGATAGGCTGTGGCCCGGTCACCCGACCGGCCGCCGGGTGGGCTTGCGCGTCAACGACATCGGCGCGTGGTTGCCAGTCGATCGTGTGCACGAAGCTGCGGGCGTCGGTGCTCTCGGCGGCCGGTTGCCCGTCGCCGAAGTCCAGCGCCCGGTAGCGCAGTGAGCGCATCGACATGCTGGCTGCGCCGCCCGGGGCGGTGATGTCGACATCGACGGTGATCCCGTCACCGTCGCGGGCGGTTCGGGTGAGCCTCACCGAGGCGCGCGGTGCCCCGACAGAGTCGCCGAACCACATCTGCTCGATCGCGGCCGGCACGTAGAGCCGCGGGTCGGTGTCGTCGGCCAGCGCTCCGACGTGCACTGCGGCGTCCAGTAGCGGTGCGCTCGAGCCCTCGGGCAGTGCCTCAGGAAGCTCGATCCCGACGGTGAGCCCGGCGGCTTCCGGTGTCCATGAATCCACCGACCAGGCGAAGGGCAGACCGTCGACGCCATGGGCGGCGAACAACGCTGCAACGTCGGGAATCTCGTCGCGGTGAACATTCTGACGGTGGTATCCGTTGCCGGGAAGGGCCGAACCCGCCGGTGACGACAAAAGTCGCGCCGTCGCATGCCGTGTCCACCGGTTCGACGACCCTTCGGCAGCCGGAATCGAGGCCAGGCTGATCGATAGGTTGTTGGCGACCACTTGGATCAGTCGCGGCTGGTCGGCGAAAACGGGTTGCTCGAATCGGATGTCGGTCAGCGCGCCATAGCCCAATTCGGTTGCGGCGCAGACCATGGTGTGCAGCACAACAGAGGCTGGCACGAGTTCGACCCCGTGGAATCGATACCGGCCCCGGTACGGCTTGGCATCCGGCGCCAGCCTGGCTTGCCAGAGGTGAGACGGCGGACTCGACAGGACCGAAATGTGTTGGCCGAGCAGGGTGCCCGCCGCGGGGGCCGCAGCGGCCACGTGGGTCGAGCGTTTGGTGGTGATCCAGTGGCGGTGGTGCTGCCAGGGAGTGGTCGGGATGGGCGGGTGCGGCTCGGGCGGGTGTGGCGTGTGCGGCGGGTGGTCGGTGTGCACGGTGTTGAGGTTGGTGCGGAAGGTGATGGTGTCGTCGCTGTCACGTTGCAGGGTGCCGATGCTGGTGTATCGGGTTCCGTGCTGGGCGCTGCGCAGCGTGTCGATGACCGCCTGAGTCAGCAGCGGGTGTGCGCTGATCTCGATGAAGGTGTGGTGGTTGCCGCCGGCCCGTGCGATGGCCTGCTGGAAATGCACCGGGTTGCGCATGTTGGTGGCCCAGTGCTCGGCATCGAACACTGGGCAGGTGTCGACGTCTTCGTAGGTGGTGGAGATGACCGGAATCGTCGGCGTCCGCGGGCTCAAATCGGCTAGCTCCGAACGCATCTGGGGTTGCAGCGCATCCATGGCCGGATTGTGTGGGGCCACTTCGATATTGACGCGGCTGGCGAACCGATCCCGGGCGCGCACCCGGTTGATCAATTCGTCGATCTGCCCGGTGGGACCGGCGATCACGGTCTGACGCGGCGAGTTGTATATCCCCAGGGTCACGTGCGGGTAGTCGGCGATGAGTGATGTGGTCTCGGCGGCGTCGAGTTCGAGCAGGGCCATGCCGCCCTGCCCGGACAACGGCGCCATCAGGCGCGACCTCGTCGCGGTCACCCACAAGCCCTCGGCAGGTGTCAGCGCTCCGGCGACCACGGCGGCGGCCACCTCGCCCATCGAGTGGCCGATCACCGCGTCGGGTTGCACACCGTAGGAGCGCCACAGCGCGGTCAGCGCCAGCTGCGTGCCGATCAGGCCCAGCTGAATCTGTTCGATGCCGACCAGTTCCTTGCCATCGGCGAGCACGTCGTGCAGCGAGAAGCCGGCCTGTTCGACGAACACCGGCTCCAGGTCGGCGATGGCCTCGGCGAAAGCGGGCTCCTCAGCCAGTAGTTGGCGGCCCATGCCGGGCCATTGCCAGCCGCGACCGGAGTAGACGAACACGATGCCCGGCCCCGGTGAACCCTCCTGGGGGCCGACCACACCAATCGCGTGCTGACCGGCGGCCAGCGCACGCAATCCAGCGACCGCCTGCGTACGGTCACGCGCGACCACGGTGCCGAACTTGGCCTGCCGGGATCGGTGATGATTGACGGTATGGGCGACATCGGCCAACGGCACCTCCGCGCCGGGGCCCTCCATCCAGTCGGCCAGCACCCCTGCCGTCGCGGCCACCCGCTGCGCCGTCTTACCCGCCACCACCAGCGTCGACACCGCCGGATCCGGGTCGCGCTCAGGTGACGGCGACAGTTCCTGGCCCTGTTCGATCACCACGTGCGCGTTGGTGCCGCCGAATCCGAATGACGACACACCAGCACGCCGCGGATGGCCGGTGGCCGGCCATTCCGTCAGCGTGTCAACAACTTTCATCCGCAGGTCGGCGAACGGGATGTGTGGGTTGGGGCTTTCGAAGCGCTGGTTCGGTGGAATCCGGCCATGCTGTACCGCCAGCACCGTTTTGATGAAGCCGGCGATGCCGGCCGCGGCCTCGGTGTGGCCGAGATTGGTCTTCACGGCGCCGATGAGCAGGGGAGCGTCCTCGGGGCGTCCGCGGCCCAGCACGGTGCCGAGAGCGCGGGCTTCGATCGGATCGCCCAGCAGCGTTCCGGTGCCGTGAGCTTCGACGAAGTCGACTTCATTGGGCTGCATGCCCGCGTTGGTGTAGGCCGCGCGGAGCACGGCCATCTGAGCCGCCGGGTTGGGGGCCATCAGCCCATTGGAGCGGCCGTCCTGGTTGACTGCCGAGCCGCAGATGACCGCCAGCACCCGGTCGCCGTCGCGTTGCGCGTCGGTCAACCGCTTGAGCACCACCACCCCGGCGCCCTCGCCGCGCACAAAACCGTCGGCTGCCGCATCGAAGGCGCGGCAATGACCGGTGGGCGACAACGCACCGACTTGGTCGAAGCCGCGAAATACGGCCGGGGACAACAACAAATTCACTCCGGCGGCGATGGCCAGGTTGCAGTCCTGGGTCCGAAGGCCCTGGCAGGCCAGGTGGATCGCCACCAGCGACGACGAGCATGCGGTATCGACCGCCACCGACGGGCCGCGCAGGTCGAGGAAGTACGAGAGGCGGTTGGCGATGATGCTCATCGCGCCGCCGGTATTGCTCCAACCGTCGACCTGCGACAGATCGGTGGAGGCAATGGCCCCGTATTCGCTCAAGCACGACCCGGCGAACACTCCCGTCTGCGAGCGTCGCAGCGCGCTGGGCGCAATTCCTGCGTGTTCCAACGCTTCCCAGGCCACTTCCAGCAGCAGGCGCTGCTGGGGGTCCATCTTGTCGGCTTCGCTGGGGGAGATCTCGAAGAACTCCGCGTCGAATGCGTCGATGTCGGGCAGGAATGAGCCCCACCGCGTGGTGCGGTCCAGCAGTGCCCGTACCTCCGGTGAGCCGTCGTCGAACTGCTCCCACCGTTCGTCGGGGACCTTCCCGATCGCCGAGCGGCGGTCACAAAGAAACTGCCACAACGCATCTGGGCTGGTGATCCCCCCGGGAAATCGGCACCCCATGCCGATCACGGCGATCGGCTCTTCCAGCGAGCTTCGACCGGGGCGCTTGAGCGTCGCGTCCGACTCGGAATCGGTCTCGGGCGCGGTGAGATATGCGGCCAGGGCGTTGATCGTCGGATGTTCCCAGAAGTCGATCGGGGATACCGTCTTGCCCAATAACTCGGTCAATTCACCGGACAGCACCACCGCGTCACGCGAACTCACCCCGAGATCGGCCAGTGACAGATTGGGATCGACCTCGTCGGGTGTACAGCCGATATTCGTCACCAAGTAGTCGACAAGCCAATGGCGAAGGTCGGCTTCGTCATTGATACTCGCCGTCATGCGCTCACGTCCAGGCGTTTGAAGCCGTCGCGACGGTACCTTTCCACGCAGGCCGAACGGCGGATCTTGCCGCTGGTGGTGATCGGAATCGATCCGGGGGAGACCAGAACCAGGTCGGCCACGCGCAAGCTGTGCGATCTCGAAATGGCGAAGGTGACTTCACGTTTGACCGAACGCAGCTTGCGCATGGCCTCTTCGGCCGAGGCCCCGCGTCTCTTCAGCTCGATGATCGCGACCAGTTGCTCGGTGATGTCGTCCGGGACGGCGATCGCCGCGACGCGGCCCCCGGTGATCTCCTGGATCGTCGCCTCGATGTCGTCGGGGTAGTGGTTGCGGCCATCGACTATCAGAAGGTCTTTGATGCGGCCCATGATGAACAGCTCGCCCTCGGATATGACGCCCAGGTCTCCGGTCCGCAGCCATGGCCCCTCGGGCGCTCCCGGGGCGGGATTGACCAGCTTGGCGGTGAACGTGCGCGTGGTCTGCTCCGGCTTGCGCCAATATCCCAGCGCAACGTGGTCACCGTGCACCCAGATTTCACCGACCGTCCCCGGCGGATTCTCGATCATGGTCTCGGGGTCGACGATGCGCACCGCTGACGGATCCGGCGAACCGTAACTGATGAGTTCGGTGCCGACCGACCCGTCGGTTCCGCTGCGCCTGGCCTGCCCGGCAGTCAATCGTTCGTAGTCGAAACGAATGGTCCTGGGCGCGGTGCCCGGCTCGGGAGCCGCCACGTAGAGGGTCGCTTCCGCGAGCCCATAGGAGGGCCGCACGGCCGTCGGGCTGAGGTTGTACCGGGCGAAACGGTCGGTGAAGCGTTTCACGGTGGCCACGTGGATTCGCTCGCTGCCACTGACGATTCCGACCACGTCGCCGAGGTCGAGCCCAGCCATGTCCTCGTCGGACGTTCGCCGCACGGCTAATTCAAAGGCGAAATTCGGTGCCGCGGAGAAGCAGCGTCCGCTGGTGGCAAGTAATTGCATCCAGCAGGCCGGACGGCGCAAGAACGACATCGGACTGAATAGGACTGCGCTTCGGCCCGCGACCAGTGGCGCGCATATTCCAAGAATCAGGCCCATGTCATGAAACAAGGGCAGCCACGACAGCAGCACCGCGTCAGTCGGCATTTCGGGAGCGCCGAAATAGCCATGGATGCTCTGCGTCACGTTGGCTATGACGTTCTGGTGCGACACGATGACGCCGGCCGGCGTGCGGGTCGAACCGGAGGTGTATTGCAGGTAAGCCGCTCCGGTCGACATCCGCGGCGGCGCCGCGAGCTGAGGTTGCGAGTCCAGGTCAAGCAGATCGACCTCGATGACGAACGGCGCGGGTCGTCCGTCTTGCGCGTTTGCGTATTTCGTGACGTCGGCGACGACCGACGACGTCGTCAGAATGGCGACCGGGTTGGAGTCGCGCAATACCGCGGAAACGCGATCGTCGTGAATACCATACTGCGGCGTGGAGAGTGGAACTGCGATAAATCCGGCCTGCAGGGCGCCGAGGAATGCAATGACGTATTCCAGGCCCTGCGGCGCCAGAATAGCCACGCGATCACCCGGTGACCCGTATAATTTGAGCTCTTCAGCGATGGTGCAGGCGCGACCGTACACCTGCGACCACGTCAACCTCTCAGCGAACCCCTTCGGGTCCAATCCGTAGTCGATGAATGTATACGCGGTGGTGTCAGCCTGCTGATCCGCCCGCTGCTTCAGCAAAGCAGGGACGGAAGAGTCGATCACCGGCATCGCACTTAACTCCCATCGGCTTGTCGGTTTGATTGTGTGTTGCACCTGTGAATCCCTGGCACAGTGCGACTGACCAGCATCATGGAACCCGCGGGTCTGAGCTGACTAGTTCGCTATGACGCGGAGGCAGCTTTCGCTGTTAAAGCACACCGATGTGCCTATGCTGACCGCCCCCAGAATGACCCCGTTCCCCATACGACTAGTCGGTCTACGTAAGGTAACCACCTCTCGGGACGGGTGCGGGCGGTATTGGGAAAATCCACACTTTCCCCACAGCGTCCGCCAATGCTACCGCCTGCTATGGCACCGTTCCGACGTGCATTAAGCCTTTGTACCAGGCAGTCCGCTGTGAGCCGAGGTGGCAGATGTGACATTTGATACATCAGTGACAGATGACTAGTGCAGTGAGAGTTGGTATGTCGATTCTGGCACGCTGGTGCCAGCACTTTGGGACCGGCGTCTCGTTGTGACAAAGTTCACAGCCTTGCCTGGGATGCTGCGCCGGCGGGCGCGCGGCGGTCGTTCTGCCAACCCGGCCCGGGGCCCGGCAGAGGTCCGCGATGCGGCATCCGGCCGGCTGTGGCGCCGAGCTGTGGCGAACTTCGGCAGCCGGGCGCCAGGAATGGCGCCACCTGGTGCGTGAGGTGCGGGCCAGGTGGTCGGAGGTTTGCCGCAGCTAAGCTTCGTGGAGCTGCTGGAGTGCCCTGTCCTCGATGTCGCCTACGAGCTCTGGCAAATTCTTGTTGAGATAGAAATGATCTCCTGGGAAGACGCGGATCGCGAATTCTCCCGTCGTTCGGTCACGCCACGGCTCCATGTCTTCGCGGGTGGTAATCCAATCCTTATCCCCGATGTATGCATAAATTGGGCACGATACTTTTGTCTCCGGCGGGCAAGTGTAGCCGGCAATGGCGCGGACGGCCCGCAATGTGGGTAGCACGCCCACCCGAAATTCTTCGTCGTCAAAGAAATCCGGATTAGTGCCGGTCGCCCGGGCCACCAAATCCAGCATCTCGTTATCGGAGAAACCCTCGAGTTGTTTGTACCTGATATGGCCCGGCGCCGAGGTGGCCGACACAAACAGCGCGAGGATGCGGTAACCGGCTGATTGAAACCGCAATGCGACTTCGAAGGCCAGCATTCCGCCCATGCTGTGACCGAAGAAGATGACCGGATCGCCGATCGGGGCGGTCGGCTTCATCATGGCGAACACTTCGTCAGCGAGACCCGGAATGCTTTCCAGCGGCGGCAGGCCGTACCGGTCGTTCTGTCCCGGGTACTGGACAGCTATTCGCTTCAGGTCACCGGAAAACTCGCGAGAGAATGCGACATAGTCTTTTGCGGTTCCACCGGCATGCGGGAAGATATACAGCGTAGGGCTTTTGCCGTCGTTCGAGCGGGCGTGCACGGCGCCACCCTACCGTGGCCGAACGCGCACATCGACGCCGGTTAACTCGACCGAGGGGCGGCGAGCCATCGAGTACACCGCCCACGGATACCCATGGATAACCATGCCGGCCCGGGCGGCGTCGGCGGAGCGGGTGCGGCCCGCGGTCGGCCGAAGCCCGGAAACGGGCCGACACACCGACGTCGCCACCAGCGTCACAGGGATAACAGCAGGCACACTGGTAACAACAAGTCATGCCAGGGATGCCGGGAGGATATGGCCGTGTACCGAGTCTTTGAAGCGCTCGACGAATTGAGCGCAATCGTCGAAGAAGCCCGCGGCGTGCCGATGACGGCGGGCTGCGTGGTGCCGCGCGGCGACGTGCTCGAGCTGATCGACGACATCAAGGACGCGATCCCCGGCGAACTCGATGACGCGCAGGATGTGCTCGACGCCCGCGATTCGATGCTGCACGAAGCAAAAGCGCATGCCGACTCCATGGTTTCCGCGGCGACCACCGAGGCGGACTCGATGCTGAACCATGCCCGCGCGGAGGCGGACCGGATTCTGTCGGACGCGAAATCTCAGGCCGATCGGATGGTGGGTGAAGCGCGCCAGCACAGTGAGCGGATGGTCGCGGACGCCCGGGAGGAGGCGATGCGCATTGCCGCCTCAGCCAAGCGGGAGTACGAGGCCAGCATCAGCCGGGCCAAGTCCGAATGCGATCGACTGATCGAAAGCGGCAACATCTCCTACGAGAAGGCGGTGCAGGAGGGCATCAAGGAACAGCAGCGCCTGGTGTCGCAGAACGAGGTCGTGCAGGCGGCCAATGCCGAAGCCACCCGCCTGATCGACACGGCGCACGCCGAGTCCGACCGGCTGCGCGGCGAATGCGACGTCTACGTGGACACCAAGCTTGCCGAGTTCGAGGAAATGCTCAACGGCACACTCCGCTCCGTCGGACGAGGCCGTCATCAGCTTCGTACCGCTGCCGGTACGCACGACTACGCAACGCGCTAGTCGAGTTCCCGCCGCGGGAGGGTCCGCCGCGGCGATGGGTTCGGCGCGGCAGGCGGGGATTCCCGCCGCAGCCCGGCGCGCGCCGTAGGATCTCTCCTATGGCGAGGCAGCACAGCCAGACAGCCCACGGACGTCTGACCGCGCCGATGGCGATTGACATCGCCCGGTTGGGGCGCCGCCCCGGGGCCATGTTCACCGTGCAGGACACCGTGGTCAGCCCCACCCGCATCGGCGTGGAGCTGATTGCCATCCAGCGGGGCGCCCCGCTCTCGCTGGACCTGCGTGTGGAGTCGGTTTCCGAGGGAGTGTTGGTCACCGGGACGGTTAGCGCCCCCACGACCGGGGAGTGCTCCCGCTGCCTGACCGCGATTCAGGGCCGGGTACGGGTTGCCCTGACCGAACTGTTCGCCTATCCCAACAGCACCACCGCGGCCACCACCGAGGATGACGAGGTCGGGCACGTCGTCGACGAGAAGATCGATCTCGAGCAGTCGATTGTCGACGCGGTCGGCCTGGAACTGCCGTTTTCTCCGGTGTGCCGCCCCGACTGCCCCGGGCTATGCCCACGGTGCGGTGTCGCGCTGGACACCGATCCCGACCATCACCATGACCAGATCGACCCCAGGTGGGCGAAGCTGGCCGATATCGCCACCGCGCAGAGCCCCGACACCGCGGATCGAGGTGAGCGGTGACAGCGTCACGGCAGAGTCTGCTCGACGCGCTCGGTGTCGACCTCTCCGATGAACTGCTGTCACTGGCGTTGACGCACCGCAGCTATGCCTACGAAAACGGCGGGCTACCGACCAACGAGCGGCTGGAGTTTCTCGGCGACGCGGTCCTGGGGCTGACCATCACCGACGAGCTCTACCACCGCCACCCCGACCGTTCCGAAGGCGACCTGGCCAAACTGCGAGCCAGCGTGGTCAATACCCAGGCGCTGGCCGACGTCGCGCGCAACCTGTCGGATAACGGTCTTGGCGTGCACATCCTGCTGGGCCGCGGCGAGGCCAATACCGGTGGAGCCGACAAATCCAGCATCCTGGCCGACGGTATGGAATCGCTGCTGGGCGCGATCTACCTGGAGCACGGTATCGAGGTGTCGCGCAAGGTGATCCTGAAGTTGTTCGGACCATTGCTGGACGCGGCGGCGACGCTGGGCGCCGGGCTGGACTGGAAGACCAGCTTGCAGGAGCTGACCGCGGCGCGCGGGCTGGGCACCCCGTCCTACCTGGTCACCTCCACCGGCCCGGACCATGACAAGGAGTTCACCGCGGTGGTCGTCGTGATGGACGGCGAGTACGGGTCGGGTATGGGTCGGTCCAAGAAAGAAGCCGAGCAGAAAGCCGCGTCAGCCGCCTATAAGGCGCTCGAGGCGTTGGACGCGCTGGACACGGCTGGGAAACCTTCGCCCTAGATGCCCGAACTACCCGAGGTCGAGGTGGTGCGGCGGGGCTTAGCGGCCCATGTGGTGGGCAAGACGCTGACCGCGGTCCGGGTCCATCACCCCCGGGCGGTTCGGCGCCACGAGGCCGGACCCGCCGACCTGACGGCGCGGCTGCTGGGCGCGCGGATTACCGGAACCGACCGGCGCGGCAAGTACTTGTGGTTGACGCTGGATAGCCCGGATAGCGCGCTTGTGGTGCACCTGGGCATGAGCGGGCAGATGTTGCTGGGAGCAGTGCCGCGCTCCGACCACGTCCGGATCTCCGCCCTGCTCGACGACGGGACCGTGCTGAGCTTTGCCGACCAGCGCACCTTCGGCGGGTGGCTGCTTGCTGACCTGGTGACCGTGGACGGCAGCGTGGTGCCGGCGCCGATCGCCCACCTGGCAAGGGATCCGCTCGATCCGCGGTTCGATGCCCATGCCGTCGTTGAGGTCTTGCGGCGCAAGCATTCCGAACTCAAGCGCCAGCTCCTGAACCAACAGGTGGTCTCCGGAATCGGCAACATCTACGCCGACGAAGCGCTGTGGCGGGCCAAGCTGAACGGCGCCCGGCTGGCAACAACCCTGACCCGCCGGCAACTGGGCGCCGTCCTTGATGCCGCCGCCGAGGTGATGCGTGACGCGCTGGCTCAGGGTGGGACGTCGTTCGATTCGCTGTACGTCAATGTCAACGGCCAGTCGGGTTATTTCGACCGATCGCTCGACGCCTACGGCCGCGACGGCCGGAACTGCCGGCGCTGCGGTGCGGTGATTCGCCGGGAGAAGTTCATGAACCGCTCGTCGTTCTACTGTCCGCGATGCCAGCCGCGGCCGCGGCGGTGACGCGTCGAGATCGGCGTTACTCGGCGCGAGGACCCCCGGCACGAACCGGTACAAAGAAGCCATGACGCAACTGTGGGTCGAACGCACCGGCACTCGCCGCTATACGGGATACAGCTCGCGCGGAGCGCAGGTGCTCGTTGGCTCCGAAGACGTCGCCGGGGTGTTCACCCCCGGTGAGCTGATGAAGATCGCGCTCGCCGCCTGCAGCGGCATGTCCAGTGATCAGCCGCTGGCCCGTCGCCTCGGCGACGACTACCAGGCGGTGATCAAGGTATCGGGTGCGGCCGACCGCGACCAGGAGCGCTATCCGCTGCTCGAGGAAACCCTGGAGCTCGACCTGTCGGGTCTGGCCGCCGAGGAGAAGGAGCGCCTGCTGTTGGTCGTCGACCGGGCCATCGACCTGGTGTGCACCGTCGGGCGCACCTTGAAGTCGGGCACCACGGTCACCGTCGAGGTCACCGATGTCGGCACCTGATGTGCGGCTGACCGCCTGGGTGCACGGCCGGGTCCAGGGCGTCGGTTTCCGCTGGTGGACCCGCTGCCGGGCGCTGGAGCTGGGCCTGACCGGCTACGCGGCCAACCGGGCCGACGGCCGGGTGCTGGTGGTCGCCCAGGGGCCGCGCGAGTCGGGGGAGCAGTTGCTGCGGCTGCTGCAGGGTGGCGCCACCCCTGGTCGCGTCGACAAGGTGGTTGCCGACTGGTCGGAGGCGTCGGAGCGGATCGCCGGGTTCAGCGAGCGGTAATCTGGCTGCTCGTGTACCTCAAGAGTCTGACGCTGAAGGGCTTCAAATCCTTCGCCGCGGCAACGACTCTGCGGTTCGAGCCGGGGATCACCGCCGTCGTCGGTCCCAACGGCTCCGGCAAGTCCAACGTGGTCGACGCGCTGGCGTGGGTGATGGGCGAGCAGGGGGCCAAGACCCTGCGCGGCGGCAAGATGGAAGACGTCATCTTCGCCGGCACGTCGTCGCGTGCTCCGCTGGGCCGGGCCGAGGTCACCGTCACCATCGACAACTCCGACAATGCGCTGCCGATCGAGTACACCGAGGTGTCGATCACCCGGCGGATGTTCCGCGACGGCGCCAGCGAATACGAAATCAACGGCAGTAGTTGCCGTTTGATGGATGTGCAGGAGCTGTTGAGCGACTCCGGGATCGGCCGCGAGATGCATGTGATCGTCGGGCAGGGCAAGCTCGACGAGATCCTGCAGTCGCGGCCCGAGGAGCGCCGGGCCTTCATCGAAGAAGCCGCGGGCGTGCTCAAACATCGCAAGCGTAAAGAGAAGGCGCTGCGCAAACTGGACGCGATGGCAGCGAATCTGGCCCGGCTCACCGACTTGACCACCGAGCTGCGGCGCCAGCTCAAGCCGCTGGGCCGCCAAGCCGAGGTCGCCCGCCGCGCCGCAACCATCCAGGCCGACCTGCGCGACGCGCGGCTGCGGCTGGCCGCCGACGATCTGGTCGGCCGGCGCGCCGAGCGCGCAGCGATCTTGGACGCCGAGAACGCGATGCGCCGCGAACATGACGAGGCCGCCGCGCGGCTGTCGGTGGCCGCCGAGGAGCTGGCCGCGCACGAGGCCGCGCTGACCGAACTCTCCCGACGGGCCGAGGCGGTACAGCACACCTGGTTCGGCCTTTCCGCCCTGGCCGAGCGGGTGGGCGCGACGGTACGCATCGCCAGCGAGCGCGCTCAGCATCTCGACGTCGAGCCGTTGACCAGCGCCGATACCGACCCCGGAAAGCCCGAGCAGCTGGAAGCCGAGGCCGAGCAGGTGGCCGCCGCCGAACAGCAGCTGTTGGCGGAACTGGCCGCCGCGCGCACCCGCCTGGATGCCGCCCGTACCGAGCTGGCCGGACGGGAGCGTCAGGCTGCCGAGGCCGACCGGGCCCATCTGGCGGCGGTGCGGGCGGAGGCCGACCGGCGCGAGGGCCTGGCGCGGCTTGCCGGACAGGTGGAAACCATGCGGGCACGCGTGGAGTCGACCGACGACAGTGTCGCGCGGCTGTCCGAACGGATCGAAGAGGCCGCCGCGCGTGCTCAGCAGGCTCGCGCGGAATTCGAAGCCGTGCAGGGCCGCGTCGGCGAATTGGACCAGGGCGAGGTCGGCCTGGACGAGCAGCACGAGCGGACGGTGGCCGCGTTGCGGCTGGCCGACCAGCGGGTGGCCGAACTCCAGGTGGCTGAACGCGACGCCGAACGCCGGGTGGCGTCGCTGCGGGCCCGCATCGACGCCCTCTCGGTGGGACTGGACCGCAAGGACGGCGCGGCCTGGCTAGCCCGCAACCACGGCGGCGCGGGAGTTCTCGGGCCGATCGCCCAGCTGGTCAAGGTCCGTCCTGGCTACGAGGCCGCACTGGCAGCGGTGCTGGGAGCGGCGGCCGACGCGCTGGCCGTCGACGGCCCCGGCGCGGCTCGCGCCGCCGTCAGCGCGCTCAAGGAGGCCGACGGCGGCCGGGCGGCGCTGGTGTTGAGTGACTGGCCGGCCCCGGACAACCCGGCCCCGCCATTGCCCGGCGGCGCGCGGTGGGCACTGGATCTGATCGAGGCGCCACCGCGCTGGCGCGGGGCGATCACCGCGATGCTTTCCGGCGTCGCGGTGGTCAACGACCTGGCCGAGGCGCTGGATCTGGTGGCGGTTGGGCCCCAGCTGCGAGCCGTCACCACCGACGGCGACCTGGTCGGAGCGGGCTGGGTGAGCGGCGGGTCCGACCGCAGGCCCAGCACGCTGGAGATCACCTCCGAAATCGACAAGGCCCGCAGCGAGCTGGCCGCGGCCGAGGCGCAGGTGGCTCACCTCAGCGCGGCGCTGTCCGGCGCACTGACCGAACAAGCGGCTCGCCAGGACTCGGCCGACCAGGCGCTGGCCGCGCTCAACGAATCCGACGCCACCATCTCGGCGACCTACGAGCAGCTGGGCCGGCTCGGTCAGGACGCGCGCGCGGCGGAGGAAGAGTGGACCAGGCTGCTGCGGCAGCGCGAGGAACTGGAGGCCGGGCGGGCGCAGACGCTCGAGGAGGTCATCGAGCTCGAGACCAGGCTGCGCAACGCCCAGCAGACCCAACACGTGCAGGCGGCCGAGCCCAGCACGGCAGCAGCCAGGCAAGCGATCGCGGCTGCGACCGAAAGTGCGCGGGCCGTTGAAGTGGAGGCGCGATTGGCGGTGCGGACCGCCGAGGAACGCGCCAATGCCGTTCGGGGAAGAGCAGATTCGCTGCGCCGCGCGGCTGCGGCCGAACGGGAGGCGCGGCTGCGGGCCCAGCAGGCGCTGGAAGCGCGACTGCGCTCGGCGGCGGTGGCCGCGGCCGTCGCCGAGTCCGGGCGGCTGTTGGCGGGGCGGTTGAACCGGGTGGTGGCCGCGGCGTCGCACCTTCGTGACGAGCTCGCCGCCGAACGCCGGCAGCGGTTGGCGGCCGTGGCGGCGGTTCGCGAGGAGACCAACACGTTGAGCGCGCGGGTGGCTGCGCTGACCGATTCGCTACACCGTGACGAGGTGGCAGACGCCCAGGCGGCAATGCGAATCGAGCAGCTCGAACACATGGTGCTGGAGCAGTTCGGGATGGCGCCGGCCGATTTGATCGCCGAGTACGGTCCCGAAGTGCCGCTGCCGCCCACCGAGCTGGAGATGGCCGAGTTCGAGCAGGCCCGCGAACGCGGCGAGCAGGTGGTCGCGCCCGCCCCGATGCCGTTCGACCGCGTTACCCAGGAACGCCGGGCCAAACGCGCCGAGCGGGACCTGGCCGAACTCGGCAGGGTCAATCCGCTGGCCCTCGAGGAGTTCGCGGCGCTGGAGGAGCGCTACAACTTCTTGTCCACCCAACTCGAGGACGTCAAGGCCGCCCGCAAGGATCTGCTGGACGTCGTCGCCGACGTCGACGCCCGCATCCTGCAGGTTTTCAGCGACGCGTTCGTCGACGTGGAACGCGAATTCCGGGTCGTGTTCGGCTCGCTGTTCCCCGGCGGCGAAGGCCGGCTGCGGCTGACTGCACCCGACGACATGCTGACCACCGGTATCGAGGTGGAAGCCCGTCCGCCGGGTAAGAAGGTCACCCGGCTGTCGTTGCTGTCCGGTGGGGAGAAGGCGTTGACCGCGGTGGCGATGCTGGTGGCGATCTTTCGGGCCCGACCGTCGCCGTTCTACATCATGGACGAGGTGGAGGCCGCCCTGGACGACACCAACCTGCGGCGGCTTCTCGGCCTGTTCGAACAGCTGCGCGACCGATCTCAGCTCATCATCATCACGCACCAGAAGCCGACGATGGAAGTCGCGGATGCCCTCTACGGCGTGACCATGCAAGGTGATGGCATCACCGCGGTGATCTCGCAGCGAATGCGGGGTCAGCAGCTGGATGAGCTGGTCGCCAATTCTTCGTGACGGTGACCCGTAGCGTGGGGACCGGGCGCCCCGGTAAGCCCCTGGAAGGATGTCAGTGTGTCGGAAGGTCTGTGGATCGCCATCGCGGTCGTCGCCGTCCTGGTCGTCATCGCCGCGCTGGTCATCGGCCTGGTGCGCTATCGCCGTCGCCGGATCCGCCTGTCGACCCAGCCGAAACCGGGGGTAATCGACCGTTCGGGCGGCTACACGGCGTCGTCCGGCATCACCTTCAGCCAGACGCCCTCGGCTGTCGAGACCGTCGAACCGGCCGATCGGATCGACACCAGCGGACTGCCCGCAGTCGGCGACGATGCGACCCTCCCGCGTGACGCCGTCAAACGCACCATCTCTGATGTCCATCTCCCCGAAGTCAAGCCCGAACCAGAGACCGTTGCGCCGCCGGTAGCGCCGGAAGTCGAGGCGATCGAGCCGCCGGAAGGGCGGTTGGAGCGGCTGCGCGGACGGCTCGCCAAGTCGCAGAACGCCTTCGGCCGCAGCATGCTGGGCTTGCTCGGCGGCGGCGACCTGGACGAGGACTCCTGGCAGGACGTCGAGGACACCTTGCTGGTCGCCGACCTGGGCCCCGTGGTCACGGCGTCGGTGGTGTCGCAGCTGCGGAGCAGGCTGGCCAGCGCCGATGTGCGTTCCGAGGCGGATGCCCGGGCCGTGCTACGAGATGTCCTGGTCAAAGAACTGCAGCCGGTCATGGACCGCTCGATCCGGGCGCTGCCGCACGCCGACCATCCCTCGGTGTTGCTGGTGGTGGGTGTCAACGGCACCGGCAAGACCACCACCGTCGGAAAGTTGGCGCGGGTGCTGGTGGCCGACGGCCGGCGGGTGGTGCTCGGCGCGGCCGACACCTTCCGGGCCGCGGCGGCCGATCAACTGCAGACCTGGGCGGCCCGGGTGGGTGCGGAGGTGGTGCGCGGGGCCGAAGGCGCCGACCCGGCATCGGTGGCCTTCGATGCCGTCGACAAGGGCATCGCCCACGGCGCCGACGTCGTGCTCATCGACACCGCCGGCCGGTTGCACACCAAGGTCGGGTTGATGGACGAACTCGGCAAGGTCAAGCGGGTGGTGACCCGCCGCGCCGCCGTCGACGAGGTGTTGTTGGTGCTCGACGCCACGATCGGGCAGAACGGACTGGCGCAGGCCAGGGTTTTCGCCGAAGTCGTCGACATCACCGGCGTAGTGCTCACCAAACTGGACGGAACGGCCAAGGGCGGCATTGTCTTCCGCGTCCAACAGGAGCTCGGCGTGCCGGTCAAGCTGGTCGGGCTCGGCGAAGGCCCGGACGACCTGGCGCCGTTCGAACCGGCCGCCTTCGTCGACGCGCTGCTCGGCTAGCAGCTCTTACACAGCAAGTTTTACGTTAATCCTCACGAAACATCACCGCACCATCGCCGCAACAACTACTGCGCATGGTTCTGGATCAGGTCGCCAGTCATAGTCCTGGGGCCCTCCCAACGCTGACTGGAGGTGATAGCGAGTGGACCAATTCCCGATCATGGGCGTACCCAACACCGGCGATACGGCCTGGATGCTGGCGAGTTCTGCCCTCGTGCTGTTGATGACGCCGGGCCTGGCTTTCTTTTACGGCGGCATGGTGCGCGCCAAGAGCGTGCTGAACATGATCATGATGAGCGTCAGTGCGATGGGCGTGGTCACCGTGCTCTGGGTGCTCTACGGCTACTCGATGGCGTTCGGCGACGACGTCGGCAACATTGCCGGCAACCCGACCGAATACTGGGGCCTGAAGGGCCTGATCGGGGGCAACGCGGTGGCCGCCGATCCCGCGACGCAAACCGCGGCGGTGAATATTCCGCTGGCCGGCACCCTGCCGGCCACCGTGTTCGTGGCATTCCAGCTGATGTTCGCGATCATCACGGTGGCCTTGATCTCGGGAGCGGTCGCCGACCGGCTCAAGTTCGGTGCCTGGCTGGCTTTCGCCGGGCTCTGGGCGACGTTCGTCTACTTCCCGGTGGCGCACTGGGTCTTCGCGTTCGACAAGTTCGCCTCCGCGCACGGCGGCTGGATCGCCAACAAGCTGCACGCCATCGACTTCGCCGGGGGCACCGCGGTCCACATCAACGCCGGTGTGGCCGGCCTGGTGCTGGCGATCGTGCTGGGCAAGCGCAAGGGCTGGCCCACGACGCTGTTCCGGCCGCACAACCTGCCGTTCGTGATGCTCGGGGCCGGGTTGCTGTGGTTCGGCTGGTACGGATTCAACGCCGGGTCGGCCACCAGCTCCAACGGCGCCGCCGGGTCGACGTTCATCACCACCACCGTCGCCACCGCCGCGGCCATGCTGGGCTGGCTGCTGACCGAACGCATCCGCGACGGTAAGGCCACGACGCTGGGCGCGGCCTCGGGCATTGTCGCCGGACTGGTCGCCATCACCCCGTCGTGCTCGTCGGTCAACGTTCTGGGCGCGCTGGCGGTCGGGGCGGTGGCCGGTGTGCTGTGCGCGCTGGCGGTCGGCCTGAAATTCAAGCTGGGGTTTGACGACTCGCTCGACGTGGTCGGGGTACACCTGGTCGGCGGTCTGGTGGGCACGTTGCTGATCGGTTTACTGGCCGCACCCGAGAGCGTGGCCATCAACGGCGTGGCCGGGGTGTCGAAGGGGTTGTTCTACGGCGGCGGGTTTGCGCAGTTGGAACGGCAAGCGGTCGGCGCGTTCAGCGTTCTGGTCTACTCTGGCGTCGTCACGCTTATCTTGGCTCTTATCCTGAAGTACACCATCGGGCTGCGGTTGGGTGCGGAGGCAGAATACGCGGGTATTGACGAGGCTGAGCACGCCGAGAGCGGCTATGATTTCGCGGTCACCAGCGGTTCGGTTCTTCCCCGTCCCGGCCCGGCGCTGGGTTCGCGTAACGGCCTGGAAGAGCGAGTGAGCGAGAAAGTGGAGGCGGAGCCGAAATGAAGCTGATCACCGCGATCGTCAAGCCGTTCACCCTCGACGACGTCAAGGCCAGCCTCGAGGACGCCGGCGTCCTGGGGATGACCGTCAGCGAAATCCAGGGTTATGGACGGCAAAAGGGCCACACCGAGGTCTACCGCGGCGCCGAATACTCGGTCGATTTCGTGCCCAAGGTCCGGGTCGAAGTGGTCGTCGACGATTCCATCGTCGACAAGGTGGTCGACAGCATCGTGCGGGCGGCGCGCACCGGCAAGATCGGCGACGGCAAGGTGTGGGTCAGCCCTGTGGACACCATCGTGCGGGTACGCACCGGTGAACGCGGACCGGACGCGCTGTGAGAGTCGTCGCGCATTGCTGAACCGATCTGGGACGCGCCGGCCCCACCCGGTATGACCCCCGACCAGCGCGACCAGGCCGGAACCGCCTGCCCGGCAAGCGATTTGGTTGCCGCACGGCGCCAATTGCTGTCCGACGACCAGCGGGCACCGGATCCCGCGGAGCTGCGACAGGCCTGGCTGGACCTGCACGAGTCCTGGCTGACCGCCAAGGCCGCGGAAATCGGGATCACCGACGACAGCGGCTTCGCGATCGTCGGGGTCGGTGGGCTGGGCCGATGCGAGCTGCTGCCGCATTCCGACCTGGACCTGCTGCTGGTGCACGACGGCAAGCCTGCCGAGGTGCTGGGGGAGGTCGCCGACAAGCTGTGGTACCCGTTGTGGGACGCCAACATTCGGCTCGACCACAGCGTGCGAACCGTTACTGACGCGCTGGGCGTGGCCAATTCCGACCTGGTGGCCGCCCTGGGCATGCTGGAAGCCCGTCACATCGCCGGCGACAAGCGACTTTCGGACGGGTTGATCGAAGGCGTGCGGCGGCAATGGCGCAGCGGAATACGTTCGCGCATGGACGAACTCGTCGAAATAACGCATGATCGTTGGTTGCGATACGGTCGCATCGCCCACCGCGCCGAACCCGACCTCAAGTCGGGTCGCGGTGGCCTTCGCGACGTGCAGTTGCTCAACGCGCTGGCGATCGCGCAGCTCATCGACCGCCACGGCATGGCCGCTCCGGGCCTGCCGGTGGGTTCGCTGGACGACGCCTACCTCACGCTGCTCGACGTGCGCACCGAACTGCACCGGGTATCGGGCCGCGGGCACGATCTGCTGCTGGCCCAGCACGCCGATGACATCAGCGCAGCCCTGCATTTCGGCGACCGATTCGACTTGGCGCGGATGCTGTCCGGCGCCGGGCGCACCATCGCCTACCACTCCGAAACCGGACTGCGCACCGCCGCCAATGCGTTGCCGCGGCGGGGTATCTCGGCCCTACGACACCGGCCCAAGCGGCGGCCGCTGGACGAGGGCGTCGTCGAGTACGCCAGCGAAATCGTGCTGGCCCGGGACGCTCACCCCGAACGCGATCCGGGACTGATGCTGCGCGTGGCCGCCGCCGCGGCCGACACCGGACTGCCCATCGGCGCCGCCACCTTGAGCCGGCTGGCCACCTGCACTCCGGAGCTGCCGACGCCCTGGCCGCGTGAGGTATTGGACGACCTGCTGGTGGTGCTGCTGGCCGGCCCCACCGCGGTGGGGACGATCGAAGCGCTCGACCGCACCGGGTTATGGGGCCGATTGCTGCCGGAATGGGGCAGCATCCGCGACCTCCCGCCCCGCGATGTCGCCCACAAATGGACCGTGGACCGGCATGTGATCGAGACCGCGATCCATGCGGCGCCGCTGTCCACCCGGGTGGCCCGACCCGACTTGCTGGCGCTTGGCGCGCTGCTGCACGACATCGGTAAGGGCAGGGGCGCCGACCACAGTGTCCTGGGCTCCGAAATGGTCATGCAGATCGGCGAGCGGCTGGGTCTACCGCCGGCGGACGTCGATGTGCTCTCGAAGCTGGTCCGCCATCACCTGCTGCTACCCGTCGTCGCCACCCGCAGCGACTTGAACGACCCGAAGACCATCGAGGGTGTCTCCGAGGCCCTGGGCGGGGACCCGCAATTGCTCGAGGTGCTGCACGCGCTGACGGAAGCCGACTCGAAGGCCACCGGCCCGGGCGTGTGGAGCGAATGGAAGGCGTCGCTGGTCGACAAACTGGTGTCACGCTGCCGGATGGTGATGGCAGGCGAGGCCCTGCCTCAGGCGAAACCCCTTGCTCCGCACTATCTTTCGTTGGCCGCCGATCACGGCGTGCACGTGGAGATCGGACCCGGCGACAGCGCACGGATGTACCAGGTGGTGATGGTCGCCCCGGACAAGCCGGGGTTGGTCTCCAAAGCCGCTGCCGTGCTGGCGTTGAATTCGCTGGGTGTCCATTCCGCGGCGGTGAACAGTCACGACGGCGTTGCGATCACCGAATTCGTGGTGTCCCCGCTGTTCGGTTCGCCGCCGGCGGCCGAACTGCTGCGCCAGCAATTCGTCGGTGCCCTCGGCGGCGACGTCGATGTGCTGGCCATGGTGGAAAAGCGGGACAGCGAGGCCAGCAGTTTCGCATCCGAGCGAGCCGGTGAGGTGGTGGCCGGAGTGCCGGTCACGCGTTCGGCCGCCCCGCCGCGCATCATGTGGCTGGAATCTGCCAGCTCCGGTCAGCTCATCCTGGAGGTTCGTGCCATGGATAGACCGGGATTGCTCGCGCTGCTCGCGCACGCCCTGGAGCGCGCGGGCGTCGATATCGTGTGGGCCAAGGTCAACACGTTCGGGTCGACCGCGGCCGACGTTTTCTGCGTGATGGTTCCCGGGGAGTCCGACGTACCCGCCGCGGTCGAGCAGCAGCTGTCGGCGGTGCTGGGTACCCCCGCCGACGTATTGGTCGACGAGCCCGTCGGCGATTGACCCGCCCCCGCGGTCACGCCTGCTCGGAGTTCAACTGGCGCAAGGCTTCGATGCGCGCCTTGAGCTGCTCGCGGGTTGCGGCGGCGATCGGCGGCCCGCCGCAGCGGCGGCGAAGTTCGTTGTGGATCCAGCCGTGCGGCCGGCCGGTGCGATGATGCGCGATCGCCACCAGGCTGTTGAGTTCGCGGCGCAGCTCGCGGAGTTGGCCGTGGGTGGTGGCCGGCTGGGCGGGGCCTGCTTGCGCGGCCCCTTGCTGAAGCCGGGCCCGCCGTTGCAGCTGCTCATCTTGGCGACGGTGCAGCAGGGCGCGCATCTGCTCCGCGTCGAGCAGCCCGGGGATGCCGAGGTAGTCGGCCTCCTCGTCGCTTCCCGCCGGAGTGGCGGTGCCGAACGACGATCCGTCGAAGATGACCTGATCCAATTCGGCGTCGGCTCCCAGTGCGGTGAAGCCGGTTTCACCCGGTTCGGTTTGTGTCCTGGTGGCCGGGTCACCGGTGAGCGGATCGTCGCCCGATTCCCGGTGCGGCTTGCCCAGCACGTGGTTGCGCTGCGCCTCCAGCTCGCTGGCCAGCTGCAGCAGGCTGGGAACCGACGGCAAGAAGATGCTCGCGGTTTCACCGGGTCGGCGTGACCGCACGAACCGGCCAACCGCCTGCGCGAAGAACAGCGGCGTCGAGGCGCTGGTGGCATAGATCCCCACCGACAGGCGGGGCACGTCGACGCCTTCGGAGACCATCCGCACCGCGACCAGCCACCGGCTGGTGCTGGAGGCGAATTCCGCGATGCGGGAAGAGGATCCGGGATCATCGGACAGGACGACGGTGGGCGCTTCGGACGTCAGCGTGGTCAGCAACCCGGCATAGGCTCGGGCCGCCGTCCGGTCCGAAGCGATGATCATGCCACCGGCGTCGGGCACCTGGGCGCGCAGCTGACGCAACCGCTGGTCGGCGGCGGTGATGACCGCAGGCATCCACTCGCCCGCAGGGTCCAGCGCCGTGCGCCAGGCCCGTGCGGTCTGCTCGGCCGACAATGGCTCACCCAGGCGTGCCTCATGCTCTTCGCCGGCGCTGTCGCGCCAGCGCGCCTGCCCGGAGTAGGCGAGAAACACCACCGGCCGGACCACGCCGTCGGCAAGGGCTTCGGCATAGCCGTAGGTGTGGTCGGCTTCCGAACGCAGCACGCCGTCCCCGTCGGGGGCATAGTTGACGAACGGGATCGGGCTGTCGTCACTGCGAAACGGTGTGCCCGTCAGGCCGAGACGGCGGGTGGCGTCGCCGAATGCCTCCCGGATGGCGTCGCCCCAGGTCTTGGCGTCGCCGCCGTGGTGGATCTCGTCGAAAACGACCAGCGTCTTGCGTTGTTCGGTGCGCACCCGGTGCAGCGTCGGATGCGCGGCGACCTGGGCGTAGGTGACGACGACGCCGTGGTACTCCGGTGAGGTCCGGGGGTTGGAGTTGGTGAACCTGGGGTCCAAGGCCAGCCCATGCCGCGCGGCGGCCTGTGCCCACTGAATTTTCAGGTGCTCGGTGGGCACCACGACGGTGACCTGCTCGACCGCGCGATGGCTCAGCAATTCGGCCGTGATCCGCAGGGCGAACGTCGTCTTGCCCGACCCGGGGGTGGCCACGGCCAGAAAATCCCGCGGCTCGGCGGCCAGGTACTTGACGATTGCCCGGCGCTGCCAGCCCCGCAACGGCCGACTGCCGTCGGCGTCGGCGTGACTGACCTGCTGCATCGAACACTGCCCCCCAGATGCTCACCCGCGCGTGGCGGTTCACGTTCACGCCGTCACCTGCCTCCGCACGCCGACCCGACGTGCTGGCATGTCGCGGCATAACACGCGGGGAGCCGTTGTCGGCACACCGGCGGGCGCGACGAAAGTGTTGCGGGTCGAATCAGTGCGGCTGGGCGGCGAGTGTGAAATCTAGCATGGCAACACTTTTGGGTGCAGTCGCGACATGGGTCAGTTGTGGGCGAAAGACCGCGACCTGCTGCTGGCTCTGGCCAGCGGACCCGACCTCGCCGGCCTGTACACCTGGTGGAAAGCCAACCGATAACCGCGGGCTGTTCTACGGTGGGCCGCATGGTGCGTCCTAGAAGCTGGATCAGGCTTGCGGGTGTAAGTCCCGTCCCGGTAGGCACCGGAGCGCCGGGTAGCAGGCCCCGGTTCGTCGTTGAGAGGCGGCGGGCTAAGCGGGGTGTCGAGAGCCTCTTTGGAGGGAGCAAGTGCGCGGGCCGTAGTGCCGTTAGGCGCGAGTCCTGCAGCCTCGTCAAATTTACAACGGAGGAGCCGAGCCGCTCATGTCACGGCGAAGGCCTATGTCTGTCGAGCCCTGGTCCGGGGTTAGCTCGGCGGGTCCTTCCGGGGTATGGGGAGCGGCACGTGCACACAGTCTGGTTCGGAAGGGGAGAGGTCGGTCTGCTCAGCCTGCGTCAGGCAAAGACCAAGGGTATAAGCCGATGGTGAAATCCCTTGGAGGGCAGCGGGAGTCCGAGGGGGTCGTAGTACCGCTGATCGGTGTGAGAGACACGCCGGGAGGGAAGGGCCCCTGCTTTGATCACGCGCGCGAAGCGGGTAAGTGTGAGGGCATGACCGAGGTGACTCGGTCCAACTACCCCGGTAAGCCATCGCTTGCCGTAGCCGACGACGAGCCGTTGGTGGCCTCGCCGGTGAAAGTGCAACAACTGCAACGGGTGCTATGGGCTGCGGCCAAGCAGTCTGAGGGTCGGCGTTTCCACGCCCTGTATGACCGTATCTACAGGGGTGACGTCCTGTGGGAGGCGTGGGAGCGGGTGCGTAAGAACAAGGGCGCGGCCGGGGTGGATCGGATCACCGTGGCCGCGGTGGAGGACTACGGCGTGGACCGCATGTTGCGTGAGTTGCGCCATGACCTTCGCACAGGTCGGTATCGTCCCGCGCCTGCTAGGCGTGTGGAGATCCCGAAACCACGAGGTGGTAAGCGGCCGTTGGGTATTCCCACGGTGCGAGACCGGGTGGTCCAGGCGGCGGCCAAGATCGTGTTGGAACCGATTTTCGAGGCGGATTTTCTGTCGTGCTCGTTCGGGTTTCGGCCGAGGCGGTCGGCGGTGATGGCCAAGGAACGCTTGCGGACCGGGTTCATCCAGGGTCAGGTGTTTGTGGTCGAGTTCGATATCGCCAATTTCTTCGGTGAGATCGACCACGACCGGCTGCTCACGGAGGTGGGTAGGCGGGTCTCGGATCGGCGGGTGCTCAAACTGCTGCGTTTGTGGCTGCAAGCAGGAGTGTTGGTCGAGGGGGTGACCCAGCGGACGGTCGCGGGCACTCCGCAGGGCGGGGTGATCTCGCCGCTGTTGGCCAACGTCTATCTGCATGTGCTCGACACCGAACTCGCTGCCCGTGGGGTAGGTGAGTTGGTGCGTTATGCCGATGACGGTGTGGTGTTGTGCCGTACGGCGGAACAAGCCGAGCACGCTCTAGCGGCGGTAGGAGAAATCCTGGCGTCGTTGGGGTTGCGGCTGCATCCGGATAAGACGAAGGTGGTCGACCTACGGGCAGGTTGTGAGGGCCTGGACTTTCTGGGCTGTCATTTCCGAGCTCGCATGTCGGGGCGGCTGTGGGAACAGAAGCGCATTGTGCGCTACTACCTGCACCGCTGGCCCAGCCAAACGGCCATGGCCCGACTACGGGCCAAGGTGCGTGACCGCACCGGGGGCAATCGGGTCGGTCTCGATATCCGGGACGTGATCGCGGATCTGAACCCGATCCTGCGCGGCTGGGGCAACTACTTTCGTACCGGCAATGCCGCCAAGAAGTTCCGCCAGATCGACCGGTACGTCCGATGGCGGCTGTTCCGCTTGATGGTTCAAAAGCGGGGCCGCAATCTGCGTGCCGGCCAAGCCGATCAGTGGACCGAAGAGTGGTTTAACGGGCACGGCCTGCACCGGCTTCGTGGCACCATCCGCTACCCGAAGGCAGCGTAACCATGTCTAGAAGATCATCGGTAAGCCGTGTGCGGGAAAACCGCACGCACGGATTGAAAGGGGGAAGGGGAAACGGGCTCACTGAGCACCGCGCCCCCGACTACCAATGAGGTGACCCGATCCGCGGGTGCGGCTTTTGCAGCGAGCGACGGCCGCGGCACCTGGAGAGGCCATTCGTCCCTGGCGCACCACCGCGTTCTGGTGGCACTCTCAGCCCATGCGGCGGGCACTGTGCTTGATCTCGGCCATCGGCTGGTTATACGCGGGAGCTGCATGCGCCACGCACCAGCCGCCGGCTGCGACCACGTCGTCGAAGTCCGGTGCGACGTCGATGGCGCCGACGACGATGCCCGGTACCGGCGTTGCCCTTCGGGTCTACTTCGTGCGGGCCGGCAAGGTCGCCACTGCCGGGCGGAACGCGGCCGATCCGCACTCATCCATGGCGGCCGAACTCGCGGTCCGGGCGCTACTGGCGGGCCCCGCCGACTTCGAGCGGGGAATCGGCCTGTCGACGGAGATTCCGGCCGCCACCACGCTGCTGGGCCTCAACGTCGCGGGCGGCACCGCGACCGTCGACCTGTCCAACGACTTCCGGGCCGACGGCGCCGCGCTGCCGGGCGCCCCGATGCAGCTGCGAGTCGCCGAGGTCGTCTGCACGCTCACCCAGTTCGCCGGCGTCGACCAGGTAACCATCACCGTCGCCGGGAAGCCGTTGGAAGGGGCGGCCAACCTCAAACGCGCCGACATCGACGCCGTGCTACCGAGGATTCTGATCGAGTCGCCGGTGCCCGGGCAAGCTGTGACCTCGCCGTTGAAGGTCTCCGGAATCGCCAACGTCTTCGAGGGAACGGTCACGTATTCGGTCAACGCCCCGGACGGCGCCGAGCTAGACCAGGGTTTCACCACGGTGACGGGGCTGGAATGGGGAAACTGGGGCCCCTTCGCATTCACCTCGAATTACTCGACGCAACGCCCTGGCCTGGGCCGTGTCACCGTCTGGGAAGTAAGCATGAAGGACGGATCCCACCGCAACGTCTACGAGGTTCCGGTGAACTTCTGAGACCCCGCCGATAGCTGTAGGAAGCTCGATTGCCAAGAGATTCAAGCTGTTTCGGCAGGCGAGTGATCAGGCCGCACCCAGATGGTGAATGGTGTTGGGGTGCTTATTCTTTGCAGGGGTTGCACAGGGTGGTGACTGACCAGGTGCATTGGGTGGTGTCTTCGATGCCGCTGCTGATGCCGGCGGCGGCTTCGATGGCTTCGTCGGAGAAGTTGAAGGCGAAGATGTCGTCGTCGAGTTGGGGGAGTTGGATGGTGTGGTTCATCGGGGTGGTCCTTTCTGGGTATGGGTTGATGGTGGACTTTTACTGTCTGTCGTAGTGGTGGTGGGCTTGTAGGGACTTTGGTCCTCAAGGTGGGCGCTGATGGTCGTTGGGTGTTTTGGTGAGTGTGGTGGCCAATTATGGTGGTGGGGCGGGGTTTACGCCGGGTGGCGGCGAAAGGGACGGGATGGACACGTTTTTTGAGCGGGTGTTGGTGGGTGCGGCCAGTGTTGATGAGTTGTTGTCGGGTGATTTCGAGTCGGTGCCGGGGCAGAAGTCGGATGCTGATCGGGCGGGGCGGCGGTTGGCGGCGTGGTGTCGGTCGTGTGCCAGTGGTGATTGGCGTCAGTTTGCTCGGCGGTTGGCTCGCGATGGTTGGGATTTTGCGTTGGTGTTGGAGCGGTTTGGCGGTGCGCGGCGGGTTTCGTCGGCACCGGTGCCGGGGTGGTTGCTCGATGCGGTGTGGATC
>NZ_MVIF01000076.1 GCF_002086675.1 Mycobacterium persicum
CGCCGCTGTTCCGGTGCCGGCCGCTGTTCCGGTGCCCGCGGCTGTTCCGGTGCCCGCCGCCGCCCCGGTGCCCGCCGCTGTTCCGGTGCCCGCCGCTGTTCCGGTGCCCGCCGCTGTTCCGGTGCCCGCCGCTGTTCCGGTGCCCGCCGCTGTTCCGGTGCCCGCCGGCGCCCCCGTCGTTGCGCCGATGCCAGCTGGTGTTCCGTTGATCGCACTCGGGCCGGTCGCGGCTGGTGCTCCGCTGGATGCGCCGGCGCTGGCTGGGGCTCCGATCATCGACATGTCTGGGACCGGCAAGGGTGCGCCGACTGGTCCCGCACCCGCGGGTGGGCCCGTACCCGGTCAGCCCGTTGCGCCGGGTCCTTCCGGTGCGGGCGCGGGCTGAGATTCGGCTCTTTCGGTCAGCTCTTCGGGTTTGTGCTGACCCACTTGGTACCAGCAGCGAATGCGGTAGCTGCCGCTGCTGGCCGGTATCTCGTCGGCGGTCTTGACCTGGGCCCGACGCGGTGCAGGTAAGTGCGCCGTCAAGGATGGAAGTTCAAGCGCCCCTGAGCAATTCGATTAGACCCAGCGCCCTCTGGCCACGTCGAGCCGACTCGGCGGCGTGATTGCCCGCCATCCGGCCAACCCCGTTGTAACCCGGCATCACCGCAGAATCTCCGGCAACCAGGAAATTGCGGTTCATAGTTTGCGTTAATGAACCGAACATGAAAATGAATTGCCGAGATGTTGTCGGCATAGCGCCGCATTGGTTTTAATGGAATCTCGTTTCAATCGAAGCACGCAACGCGCAAAGGCAGCGAGGCGCGGCGGTGTAAACCGAAGGATTAGCGTTGACGCAACGAATGTTTCCTGCGGGGCTGATGACCCATGGCACGGCCGCGCACACGTTCACTCTTGGCCGGAGTATCACACATGTCGCCGCGACACCAAGGAATATCACGGCGACGTCCGCAACAGGCGAACAATTATTGCCGGTTGCCTCGGTGAGATTCACCGGTTGCCGCGATATACCAAATGCGCGCGCAGGTAGCTCACAATGACGGCGCCGATATGGATGGCAGCGCCACCGGAGGCGCATTCGGCGCTACTCAACGCGGGGCCAGGACCGGACTCGTTGCTGGCCGGGGCGCAGGCCTGGACATCACTGAGCTCCGAGTACGCGTCGGTGGCCGAGGAACTGACCGCCATACTTGCCGGGGTCCAAGCCGGCACCTGGGACGGTCCCAGCGCAGAGCTCTGCGTGGCAGCCTACGTCCCCTATCTGGCGTGGTTGGCAGGCGCCAGTGCCGTCAGCGCGGAAACCGCTGCAGCCCACCAGAATTTGGCAACGGCCTATGTCGGTGCGGTAGCGGCGATGCCGACGTTGGGCGAGTTGGCGGTTAACCATGCCACCCACGCGGTGCTGGTGGCCACGAACTTCTTCGGTATCAACACCATCCCCATCGCACTCACCGAAGCCGACTACGCACGGATGTGGATCCAAGCCGCGACCACCATGAGTGTGTACGACGCGGTTGCTACTACCACGCTGGCCGCCACCCCACACACCGTCCCGGCGCCGTTCATCATCAAACCCGGCGCCAACATCGTGGCCGGCATCGCCCAGGCCGTCACCGAGACGCCGATCGAACAATTATTGATTGAGTTACTTACCCTCGTTTTAGCCGAGTATCTCAATGTGCTGGAAATAGTTATCGGCATCCTCATCTTGCCTACACTGGGACTGAGGATCCCGTTATTGGCCCTTTTGGACTTCTTGACCCTGCACTTTGCCGCCGGCTTTTTCATGCTGTGGTATTACGGCTTTCTCTGGTATCACTTCGTCGTCGCGCCGGCGTTCTGGTTCGTGGCCGATCCGTTGTTGGTCGTCGGTGCGGTGATCGAATGGATTCTTGGGGGTGGTGCGGGTCTTGGCGCTGTCGGGGCTATGGCGACTCCGTTGACTGACGCGGTGGCGTTGGCGGCCACCGGTGCGGCGGCTGCTTCCGCCGGCGCGAACCTGGGCGCTATGAGTGCCATGCCCGTCGCCGATGTCGCCGTTGGCGCGTTAGGGCCGTTGGCTGGCGCATCTGCGGTTCAGCCACTAGCACAATTCACGGCGGCGGCGGCGCCGGCGGTACCGGCGTCGGTGATAGCTGCTGATCACGGCGCCGGGGTGCTGGGGTTTGCCGGGACCACGCCCGGTGCGACGGCCATGCCGGCCGCAGGATTGACGACGCTCGGCGGCGGCGAGCTTGGTGACGGGGCACGGGTACCGATGCTGCCGGCCAATTGGGAGCCCACCTTGGTCGGCGGCCCAGTCGAGAACCCGTGATAGTTGGGGTGATCCAGCTGGCAAGCTCGAAAGGTGACCGCGAGATGCGGTTTGTCGCTGCGCGAATCGACCCGCGGCCAGTGGGTAACCGTCGGCTCGAATTGCACAGCTGCGTGGGCCTTGTCAGGTCGAGCGCACGTGACGGTGATCGCGCCGGGTGCCGTCAGCGTCGCCTACGCAGCCACCGCAACGCTGATTCTGCGGCGTAGTACCCACACAGTCCATGGATGCCAGCACCCGGCGGGGCGGATTGCGAGCAGAGGTAGACACCAGGCACCCCGATCACATAGGGATCGACGGCGACCCGTGGCCGGAAGATGACCTGGAGCCGGTCATTGGCACCGCCGATGATGTCACCACCGATGAAGTTTCGGTTGTAGGCCTGCAATTCGGCGGCGGATTTGCTGACGCTGGTGATGACGCGGTCGCGGAAACCGGGGGCGAACCGTTCGATCTGGTCGACGACGGCCGCGGTGGCGTCACCGGTATAGCCGAACGGCACGTGGGCGTAGGCCCAGACCGGATTGACGTCACCCGCTGAGCGGCACCGGTCGGCCAGGTACTGCTGCCCCACCAGAACAAACGGCCGTTGCACCATCTTGCCTTGTGCGCGTTGCCGTTCCGTGTCCGCAATCTCGGCGAAGGTGCCGCCCAGATGGACGGTCCCGGCGCGCCCACAGTCTGGATTTGTCCACGGAATGTCGCCCTCGATGGCGAAGTCGACCTTGAACGCCGACGATCCGGCGCGGTAACGCCGATAGGACGACTTGATCCGGCCCGGCATCACATCGCCGTAGAGTTCCAGGACGCCCGCCGGGCTGAGATTGAGCATGACGATGTCTGCGTCCGGGATGTCGCGGCGGCTGGTGACGGTCACGCCGGTGGTGATGTTGCCGCCGTGCGCCCGCAGCGCCGCATCCAGTGCCTGCGTGATCGACCCCGATCCGCCCTGGGCTACGGGCCAGCCGTACCGGTGGCCACTGGCCAGGATCATCAGACCGAGCGACGCGGTCAGCGGCCGGTCCAGACGCGTATAGACGTGTGCGGCGGCCCCGCCGAACAGCGCGCGTGCCTGCTCGGTACGAAACCAGCGCGCCATCACGGTGGCCGGCAGCGCCGCACGCGGACCAAAGGCCGCAAGACGAAGCGGGTGCCGCGGCACATTGATCACCGGCCGGAGCAAATCGCTTGCCAGGTCATCGAATCCGACCGCCAGATCCCCTACCGCGCGTCGCCAGCGGCCGCCGTCCGGTCCCATCCGCGCGGCGGTCGTCTCGATCGACTGGAACAGCACGGCGGCGCTACCGTCGTCGAGCGGATGCGCGCAGTCGATCTCCGGCCACTTCCAGGTGAGTCCATAACGCTGCAGGTCGATCTCCTGCCAGAACGGCGAACCGACGCCCAGCGGGTGAAACGCCGAGCAGTGGTCGTGGATGAGCCCGGGAACGGTCAGCTCGCCCGAACGCGCTCCGCCGCCGATGGTGTCGCCGGCCTCGAGCACCTGCACGTCGATACCGTGGCGGGCGAGTTGGATCGCTGCGGCCAGGCCATTGGGTCCGGAACCGACGACGATCGCGTTGGTCATCGCATCGGGCGTTGAGTCGTCACCTGGACGAGCTTAAAGGTCGGCCAAGACCGGGCCCGCAACGCCAGCTATCGGCGGCCCTCTGTCGATGCCGACTTCTTCACCGGCTTCTTCACCGGCTTCTGGGTCGGTCCGCGACGCGGCGAGGGCGGCTGCGGCGGCTGAGCCCACTGCGCGCCGGTGGCCTCGAACAGCCGGGTGATCTCGGCCACGTGCATGTCGGCCAGGTCCCAGACGTCGGGAACGAGCTCGCGGTCGACGATGAAGCCGAAGTCGAGCCGGTCCAGATAACTCACCACGGTGATGTTCAGCCCCTGCCCATCAGTGACGATCGAGACGGGGAACTGGTGACACAGCTTCGCGCCAGCGAAATACAACGGCTGGCGGGGCCCGGGCACGTTGGAGATCACCACGTTGAACGGCTGGGAGACCCGGTCGGCCAGCCGCAGCCGCGACGCCAGCCGCACCGCCGCCGTGGAGAGCACCGGCGGCGAGTAGCGGCTGAGGTCGACCAGTTCGTCCGCCGGCACCAGCTGGTGGGTGCGCTTGGCGTCCTGCATGGCCTTGCGGCAGCGCGCGACCCGTTCCACCGGATCAGCGCAGTCGGTGGGCAATTCGGCGACGATCGCCGACACCCGGTTGGTCCACGGGTCCGCCTCGTCTCCGGTCCGGATCGACACCGGCACCATTGCGCGCAGCGGGCGGTCCGGCAGCGCGTCATGGGCCAACAGATACTCCCGCAGCCCGCCGGCGCAGATCGCCATGACGATGTCGTTGACAGTGCTGCCGGTGGCGTCTTTGAGCCGCTTGACGTTGTCCAGCGAGGTGGTGCGCATGGCGAAGCGGCGGTGGCTGGTGATCGTCTTGTTCCACGGCGTCGGAGGTGCCGTGACGGCGGGCAACGAGAGGTTCGGCCGGCTGCCTCTATTTCTGAGGCCCAGTTGGGCGACCCATTTGACCGCGTCGCCGGCCCGGCCCGCAGCACTGCTCACGCCATGGATTCCGGCGGCGTCGGCGAGCCGACCGACAATGCGGGCCTGCACCCGCAGCGCCCGGAACGGGTTGCGGGCCAGGTGGCCCGCCGTTCGGCGCAGTACCTCGGCGGTGGACGGCAATGCCTCGGGTTCCCACGACGGGCCCTCTCCCGGCGGCGGCGCGTCGGGCTGCGTGTCGGTGACGATCTGCAGCATCAGCTGCCCGGAAGCCCCGTCGATGGTGGCGTGGTGATATTTGGTGAGCAGCGCCCAACGACCGTCGGCCAGGCCGTCGATGACGTACACCTCCCACAGCGGCCGGGTGTGATCCATCGGCCGCGCGATGATCCGGCACACCTGCTCGGCCAGTTGATCGACGAGACCTGGTCGGGCCAAATGCAATTCGCGGATATGGTAGTCGAGGTCGAAGTTCGGGTCGAACACCCAGTACGGATGGTCGAGCCCGAACGGCACTTCGACCAGGCGCCGCCGCAACGGTTCGAGCTCGCCCACCAGCGAGGCGAACTTGGCGTACACCGCCGCATACGGGTCGTAGTCAGGATTGGGACGTTCGAAGATCATCAGGCCGGTGACGTGGCCGAAGGTCGTCGGCGTCTCCAGGTAGAGGAACGCGGCGTCCAGGCCGGAGAGCTGCTTCATGGATGGTTCCTTGGTGACTCGGGCGCCGGTACTGAAAACTGTTCGCGCAGAACGCGTTTAAGTGCCTTGCCAGTGGGGGTGCGCGGGATGGCATCGACAAAGACCGCCCGCTTGGGCAGTTTGTAGCGCGCTAGTTTGCCCTCGCAGTGCGCCAGCACCGCCGCCTCGTCGAGTTCCGGGTTAGCGCGCACCACCACCGCCAGCGGCGACTCGCCCCATTTGGCCGACGGGATGCCGACCACGGCGACGTCGGCGATGCCGGGATGGGATAGCAGCGCGTCTTCGACCTCGGCCGGGTAGACGTTCTCGCCGCCGGAGATGATCATGTCCTTGATCCGGTCCTGGATGTAGACGAAGCCGTCGGCGTCGCGGACCGCGATGTCGCCGGTGTGCAGCCAACCGTCGATGATCGTCTCGGCGGTTGCGTCGGGACGGTTCCAGTAGCCGGCCATGATGTGGCGACCGCGTATCAAAATCTCGCCCGGCACCCCGGCTCCCACCTCGGCGCCCTGCTCGTCGATGATGCGAATGTCGGTGTGGAAGAACGCCTTGCCGGTCGACCCGATGTGCGACATCGCGTCGTCGGGGCCGATCACACAGCCCGGACCGCACGATTCGGTGAGCCCGTAAACCTGATGCACCTCGAAGCCGAGGTCGGCGTAGGACTTGATCAGCGACGGCGGCACCGGTGACGCCCCGCTCATGATCCAGCGCAGCGCCAGCGACTCCCGCAGCTCGGGCTGATATGTCGGCAGCATGAAGTTCAGCATTGCCGGTACGGCCAGGGTAGTGGTGATCTGTTCGTCGCGGAACACCTCCCAGATGCGCTTGGGGTCGAACTGGCGCAACATGACGATGGTCGCACCGCGGTAGACACAACCGACCAGCGGGGCAAGTGCGGCCACGTGGAACAGCGGCAGCGAGATCAGGTAGCGGTCCCGGAACCGCATGTCGACGCTGGCCAGCATCGTCAGCAGGCACCACTGCACGCTGTCGTGGGTGTGCACCGCCCCCTTCGGCAGCCCGGTGGTGCCCGAGGTGTACATGATGAACAGCGGGTCGTCGTCGTCGCCGACGACCGAAACCGGTTGCGGCGCAGCCTGATCCACCAGCGCGTCGAAGTCGGTCGCCCAGGCCGGGCCGTCGGCGCCGACGCGCAGCCAGTGGGCCACCGGTGTGCGGTCGTTTCCGTCACGCTCATGCAGCTCGGCGACGACGGCGTCGTATTCGGCGTCGAACACCAACACCGTCGCGCCCGAGTCGCGCAGCATGAACGCCAGCTCGTTGGCGACCAGCCGCCAGTTCAACGGCACGACCACCAGCCCGGCTCGCGCCGCCCCGTAGAACACCTCGACGAACTGGTGGGCGGTGGGCAACAGCACGGCGACCCGGTCGCCCCTGCCCAGCCCCAGCCCGGTGAGCACCCGGGCGGCCCGGTTGGCGCGTTCGTCGAGTTCGGCAAAGGTGAACCGCCGTCCGGCGGTCTCATCGACGAGTGCCTCCAGGGCGGGATTCAACTCGGCCCGTTTGCGCAGATGCGATCCGACGTTCACGACTGCCTTTCTCAGAGTCGGTGCGGTCAGGAGGTGAGCAGGCCGCCCTCGACGGGCAGCGTGATACCGGTGACGTAGCTGGCGGCGTCGCTGGCCAGGAAAACCATTGCGGCGGCCAGTTCTTCGGCCAGTCCGACACGGCCCATCAGGGTGCGCGGGATGACCGTGGTCTCGACGTAACCGGCGGGAAATTGGTCGGTCATCTCGGATTCGAAGAAACCGGGCGCCAACGCGTTGACCCGGATGCCCTTTCGCCCGGTCCACTGCTGGGCCAGATCGCGGGTCAGACCGATCAGCCCGGCCTTCGACGATGCGTAGGCGGCCTGCGGCAAACCGGCGGTTGTCAGGCCGAGCACGCTGCTGATGTTGACGATCGAGCTGCCGGGCCGCATGACCTGCGCGCAGGCCTGCGCCATCCAGTAGCAACCGTTGAGGTTGAGCTCGACCACGGAACGGAACTGATCGGGAGTCTCGCGGGTGGCGGGCACCGCGGTCCCGACGCCGGCGTTGTTGACCAGGATGTCGACCCGACCGAACGTGTCGACCGCGGCGTTCACCAGTGCCCGGCACTGCTCGGGATCGGTGACGTCGGTGCGCACCGCGACAGCGCTGCGCCCCGCCGCCTCGACGAGCGCACGGGTGCCGGACAGCCGGTCTTCGCGCCGTGCGCCCAACACCACGTCGGCACCGGCCTCGGCCAGTGCCCGGGCGAACGTGACGCCGAGGCCGCTGGATGCGCCGGTAACGATCGCCACCCGGTCGTCGAGTCGGAAGCGGTCGAGGATGCGCATCACGGGGCTCCGCCAAGCGAGGGGAACATCATGGCTGCACCATATCTAGATATGTTGCATGCTTGCAACCAAACGCGACGTATCTCACTGAATTTCTGTCTACGTAGGCATTATATGCTGTTGAGCAGGATCTAATAGCTTCCCGACGAATAGAACCGATGCAACACATGCTAATCTGTCGCAGAAGCGAGACGTTAGGTGATTGACGGTTATTCTCACCGGCCAGGAGGTGCGACATCGGCGAGACACAGCTGGCTCGGCTGCTGGCGGCGACGGACCGCCGCCCCGATGCCCTGACGGCATTCCGCATCGCCCGCCGGTGGTTTATGGCCGGTCGGCGGATCGAGATGCAGGAGCTGGCCGCCGAGCTCGGCGTGAACCGCGCCACCTTGTTTCGCTGGGTCGGCAGCCGCGAGGAACTGCTGGCCGAGATTCTCTGGTCACTGGCCGAACGCACGCTGGAACTGGCCGTCAAGGACGCGCCCGGGTCCGGCGGCGAGCGCATCTCGGCCATCATCGGCAGCTTCGTGGCGTTGCTGGACGACGCGGCGTACTTCCGCGAGTTTCTGCGCCGAGAACCGGAACGGGCGCTGCGCATCCTGACCACACAGGCCGGTACGGTCCAGGCGCGGCTGGTCGCGGCCGTCGAAACCCTGCTCCGCGAGGAGATTACGCGCGCCCGGCTGCACCCGCCGTTGCCGCCACACGACCTGGCGTACCTCATCGTGCGGATCGTCGAGTCCTTCCTCTACTCCGACATCATCACCGGCGAACAACACGACGCCGCCAAGGCGGCGCTGGCGGTGACCGCACTCCTCGGAAGCGATGCGCCGCCGGCGAGTGCCCCCGCCTAACCGCTATGGCACGGCGCGCTGAGTCGTGACGTGGACCGGGAATTCGTCGCCGGGTTCCGGCCACGGCTGACGCGACAGCATGTCCTCGACCTCGACATAACCGGCCTCGAGCACCCCGGCTTTGGCGTCGACGATGCGGTACCACTGCTTTTGGACGTGGATCGGTTGCCCTTCCAGGATGACGACGCGGATGTCACCCTCCTCGAGATGGCACCGCCGCTGCACCGCGGCCAGCAGTTGCTCGTTGTGCAGATGGCCCTCGCCGAAATTCCAGCCGACCAGCGGCCCGGCAATCAGTTCGCCCTCACGCACGCTGTAGTCGGTTTCGTCGACGTCGCCCCCCACGGCGCGGGAAACCAAGCCGTTGAGCGCTCTGCCGTGGGTATGCATCGCCCGGAACGCGGCCGTCTTGTCCATCATGATTTCCGCGTTGTCGGCGCCGTAGAGCCTGGTCAGCTGATTGACCACCAGCGCTGAGCTTTTGACGACATTGGCCTCGAGCTTGTCCTCGACCCCGGGACGGAAGCACCACACGCTGGTGGCCCAGTTGCCGGCGTAGTAACGCATCCCCGGCAGGAACGAAATCATTTCGGGGAAAAGGTTTCCCGCAACGGCCACGGCCACCGCGGCGAGCACTATCGCCAGCAGCAGCGGTGACTGCAGGTCGGTTGCCTGGATCGCGCCGTAGTGGCCGAACAGATAGAACAGCGAAAAGATGAAGAACACGTTCCACTCCAACGGCACCCCCATCGGAAGGTTGGACAGGATGTTGAGGTGGAAGATCACCATGAACCCGATGAGGAACCATCGCCAGGGATGACCGTCGGCGACGAACACCAGCACCCCGGGGACCAGGAATTCCGCGGTGGTCCCCCCGACATGGGCCATCAGCTTGGGCAGCCAGGACGGGCGCAGGTCATTAACCGGATCGAGGTAGAGCAGGTGCTTGAGCCAGTTGAACAACCTGCTGCGCAGGAGCGCGTTGTTGCTCGTCATCACCGAGACCACGTACGGGAAGTGGTGGTTGAGCTTGGACGTCGCCGCGCCCCACCACAGCGCGAGCATGATGAGCTTGAACGCCGCGATCTGATCGGTGAACGGGAAGAAGAACACGAACAGCTTCAGCCAATAGTGTTCACCGCGGGCCGCAAGGAAGATCGTCTTGTCGCGCAGACCCAGCAGCGCCAGGGCCACGATCGTCGGGATGACCAGCACCGGGTCGATCAAGCCGACGTCGCCGGCCCCGGCGACCGGTCCGCCGTGTCCCGGGGACAACAATGCCCACACCCCACCTGCCAGCACGACGGCATAGAGGATGACGTCGCCGACGGTACGGCTATCGCCACGGGTGAACGGGACTTTGTCCGGCCACGCTGGCAGTCGAATGGTCTTGGGCCGCAACCAATATAGGAATCCGCCGACCGGCGGCAGGAAGCGGCCGGTCAGCGGACCGGACCCGCAGCCGAAGCCCATCACCTCGAACAGCAGCGTAAAGATGATCACCTTCTGGTACACGATCGGTTGGGTCCACCAGTCGGCGATGTGGCCAAGTCCGCCCAGCCCGGGCGTGAGCGAGATGATCGCCGCGGGCGCGGCGATGTAAACGCCGATCTTGAACAGATACAGCAGATACGCGGCGTACGGGGTTCCGAAGCCGTGCTCGACCCAATGCCGGGTGACGATTTGCAGCCTCGTTGCCCGGGGCAGGGTCTGCCAGGTGGCGGGGTCGACGTCCGGAAGCTCCGGTGACATGAAACCCATGACGGCCTTCCTGATTGGTCCGGTGTGAAATCAACTGACGGGCAAGGTGAATCGGCGTCGATCAACTCGGTGGTCGGTCCTGCGCATCGTTGGCCCCCTCGGTGCCTCTGATATAGATGTTCGCACCACCGCCGGGCTTCTGGCGAGACCGTCGTGCCGGCCTCTGCGTGATCGTCGCCTTCACACCCCGATATTCGGAGTCGTCGGCGTCGCGGATCAGGTCGGAAGCGGCTGGCCGCTCAAGATCGCCGCACCGATACGGGCCACATCCGAGGCCGCCGACGCGATCATGTCCGGCTCGGCCACCACAAACGACCTTCCCGCCACTACCACCCTCCGGTGCCGGTCTGGTCGGCGTCGGTGCCGCCCGCGGTGGCTGGATGGTAGCCAACGAGTCGCGCGACTGGGCTCGAAACCGGCCCAACCCGGCGTGCGCCCGCCGGGTCCGCCCCCCTCTGGCGGACCCGGCCCCGTACCTTCGGGCTACCGCTCGGCCGGGCGGCGCTGCCTCGGCCGGCTCGGGCTCAGCCATGCGCGACCCCTCAACACGCACGGACGGTTACCCGCTGCCGCCTCGGACAACTCATCGCAGACCCCTTGCAAGACTGGTCGTGCGAATTGATGTGCGCATACGTTAAAGACCCCAGGCGGATGGACACCATATGCGCCCGCACTGAAGCTCAAGATCACTTTGGTGCGCGCAGCATGAAAGGCTGCCAGTTGTGGCCACCCCCGGCCGGGCCCATTACCCGGCCGGGTCACGTCGTTCTACCTCAAACATGCTGCGGCATACGCTGTTTCGCACGTGTTGCCTATGTGTCAACGAGCGCGCCGGGAAACCCCCGCGCGGGGGTCGGGGCCTGGGCCGATCGGGGATCAGCTGTCCTGCCCCACGCTTTGGCCCGGCCACGCTGGCCGCGGGACCGAACTGAATCCTCGGACCAGCGGATTCAAATTGCCCGGGTGGGGTACTGCCAGAGGATGCCCGCCCACACACTCCCCCGACCGTTGGTCGATGCGTTTGAACGAGCCCGGGTACTGGACACCCCCGCGCAGGCAATTGCCAAGAGAGTCCGCCAGCTACTGGCCCAGCCGACATTGAAACAAGCCATCAGCGGAACGTGGCTCGGTCATCCGGTCCATCCGCCGTTGACCGACGTGGTCATCGGCTCGTTCCTGTCGGCCTCGCTGCTGGATGTGATCGCGCCCCGCTCCGGCGGGACAGCGGCACGGCGGCTGATCAGCGTGGGCATTGCCGCGACCTTACCCACCGCGCTCACCGGCATCAGCGACTGGGCCGACACCGAACTTTCCGACGAACGGGTACGCCGCGTCGGTTTGGTCCATGCCGAACTGAACAGCGTCGCACTGCTGCTCTACACCGCCTCATTGAGAGCCCGTCGGCACGATCGGAGGCTATCCGGCATGCTGCTCGCGCTCGCCGGGGCCACCGCGCTGGGGTTCAGCGGATACTTGGGCGGCCACATGTCATATGTGCGCGGGGTCGGCGTCAATCAAACCGCGTTCGACCCTGGTCCGCCGCAGTGGACGGCGGTGCTTGACAGCACCGAGCTTGGTGACGGACAGCTGCACGGCACGGACGCCGAGGGCGCGCCGGTACTGCTGGTGCGCCACGACGGCGGGCTCTATGCCATTGACAACCGCTGTAGCCATCGCGGCTGTCTGCTGAGCGAGGGCAAGCTGGAGGGCGCGGTGATCACCTGCCCATGCCACGGGTCACAGTTCGATGTTCGCGACGGAACACTGGTGCGCGGCCCCGCCACCGCCAGCCAGCCCCTGTTGGACGTGCGGGAAACCAACGGGCGCATCGAGGTTCGCGCGGCCACCCGGGGCTGAGCGTTGCGGCCCGAGCCCGCGACAACGATCCTTGCTTACGGAGCTCCTAGCACCGCCGGGGCCATCCACCGGCAGATCTCCAACGCGACCTGCACCCTGAACGCGGCATCGGGATCGTCGAAGCTGCCTCCGCACAACTCCATCGCCTGAGCCACCCGGTACTGAATGGTGTTGCGGTGCAACAGCATCGCTTCGGCTGTCGCGACGTAACTGCGATTGCGCACCAAGAACTCGCGCAGTGTCTCGCGTAGCCACTCATTGCGCTCTTCGTCGACGCTGAGCTCACCCAGCACCTCTGCGACGTAGCGTCGCAGCGCATCCACGTCGCCGGCGATCAACGCTATCGGCGCCACGTCGTCGTAGCAGACAACACGGGCGCCGCGACGGGCTCCACCGGCATGCACCACCGCTTTCACCAACTCGGCCTGTTTCAACGATGCGCGGAAACCACGCAGCCCGTCTGCCGTCTGACCGCAGGCCAGCCGCGCCCGGATGCCCGCCGACTCGAACGCGGCGCGCAGCCGCGACGGATCACCGGCGCGGTCCTCCCAGACCGAAAACCACAGCCGCGCCTCCCGTTCGTCGGTCGGCACCAGCAACGAGCCACCCACCAAACCCAGCTCGGTGATACTGGCCTCCCACATGTCCAGCATCCGGCTGTCGTAGTCGAGCCCCTGGATTTCGTTTTTCATGGTGTCGAACACCTCCGCGATGAACTGGTCGCGAATCATGTCCATCTGCCGGGCTATCACCGCAATAGAGCTGCCCCCGACCTCACCACCGACCTGGACCACCTGTGCGTCCCTCCTGGGCTGTGCTCTCATCAGCACCGTTGATCAGTTGCCCGGCCGGAAGCGGGCATCAATGACCACTGTGCCCGCCGACAGGCCACAACGGAGCGGTTTCGCCGCCCATGCCGGCGCGTCGGTCCGACATCGGTCGCTACCATCGAGGGACTCGACGGCAACGCAGCCCAGAGACAGCCTCCAGGGAGGAACGTGAGCACCGACAGCCCCGACATCGGAGGTCCCGAGATCGACAAGTGGGATCCCGGCCTGACCAAGCGGTTGATGAGTGTCATGCGCCCGATCTTGAAGACGTACTTCCGGTGCGAAGTGCATGGACTGGATTCATTTCCGCCCGGCGGAGCGCTGGTGGTCGGCAACCACTCGGGCGGAATGTTCCCGATGGACGTTCCCATCTTCAGCATCGATTTCTACGACAAGTTCGGCTACGACCGGCCCGTCTACACGTTGAGCCACGACATTCTGTTCATGGGGCTGACCGGGTCGCTGTTCCGGCGCACCGGCTACATCCGGGCCAGCCGGGACAACGCAGCCAAGGCGCTGCGCTCCGGCGGCGTGGTGATCGTGTTTCCGGGCGGTGACTACGACGCCTACCGGCCCACGTTCGCCGAGAACGTCATCGACTTCAACGGCCGCAAGGGATATGTCAGCACCGCGATCGAAGCCGGCGTGCCCATCGTGCCCGCCGTGTCCATCGGTGGTCAGGAGACGCAGCTCTACCTGTCGCGAGGCACCTGGCTGGCCGAGCACCTCGGACTAAAGCGGCTGCTGCGCAGCGACATCCTGCCGCTCTCGTTCGGTTTTCCGTTCGGGTTCAGCGCCGCGATTCCGCCTAACCTGCCGCTGCCGACCAAAATCGTCACCGAGGTGCTGGATCCGATCGACATCACCGCACGCTTCGGCGAAAACCCCGACATCGACGAGGTCGACGCGCATGTGCGGGCGGTGATGCAGGAAGCCCTCAACAACCTCGCGGCCACGCGTCGCTTCCCGATTCTGGGCTGAGCCATGGCATCTCGCGTCAACGAGGCTTTCGGACTGATCGCGACGATGCGGCGCGCCGGGATCATCGCACCGATGCGGCCGGACCGTTACCTGAAGATTGCCGCCGCGATGCGTCGCGAAGGTCTGGGATTCACCGCGGGTTTCGCCGGCGCGGCCCAGCGATGCCCGGACCGGCCGGGGCTGGTCGACGAACTGGGGACGCTGACCTGGCGACAGCTCGATGAGCGCAGCGACGCCTTGGCCGCCGCGCTGCAGGCTTTGCCTGCCGGTCGCCCGAAGGTCGTGGGCATCATGTGCCGCAACCATCGCGGGTTCGTCGAGGCACTCATCGCGGCCAACCGGATCGGCGCCCACATTTTGTTGCTCAACACATCGTTCGCCGCCCCCGCGCTGGCCGACGTGGTGGGCCGGGAGAATGTCGACACTGTCATCTACGACGAAGAATTCACCGCGACGGTGGATCGCGCCTTCGCGGCCAAACCGGAAGCCACTCGCATCCTGGCATGGGCCGACAATCAGCACGAGCTGACCGTCGAAAAGCTGGTCGCCGCGTACTCCGGCAAGCGGCCCCGGCGGCCCGGCGCCAAAGGCAAGCTGATCCTGCTAACGTCTGGCACCACTGGGACACCCAAGGGCGCCAAGCACTCCGGCGGAAGTGGCGGAGTTCGCACGCTGAAAGCTGTCCTGGATCGCACCCCATGGCGCGCCGAGGAGCCCATCGTGATCGTGGCACCGATGTTCCACGCCTGGGGGTTCTCGCAGCTGGTGCTGGCCGCGTCGCTGGCCTGCACGATCATCACCCGACGCAAGTTCGACCCGGAGGCCACGCTGGACCTCATCGACCGCCACCGGGCGACGGGTCTGGCGGTGGTGCCCGTGATGTTCGACCGGATCATGGAGTTGCCCGCCGAGGTGCGTAATCGCCACAGCGGCAGGACGTTACGCTTCGCCGCCGCATCCGGCTCCCGGATGCGACCCGATGTCGTCATCGCCTTCATGAACCAGTTCGGCGACGTGATCTACAACAACTACAACGCCACCGAGGCGGGCATGATCGCCACCGCGACGCCGGCCGACCTACGCGCCGCGCCCGACACCGCGGGCAGGCCGGCGCAGGGCACCGAAATCCGGATCCTGGACCCGGAATTGAACGAGGTACCGGTCGGCGAAGTCGGCAGCATCTATGTCCGCAATGACAGTCAATTCGACGGTTACACCTCCGGGACCACGAAAGACTTCCATGCCGGGTTCATGGCCTCGGGCGACATCGGGTACCTCGACCAGAACGGGCGGCTGTTCGTGGTCGGCCGCGACGACGAGATGATCGTCTCCGGCGGCGAGAACGTCTACCCGATCGAGGTGGAGAAGACGCTGGCCGCACATCCCGACGTGGCCGAAGCCGCGGTGATCGGTGTGGACGACCAGCAGTACGGCCAACGGCTCGCGGCGTTCGTGGTGCTCGAGCCCGGCGCTCATCTCGATAGCGGCGCGGCGCCCGAGGCCCTCAAACAGCACGTGCGCGACAACCTGGCCAACTTCAAGGTGCCCCGCGAAATCACCGTTCTCGACGAGCTGCCGCGCGGCAGCACCGGCAAGATCCTGCGTGCCGATCTGCGGGCGAAGGTCAGCGGCTCATGAGAGGCGAGCGACTGCTGCGGCTGGCGCGCCGTCCCCGGCCGCTGACCCGCGGAGCCGTCGAACTCGTCAACGCCGCCAACGGATTTCATCCGATTACCCGGCACCCCTACGCCTCGGCCCTGGTGTTCTGGTTCGGCTGGCCGGCCTCGGAGGTGCCGGGGCTGTATCTGAGCGCCTCGGTGCTCGACGCGGTGCGGCGCGGCCGCCGCGGCGATTTCGCCGGAATTAAAGGAAAGGCGGCGTTGGCGCTGACCGTTGCGGCCTGGACGATCTTGGGGGTGATCCGCTACCGCGGCATCACCACTCCGGGCCCGGTGCTGGAAACGGGACTGACCGAAGGACTCGGACCCGACTACGCCACCGAGCTGGCCGCGCTGCCGACCGAGCCGACGCGCCGGGGGCGGCGTAACCTGCCGCTGCGTACCACCGTGGCGCGTCGTCGCTATGTCGAGAAGACCAACATCGTAGCGTACGGCCCGCACCGGCGTGCCAACCTTGCCGACATCTGGCGTCGCCGCGACCTGCCCCGCGACGGCAAGGCGCCGGTGCTGGTGCAGGTGCCCGGCGGTGCGTGGGTGCTGGGCTGGCGCCGCCCGCAGGCATATCCCTTGATGAGCCACCTGGTTTCGCGGGGCTGGGTCTGCGTGTCGCTGAACTATCGGGTCTCTCCGCTGCACACCTGGCCCGCGCACATCGTCGACGTGAAACGTGCGCTGGCGTGGGTCAAGGAGAATATCGCAGCCTACGGCGGGGACCCGGACTTCGTTGCGATCAGCGGAGGTTCGGCCGGCGGGCACCTGTCGGCCCTGGCGGCGCTGACGCCCAACGAGCCCAGGTTCCAGCCCGGTTTCGAACGGGCCGACACGTCGGTGGTGGCGGCGGTCCCCTTCTACGGGCGCTACGACTGGTATTCCATCGACGCCGACGGTCGACCCGAATTCATCGGGCTGCTCGAAAGGTTCGTGGTGAAGCGGAAATTCAGTGAGCATCGGCAGATTTTCGTCGATGCGTCACCGATCCATCACGTGCGGGCGGACGCGCCGCCGTTCTTCGTGCTGCACGGCGCCGACGACTCCCTCATCCCGGTCGTCGAAGCCCGGGAATTCGTCGACGAATTGCGCGCGGTGTCGAAGTCCCCGGTCGCCTACGCTGAATTGCCCAATGCCCAACATGCTTTCGACATCTTCGGTTCCCCACGCGCACATCACGCCGCCGAAGCCGTAGCCCGGTTCCTGTCCTGGGTCTATGTGACGAACGGGCCCGGCGCGCGGTAGCTGCGGCGGTCCGACAACGCAACGCGGGCATCGAATTTCGTCGCTGCCAGGGTTCGGGGGCGCCAGGCGTGCGTTCATGGCGTCGAGTGTGCGTTCATGGCGTCGAGTGTGCGTTCATGGCGTCGAGTGTGCCGCCAGGGCGGTCCCAGCGCGAAGTTGCCGCCGCCCTGGCACACTCAAAGCCGCCACCGCACACTCAAATACGACGGCATCACAGTCGCCCGGTAAAGCGCGGCCACGGTCCACTGACCAGACCAGTCGCCCGACAGCTAACGCGGCGACAACCGCGTCAGCGCAGGCCGGCGGCGTGCTCGAGTTCGGTCAGCGCCGGCTCGATGGCGTCGGCCATCTGGTCGATGTCGTTGGCCACTTCCGGGGTCGTCACGAAACCGAAATCTAGGTACTCCATGTACGAGAAGCAGGTGACGTTGAGGGCGACATCCATCACCGGTGGCCCCAACGGCACCAGCGAATCCAGTTTGGCGCCGGCCATGTACAGCGGGAACTGCGGACCGGGCACGTTGGAGACGACCAGGTTGATCGGCGCCAAGTTGTGCGATAGGCCGGTGGCCGTATACGCGCGGGCGGCCAGCTGCAGCAGACCCGGCGGGGTGGTCTCGGTCAGGCCCATGATCTGATGCGCCGAGAGCGCCTTGGCCATTTCCTTGGCGCTCCGGGTGCTGTCGTGGATCGCCTTGAGCCGCTCGGCGGGGTCCTCGATGTGGGTTGCCAGTGAGGCCGTCATCGAGCTGATCTGATTGCCCACATCGGATTTCGTCTCGTCGGTGCGGGTAGAGACGGGAATCTGTGCGATCAGCGGCTTGGTGGGCAGTTCATCGTGCTTTTGCAGGTATTCCCGGGCCGCCCCCGCCACCAGCGCGAGGACGACGTCGTTGAGCTTGACCCCGAAGGTGTCCTTGACGGCTTTGACCCGGGCCAGCTCCACCCGCGCACCGGTAATCCGCCGGTGCGGCGAAACCGACGCGTTGAACCGGGTCTTGGGGGCGTCGAAGTAGCGCGGCGGCTTGGTGCGCACACCCAAAGCAGCGATCTGTTGTCGCACGGTCTGCTCCACCAGCCGCGCGATGCGGAACGGTGTCATGATGCCGACGTTGATGAGTGCGCTGACCGCACGCCGCTCCAAGCCGGGAATCTGAAATCCCACGAACCCCACCGTTTCCTGTTGCGGTGCCCGCGGTTCGGGCGTGACGTCCAACAGGATTTCACCCAAACCGGCACCGGAGACGCCGTCAACGATCGCGTGGTGCATCTTGGTCAACGTGGCGATCCGGCCGCCCTCGACACCCTCGATGACCCATAGCTCCCACAGCGGCCGGGAGCGGTCCAGCTTGTAGGACATCAGCCGGCCGACTAGCTCCTCGAGTTCGCGTCGTCCGCCCGGACCCGGAACGCCGATACGACGGACGTGGAAGTCGATGTCGAGGTCCTCGTCCTCGACGAACCAGGGCCGGTCCAGGCCCAGCGGGGCGCCGGTGACCTTCCACCGCAATTGCGGCAGCTCCGGCAATCGCTCGACGAGCAGTTCGCGGAGCCGCTGAAAGCTGTAGTCGGGCGCGTCAGTGGGATCGCAGATCGCCAGCGCACCCACATGCATATGCCAACCTGCGGTTTCCGCAGACCAAAACGCCGCATCGACACTCGAGAGCCGCTTCATTCCGAGACCATAGCCCGCACCTACCGGCCGGGGCCAGCTATCCCGAGAATCTCACATCGCGCCGACCGGCCGGTTAGGCGTCCTCGAGCAAGTCGGGCGTCACCGCCGACTCGGTATCGGGGATCCCGTCGACCTTAGCCTTGCGGTCGGCCATCGACAGCAATCGCCGGATCCGGCCTGCCACAGCATCTTTGGTCATCGGGGGTTCGGCGAGGCGGCCCAGCTCCTCCAGCGATGCCTGCCGGTGCTCAACCCGCAGTTTGCCGGCCGCGGCCAGATGGTCGGGCACGGTGTCGCCGAGGATCTCCAGCGCACGCTCCACCCGAGCCGCCGCCGCGACCGCCGCCCGGGCCGAACGGCGTAGGTTGGCATCGTCGAAGTTGGCCAGCCGGTTGGCCGTCGCGCGTACTTCGCGACGCAGCCGGCGTTCCTCCCATACCAGCCGGGTGTCCTGCGCTCCCATCCGGGTCAGCAATGCACCGATCGCCTCGCCGTCGCGCACCACCACCCGGTCGGCGCCGCGCACCTCGCGGGCCTTTGCGCTGACCCCGAGCCGACGTGCCGCACCAACCAGCGCGAGCGCAGCCTCCGGGCCGGGACAGCTCACCTCCAGCGCCGACGAACGTCCCGGCTCGGTCAGCGATCCGTGGGCCAAAAAGGCTCCGCGCCAAGCGGCTTCGGCGTCCGCGACACTGCCCCCAACTACCTGCGCCGGCAGGCCGCGCACCGGACGCCCACGCACATCCAGCAACCCGGTCTGGCGAGCGAGCGCCTCACCGTCGTTGGCGACCCGCAGCACGTATCGGGTGTTCTTGCGAATGCCGCTGGCCGACAACACGTGCACCACCGCGTTGTAGCCATACAGCTCGAAGATGTCCTTGCGCAGCCGCCGGGCGATGCTGCCCAAATCCACCTCGGCCTCGACGACCACCCGGCCGCCCACGATGTGCAAGCCGCCGGCGAACCGCAGCAGGGAGGTGACCTCAGCTCGCCGCGCACTGACCGATTTGACCACCAGACGACTCAACTCGTCCTTGACTTCGGTCGTCATCGCCACGCGTCGTCACCCCTCGGTCCGTTGCCGCCCAGCGCCGTGCACGCCGGTCTGTTGACGTCCACCCTCGATCGGTATCTCCTGTGTCGTCACCGGAGTCGCCGCCGGGCCTCTGTCCCGCGCCCGCACCGCGTCGAGGACGGCCGCCAGCTTGCCCGGGTCATGTAAAGGTGTACCAGGTCTGGCGACGTCGGCGAAGTGCACCTCGGCCTGTAGCAGCGTCGCGGTCCGGCGCAGTTGCTCGCGCTCCCGCTCGCTGGGCACTCGTTCGGCGTCGATGATGATGTCGTGCACGGTGAACCCCGGGGCATGCTGGGCCAGCACGTGCAGATGACGCTCAACCGAAAAGCCCGCCGTCTCCCCCGGCTCGGCCACCAGGTTGAGCACCAGCGCCCGCTGGGCGGTGGTGGTCTGCAGCGCCGTGAGCAGTCCGGGCACCAGCACATGCGGGATCACGCTGGTGAACCACGAGCCGGGTCCCAGGACCACCAGGTCGGCAGCCATGATGGCGTCGACCGCCTGGCGGGTCGCCGGCGGGTCCGGGGGCAGCAACCGCACCCGCCGCACCTTTCCCGGTGTGGTGGCGATCGCCACCTGCCCGCGGATCAGCCGGAACATTCGCGGGTCGGACTCCAGGCCGGACACGTCGGCCTCGATCTGCAGCGCGATCGGGCACATCGGCAACACCCTGCCCTTGACGCCCAGGATGCGTCCGAGTTCGTCGAGCGCGGCAACCGGATCGGCAAGGACCTCCGACAGGCCGGCAAGAATCAGATTGCCGATCGGATGTCCGGCCAGGGCGCCATCACCACCGAATCGATGCTGCAGAATGGTCGCCCACAAGCGCCCGTGGGGGCTGTCAGATGCCAAGGCCGCCAACGCCATTCGCAAGTCTCCGGGCGGCACCACGCCGAGTTCGCTGCGCAGCCGGCCCGAGGAACCACCGTCGTCGGCGACGGTCACGATCGCGGTGACGTAGGGAGTCAGCCGGCGCGCCGCCGATAACGTCGCATACAACCCGTGTCCGCCGCCCAGAGCGACGATGTTATGGCTTGACTGCGGGCCGGTTGGCGTGTTCATTCGCGACCCAGATCCCGGTGCAGCACCCGTACCGATAGCCGCGGATCGGAGCCGAGCAGCCGCATCAGCGCTTCGGCGATCGCCACACTGCGATGCTTGCCGCCGGTGCAGCCGACGGCAACCGTCATATAGCGCTTCCCCTCCCTGCGGTAGCCCCCGACGACCAGCGACAGCAGCCGATGGTAAGTCTCGAGGAACTCGGCCGCGCCGGGTTGCTCCAGCACATAATCGCGCACCGCGGGGTGTTGGCCGGTGAGTGGCCGCAGCTCGTCCACCCAGTGTGGGTTGGGCAGAAAACGCACGTCCATCACCATGTCGGCGTCCATCGGCAGCCCGTATTTGAAGCCGAAGGATTCGACGGTGACGCTGGTGGTCGCGCCGCCGTCGCTGCCGAACGCGCGCTCGATGCTTTCCCGCAAGCCTCGTACCGACAGCGTCGAGGTGTCGATGATCAGGTCCGCGTTGGCGCGCACCGGCGCCAGCATTTTGCGTTCGGCGGCGATGCCCTCGGCCAGCGTCTGCTGGCCCTGCAGCGGGTGGCTGCGGCGGTTATTTTCGTAGCGGCGCACCAACATGTCGTCCGAAGCCTCCATGAACACCACCCGGGGGGTGATGTTGCGGGTAGCCAGTTCGTTGCGCACCTCGTCCAGGTCGCCGGTGAATCCGCGGGACCGCACGTCCATCACCACGGCCAGTTGGGTGATCCGCGATCCCGCTGCCAGCCCGAAGTCAACCATGCGGGTGATCAGCTGGGGCGGCAGGTTGTCTGCGACATACCAGCCCAGGTCCTCCAGCACCTTGGCCGCCGTGCCGCGTCCGGCTCCGGACAACCCGGTCACCAGAACCACGTCGATATCGGGCGATGCATGATTTTCCGGGCCCGCTGAGCTGTCCCCGGTCATTCCGAAGCTTCCGATCGGTCAGGGCGCAGCGCCTCGAGGACAGCCGTAGCCGTGGCTACGCCGATACCCGGAACGGCGGTGATCTGGTCTACGGTGGCCTCCTTGAGGCGCGCGATCGACCCGAAATGGGTGACCAGCGCCTTGCGACGGTGTTCTCCCAATCCGGGCACCCCATCGAGCGCCGACGCCGTCATTCGCTTGGATCGTTTGCTCCGATGGTAAGTGATGGCGAATCGGTGCGCCTCGTCGCGCACCCGCTGCAGCAGATACAGACCCTCGCTGTTGCGCGGCATGATGACGGGGTCCGGCTCGGACGGCACCCACACCTCTTCCAGCCGCTTGGCCAGGCCGATCACCGCGACGTCGCCGACACCCAGTTCATCGAGGACGGCTTGGGCGGCATTGACCTGCGGTGCGCCCCCGTCGACGACGTAAAGGTTGGGCGGGTAAGCGAACCGCCGTGACTTCCCTTCCGGGCTAAGCAGATTCGGATCGATTTGATCACTGAGGTGGCGCAGGAAGCGTCGTCGGGTCACTTCCGCGATGGAGGCGACGTCGTCGGAGCGTCCCTGGCCGGCGGCCTCCCGGATCCCGAAGTGGCGGTAATCCGACTTGCGCGGCAAACCGTCCTCGAAGACCACCAGCGAGCCCACCACGTCGGTGCCCTGCACATGGCTGATGTCGACACACTCGATGCGCAGCGGCGCGTCGGCCAACCCGAGAGCTTCCTGAATATTCTGCAGTGCAGCCGATCTGGCGTTGAAGTCACCGGCTCGCTTCAACTTGTGTTGCTGCAACGCCTCTTTCGCATTGCGCTGCACGGTCTCGGCCAACGCCCGCTTGTCGCCGCGGCGCGGCACCCGCAGCGTGACCCGAGAGCCACGCAGACCCGACAGCCAGCTGGACAACTCCTCGGAGTTGGACGGCAGACAGGGCACCAGCACCTCACGCGGAACCGGGTTGACTGATTCGTCTACGGCGCTACCCAACTCGGCCTGCTCGCCATAGAACTGAGTGAGGAACTGTTCGACCAACTGCTCCTCACCGGAATCCCCAGGGTCTCCTGACTTTTCGACGATCCAGCCGCGCTGACCACGGACCCGGCCGCCACGGACGTGGAACACCTGCACCGCGGCTTCGAGGTCGTCGTCGGCGAAGGCCATCACGTCGGCGTCAATGCCGTCGCCGAGCACCACGGCCTGCTTCTCCATGGCCCGCTTGAGCGCCGACAGGTCGTCGCGAAGCCGGGCGGCTCGCTCGAAATCCAGCTGCTCGGCCGCGGCGTTCATCTGACGTTCCAACTCGCGGGCATAGCGATCGGTCTTACCCGACAGGAAGTCGCAGAAGTCCTCCACAATCTGGCGATGCTGCTCAGCGCTGACCCTTCCCACGCACGGAGCCGTACATTTGTCGATGTAGCCGAGCAGGCATGGGCGCTCGATTTGCTTGTGGCGCTTGAACACTCCGGCCGAGCAGGTTCGCGCGGGAAACACCCGGGTGAGCAGATCCAGCGTTTCCCGGATGGCCCACGCGTGCGAGTACGGCCCGAAATAGCGGACACCTTTGCGCCGTGGACCGCGATAGACCATCAACCGCGGAAATTCCTCGTTGAGCGTGACGGCCAGCGTCGGATACGACTTGTCGTCGCGGTAGCGAACGTTGAAGCGGGGGTCAAATTCCTTGATCCAGTTGTACTCCAGCTGCAGCGCCTCGACCTCGGTGTTGACCACCGTCCACTCGACCTTGGCCGCGGTGGTCACCATCTGCCGGGTCCTCGGATGCAGATGCGCGACATCGGCGAAGTATGACGTCAGCCGGCTGCGCAGACTTTTTGCCTTGCCGACGTAGATCACCCGCCCGTGCGGGTCCCGGAACCGGTAGACGCCGGGCTCGACCGGGATGGACCCGGGCGCGGGGCGGTACGTTGCGGGATCTGGCACGTACCCAGGCTAGTAGTCGTGAGAAGCGCGTCTAGAAAGGCGGGGGCTCGTCGGGATCAGGTGGCAGTTCCGGGGTGTCGTGCGCACCGACGTACTCGGCTTGAGCCTCGGCGGCCTGGGTGGCCAGGCGGTTGTGTCGGCGTTCGGCGATGATGCGTTTCGCGCGGTTTTGAGCTCGGGTGCTGCTGCGGCGGGGCATCATGACTTCGCGGTCTTCGCTGCGCCGGTGGGGACCAGGCGAGGCGGCCGGCGCGTCGCCGGTTGGCGCGCACAGGTTCGGAAAGAGCAGTGCACTGCCCGGAGTGGTCACGTAGGTATGTCCGTCGGGAAGAAGCCAGATCACTGTCCCGTCGGGCAGCTGCATGTCGCGCCAGCCCCAGAACGTTTTCAGCAAATGATGTTTTCTACAAAGGCATTTCAGGTTCGACGCCTGGGTACGACCGCCGTCGCCGTAAGCGACGGTATGGTCCAGGTCGCAGGCGACCGCCGGCTGGTCACAACCGGGCGCCCGGCAGGTCAGATCGCGACACCGCACGAAGTCGGCGAGTTGGGTCGACGGGCGGTATCCCGGTTCGGGGTCTTCGGCTGGCCGCGCCAACGGCCGCAACTTGGCGGACTTGGCCAACTCGGCGACCAGCTCGGCCGGAATAAGCCCCTCGGCGCCGGCCAGCACCCCCGGGTTGGTCCCCGTACCGTCGACCGTTGACTGCTCGGCGACAACGTGTATAACCACATTGCTGTGCGCCGGTATTGCGGCGGCGCAGTCGGCGGATCCGCAGCCGCACACCAACCGGTCGCCACCCGCAGCCATTGCACCCAGCGCGTCGGCGCGACGCTGCTCGAGGGTGCGCGGATCAGCGTGGCACACCGTGCGGGCCAGCTCGTCCAGGCGGCGGTCAAAAGCCTGTCCGGCTGTAGGCAGCACACTGCCGGTCAGGGCGGCCATCCCGCAGCCTTCGATGTCGACATCGACGAACCTGCGGTCGGTGGCCGCCTCGGCGGCCCGGCGCACAGCATCACGGTCGACGTTGGCCACCACCTTGTCCACCGCGGCGGCCAGCCGGCCTCGAGTCACCGAAGGGCATCGCGACAACAGCACCGCCAGCTGGGCATCCACCTTCGCCAACGCGTCGTCATCTTCGATCAAATCGGTGCGATACACGATCGTTTGGAACGCCCGGTAGTCGATGTCGCCGGCTTGGAACGCCTGCCCCACCTTGGGCAGTCGATTGCGCATCGCCACCGCGTAACGCAGATAGCTCGAGCCCATAGCCACGCTGGTCCGCATCGCGGCAGCGACTTGAGCGGCAACCGCTTCCCAGGTATCTGTCCCCCAGTCCGCACGTTCTCCGGAATCCCGGCAACGTAGGACGAACAGCTCTCCGATCGCAACCAGCCGCTCGGCGGCGGCCTGAGCTTCCCTTCGTGACACGTTGCGCACCCGGTCGAGCAGGGCTTTCGACTCCGGCGTCGGACGCGAGGCGTACCACGATTCGAACATACTTTCGATAGTAACACGCCATGCCGACATTGCTCGCCGTAGTTGCGCGGCGACGGCCTCAACTCCCCTCGGCCCCCGGTCAGGACCGGCTGCCCTCGCCCACCGGAAGCGCTGCCTTGACGTCACCAGCCGCTCAGGGTGCACCAAAGTCCGGTCGGTATTTGGCCACCAAGGTTCGCACGGTGTCCATGGCGGCCACGGCGCGTTCCTTGTCCACCGCCTGAATCGCCATCACCGGGATGTACTCGTCATCGGGCAAGTCGATCCGCGCCCATCGGCTGCCACCCGGAAAGGACACACCGACTACGTCCGGCCAGGCAATCAGCTTGTAGCCCAAGAGATTGCGTACCGAAAACCCGGCCGGCCCCACCCGCAGCCGTGGTCGGGTCAACAGCAGCGTGGCACCGGCAAAAATCAGCCCCAGCGCGCCCATCGCCACCTGGTCAGCCGTCCGCAGGACCACGCCGGTGGTCCCGACCTTCAGCACCATACCCACCGCGATGTGCACCGCGACAATCAGGAAGGCTGCGACGCAGGCGAATATCGGGGTCCAGTAGGGACGCAATACCACGTCCCAGTCGTCTTGCTGCGGGTCGGCCGTCACGACTGAACACGTAGCTCGCGCAACGTCAGCGCCGTGGTCAGTGCCGCCGCGGTCGCTTGCGCGCCCTTGTCCTCCGCCGACGTCGGGAGCCCGGCCCGATCCAGGGCCTGCTCCTCGGTGTTGGTGGTCAGCACCCCGTTCGCCACGGGTGTGGACTCGTCCAGTGAAACCCGGGTCAGCCCCTGGGTCACCGCGTCGCAGACATAGTCGAAATGCGGTGTCTCACCACGGATTACCACTCCCAGCGCGACGACAGCATCGTGCTGCCGGGCCAATTCCTGTGCCACTACCGGAATCTCGATTGCACCCAGTACGCGCACCACCGTGGGGTTGTCGATGCCGGAGTCGGCAGCCACCTTCCGCGCGCCGGCAAGCAACGCGTCGCAGATTTGGCTGTGCCAGGTGCTGGCCACAATCGCCAGCCGCATACCGGACGCGTCGAGCGCCGGGATGTCCGGGACGCCGGCCCCACCGCTCACAAAGCACCACCGAATTCGCCGGGCAACGGGACCGATTCCTGGAAATTGCCGAATTCGTCCAGCCCGACCAGGTCGTGGCCCATCCGGTCGCGCTTGGTCATCAGGTAGCGAATGTTTTCGGCATTGGCGCGCACCGGCAGCGGCACCCGCTCGATGATGTGCAGTCCGTATCCGTCCAGCCCGACCCGTTTGGCCGGGTTGTTGGTCAGCAGCCGCATCGACCGGACCCCGAGGTCGACCAGGATCTGCGCACCGATCCCGTAATCCCTTGCGTCGGCAGGCAACCCGAGTTTGAGATTGGCGTCGACGGTATCCTCGCCGGCGTCCTGCAACTGGTAGGCCTGCAATTTGTGCATCAGGCCGATGCCGCGGCCCTCGTGGCCGCGCATGTACAGCACCACGCCACGCCCCTCCCGCGCGACCATCGCCATCGCGGCGTCCAGCTGAGGTCCGCAGTCACAGCGGCGCGACCCGAACACGTCGCCGGTCAAGCATTCGGAGTGCACCCGGACCAAGACGTCGTCGCCGTCGGCGTTCGGGCCGGCGATCTCGCCGCGCACCAGCGCCACGTGTTCGACGTCCTCATAAATGCTGGAGTAACCGATGGCGCGAAACTCGCCATGCCGGGTCGGGATCCGGGCTTCGGCGATTCGCTCGACATGTTTTTCGTGCTTGCGGCGCCATTCGATCAAATCGGCGATGGTAATCAGCGCCAGACCATGCTCATCGGCGAACACCCGCAACTCGTCGGTCTGGGCCATCGCCCCTTCGTCTTTTTGGCTGACGATCTCGCAGATGGCGCCGGCGGGTTGCAGCCCCGCCAGCCGCGCCAGGTCGACGGCCGCCTCAGTGTGGCCTGGGCGGCGCAACACGCCGCCGTCCTTGGCCCGCAACGGAACAACGTGACCGGGACGGGTGAAGTCGTCGGCGATGCTGGCCGGATCGGCCAGCAATCGCATGGTGGTGGCCCGGTCGGACGCCGAAATGCCGGTACCGATACCTTGTCGCGCGTCGACGGTGACGGTGTAGGCGGTGCCGTGCTTGTCCTGGTTGACCGCAAACATCGGCAACAGCCCGAGCCGGTCGCAGATCGAGCCGTCCAGCGGTACGCAAAGGTAGCCGGAGGTGTAGCGAACCATGAAGGCGACCAACTCCGGAGTGGCCTTCTCGGCCGCGAAGATCAGATCGCCCTCGTTCTCGCGGTCCTCGTCATCGATGACGATGATGGCCTTGCCCGCCGCAATGTCGGCAACCGCCCGCTCGACGGAATCCAGCCTCGTCATCGTTGTTACCTTTGCTGTCGGTGAGCCGGGCAGTAATGCCCGCATGTCGCATTCAGTATGAACCACGCTGCCGTCTCGGACGTCCCCTTATTCAGTGAGATGGCTCATTCGCGTGCCTGCTGATCAGGCAGTCGGCAATGCCAAGTCTGGGCGACCGAAGGTTGCCGACTTTATTGGGTTATTCCGCTATCGGTGTTTCGCCGCCGTTGGAAAAGCGCGACCAAACTCGAACGGGCAAGCGATAATCGTGGCCGTTTTCCTCATTGATTGATTCACTGCCATCGCCCGATTCACCGGACTCGCAACGTGGCATACCCGTAGCGCTCGCCTTGCTAAGCGGTGTTCCCGGTTGCCGCCGCGCTTCCGGCGTCGGCTGTTCGGTGGGCCTGCAGCAACCGCTCAACATACTTGGCAAGCACGTCGACCTCCAGGTTCACCCGCGTCCCCACCGGCGCCGAACCCAGCGTGGTCAACTCCCGAGTCGTCGGAATCAGCGAGACCTCGAACCAGTCCCGCGGCGGGCCGCCAAGCCCGGAAACGGTCAGCGAAATGCCGTCGACGGTGATCGATCCTTTCTCCACGATGTAACGAGCCAACGTCGCGGGAACCTCGATCCGGACCACTTCCCAATGCTGCGACGGCGTCCGGGCCACGATCTCGCCAGTACCGTCCACATGCCCCTGCACGATGTGCCCGCCGAGCCGGCTGCTGAGCGCGGCAGCTCTCTCCAGATTGACCCGGCTGCCCTCTCGCAGATCGCCGAGGCTGGACCGGTTGAGCGTCTCGGCCATCACGTCGGCGGTGAACTGGCCGTCGGGCAGCACTTCCACCACCGTCAGGCAGACGCCGTTGACAGCGATGGAATCTCCGTGGCCGGCGTCGGAGGTGACGACGGGACCGCGGATGGTCAGGCGCGCCGCGTCGGCGAGGGTGTCCCGCGCGATCACCTCGCCGAGCTCCTCGACAATTCCGGTGAACATCGCACCAGGCTAGTGGCCCCGGGTGGGCTAGTGGCTCCGGGTGGGCCGGTGGCTGCGGGTGGCCCCGGATTCGCCGGTACAACCGCGGCGCCCCGACCGACCGCGGGCCCTGCGTTGCCCGGTGCGGTCACCGGCACCCTCTACGATGCTGGGTATGCAACCCCCCAGACGTCTCTTCGCTGTTGTCGCCGCCCTCAGCCTCGCCGCCACGGTGGTCGCGGGCTGCTCGTCGGGCAAGAAAGACAGCGGCGGACCATTACCCGACGCGACGGCATTGGTTAAGCAGGCGACCGACAAGACCAAGACCGTCAAGAGTGCGCATCTGGTCCTGACGGTGAACGGCAAGATTCCGGGATTGTCGATGAAGACGCTAACCGGCGATCTCACCACCAATCCCACCGCCGCCAAAGGAAACGTCAAGCTCACCCTCGGCGGGTCCGATGTCGATGCCGACTTCGTCGTCTTCGAAGGGATCCTGTACGCCACCCTCACACCCAACAAATGGAGCGACTTCGGTCCGGCCGCCGACATCTACGATCCCTCGCAGATCCTGAACCCTGACACCGGGCTGGCCAACGTGCTGGCGAACTTCACCAACGCCAAAGCCGAGGGGCGCGACACCATTAACGGACAGACCACCATCCGCATCAGTGGGAAGGTCACGGCGGACGCGGTGAACCAGATCGCGCCGCCGTTCAGTGCGACCGATCCGGTGCCGGGCACCGTGTGGATCCAGGAGAACGGCGACCACCAGCTGGCCCAGGTTAAGTTGGATCGGGGTTCGGGTAATTCCGTCCAGATGACTTTGTCGAATTGGGGCGAGCAGGTGCAAGTCACGAAGCCGCCGGTGAGCTGATGGCTACGCAGACGAGCCGCCGGGTAGCGATCAGCGCGGGCAGCCTCGCGGTGCTGCTGGGTGCCCTCGACACCTATGTCGTGGTCACCATCATGCGCGACATCATGAACAGCGTCGGTATCCCGGTGAACCAGCTGCAGCGGATCACCTGGATCGTCACGATGTACCTGCTGGGCTACATCGCCGCGATGCCGCTGCTGGGCCGGGCCTCCGACCGGTTCGGCCGCAAACTCATGCTGCAAGTCAGCCTGGCCGGATTCGCCGCGGGTTCGGTGATCACCGCGTTGGCCGGACACTTCGGCGATTTCCACATGCTGATCGCCGGGCGCACCGTCCAGGGGGTTGCCAGCGGCGCTCTGCTGCCGATCACGCTGGCGCTGGGCGCCGATCTGTGGGCACAGCGCAACCGAGCCGGTGTGCTCGGTGGCATCGGCGCCGCGCAAGAACTCGGCAGTGTGCTGGGTCCGCTGTACGGGATCTTCATCGTCTGGTTGTTCCATGATTGGCGCGACGTGTTCTGGATCAACGTCCCGCTCACCGCGATCGCGATGGTGATGATCCACTTCAGCCTGCCCTCCCACGACCGCAGTGCCGAGCCGGAACGGATTGACGTGGTCGGCGGGCTGCTCCTGGCCACGTCGCTGGGTCTGGCGGTGATCGGGCTCTACAACCCCAACCCCGACGGCAAACAGGTGCTACCGAGCTACGGATTGCCGCTGGTGATTGGCGCGGCCGTGGCCGCGGTGTTGTTCTTCGTCTGGGAGCGCATGGCCCGCACCCGGCTGATCGAACCGGCCGGTGTGCACTTCCGGCCGTTCCTGTCCGCGCTGGGCGCATCGGTCTGCGCCGGCGCGGCGTTGATGGTCACCCTGGTCAATGTGGAGCTGTTCGGTCAGGGTGTGCTGGATATGGACCAGGCCCAGGCGGCCGGGATGCTGCTGTGGTTCTTGATCGCCCTGCCGATCGGGGCGGTGGTGGGCGGG
>NZ_MVIF01000077.1 GCF_002086675.1 Mycobacterium persicum
GGGGGGGGGGGGGGGCGCCCCCCCCCCCCCCCCCCCCCCCCCCCCCCCCCCGCCGGCGCTGAGGCGAGCTGGAAGGTAAGCCGGGGCCCCCGGCGGGGGTCGCCGATCGCGATCGTCTGGCCGTCGCGGATGTCGACCGTCGACAGCCGGGAGCCGTCGACGAAAATGCCGTTGCCGCTGCCGTCCATGGCCACCCAATGGGTGCCCTGGAACCGCAGCACCACGTCCGGGGTGGTGCGGCGGCCGGGACCGGGGTGGTCCAGGCGGATGTCGCAGTGCTCGCCCGGCCCCGCCAGCACGTCGCGGCCCGGGGAAAAGACGTACCGCATCGATCCGAACCAGACGGTCAGCGGCGGGGCGTTCGGTATCACGTTGCGGCCGCCACCTTTCGTCACCGAATGTCGTCACCGCAGCGACGATCGACTTTGACTGGGTACCCGGCGGGCGGGTCTATCTATCCAGCATGCACCGCGACGGTCACAAGGTGTTGCGGCCTGGGGTGGCTGCCGCGTTGTCGAGCAGCCGGCGCAGCACCTCGACGGCCTCAGCCAATACCTGCCGGTCCGCCGGTCCCAGCCGGGCCAGTTGCGGTTCGATCGCGGCAGCACGGTCGGCCCGCACGGCGGCCAGCGTGCGCTGCCCGTCCGGCGTGATGCGAATGCGGACCGCGCGGGCATCGCCGGGGTCGACCGTCCTGGTCACCAGCCCGGCCTCTTCGAGGCGTCGTACCTGGGTGGTCATCGTCGGTTGGGAACAGTGATCGACCGCGGCGAGGTCGCCGATGCGGGCTTCGCCCTTGGCTTCGATGGTTGCCAGCAGCCGGGCCTGCGCCGACGGCAGCGGCATCTGGATGCGTTGGGTCGCCAGCCGGTTGAGTCGCGCGACCACGCCCAGCAAATCGGCGCCGAGACCCTGATGGGGCACCACCGCTCCGGCTTGGTCGGTGGCGGCGGATGAACTCATGGCCCCATCGTTGCATAGCTTTGCTATGTGAGACCAATCGTGAGCGCTGGCAAGCCAATCCGGCGGGCGGCTGTGTGCTGCCGCCGCATGCGGCTTCACCTGGCAGAATCGGTGAGGTGACTGTGCTGGCCCCCGTTGCTTCGCGACACCCGCGACATCGACGCGGGCGGCTGCAACCGGTGGAACTGGCGCAGGCATCGGTGATGGCCGCGCTGTGCGCCGTGACCGCCATCATCTCGGTCATCGTTCCGTTCGCCGCAGGACTGGCCCTGCTGGGCACCGTGCCCACCGGGTTGCTGGCCTACCGGTTCCGGCTGCGCGTGTTGATTGCCGCGACGGTTGCCGCCGGGGTGATCGCCTTTCTGATCGCCGGAATGGGCGGCTTCATGGGAGTGGTCCACAGCGCCTACATCGGCGGGCTGACCGGAATCGTCAAACGCCGGGGGCGGGGCACGCCGACGGTCATTGTGTCGTCACTGATCGCCGGGTTGGCCTTCGGCGCGGCGATGGTCGGAATGCTGGCGGCTCTGACCCGGCTGCGGCACCTGATTTTCGATGTGATGACCGCAAACGTGGAGGGCCTGGCGTCCTTCATGACCCGGATTCATCTGCAGGGCGCCGCCGCCGACCTGAAGCGTTACTTCGCCGACGGTCTGCAGTACTGGCCGTGGGTGCTGCTGGGCTACTTCACGCTCGGGATAGTGATCGTGTCGCTGATCGGTTGGTGGGCACTGTCGCGGCTGCTGGAGCGGATGCGCGGAATTCCCGATGTGCACAAGCTGGACGCTCCGGCCGGTGATTCAACGGACCCGATAGGGCCGGTTCCGGTGCGATTGGACAATGTGCGGTTCCGCTATCCCGGTGCCGCCCAAGACGCGCTGCGTGAGGTCAGCCTGGCTGTGCGGGTCGGTGAACACGTCGCGATCACCGGCGCCAACGGTTCCGGCAAGACCACGTTGATGCTGGTACTGGCGGGCCGGCAGCCGACGTCGGGCACGGTGTGGCGTCCGGGCGCGGTGGGTCTGGGCAAGCTGCGCGGCACGGCGGTGGTTTTGCAACACCCGGAAAGCCAGGTGCTGGGCACCCGGGTCGCCGACGACGTGGTGTGGGGCCTGCCGCCGGGCACCACGATCGACGTCGCCCGGTTGCTCACCGAAGTCGGCCTGGACGGATTGGCCGAACGTGACACCGGCAGCCTGTCCGGTGGTGAGTTGCAGCGGCTAGCGCTGGCGGCGGCGTTGGCCAGAGAACCGGCGCTGCTGATCGCCGACGAGGTGACCACGATGGTGGACCAGCAGGGCCGCGATGCGCTGCTGGGCGTGTTGTCCGGCCTGACCAAACATCACCGCACTGCGCTGGTACATATCACGCACTACAACAACGAGGCCGATTCGGCCGACCGCATGATCAACCTCAGCGACTCTCCCGATAACGCCGACATGGTCGAGACGGCAGATGTTCCGGCGCCGGCCGTCGCGGTGGGTGACCTGGGGCACAAACCGGCGCTCGAACTGATCGGCGTCGGACACGAATACGCCAGGGGCACACCGTGGGCCAAGACCGCGTTGCGGGATATCAGCTTCGTGGTGGAACAGGGCGACGGGGTGCTGATCCACGGCGGTAACGGCTCGGGCAAATCCACGTTGGCGTGGATCATGGCCGGGCTGACGGTTCCCACCGCCGGGGCTTGCCTGCTCGATGGCAGGCCCACCCACGAGCAGGTCGGTGCGGTTGCGTTGTCATTCCAGGCGGCCCGGCTGCAGCTGATGCGCAGCCGGGTCGACCTGGAAGTCGCGTCTGCGGCGGGCTTTTCGCCCCGCGATCACGACCGGGTGGCCGCGGCTCTGAGTGTCGTCGGGCTGGATGCCACGCTGGCCGGGCGCAGCATCGATCAGCTCAGCGGCGGCCAGATGCGCCGGGTGGTGCTGGCCGGGCTGCTGGCATGTTCGCCTCGGGCGTTGATTCTCGACGAGCCGCTGGCGGGTTTGGATGCCGCCAGCCAACGCGGTTTGCTGCGGCTGCTGGAAGACCTGCGCCGCGAGCAGGGCCTGACGGTGGTGGTCATTTCTCATGACTTCGCCGGGATGGAAGAGCTTTGCCCGCGGACCCTGCATCTGCGCAACGGTGCCATGCAACCGGCGTCGACGAGCGCCGCGGGCGGGACGGGGAGCATGTCATGACGCTGTCGGCAGCCGCCGCCTCCGACGAAGGACGCGGCGCCCGTCGCCCCACCCGACCGGTTGTCCTGCTGGTTCCGGTACCTGGCAGCTCGGTCATCCACGACTTGTGGGCCGGCACGAAACTGCTGGTAGTCTTCGGCATTTCGGTGCTGCTGACGTTCTATCCCGGCTGGGTGACGATCGGGCTGATGGCGGCGCTGGTGCTCACGGCGGCCAGGCTCGCGCACATCCCGCGCGGTGCGGTGCCGTCGGTACCTCGCTGGTTATGGGTGGTTCTGGCGATCGGCGGCATCACGGCCGCGCTGGCCGGCGGCACCCCGTCGATCGCGGTGGCCGGAGCGGAGCTCGAACTGGGTGGCGCGTTGAACTTCCTGCGGATCACCGCGCTGTCGATCGTGCTGCTCGCGTTGGGTGCGATGGTTTCCTGGACCACCAACGTCGCCGAAATCGGGCCTGCGCTGGCGAGTTTGGGCCGGCCGCTGCGACTGTTGCGGATCCCGGTCGACGAGTGGGCGGTCACCCTGGCGCTGGCGCTTCGCGCGTTCCCGATGCTGATCGACGAATTCCAGGTGCTCTACGCCGCCCGCCGGCTGCGGCCGAAACGGATACCGCGCAGCCGCAAGGCCCGGCGGCAGCGGCGCACCACCGAAGTGATCGACCTGCTCGCGGCTGCCATCACCGTGACGTTGCGACGCGCCGACGAGATGGGCGATGCCATCACCGCCCGTGGCGGCACCGGCCAGCTGTCGGCCTTTCCGGCGCGACCCAAACTCACCGACTGGACGGCCCTGATGATCACCGCGGTGACCGGCGGCGCAGCGGTGGCAATCGAGACACTGCTGCGGGTCACCTGAGCGGCGGTTCGACGCCGATCGGCCCGGCCATTCAGCGGTTCGCTGACCGATTTCGGCAAGCCGGGTTGATAATCAGCCTGGTCCAGCACCAGGAGGGCACTTGCCGGCAACTTCGGCCAGTCTGAGAGAGCAGATGCTGCGGCGCCGCCCGGTGGTCGGTGCCGCCGTCGCGGCGGCGGTCGACGGAGGCCTCAAGCGCAGCATCGGTACCTTTCAGCTGACCATGTTCGGGGTCGGGTCGACGATCGGCACCGGGATCTTCTTCGTGTTGTCCGAGGCCGTGCCTCAGGCAGGCCCGGGCGTCATCGTCTCCTTCGTCATCGCCGGTGTCGCCGCCGGCCTCGCGGCCATCTGCTACGCCGAATTGGCATCGGCGGTACCGGTTTCGGGTTCGTCGTATTCGTATGCCTACGCCACGCTGGGAGAGGGGGTGGCAATCTGTGTGGCGGCCTGCCTGCTGCTGGAGTACGGTGTGGCCACTGCTGCTGTCGCGGTCGGCTGGAGCGGTTACGTGAACAAGTTGCTGCACAATGTGTTCGGATTCCATCTGCCGAGCGCGTTGTCGGTGGCGCCGTGGGATTCGCAGCCCGGCGAACCGCACGGATACGTGAACCTTCCGGCTGTCATCCTCATCGGGCTGTGCGCGTTGCTGCTGATCCGGGGTGCCAGTGAGTCGGCGAAGGTCAACGCCATCATGGTGCTGATCAAGCTCGGTGTGCTGGGCATGTTCGTGGTCCTGGCGTTGACGGCCTGCAGCACCGATCACTTCAGGCACTTCGCCCCGTTCGGTGTCGCCGGAATCGGCGCGGCGGCTGGCACCATCTTTTTCTCCTTCATCGGGCTGGATGCCGTGTCTACCGCCGGTGAGGAAGTGAACAATCCGCAGCAAAGTTTGCCGCGGGCGTTGATGGCGGCGCTGGTTGTCGTCACCGGCGTCTACGTGCTTGTCGCTTTTGCCGCGTTGGGCACCCAGCCGTGGCAGCTTTTCGAAGGCCAGGAAGAGGCGGGGCTGGCCACGATTCTGGACAACGTCACCCACGGCACCTGGGCCAGCACCATTCTGGCGGCCGGCGCGGTGATCTCGATTTTCACCGTCACGCTGGTCACGTTGTACGGCCAGACCCGCATCCTATTCGCGATGGGGCGGGACGGGCTGCTCCCGGCGCGGTTCGCCGCGGTGAATCCGCGCACCCAGACTCCGGTGAGCAACACCGTGATCGTCGCGGTCGCGGCGTCGATCCTGGCCGCTGTCGTGCCGCTGGACCGCTTGGCGGACATGGTGTCCATCGGCACGCTCACCGCTTTCATCGTGGTGTCGGTCGGGGTGATCATCCTGCGGATACGGGAACCCGACCTGCCGCGGGGGTTTAGGGTCCCCGGTTACCCGGTGACACCTGTCCTTTCGGTGCTGGCATGTGGGTATCTGCTCTACAGCCTGCACTGGTACACCTGGATTGCGTTCACGGCCTGGGTTGCGGCCGCGCTGCTGTTCTACCTCTTTTGGGGGCGCCACCACAGCGCGCTCAACAACCGTGCGCTGCTTGCGGATCCACCTGCGGAGGAGTTGTGAGCGTCGTCGTCGGGTACCTGGCCGGCCGGGTTGGTCCGTCAGCGCTGCAGCTGGCCGTGCGGGTGGCGCGGACGCTGAACACGTCACTGACAGTGGCGACCATCGTCCCGAAGCCGTGGTTGCCGGGATCGCTCACCCAGCCGGACTATGAGCAGTGGGCCGATGAGCTGGCTGCTGACTCTGCGACGGAGGCTCAGCGTTACCTCCGCAGTGTGGCGGACGGCGTCGAGGTCAGCTATCGCCATCACGAACACCGGTCGGTGTCGGGCGGATTGATCGAGGTGGTCGAGGAAGCCCAGGCCGAAATGCTGGTGCTGGGCTCGTTCCCGAGCGGGCGGCGGGCGCGGGTGCTGATCGGCTCGACCGCCGATTGGCTGTTGCATTCGTCGCCGGTGCCGGTGGCGATCAGCCCTCGCCAGTACGACTCCCGCACCGCCCGACTGACCAGGCTCACCTGCGGTTACTCGGCGGCACCGGATTCGGCCGAGGTGGTGCGGCGGTGCTCGGAGCTGGCGCGGCGATACGGCCTGCCGTTGCGGGTGATCACGTTCGCGGTTCGCGGCCGGACGATGTATCCGCCCGAGGTGGGCCTGCACGCCGAGTCATCAGTGCTGGAGGCATGGGCGGGGCAGGCCCAAGAAATGCTGGAAAAGCTTAAGACCGACGGAGTAGTCGGCAAAGACGTTGTACTGCAAGTGATTACCGGAAACGGGTGGCAACACGCGCTGGAGCGCACCGACTGGCAGGACGGTGAGATATTGGCATTGGGAACCTCACCGCGCGGCGATATTGCCAGAGTCTTTCTCGGTTCCCGCAGCGGCAAGATCATCCGCCACAGCCCGGTACCGGTGCTGGTGCTGCCCGGCTAGGACGGTGCTGATCTACGTCACCGCGCTGAGCGGAGTCCTGGAGCACGCGATCACATCTTTACATCGACCCCAAGTCGAGTCGGTGCGCGTTGACTGCCTCACTCGGAAGTTCATGGTGACCACAAATGCTGCTGGTCAGCGATGTCCTCGTGCGCCTGGCTCTGTTTTCCACACACCGATACTGCACCGTCGCTCAAACCGCTTGTGATGGCAGGCGTTCGGGGATGTCTGCCGTGCTCACCGAGTCGGCTGTGATGCCGCCGCCTCGAGTGTGCAGTGACGGCTTTGACTGTGTATGTAGGGCGGGAACCGCCGCGATCGGCCGCCCTGACGGCACAGTCGGCGCCGCCAGCGCACAGTCGACGCCATCAGCGCACGCTCGGCGCCGTCAGCGCACACGCGGCGCCGTCAGCCACCGACCCATCCGCACCAGCACGGGATTTCCATCTCCCCACACCGGGGCGCAGCCCCACGACCGCTTTGAGCGAGGAGCCCAGGGGGCGCAACGAATTCGTCGCTACCAGGTGGGCAAAACGAGACATCCGCGTATGTCCGGCTATCAGCGCTGGGCGGCGGCGTTGGCCGCGACCTGCGCCTGCCTCAGGATGGTCGCGACCTCGCCGCGGCCCAGGAACATGTCGTCGAAATAGGGCTTCAGGGCGTCGTTGCCGGCAGCGAATCCGGAACCGCCGGGCGCCGGAATACGCGGTCCGCTGAGGACGGCGAAGAATGGGGTGACGTCGACACCTTTGGCTTTCCAGTAGGCGAAGTAAACGGGCTGGGCCGCCAACACCGCCGGGATGGCCGCACCCTCACGGCCCAGGTAGGTGTTGCCTTCGGTGCTGCCCATCCAGGCCAGTACCCGGCGCACCGCTTCTGGGTGCTTGGTAGCCGAATTGCCAGCGGCCGCAATACCATTCGTGACGCTCACCCGGCCCACCGGCCCGATCGGCAGCATCGCCACACCCCAGCGGAAAGTGGCGTCGCGAGCGACCGGCGCCAGGCTGTAGGTGCCGGACTGAAACAGCGCCATACGGCCGGCAAGGAACTGGTTGCGGGAGAAATCGCCGTTGTCGTTGGTGTCGGAGGCCGGCGGCGCGACGTGGTCGTCGTTGATCAGGCCGACCAGATACCGGAAAGCCGCGATGGCGGGCGGGTTGTCGAAGGCGAACTCGTTGCCGCGCTGGAACACTCCGCCGGCCGAGCCGATGTAGTTGAGGTAAATGCCCTGCGGGTCGTTGGCGGCGTTGTAGCCCCACTGGCGGACTCGGCGGGCCTCGAAACCCGGTGTGCCGGCTACGTGTCCGTCGGCGTCGACGGTGAGCCGGGCCAGCAGCGGGCGCAATGTGTCGTCGCGGCTGGGACTCCAGCGCACCCGGTCCAGCTCCGCGGGGTCGACACCGGCCGCCGCCAGCAGGTCGGCGTTGTAGAACACCGCGACGCCGGCGTCGGTCAGCTGCGGCACCGCCCACAGCACGCCGCTGCGGGTGAACTGGTCCACCACCGACGGCTCCCAGTCGCCCGGATCGAGGGTTGGGTCGATCTTCATCAACCGGCCGCTGTCGGCGTAGGCGGCGAGGTGGGCGTTGGACAGCCAGAAGATGTCGTCGCCGCTGCCGCCGGCCACGTCGGTGCGCAGGGTGTCGAAGTAGTTCGAATACGACACCAGATTCGTGCGGACTTCGATGCCGGGGTGTGTGCGGGTGAACGCGTCGAACGAGCGCTGATAGGCCAACGCGATCGGTTCGGCCCACAGCCGGACGGTGACGACGATCCTGCCGACGGCCGGTTCGCCGGCACGGTCCAGCATTACCGCCGTAACCCCGAGAAGCGCCGCGATCGACGTGAGCGCGGCGGCGACCAAGGTGGAAAAGCGCGGGCGAGTCATGGTTTGTGTCCAGATTGCCGTGACGGTCGTGAATCGGCCAGCTCAACAGCCCTGACGGCAATCTCGGCGCACTGACGCGTCACTTGAGCCCCGAGACGAGGATCGACGAGACGATATGCCGCTGAGCCGCGACGAACAGCACGATCAGCGGAACGATCGCGACGGTCGTGGCCGCCATCACCAGCGTCCACTGGGCGTTGAACCGGGACTGCAGGTCGGCCGTGGCCACCGTCAACACCCGCCACTTGTGCCCGCTGGTGATCACCAGCGGCCACATGAAGTTGTTCCACTGGGAGACCACGGTGATCAGCGTCAGCGCGGCCAGTACCGGACGGCTGGACGGAATCACCACGTGCACCAGCACATCCAAGGTGTTGGCGCCGTCCAGGAAAGCGGCGTTGATCAAGTCGTTCGGGATGATGCGAAAGTGCTCGCGCAGCAAGAAGATCGCATACGGCGATCCGAACATGAACGGCAGCACCAGCGCCCAGAACGTGTTGCGCAGGCCCAGCTGGGCCATCATCAGATACAGCGGCACCACTGTGACTGTCGCCGGCACCATCAACGTCGCGATATAGACCCAGAACAACACGTCTCGTCCGGGGAACTCCAGCCGGGCGAATGCGTAACCGGCCAGCACCGAAAACGTCATTTGCCCCAACAGGATCACCGCGGTCATCAGCGCGGTCACCACCGCCGCGCGGCCGAAGCCCGCGCCGGCCAGATCGGCGTAATTCGACAGCGTCGGCGGGCGCGGCAATTGCAGCGGCGTGCCCGTCGCGAACTGATGGGCGGAGGTGAACGACGTCACCAGCCCAAGCAAGAAGGGCAGCAATGTGATCAGCGCGCCGACGATCAGGCCGGCGTAGATGGCGGCGTTGGCCAGGTTACGTGAGGTCATAGCTGATCCGTCGCCGGAAGTACAGGTGCTGAACGAAGGTGACGCCGACCAGAATGACGAACAGCACCACGGCCATCACCGACGCCCGCCCGATGGCCGCCGAGCCGAACGCCTCGGAATAGATCTGGTGAGCCACCAGGTCGGTGCTGCCTTCCGGCCCGCCGCCGGTCAGCGCGTAGACGGTATCAAAAATCTGTGCGGCGCTGACGATTCCGGTGACCAGCACGAAGAAAGTCGTCGGCCGCAGCATCGGCAGGGTGATCCGCCAGAATCGCTGCCAGGCGGTCGCGCCGTCGGTGCGCGCGGCCGCGTGGATGTCGTCCGGGATGGCCAGCAAGCCCGCCAGGAACGACAACGAGACATAGCCCACGTTAGTCCAGACGACGACGGCGGCCACCAACGGCAGGGCCAAATCCGGATTGCTGAGCCATTCGACGCGGCGGCCAAGCACGGCGCTGACGGCGCCGTCGGTGGGCGCCAGGATCCAGCGCCACATCACCGCGATCGCCAGTGGTGCGCAGACCCACGGCAGTACGTAGAGCGTGCGGAAAAAATTGGTGCCCGGGAGCCCCCGGGCCAGCATCATCGCGGCCAATAACCCTAGCACCGTCTGCGCCGGAACCACGATCGCCACGAAGATGGCGGTGACCAGCAGCGAGCCGCCGAAGTCGGAGTCGGTCAGCACCGACCGCCAGTTGGCCAGCCCGACGAAGCGCAGCGGGCCCAGCAGATCCCACCGGTACAGGCTCAGCCAGACGACCACCAGGATGGGCAGCAATAGGAAGGCGAGCACGCCGAACAGGCTCGGTGCCAGTAGCGCGTACGCCAGCGCGGTGGGTCGACGTGGCGTGGCGCGCATGGGTGTATTAAAGCGTGGTCGATACGGTGGAGTCGTGACACCGAAGCGCGGGATCGATTCCGACTTCCTGGACCTGCCGCGCCACGCGCTGGCCGACGCCGCGTTGTCAGCGGCCACCGCCGCCGGGGCCAGCCATGCCGACCTGCGGATTCATCGAACCAGCACCGAGATCATCCAGTTGCGCGACGCAGAGCTGGAGACCGCGATCGCCAGTCACGACCTGGGCTTCGCGGTGCGGGTGATCGTCGACGGCACGTGGGGCTTCGCCTCGCACGCCGAGCTGGCGCCGTCGGTGGCGGCCGACACCGCGCGCCGCGCGGTGCAGGTGGCCACCACGCTGGCCGCGCTGAACACCGAGCGCGTCGAGCTGGCGCCGGAGCCGGTCTACGCCGACGTCAGCTGGGTGTCGGATTACCAGATCGACCCGTTCGGTCTGCCCGCACCCGAGAAGATCGCCGTGCTGCAGGACTACTCCGGCCGATTGTTAAGCGCCGATGGCGTCAATCATGCGTTAGCCAGTTTGAATGCGGTCAAGGAGCAGACCTTCTACGCCGACACTTTCGGATCGTCGATCACCCAGCAGCGGGTGCGGTTGCACCCGTCGCTGGAGGCGGTCACCGTCGATGCGGCGGCGGGCACCTTCGATTCGATGCGCACCCTGGCGCCGCCGACGGCTCGGGGCTGGGAGGCGGTCGTCGGCGACGATGTCTGGAACTGGACCGACGAACTGGCTCAGCTGCCGTCGTTGCTGGCCGAGAAGCTCAAGGCGCCCAGCGTGACCGCAGGCCGCACCGATCTGGTGATCGACCCGACCAACCTATGGCTGACCATCCACGAATCCATCGGCCACGCAACCGAATACGATCGCGCCATCGGCTACGAGGCGGCCTATGCCGGAACCTCGTTCGCCACACCGGACAAACTCGGCACCCTGCGCTACGGCTCACCGGTGATGAACGTGACGGCCGACCGCACCGTCGAATTCGGTCTGGCCAGCATCGGTTACGACGACGAAGGCGTGGCCGCGCAGAATTGGGATCTGGTGCGCGACGGGGTCTTCGTCGGCTATCAGCTCGACCGGGTATTCGCCTTGCGGCTGGGGCGGCCGCGTTCCAATGGCTGCTCGTATGCCGACTCGCCCCATCATGTGCCGATCCAGCGGATGCCGAATGTGTCGTTGCAGCCTGGGTCCGAAGACCTCAGCACCGCGGATCTGATCAGCCGGGTGCAGGACGGTATCTACATCGTCGGTGACAAGTCGTGGTCGATCGACATGCAGCGCTACAACTTTCAGTTCACCGGCCAGCGGTTTTTCCGCATCCGCGACGGCCGCCTGGACGGTCAGTTGCGCGATGTCGCCTATCAGGCGATCACCACCGATTTCTGGAATTCCATGGAGGCCGTGGGCGGCCCGTCGACCTGGCGACTGGGTGGGGCAATCAACTGTGGCAAGGCCCAGCCGGGCCAGGTCGCGGCTGTCAGCCACGGCTGTCCGTCGGCGCTGTTCCGCGGCGTCAACGTGCTCAACACCCGGACCGAAGGCGGCCGATGATCACTGCGCAGCATGTCGTCAACATCGTTTTGACGGAGGCCGCACAACGTGGCCGTGCCGACGAAACGATGGTGCTCGTCGTCGACCGAACCGAGGCGACGTTGCGTTGGGCGGGCAATTCCATGACCACCAATGGGCTTTCGACAAGCCGCAGCGTGACCGTGATTTCGATTGTCCGCCAAGGTGATAACGCATTCGTCGGCGCGGTGGAGACCGGTGAGGTCGACCCGTCGGTGTTGCCCGGGCTGGTGGCCGCGTCGCAGGACGCGGCCCGTTCGGCCCCCGAAGCCGGTGACGTCGCACCCCTGCTGGCCGACGCCGGGATGCCCGTCGACTGGGATGCGCCGATTTCCCGCACCGGTGTCGAGGCATTCGCCGGCGTCGCGGCTTCGCTGAGTCGCGAGTTCGCGGGTAGCGACCGGCTGTACGGCTATGCACACCATAGCCTTTCGACGACATTCCTGGCGTCGTCGACCGGTTTGCGGCGGCGCTACACCCAACCGGCCGGCGCGGTGGAGATCAACGTCAAACGCGGCGACGCCAGTGCCTGGGCGGGCGTGGGGGCTCCCGACTTCGTCGGTGTGCCAATCGATGTGCTGCTCGATCAGCTGTCGACGCGGCTGGGGTGGGCGCAACGCCGGGTCGAGCTGCCCCCGGGACGGTACGAGACCATCATGCCGCCGTCCACGGTGGCCGACATGATGCTGTACCTGTCGTGGTCGATGGCCGGCCGCGGGGCACAGGAGGGCCGCACCGCGCTGTCTGCCCCCGGCGGCGGGACCATGGTGGGGGAGCGGCTCACCGAACTGCCGCTGACGCTGTTCTCCGACCCGATGGCGCCGGGCCTGGCGTGCCGGCCGTTCGTCGCGGTGAGCAACTCGTCGGAGACGCTGTCGGTGTTCGACAACGGCATGGACGTCGGCCACGTGGACTGGATCCGCGATGGGGTGATCAACGCGTTGGCCTATCCGCGGGCCACGGCCGCCAAGTACGATGCCCCGGTTGCCGTGGCCGCCGAGAACCTGTTGATGACGGGCGGTTCGGCTGGTCTGGCGGAGATGATCGCGGCCACCGAGCGCGGTCTGCTGCTGACCACGTTGTGGTACATCCGCGAGGTCGACCCGACCACACTGCTGCTCACGGGGCTGACCCGCGACGGCGTCTACCTCATCGAAGACGGCGCGGTGACGGCGGCGGTCAACAACTTCCGGTTCAACGAAAGCCCGCTGGACCTGCTGCGACGCGCCACCGAGGCCGGTGTCAGCGAGGTGACGCTGCCCCGGGAATGGGCGAATTGGGCCACCCGGGCGGCGATGCCGTCGCTGCGGATACCGGATTTCCACATGTCGTCGGTCAGCCAGGCGCAATAGCCGATTGCCGGGACGTAGGGCACGTCCTAGCGTGTGAAAGATGGCGGCGGAGGCGGCTGTTGGCGACGGCCTGGCCCGGTTGATTGCGTGGTCCCCGGGCGACGGGCGGATGGCGAGCCTGGTCCGGCGTGTATGTGCGCGGACGCTGTCACTGCCCGCTGTGCCTTCGGAGGTGGCCGTCGATGAGCCGGCGTCGGAGGCGGAACGTGTCGTTGCCGAGTTCGCCGAGCAGTTTAGCGTTGACGTCTCGCAGATCAGCGCCGAGCAGCGATCGGGTTTGCTAGAGCAGTTGGGGGACAATGCATTTGGGGTTGTGGCGTCGATCTTCATCGCCGATTTCGTGCCGCGGGTGCGCGCGGGTCTGAAGGCGCTGGGCGTCGGCTCGCAGCACCTGGGATGGGTGCGGGGACCGATCGGGTGGAACCACGCGGCGACAGAGGGGCCCGGCGTGTTGTTCAACGACTTCTTGCCCGCCGTGGCCCGGATGCGCGCACTGGATCCCGTCACCTCCGAACTGGTCCGGCTGCGGGGCGCGGCCGCACACAACTGCCGGCTATGCAGGTCGCTGCGTGAAGGCACCGCCCTGGATGCCGGTGGTTCGGACACGCTGTACGACGAGATCGAGCGCTTCGAGACCTCGATCTTGCTCGATGATTGCGCAAAAGCCGCCCTGCGGTATACGGATGCGTTAATTTGGACGCCTGCGCACCTCGCCGTCGACGTTGCCGCCGAGGTGCGCTCCAGGTTCTCCGAGGTCCAAGCCATCGAGCTGACTTTTGACATCATGCGTAACGCCAGCAACAAGATTGCCGTGTCGCTGGGTGCTGACGCGCCGAGAGTGGAGCAGGGCACCGAACGGTATCTGATCGGGGCCGACGGTCAGACGGTGTTCGGCTGATCGATGGACACCCGAAGCATGGTCCGGGCGATGGTGGCCATCGCGGTGGGGGTGGCCTCGGCGTGCGGGCTGGCGGGGTGTTTCGGCACCGGTGGCAAGACCGCCCGGCCGACGGTGTCGGTTCACGACCGCGAGGAATCACGACTGCCGCCGATATATCCCGGAACGACGGTGTCCATCCCGCCGTCGACGACGCCGACGGGTCCGGCGAACGCCATCCCGGGTGACGGCACCTACCGGGTCGGGGTGGACATCCGGCCCGGGACTTACCGGTCGCCAGGCAGCAATGCCTGTTATTGGGAACGGCTCAGGGGGCTCGGCGGAACCGTCGACGACATCATCGCCAACGGGGCCGGAACCGGGCCGCAGGTCGTGCAGATTGCGCCGACGGACGTCGCGTTCAAGACGCAGGGCTGCCCGACGTGGACGTTGGACTCGACCACTGCGACGACGTCGACCACCGCGACCACTTCGACCACGTCGACAACGCCGGTCAAGCTGCCCGAGGATGCACACGCATGTCCGACCACGGCCGGGCCCGCCGGCGGGTTGAGCCAGTCCGCGGTCGGATCGGCGGCGACATCCTGCCAGTTCGCCGAACAGGTTCGGCTTGCCTACGGAGCCGGCGGACCAGCCGGCGCGGCATCTCGGCAGGTCAGCGCCGTCAGCCCGGTGACCGGCCAGTCCTACACCATGACCTGCTCAGCCGACGGGGGATTGGTGGTGTGCCGCGGCGGCGACGACGCCGTTGTCTACCTGTACTGATGGGACAACGGTCGCGGCACTCGTGCGCTGCCGGCCAGCCACCCCGGGTGGCTGGACTAGAGGATTAGTTCGGCGGTCTTTGTCCACGAAAACGCTTGTGTCCGTTAGGCTTTGCGGTGGCCAGTCAAAGCCCTCGAAATCCGGGACAGTAACGCGGACACCGGCCGTTCCGAGTAAGGTGCGTGAATGGCCGATTACGAGCCGACCAAGGAGTCGCTCGCGACGCACCCGGCGCCCGAGTGGTTCGAGAACGCAAAGTTCGGGATCTTCATCCACTGGGGTTTGTACTCGGTACCCGGCTGGGCTCCGCTCGAGGCCGACACCCAGGAGCTGATGGCCACCAAGGGACCCGCATATTGGCTGAAACACAACCCGTATGCCGAGTGGTATCAGAACACCATCGCAATCCCGGACAGCCCGTCACAGCGACACCATCTCGAAACCTACGGCCCCGACTTCACCTACGACGACTTCAAACCGATGTTCAACAAAGCGGTGAAGCAATTCGATCCCGACTCCTGGGCCGCTTTCTTCGAGCAAGCAAACGCGCGCTACGTGGTGCTCACCACCAAACACCACGACGGGTTTACCCTGTGGCCCAGCCGGCACCCCAACCCGCACAAGGAATCCTGGCATGCCAACCGTGACCTGGTCGGCGACCTGACCAGCGCGGTCGGCGACCGCGGCATGAAGATGGGTCTGTACTACTCGGGCGGGTACGACTGGACGTTCGACCCGACGGTCATCACCGATCTGCGGGGGCTGGCGAGCTCGCTCGTCCAGACAGACGAGTACGCGAAATACGCGGACAACCACATTCGTGAGCTCGTCAACCGCTACCAGCCGTCAGTGCTGTGGAACGATATCGGCTACCCTCTCCAATCCAAACTCGCCGAGCTGTTCGCGCATTACTACAACCAGGTGCCCGACGGAGTCATCAACGACCGCTGGGCCCAGCTTCAGCTGCCCAAAGTCCCCGGGGTGGAACCGCTGGTCATGGGAGGTCTCGGGCTGGCCGGTGCGTTGTGGAGGTTCCTGCCCGACCGGGTACGGGTCCTGGACTTCCCGACCGGTTTCCACTACGACTTCCGCACCCCGGAATACGCCCAGTACGACGAGATCAAACCGTACAAATGGGAATCGACTCGCGGCGTGGGGAACTCATTCGGCAACAACCGCCAAGAAGGTCCCGACGAGATGCTGACCCTCACCGATCTGGCCCGCAGCTTCGCCGACCTGGTGAGCAAGAACGGCAATCTACTGCTTGGCATCGGGCCCTACCCCGACGGGACGATCCCGGAGCTGCAAGCGCGGCTGCTCACCGACTTCGGCGCATGGCTCGACGTGACCGGCGAAGCCTACTTCGACACCCGCCCCTGGACGACCCCACAAGCCGCCGCCACCGACGGCACCCCGCTGCGCTTCACCCAGACCGATGATGCCCTGTATGTGACGTTCCTGCAGGCCCCAGGGGAGCGCCGGGTCGCGCTGCGCGGCCTCTTGGGGACCCCGGAGACCACCGTTCAGTTGCTTGGTGGCGGCACCCTCGAACACGAATGCGCGGGTGATCGCATCAACGTCACGTTGCCCGACGCATTGGACATCTGGCCGGCCTACGCGCTCAAGGTCACGCCCACGCCCACCCTCGTGAACTGACGCCCGCCTGAGACGCCGGACCCGGCCGGCGCGGCCGGCAATGCCCATAAGCACTGGCACTGCACGAGATTTGGGCGTTGACTTGGATATATCAGGGGTCGGATCGGACTTGCGTGCAATGGCAGGTTGAGCAATGAAGGTCACTCGAATGGGCTCCACTGGTCGAATTCGATTGCGGTTGGCTGCCGTACTTGCGGCGGCGCTGCTGGGCCAACTCGGGGTGCTGCCGCCGCCGCATGCATCGGCGGACTGCGTCTTGACCGCGCAGGACCAGCATTACATCGCACTGCTCGCACGCCGGCAGATCGGCGCGGCTTCCGGGAACACCGACTGCGACGTGGCAGCGCGGGGCCAGCAAATTGCCAACGATGTGCGGATGGCGAACAACCCGTCGTTGGTGGCGTCGACCATTGCCGACGACGTGTACTATCGGACGAACTTGACCGCGGAGCAGGCTGCGTTCGAGGTCGCGGCAGCGATCTACGTCTACGCACCGGATATGGTCTGGGTAGTCAAAGACACAGCGTCGTGATCGGCGCCGGATCGCGGTCTACGTGCCCAAGGAGAACGTCCAGATGATCACCAAAGCGCTGATCAGTGCAGCTATCGCCGCCGGTGCCGCGATCGGGGTGGCCGCACCGGCCATGGCTGATGAGCCAACTGCTCCGGTGACCACCTGTAACTGTGACCAGCCGGTCGACAAGCCTCCTGCGCCCAGCTCGCAGCAGATGAATCAGAGCATCCGGGAGGCCCTCGCCAGCCTGGAAGCCGGCGAAGGCTGATCCGAACGGTGGGCCGGACCGCTTAGCCGCTGCGCCTCGATTTTTTCGGAAATCCTTGACTCGCAACGCTATTCGGACAGCCGACCTCAGGTGATCAGGCATTGGACGAGCGGCGGCGATGACGCGCACGCAGGTGCTTGTCGAGCGCATCGACAGCCAGCAGGATCGGCATCGAGCTGAGCGCGACCACCCAGCCCCACAAGGGCGGAGTCCACTGGCCGAGCAACCTGGCGACCGGCGGCACCCACAACTCGACCAGAGACAACGTCAGACCGATGAGCGCCGCCGGCACCAAGAGCCGGTTGCTGGTCCAGCCCAGCGCCCCGGGCCAGCGCGAGGATGACCGGCAGGCGAAGACGTTCGCGGTCTGGGCGAAGACCACCGTGATGAATGCCGCCCCGGAAGCGGCCGCCAAGGCGTGCCCGGTGGGGAACGGGTCGGCCGGACGCCAGCCGAGCGCCAGCATGGACACCAGGAAGGCGGCCAGCGACAGGACTGCCTCGAGTGGTCCCAGCAGTCCGAAGGCCCGGCGCAGCACGGTGTGGTTCATCAACCGGCCGCGCACCGGGGGACCTTCGAGCAGGTGCTGCGCCGGCGGCTCGGCCCCCAGCGCAACCGCTGACAGGGTGTCGGTGCCGATGTCGAGCGCGATGATCTGCAAGACCCCGAGTGCCAGCGGGAACAGGCCGCCCGAGAGCGCCCAGACGAGGAACGGCGCCAGCTCGGCGACGTTGTCGGTCAGATGGTAGGTCAGGAACCGGCGGATATTGACGAAGGTTGCCCGCCCCTGTTCGATACCGGCCACGATTCCGGCGAACGAGTCGTCGAGCAGCACCAGATCGGCGGCCTCGCGGGCGACGTCGGTGCCGGATTCGCCCATGGCCACGCCGATGTCGGCCTCGTGCAGCGCCGGGGCATCGTTCACGCCGTCTCCGGTCATCGCGACCACGTGGTGTCTGGAGCGCACCGCGCGCGCGATGCGCAGTTTGTCCTCGGGAGAGACCCGGGCGATCACGATCCCGTCGCGGTCGAGCAAAGCGCCCAGATGTTGTTCGTCGTCGGGCAGGTCCGCCCCCGACAGCACCGGTGAGTCCGGGAACCGCAGCCCCACCTGGTCGGCGATGGCCGTGGCGGTGGCGGGATGATCGCCGGTCACCATCGCCACCTTTACGCCGGCCTGTCGGCAGGCCTGAAGCGACTCGGAGACCTCGTCACGCGGCGGATCCTGCAGTGCCACCAGGCCCAGCAGGCGCAATCCCTGATCGCATTGCTTCTGGTCCCGTGGGGTGCGGCCGTCGCGCGGGCTGGAGGCGACGGCGAGCACCCGCAGCCCGCGGTCGGTGAGGGCATCAACCGCCTGGTGGGCCGCCGGGTCGTCGCCGCACAGCGGAAGCACGGTGTCCGGCGCGCCCTTCACCACGACCTCCTTGGCCAGCACCACGGCCATCCGGCGCAGCCTGGGGTCGAAGGGGAACCGCAACTCAGCGGAAACGGCGCGACGATCCTGGTCCGTATCGATGCCCAGTCGCCGGGCGAAGGCGTCGAGGGCCGCCTCCATCGGATCACCGTGGGCGCGCCAATTGCCTTGAATCTCTTCGGCGTATCCGGTGGAGCAGCGTTCGGCGGCCAGAGCGAGCTCGCGGACCGGGTCCGCCGCGGTGGGTGACGACCACGCGAGTTGGGCCGTCGGCCCGTAGCCGGCGCCGTCGACGGTCAGCGAGCCGGCGGACGTCCAGGCGTCGACGACGGTCATCTGGTTGCGGGTGAGGGTGCCGGTCTTGTCGGTGCAGATGAAGGTTGTCGAGCCGAGCGTCTCTACGGCCTCGAGGTTGCGGACCAGGATCTGGCGCTTGGCCATCTGCTCGGATCCCCAGGCCAGCGACAGCGTCACCGTCGGCAGCAACGCCTCCGGGACCAGAGCCACCGTGACCCCGATCGCGAACACGAAGGCCTGCTGGACGGGGTTGCCGACGAGCATCGAGATGAGCAGGAAGACGACTCCGACGCCGACGGCGATCGCCGCCGTGAGGCGGACGACACCGTTGAGGCCGCGGGTCAGTGGCGTGTCGGGTTTCGTGGTCGAGGTCGTCAGCCGGGCGATGCCCGCCAGCCGCGTGTGCTGGCCGATCGCGGTGACCCGGGCGCACGTATCGCCCTCAACGACAAAGGTTCCGGCGAACAGCGCGTCACCCACGGCTGCGCCGCCGGCCACGCTTTCGCCGGTCAGCATGGAGGAGTCGACCAGCAACCGGTTCTCGGTGAGCACCACGGCGTCAGCGGGCACCCGGTCACCGCTTTCTAGCAGCAGGATGTCTTCGACCACCACGTCCTCGGCCTCGATCACTTGCCGGCGTCCGTCCCGCCACACCGTGATGCGCGTCGGCAGCATCTGCTGCAGCCGGTCGGCGGCGCGATCCGCTCGCGCCTGCTGGATCAGGGCGAATACCCCGTTCAACACGATCACCGCGATAATCGCGATGCTCAGTTGGGGAAGCTCGGCGAAGAACGCGAGCACCGCGGCGGCCCAGAGTAGTAGGGCGAAGAAGTGCGTCAGCTCCCCGAGCAGGCGATGGACGACCGACGGCCGCCTGGCCGCGGGGAGCCGGTTGGCGCCGTCTTTCGCGCGCCGCTGGGTGGCCTCGGCCGTCGTCAGCCCTGGCGGTAGGACATCGGCCATGGTCCTCCTCTGGGCTGCGTGGCTGATCTCGGTGGACCTCTGCGTCCCGTGTCTTGACGCAACGCTAACCGCGGATGTTGAGAATCGGTTGTTCCCGCATGGATCGCCGGCAGTAGCCGAGGGTCTGCTGGTGTGACGACCGCATCGGCTTGCTCAAAGCGCCTCATGGCGTCGAGGGCACTACGGCGTTGGTCTACTGTTTCCTTGGCTCGTTCGTTGTGGGCGAGTGTCGCGCTGCTTGTCTGGCGTTGTAATAGAAGGCGGAAGATAGAAGATCGATCAAGGGGCGGTAGCTCAGTTGGTTAGAGCCGCGGACTCATAATTGGTGTACCTGCGCGTTTGATGCGTTGGCTGGCGCTGGTCCGTTCGGGAAATACCGGCTTCTAGCTGCGTAGATAGGCCTTGTCGCGTTGGCCGGAGTTGAACGGGTCTGGAAGTGCTGCGGTATCGACTGCGGTATCGGCTGGACAGCTCTCGATGCGCAACCGCTGCCGCCCTGAACGCGCTGCGCTCCTGTCGCGACGGACTGAAGGAGTTGCGCCTCGACGCCAGCACGGCGGCTGCGGCGCTGACCGGCGCCCGGGGCGCCCGGGCCAGCGAGCTGCCAAGATGATCGCTGGCGGATTAACCACTGCAACCGCCTGGCGGTCGTTGTCGAGAGCGACCTTCGCGGCGACCCAGGCGGTAGATGCGGCGATCTCGCGGCACCTGGCCGGGTGTCCCCGGTGATCACGATTCTGGCCCTTCTGCTGCTCGGTGCGCTCGGCGGGACAACGTGCCGCGGTCGCGCTCGTGAAGCACCCTCCGGCCGAGCATTCGCATCAGGTGGCTGCTGATGTTTATCGGGTCCCTGTGCTGGAACGGCGAAGTCGGTTTGATCCTGTGGGCATGCGGCCTGATAACGGTGGCCGTCCAGAAGCCAGGGCCACCGAAAGCCAACGGACCGCAGGTGACCCGATGAAATTTCGCGGGACCGGCCACCGATGGCTCGATAATGCTCTGCTGTTGCAACGTGTCGTCGTAGCACTTTACGGCGCAATGGCGTTTGTCGACGGCACGTGAAAACTGACCCCCGCGTGGCAACTGAATTTTGACCCCCTGGTGCGGTGGCCTAGCTCTACCCGAGCTAGGAGGAACCGAAGGGAATGTTGTCTGTGGAAGATTGGGCAGAGATTCGTCGACTGCGCCGGGCGGAAGGTTTGCCGATTAAGGCGATCGCCAGAGTGCTGGGAATATCGAAGAACACGGTTAAGACTGCGCTAGCTTTGGATGAACCACCGAAGTATGAACGGCTGCAAAAGGGTTCGAACGTTGATGAGGTCGAGCCCCGGATCCGCGAGTTGCTGCAGGCATATCCACGTATGCCGGCAACAGTGATTGCCGAGCGGATCGGCTGGACCCGCTCAATTCGGACGCTTTCTGGCCGGGTGGCCGAACTGCGGCCGGTGTATTTGCCGCCGGACCCGGCTTCGCGTACGGAGTATGTGGCCGGGGAGATCGCCCAGTGCGACTTTTGGTTTCCGCCGATTGAGCTGTCGGTGGGATTCGGGCAGACCCGCACCGCCAAGCAGCTACCGGTTTTGACCATGGTGTGCGCCTACTCGCGCTGGTTGTTGGCCATGTTGCTGCCGTCGCGGTCCGCCGAAGATTTGTTCGCTGGCTGGTGGCAGCTGATCAAGGGGTTGGGTGCGGTGCCGCGGGCGCTGGTGTGGGACGGAGAGGGCGCAATCGGGCGTTGGCGCGCCGGGCGGGCGGAGTTGACCGGCGAGTGTCAAGCGTTTCGCGGTGTGCTGGCGGCCAAGGTGATCATCTGTCGACCGGCCGACCCGAAGTCGAAGGGGCTCATTGAGCGGGCCCACGACTACCTGGAGCGCTCGTTTCTGCCCGGGCGGGTATTTGCCTCGCCGGCTGATTTCAACGCCCAGCTGGCCGGCTGGCTGGCGTTAGTGAATACCCGCACCCGCCGGGCGCTGGGCTGTGCACCCACCGACCGCATCGGCGCCGACCGGGCCGCGATGCTTGCACTGCCGCCGGTGGCCCCGGCCACCGGCTGGTGCGCCTCGCTGCGATTGCCGCGGGATCACTACGTGCGTTTGGATTCCAACGATTACTCGGTGCACCCGACCGGGATCGGGCGCCGGGTGTTGGTGCGTGCCGATTTGGACCGGGTGCAGGCGATCTGTGACGGTGAGCTGCTCGCCGATCACCACCGTATCTGGGCCGCCCATCAGACAATCTCCGACCCTACACATGTGGAAGCGGCGAAGGTCTTGCGGCGCAGGCACTTCAGCGTCGCTAGGCCGGTATCGGAACCGCAGGTGCAGGTGCGTTCGCTTGCCGACTACGACGCCGCGCTGGGCGTTGACCTCGATGGTGGGGTGGCGTGATGGCTACCACCGCTAAAGCCGCCCAGCGCCGCGACGTCTCCGCTGAGATCGCTTACCTGACAAGGGCATTGAAGGCACCCACATTGCGCGACGCGGTACCCAGACTGGCTGAACGGGCTCGCGCCGAGAACTGGAGCCACGAGGAATATCTGGTGGCTTGCCTGCAGCGCGAGGTGTCGGCTCGTGAGTCCCATGGCGGCGAAGGCCGGATCAACGCAGCTCGGTTTCCGGCACGGAAATCGTTGGAAGAGTTCGATTTCGAGCATGCTCGGGGGCTCAAACGTGACACCATCGCCCATTTGGGCACCCTGGATTTTGTCACCGCCCGCGACAACGTGGTGTTTTTGGGTCCACCGGTTATCGCTGGGTGGGGTGCAAAGTAGCCGTGTTTGTGCTGGTCAGGACGTTGTTGCGATTGATGCGACGTTGGACGATGGCTGGAGGCCGCGGCGGGCGAGTTCACGGCGCAGGTCGAGGTTCTCGCCGTGTGCCCGGCGCAGGGCATCGCGGAGTGCTTGCAGTTGCTGGTGGTGTTGTTTTTTCAGTTCTGCGATCTGGCGGGTCAGGGTGATGACCAGGGTGTTGTCGCTGTCGACGGGAGCGTCGGGCGTGGTCTTCCGCGCACGGGTGCCGCGCAGATGCTCGATTCGTTGACGCAGTTCGGGATGGTTGTAGAGGAAGGCGTGAGAGACCCCGGCTTCGCGTTGAACGGCCTGGAAGGTGATGGCCTCGCCGCGTTTAGCCAGCCGACGGATGGCGTGTTCGGCATCGCGGGTTTTGTTCTGGGACTTGGTTTTCGCTGCTTCAGTTAGCGCTGTGATACGGCGGTTACGGGAGTCGGTCATCGGCTGCTCCTGCTGCGGCGGATGGGGTCCAGCGTCAGCGTGACTGTTCCGGAGGGTCTGTTGCAGGTGGGTGTCGCGCCGTGGCTGGCCTGGGCCGGAGCGGCATCGAGCGTGTCAAGCAGCCGAGCCAGGGCAGCGTGTTCGGCGCGGCGCTGGGATAGCCATACGTTGTCGTCGGGCATCGGGTGGCCGTGACGCTGCTCGAATTCGGTTCTGGCGCGCTCGATTAGCTCGGCGGTGTCGTGTAGTTGGCGGTCCAGTACGTGGCGGTGGGTGGCGTCGGTGACAAACACTGAGCAGGTCAGACACGCGTTGCCTTTGTCGCAGGCCTGCAGCGGGGGCAGCATGCACCAGCCGTTGGGCAGAAACCGGTCAGCGCGGCGGAACAGGTGCAGGCTGTCATGGTCGTCGCTGGAGAGCTGGATGCGGGTGCCGTCGGCGCGCAGTTTGGCGGTGGCCAAAAACGCCTGCTCAGCGTGTTCGTCGCGGGCGGCGATGTAGTGCATCGTCATGGTGGGGGTGGCGTGCCCGGCGTAACGCTGCAGCACGTGGACGGGCAGCCCGAGTTCGGCCAGCCGGGTCAGGCGGGTATGGCGGAACCGGTGGGTGTGGCTGAGCCGTACCGGGCGGCCTTTGGCGTCGGTGATCTGCACGATGTCGCTGAAGATGCGCAGCACCCAGTTGTTGCTGCCGGGTGGGTAGACCTTGTCGCCGCGACGGTTGGCCATGCGTTGCACGAACAGAAATCGTCCGGCCCCGCTGGGTGTGTGGTCGCGGATCCACTGTTGTTGTTCGGCAATCACTTCGGTGACTTCACGGTCGACGAGGATGGTGTCGGGCGCCACGTCGATCTTGCTTTGTGCGTAGCGGAACCTCGCCAGTGCCAGATCCTGGTCACCGTCACCTGCCGCGTTGGGTGCAGCTGAGAGGCAATCGAAGTCGCAGGTGCGGATCTCGCTGGCGCGCCGCCCGGTCAGGATCTGCAGCAGGATCATCCGCATGACTTGCGGGTCATCGAGCCCGTCGGCGGTAATCGTGGTGCCATCCCCGCGGGTGATCGTCATCGACTCGGTTCGCGGCAGCCCGATCAGCGGCAGCGCAGCGGTGATCTGGGCCAGGGCGTGGTCGTCGACGTAGTGGGCGTCATTGAACTCGCGCTGGTGGGGGATGCGGCTGACTCGGCCGAACCAGCTGTCGGCGTGGGTGGTGCTGACCTGCTGCCAGGGGCCTGCGCCGAGTACTCGGCGTGCTTCTCCGGGGTTGGCGGCCACGAACTCCAGCAGCCCGGCGACCGCACGTAGGTCGTCGTTGATCGAGCGGGCAGGCACGGCCTTGCCGAGGTGTCGGGTGTCGGATGCGCGGGTGGCTCGGTTGCGGCGCTGCGCGGTCCAGCGGGCGAACCCTGCAGCCTGCTCGACGGCCGCTGCTGGATCGCCAAGAATATCGGTCGGGTCTTCGAAGCAGGTGCTCAGCCACTTGTCGAAGCGCCGCAAGCTGGGCATCCGTTCCTGGCTTACGCTGGTCCAGCGCAGCGCACCAGATTCGAGCATGGTGCCCAGATGCCATTTGACCGCTGCCCGCAGCCAGGGCTGGCTGATCTGCCCGGGTGAGCAACCGTAGTTGGCGACCGGTTCGCGGTTGGTCAGTGGGATCCGCGGATCGCAGCGGGGATGCCAGTCGTCAAGCTGCCACCACAGCCCGTCGTGGCAGGCCGCGATCAGCGCCTGACGGGCGAATCCGAACACGATCCGCAGCCGGCGGTGGCTTTGGCCTCCGGGCAACCGCCGCCGGTAATTGGCGTAGTACCAGCCCTGCAACTCATAGGCCGCCTCCCAATCCATCTGGCGGATCGACGCCGGCACCCGGTGGCCTTGGCCCGCTGCGTGGCGCACGATGTGAGCCAGCTGGGCCATCGCCAGCACCGACACTCGGGTGCCGTCGCAGGCCTGCCAGTGCGCCATCCAGGCAAGTTCGGCCGCATACGGTTCGGGTAGCCCGCTCAGATCCAGTCGCGCCCAATCGTTCTCGGTGATCGATGCCCAGTCGCTGATGCCCTCGCCGAGCACCGGGCCCCGCCACTGCACTGGCAGTGCCCCCCACAGCCGCCAAATCGGGTCCTGCGCACTGGCCGGACGAAGATGCTGGGACCGGCGCCGCCCGCTATTCACTGATCCACCCGCCAGCCGCTGGCATAGGAGTTCCAGTTCGCCGCTGCCCGCAGCGCCTCGTCCTCGCGGACCCAGCTATAAAGATCGAGGGTGGTTTGCACATGGGCATGCCCCAGCCGCCGAGAGACCACCCACTCCGGTGTCCCAGCCAGCAAAAGCGCACTGGCATGGGTGTGGCGAAACCAATGCGGCGTCCAGTCAGACGGGCCCATCCCGCGCCGCCGCAGGGCTGCGACCTTCTCCCGCACCGTCGTCTCACGCAGCGCCGCCATCAGCGGTGGGCGTGCCACATTGACCAGCAGTGGGTGCTGCTCAGTCAAGACAACACCGGATTCTGCTGCCCGACAGGCGATATCAGTGAGATAGTCAGCGAACAGCCGTTCCAGATCCGCGCCCACATACACCCGCCGCGGTCGCATCATCTTGACCCGTGCCCCGTTTGGGTTGTCCTCGCGGGGCACGATCTCCACACAGGCACTGCCGCCGCGGCCCAGCACGAATTCACCGATCCGCAACCCCAAGGCTTCGCCCAGCCGCATCCCCGTCTCGGCCAGCAAAGCGAACAAGAAGCGGTCGCGCAGATTCCCGCGCCACGCCCCAACCTCAGGGTCGAAGACCGCGCAGCCATCCAGGATCGCCTGGATCTGCTTGGGAAGCAGCACCGGCGGGCGGTCCGGGTTGCGGCCGCGGCGCACCCGCACCAACGATGACGCCGCCGGCTCGCAGCGCCCATCCAGATGCGCCAATAACGCCCGTGCCGGGCGCCGCCGCGCAGTTCCGCGCAGCAACCGGCCTGCCACCGCCACCCCAGCTACCACGTGGTGCCACCGGTAGAACGAAATCAATGCCGCCAGACGCACTTCCAACGTCGCCGGAGTCGGAGGCTGCTCCGCTGCGGCCAGGCTGTGCTCCACTGTGCGGCCGTTGCGCAGCCAAGACAGGAACGCGCTGACCGCCGGGACCCCGACATCACCCCAGTCCGTGGTCTGCCCGCGCTGCTCAAGGAAACTCCACCACTGCGCCAGCGAGGTCGCATAGCCGCGCACCGTGTTCGGCGACCACAAGTGGCGATGCGCCTCGATCCACTCCTCAACCGGACCAACCGTCGCGTAGTCCTCCCCGAGCACCGTCCAGGTCCGCTGCCCGCCCGCCGGAACCACCGCCACCGGATACGCCATCGTTGCCGTTCCTTCACGTCGAAGAACACCCGCCGATAAACCGGCAACAACGATGACGAATCCCTGATCAACCCCCTTGTCGCATACATAGATGCGGGCGTGTTGCTACATGCTGATAACTGGTGGGCCGAGCAACACCACGTTGCGGGACTTGGCCAGGAACGCGCCCGTGCCTTAGTGGGCGACCACGTCCCGGTTCAAGGCCGGTTGATGATCGAAGTTGAAGTCCTCCAACGATTTGCGCGTCGGAAACCCCGCCGAGCGGATGCGGGTCGCCGCACCGGAGGCCTCGCGGGCGGCGACCTCCCGGGAGAGCACCGCCGCCAGATACTCCTCGTGAGTCCAGTTGGCGTCGCGGGCTTGCTCGGCCAGCCGGGCAGCGGACTCGCGGATGCGCGGCGCCTTAAGGGCCTGGGCGTAATGCAGGACGGATTTGATCGGGTCCTCGGCCATGATCACGCCACCTTGCCATCGGAAGTGACTGTGTTGCTGGTGAAGTCGACACCGAACGCGCGGTCGTAGTCGGCCAGATCACGCACCGGGTGATCACCTGCCACCGGTGGTGGGCCGGTTTGGAACTGTCGACGCAACGCTGCGGCAGTCGCGACGTGGGTGGGATCAGTCAGCGTTTGTCGCACCGCCCAGCAGCGGTCATGAGCCGCCAGCACGCGCCCCGCTCGGGTCACCACCACCTGAGTCAAGGTGGTGGTCACGTCGACGAGCTGTCCGATCGCATGCGGGTCCACGGAGTAGTGGTTGCCGGCCACCCGCACGTAGTAATCGCGCCCCAACCGCACCGAGGTCACCGTCTCGGTGACCGGTGCCACCGGCGGCAACGCCAGCATTTGGGCTCGATCGCGGTCGAGGAAGTCGACCGGACGACCATCGAGGACCCGCACCCGAGGGGCGTTGGCGGTCGGAAGCCATTGGCCCAGTTGACTGTTGAAGTCCGCCGGCGAAGTGAAGCTGCGCCCCGGCAAGAACGAGGTCTCCAGATAGCGGTTGGCTCGCTCCACGATCCCCTTGGATTCGGGTTATCCGGCTAATCCTGGGTCGGGTCGGTGTGGCGGCGGGTCGCTGGGTTGTCTCAGCGGGTGCGTTTGAGGTGTCGGAGTTCTTCTTCGTGGCGTCGCGCCTTGGCCGCGACGGCTTCCAGGGCGAGGCGGAGTTGGTCGATTTGCACCTGAAGTCCGGTCAGGGTGAGCGCTTCGCGGCCCTCGTGGCGGTGTTGTTCGATGATGGCGCGCAGTTCGGGGCGCCGGTAGAGGGTGGCCCGACCGATGCCAGCGTGGGCGGCTACAGCGTCAAAGGTGATGGCGACGCCGGTGGTGAGCAGCTGCTGGCATGCGTGTTCGACGCGGATCGCGGGTTCGTCGGTCACGGGGTGTCCGTTTGGTTCATGAGCTGGTCGAGGCGGTCGACGAGGCGGCGGTGGCGGGTGGCTTCCTGGTCCCAGCCGCGTGCCTGGGCGTCGGCGGCCAGCGCGGCGGCGTCGGCGCGTTGGGTGGCCAGGATGGGCAGGTACGTCGATTCGGTGCGAAAGTTCGGGCAGTGTTCGCAGATGTTGGCGTAGACGCAGGCTTCTTGGGCTGGCGTGCGCAGGCAGTATCCGCCGGCCATGCGGGCCTTGATCGTCGGGGTGTCCTTCCAGTCGGTGGCACCGGCGCTAATGTCGGCGATGGGCAGTGGGGTGCGGGTCGGTAGCACCGGTCCGAGTTGAGCTTTGGCTTGGGTTAGTGCGCGTTCGTAGTCGGCGCGCACGGTCTCGTCGAACAGCCGCCCATAACGCAGGCTCATCTCCGCCGAGACATGGCCTAGCATGGCCATCAGCGCCTGCAGCGAGACCCCGCAGTTGATCAGTGCGGTGGCGTAGGTATGCCGAAGTTGGTGTGGTGTAACCGATTTGAGTCCTGCTTTGGTGGCGGAGCGAATCAGTTCGTCGCGCAGGGTGTCCACTGAGACGCGCCGGCCTTGGTGGGTGAGCAAGAACTGCACCGGCTTACCGGTGCGCGGATGCGGCAACGGCTTGCCCGGCGAGCGGTGCGCGACGATCCGGTCGACCAGCTCGAGGGTCTCGTTGTCGATGGGCACCATCCGCTCGGTGTCGAGCTTGCCTAGCGGGACCTTCAACCAGGCCCCGGCGCCGGGAACCTCATGCACGCAGTCCAGTTCCAGGTCGCACAGCTCTCCGATGCGCATCCCTGTGGCCCGCAGCAACAGCAGCGCATCGGCGCGCAGCCGGTTCGGTGAGGCGTGCAGCGCGGCCGATAGCCGCCGGTCGGCGTCCGGAGGTAGGTAGCGAGGCAGCGCCCTGGGCAGCCGGGGGACATCGCGGGCGAACACGAGTTTGCGGCCGGGTGCCTCGGCCCAGCCCCATTCGTTGATGTCATCGATCAACCGCGCGACAGTCAAGATCCGGAAGCGCCGATGGGAAGCCGACAGGGTCGTTCCGGTGCGAGGGTTGCGCGCGGTGGCCACGGCGGCCAGGTAGGGCTCGATGTGGCGTTGCCGGTCCAGGCCCTCCAGTGAGGTCAACGGCGGGTCGACCTCTGTGAGAAACTGGGCGAAATGCCTGAGGCAACCGGCAATGCCCAGCACGGTCGATCGGGTGCGAGTGCCCGACGCGCATTCCAGGTAGGCAACCAGCGAATCAGTCAATCCGGTTGGAACACCAGCGAAGTGACGGCGCCAGGGCCACCGCAGGTGCGCGGTGTTCTTGGCGGTCGGGGTGACTTGCCCGTCCAGGTGATACAGCACTGCGCGGGTGGCATACAACGCGGTGCGATAGTGCTGCAACTGGCGCCCGTGTGCCTGTTCGCGGGCGGTGATCGCGGCGGCGAATTCGGCGATAGCAGCGTCGTTGAGCTCGTTAAGCGGGTGGCCGGTCTGGATCAGCATTCGCACCGCGACCTGGCTGGCCAGCGCCGCCGCGTCCTGGGTCGAGTAGCCCAGTTCGGTTGCTGCGGAAAGGAATCTGGTCACATCAGTGGCCAATGGACTGGTGCGCGCCTCCCGCAGGATGGCCGACAGCTTACGTTCGAGCAGATAGTCGTAGCCCGGCCGCAGAAATCCGGTCAGCATCAGGTAGTTCAGCAGCGGCCGCAGCGCCGAGCCAGCCGACAGCCGAACCGGTAATGGCTGTTGGGCCCATCCCTGCGGGTTGGGCCAGCGGTCCAGAAAAGCGCGGGCAGCGCCCAGAAACGAGCGGTTCCCCGCCCCCCCGCGCGGCCAACGCGGCACAGTAGCTTTCAAACAGCTCTGGCCCGCTTGCCAGCAGCCTGGCCACGCCGCTGCTAGTGGGCGCGCTGGCGGTCGCGGGCGGCATCGTAGGCGGCGCGCACGTGCGCCGGAGACAGATGAATGTAGGCG
>NZ_MVIF01000078.1 GCF_002086675.1 Mycobacterium persicum
CGCCGGGGTCGAGCGGGGCGCTGGTGACGACGCGCCGCCGGGTCGTGGTGGCTGTGGGTGGACGTAGGCCAACGGCTGCACCGTCGAGTTGGGCCCGGTGGTGACCGGACTGTGCAGCGTAGCGGTGGTGAGCATGCCAGCGGGTGTGCCGCTGCCGGGTCGCTTCACGACCGGCGGGGTGAAACCGTCACCGGTGGGCCGAATGTAGCTGGTTGCTCCCGCACCGGGATAACCGCTGACCACACCACCGGTTCCTGGACCCGATCCGGCTGGCGGGGATAGGGTGTCCGCGCGGCTCTGCATCGCCTCGCTGAGCTGCGCAGAACCTGGCCCCGGGATGGCTGGGCTGGGGGCGGCGACTCCTCCGGCGTGTGCGACCTGGGCGATCATCCCCATCGGAGGCTGCGGCGCCCGGGCTAGTGTCTGAGCCCCGGCGGGCGTGGCCGCCGCCGAGGCACCACTTGGGGACGCCGACGCTGAGACCGAGCCGGCCAACGGCGCCGGCGGCGCACCCCCCATCCCGGCACCGACGGTTGGCGGGGGGATGAGCGCGTGCGCGCCTTGCTCGCCGGCCTGCAGGGTTGCTTCGGCCGCGCTGATCGCCCCGGTTTCGGCCAACCCCGCCGCCGCCGCAGCCGGCGACCCTCCCGCCACCGCCGGTGGAAACGGCACCATGATCGCCGCCGCGGCCGCGCGCAACGCCGCACCGTAGGCCGCGCCCGCAGCCGCATTACGCGGCCACATCTGCCCGTAATACTCCAGATTCAACGCCACGATATGCGGGGTCAACGCCCCCCACACCAGCGGGTTGATCTGCTGGGCGGTGGCCTCATCGCGTCGATTGGCCTCTGCCTCCTGCGCGGTGACCATCGAGGCCACCGCGCTCTGATGGGCACCGGCCGCCGCCGCGACATGGGATGCCTTCTCCAGTAGCGCTGCTGCCAGCAGCTCATGCTGGGTATCCAACGCGGCCTGGGCCACCGCCGAAGCCGAAGCCCCTACCCCGCGCCACGTGGTGCCATAGGTGGCCGCCCCAGTGGCTGTCGAGGCCGCCACCACGGCCTGTATGTGCGCCGCCTGCGCGCTCAATGTTTCGGCATAGGCCAACGTTGGGGCCGGACCAGACCCCGAGGCCAACGCCGTGTAGTTGGCCTCCGGCGAAAACGCCGACCAGGGATGCACCACCACAACCTGCTAACTGCTACCGGGTCAGGGCCGCCGCGCGCATCGCCTCACTAACCACCGCCATCGTCGCGCCGGCCATCGACTGGGCGTCAGAAAACACCCCGCGCTCCGCCGCATGCTCACCAGCGATGCTCGAATACGCTGCGTCCACCACCGCCGTGCACGCCGCCGAATCAGCATCCTCGCCCACCGGCACCACCGCCGATAACGTCGGTGCAGCCGCGGCCACCCCAGCACCTAGCCTCGCCGCCAACCCCGCCTGCGTCATCGCCGAAGCCCCCACCACAGCCGACTCCACCGCAAACACCATCACCTGAGACCTCACTCCCCGCGCGCAGACAAACGTCAGGCGATGATCCTAAACTTGGCGGCACTATTCGCGCCTGCCATCACCGGCACGCGCCCTATTCGCGCCTAAGCCGCGACTCGACGAACCGTTCCACTCGCTCCCATTCGCGTACCGCCTTGGCATAGGGGCCCGCGGGCATGCTGACCGAGTCGGGATCGAGCACGTAGGCGACCAACTTGCCCAGCGGCTTGCCCGGGTCCAGCGCCTTATCCACGGTACTTTCTTCCGAATAGTCGCCGATGTCGCGCAGCAACTCGACCGCCAGATCTAGCTGGTCACGATCCACGGCGTCAGGCCCATCGGCGAAATCGTCGGCCAGCCCGGTCAGCACATAGACATTGTCATCGGTGACCTCCACCGCGAGTGAGCCGTCGGTGGCCGCGGTACGGATGTCGTCGTAGGTGCTCAGGTCCGCCAAGTCGTGGTCGTGCTCGTCGGCAAGATAGCGGGCCAGCGCCCGCTCGGAACTGAACACACTGATGCGACCGTTGCGGCCCAGGAAGATCGGGCGATCATCGAGATAGCAACGCAAGGTGTAGAAGTTACCGGCACTGGTCATGATCTGCACCGGGTCGATGCCGACCTTCAGCCAGAAGTCCTCGTCGCTACCCAGAACGACGGCGGCCGCGGCTTCATCTTCTTCGGCTTCTTCTTCGGCGTCTTCTTCGTGGAGATCGGCGTCGCTGTCGTCGGTATCGTCCGGGCCGGCCGACTCCGCCGCCGCGACCTCATCAACAGCCTCCTCCTCGTCGCCCTCGGTCTCCGGCTCTTCCGGTTCCTCGGGCTCCTCGGCCAATTCGTCGGCGGCCTTGGCCGCCAGGTCGGCGTCGACCTCGGGAACGCTGACGATGTCGTCGATGGCTTTGAGCACGTCGTCCCAGCTGCGCCCGATGATCTCGGCGATCGCATTCCAGCGTTTTTGGCCCGCCTTACCGGTGAAGTAGTCGACGCCCCCCGACACGGTGCCCAGCGTGGGATTGCCGTTGAAGAACTTCGACACCGCCGGCAGTTCACACACCGATCCGATGGAGGACACGATCGCCAGCGTCGCCGCCAACGCTGCCACCGACTCCTCGGTCGGCTTTTCGGCCACCAGCTCCTCGACGACCACCAGATCGAACGTCTTGTCGACATCCGGATCGAAGTTGTGCGCGTGCGCCTCGGTCAGCTCCTGCCACGCGGGGTGGTCCACCAGGTCGTTGTCGGTGTCGCCGCGGACGAATGCCACCAGGTCTGCGACGCTCTCGAAGGCATACAGGTCCTCGTCCTTACCCAGAAACGCCTCCCATTCGTCGCCGGAGTCACGCCAGCGCGGTGCCCACAGCGTGTAGCGGTCACCGTCGGACAGGCCCAGGCGGATGGGCACGAGGTCAGCAGCCATGCGGCACAGAATAGCGACGGCCGGGCGATGGCCCCGGCCCGGTAGTGCTCAGCCGCTCCAAATATCGGTGATCGGGGGAGCGTTCATTGCATTGCCCGTCTTGGGTAGGCCGTACATCTGCTCCAGCGTGGAAAGCAGGTTGTAGTGGCTGATCTGCTCGTTGTAAGTGCCCGGCTGCACGTGCGCCCCGTAGAACACCGTCGGAATCTGGTTGCGGCTGCTGCCGTCGTCCTCGTCCCACGTGACGATGAGCAGGCTGTTATTGGCCTTGGCCCAGTTGGCGTACGGCGACAGTTCGCGGTTGAGCCAGGCATCGCCCGCCGCGACGGAGCCGTCGTGCATGTCGTTGTCGGCGTTGGGTATGACGAACGACACCGTCGGCAGACTCGGGTAGTTCTCCGGCTGCGGAAACGCGCTGAACGGCACCGACAGCGTTGGTGGGACGTTGCTGAAATTGACCCACGGCACGTGCTTGCGCGCGTACTTGCCGGCACCGCAGACGGTCGAGCCCACCGCGGGCAGATCCTCGGCGAAACCGACAAAAGTGTGCCCGGCGGCCAGCAGTTCGGAGGCCAGGTTGGGCGTCGAGCCGGCGTCGACCGGGCAGGTGTTCTTGGTCAGGCCGAAGGTGCTGCCGGCGAACATCGCCAGGTAGTTGGGTTCGCTGGGATGCGTCTCGGCGAACGATTGCGCCATCATCGCGCCGTTGGCGGCAAGCGCATTGATGAACGGCGCCGCCGGGTTGCCGATGATGTTGGCCTGCGAGCGGTTCTCTTCCACCACGATCACCACGTGCGAGAACATCGGCAGCGCCGCCGCCGTCGGCTCCACCCCGTCATGAGCCCAGACCTGGCCCCACCCCGACACCGCCACCGCAGCGAAGACCGCCAGGGCTCGACCCCCACCCGCCAGACACCCGCGCACGCCCGGAGTATAGGGGGCGGCGTCGACCCGCCGCAGCGCGAGATTCAGCGTGTCAGCCGGCGTGAGCCCGATCGTTATAGGGTCACACCCCGTGGATGTCCACGTCATCGACCACCCGCTGGTGGCCGCCCGGCTGACCGTGCTGCGCAACGAACGCACCCGCAACGCCGCCTTCCGGGCCGCGTTGCATGAGCTGACACTCGCGCTGGTGTACGAGGCGACCCGCGACGCGCCCACCGAGCCGGTCCCGATCCGCACGCCGCTCGCCGAGATGACGGGAGTGCGGCTGGCCAAACCGCCGCTGCTGGTACCGGTGCTACGCGCCGGATTGGGCATGGTCGGCGAGGCGCATGCGGCGCTACCGGAGGCGGACGTGGCCTTTGTCTGTGTCGGCCGGGACGAGAATACGCATCAGCCGGTGTCATATCTGGAATTGCTGCCCGACGACCTCAATGGTCTGCCGGTAATGGTCCTGGACCCGATGCTGGCCACCGGCGGATCGATGATGTACACGGTTGGGCTGCTGTTGTCCCGTGGGGCGAGCGACATCACCGTGCTGTGTGTGTGCGCGGCGCCGGAAGGCATTGCGGCACTGGAAAAGGTGGCGCCCACCGCGCGGTTGTTCACCGCCGTCATCGACGAGGGGCTGAACGAAGCGGCCTTTATCGTGCCGGGTCTCGGCGACGCGGGCGACCGCCAATTCGGCCCCCGCTGAATCACCAGCTGCCCACCGAAGTGACCAGCTCGGCGCGCAACTTCCTGGCCCGCCGCCTCGCGGCGGCCACGTCGACGGCCGCCGCGCAGCGAACCTCCAAGTAGCACTTCAGCTTTGGCTCGGTGCCCGAGGGTCGCAGCACCACCCGGACCGAGGTGTCGCCGTCGCCGCCGGTGAAGATCAACGCGTCGGTGATGTCGGTGACGGTCGCGGGAAAACCCGCCAGCCGGTCGGGTGGGGTGTGGCGCAGCCGCGTCATCACCGCATCGGCCTCGCCGGCATCGGCGACCCGCCGCGGCACCGCCGCCACCTCGTGGACGCCGTAGCGGCGAGCAAGCTCGTCGAGTTTGTCCGGCACCGAACGGCCCTGCCGTTTCAGCGTCGCCGCCAAATCGCACATCAATACGGCGGCGCTGACGCCGTCCTTGTCGCGCACCGCGGCGGGGTCGACGCAATGCCCGATCGCCTCCTCGTACGCGTACACCAGCGTGCCGGGCCGGTCGGCGTCGGCGCGGGCCAGCCACTTGAACCCGGTGAGAGTTTCCACGTGGACGGCGCCGTGGTCGGCGGCGATCGCCGCCAGCATCCGCGACGACACCACCGTGCTGGCGACCGTCCGTGGCCCTGTTGGGGGGTGCGACAGGATGTAATCGCCTAGCAGCCAACCTGTTTCGTCTCCGGAGAGCATCCGCCAACCAGTTTCGGCGGGTATGCCGACCGCGCACCGGTCGGCGTCGGGATCCAGCGCGATCGCGACGTCGGCGTGGATATCGGCGGCCAGGGCCAGCAGCGCATCGGTGGCGCCCGGCTCCTCGGGGTTGGGGAAGGCGACGGTGGGGAAGTCGGGGTCGGGTGCGAATTGCGATGTGACGGTGTGCACGTCGGTGAAGCCCGCCCGGCGAAGGGTTTCGACGGCTACCGCGCCGCCGACGCCGTGCATCGCGGTCAGGGCTATTCGCAGCGAACCCGTCGAGCGGCGGACCGCGGCCGCACGCTCGATGTAGCGGTCCAGCAGATCGGTGTGGACGGGTTCGACGGGTTTTCTGGCAATCTGATCGGCCGGCGGTGCGGCGGCCATCGCGGCTTCGATACGGCGGTCGGTGGGCGAGACGATCTGGATACCGCCGTCGAGGTACACCTTGTACCCGTTGTCGGTCGCCGGGTTGTGCGACGCCGTGATCTGTATCCCGGCTGCGGCGCCGGTGCGGCGAACGGCGAACGCCACGACCGGTGTGGGCACCGGATCGGGCAGCAGCAGCACCGAAAAACCTTCGGCAGCAAGAACTTCCGCGGTGGCGGTGGCGAAGGCCGCCGAGCCGTGCCGGGCGTCGCGCCCGACGATGACGGTCTGGGAGCGCGCGCCGGGTTGCTCGGCGAGCACCCGAGCCAGCGCCCAGGTGGCGTGCAGCACCACCGCGAGGTTCATCGCGTCCGGCCCGCCGCGCACCGGTCCGCGCAGCCCCGCGGTGCCGAAGGTCAGTGGGCGGGCAAACCGCGCGGCGAGTTCGCCGGGGCTGCAGGCGGCGAGCTCGGCGGCGGTCTCGGGATCGGGATCGTGGGCGATCCATTCCTGGGGCGTCACGGGCGTCACGGTTCAGACGCGCGCTATGCGTTCGATCGTTGAGGCCAGCAGCGCGCCCATCCGGGCCGCCGACGCCGCACCGGCGGCCAGCACCTCGGCATGGCTGAGCGGCTGACCGGTGATGCCGGCCGCCAGGTTGGTCACCAGCGAGATGCCCAACACCTCGGCACCCGCGGCGCGGGCGGCAATCGTCTCGTGCACCGTCGACATGCCCACCAGGTCGGCGCCCAGCGTTTGCAGCATCCGGATCTCGGCGGGCGTCTCGTAGTGCGGCCCGGGCAGGCCGGCGTACACGCCTTCGGTAAGCCGCGGATCGGATTGACGGGCGAGCTGGCGCAGCCGCGGCGAATACGCGTCGGTCAGGTCGACGAACTGCGCCCCCACCAGCGGGGACCGCGCCGTCAGGTTCAGGTGGTCGCTGATCAGCACCGGCTGACCGACCTGCATATTCGGCCGCAGCCCGCCGGCGGCATTGGTGAGCACGACGGTGTGTGCTCCCGTCGCGCACGCCGCGCGCACCGGATGGACGACGTGGCGCAGGTCGTGGCCCTCGTAGGCGTGGATGCGGCCGGCGAGCACCAGCACCCGGTGATCGCCGATCGGCACGGACAGCAGCTCGCCGGCATGTCCGGCGGCCCGGGGCGGTGCGAACCCCGGCACGTCGGCCTGGGGCAGTACGGCCGTTGGCCGGCCCAGCGCGGCGATGGCCGCAGCCCATCCCGACCCGAGAACGACGGCGACGTCATGACGGCCGATCCCGGTGCGCCCGGCGATAACTTGCGCTGCGTGCCGGGCGAGTTCTACGGGCTCCGGCAGCGGGTCAGTCACACTGCGCGAGCCTACTCAGCGCCAGCAGACACAGAGTCGCACGCCGCTCGGCGGCGCGATGCGACTCTGTGTCTGCTGGCCAGTGGACCGGTCCGCTTCGATGAGATACTGCGAGGATGCCCGCACTCACCGCTGCCGACCGCGTTGAGGAATTGGTGCGATGCCGCGGTAGTGACTTGGTCGAACTCTCCCACGCCATCCACGCCGAGCCGGAGTTGGCGTTCGCCGAACATCGCAGCTGCGCCAAGGTGCAGACGCTGGTCGCCGAACGCGGTTTCGCGATCACCGCGGCCGCCGGCGGCTTGGACACGGCCTTTCGGGCGGACTTCGGCCACGGCCCGCTGGTGACCGGGATCTGCGCCGAATACGATGCGCTTCCCGAGATCGGGCATGCCTGCGGCCACAACATCATCGCGGCGTCGGCGGTGGGCGCCGCGCTGGCGCTGGCCGAGGTCGCCGACGACCTCGGCCTGACCGTTGCCCTACTGGGCACTCCCGCCGAGGAGTCCGGGGGAGGTAAGGCGCTGATGCTGCAGGCCGGGACATTCGACGACGTGTCGCTGGCGGTGATGGTGCACCCGGGGCCGACGGACATCGCCGGGGCCCGGTCGCTGGCGCTGTCCGAGGTGACCGTGCGTTACCGCGGCAAGGAATCACATGCCGCCGTCGCCCCGCATCTGGGCGTCAATGCCGCCGACGCCGTGACCGTCGCGCAGGTGGCCATCGGGCTGCTGCGGCAGCAACTGGCGCCGGGGCAGATGGTGCATGGCATCGTCATCGACGGCGGGCAGGCGGTCAACGTGATTCCCGGGCACGCGATGCTGCAGTACGCGATGCGTGCCCACGACTCGGAATCGCTGAGCGACCTGGAGGGCCGGGCGTATGCCTGCTTCGCCGCGGGAGCGCTGGCCGCCGGCTGCGAATACGAAATCGACGCCGCCGCAACCCCATACGCTGAATTGAATCCCGATCCATGGCTCGTCGACGCGTGCCGAGAAGAAATGCGCCGGCTGGGCCGCGACCCGGTGCCCGCCGCCGCCGAGACTGGGCTGCCGATGGGCAGCACCGATATGGGAAATGTGACGCAGGTGCTACCGGGGATCCATCCGGTGATCGGTGTCGAGGCCGGCGGGGCCACGGTTCACCAGCGCGCCTTCGCCGCTGCCGCGGCCGGACCGAGTGCCGACCGAGCTGTCATCGACGGTGCAATCATGTTGGCGCGCACGGTTGTTCGCCTCGCCGAGACCCCCGAAGAGCGGGACCGGGTGCTGGCTGCGCGACAACGCCGGGCGGCGGCCCGATGAGCCTGGTCGACACTGCCGAGTCGTGGCTGGCCGCGCACTACGACGACCTGGTCGCCTGGCGTCGGCACATCCACCGCTACCCCGAGTTGGGCCGCCAGGAGTACGCCACCACTCAGTTCGTGGCCGAGCGGTTGGCCGACGTGGGCCTGAACCCCAAAGTGCTGCCCGGCGGCACCGGACTGACGTGCGACTTCGGCCCGGAACATCAGCCGCGGATAGCGCTGCGCGCCGATATGGATGCGCTGCCGATGGCCGAGCGCACCGGCGCGCCGTATGCCTCGACCATGCCCAATGTCGCGCACGCCTGCGGGCACGACGCGCACACCGCGATTCTGCTGGGTACCGCGCTGGCGTTGGCGTCGGTGCCCGAGTTGCCGGTGGGGGTGCGGCTGATCTTCCAGGCCGCCGAAGAGCTGATGCCCGGCGGCGCCATCGACGCGATCGCGGCCGGTGCGCTCACCGGAGTGTCGCGCATCTTCGCCTTGCACTGCGACCCCCGCCTCGAGGTGGGCAGGGTCGCGGTCCGGCACGGCCCCATCACCTCGGCAGCCGATTCGATAGAGATCACGCTGTATTCGCCGGGCGGCCACACGTCGCGTCCGCACCTGACCGCCGATCTGGTCTACGGCCTGGGCACGCTGATCACCGGCCTGCCCGGAGTGCTGTCACGCCGCATCGACCCGCGCAACTGCACCGTGCTGGTCTGGGGCGCGGTCAACGCGGGCGTGGCCGCCAACGCCATTCCGCAAACCGGCATCCTGTCCGGGACTGTCCGCACCGCCAGCCGGCAGACCTGGGTGGATCTGGAGGACATCATCCGCCACGCGGTCGACGCGCTACTGACGCCCCTGGCCATCGAGCACACGTTGCAGTACCACCGCGGGGTGCCGCCGGTGGTCAACGAGGACGTCTCGACCCGCATCCTGACCCACGCCATCGAAGCCGTCGGCCCCGACGTGCTGGCCGATACCCGGCAGTCCGGCGGCGGTGAGGACTTCTCCTGGTATCTCGAGGAGGTTCCCGGAGCCATGGCGCGGCTGGGGGTGTGGTCGGGCGACGGCCCGCAATTGGACCTGCATCAGCCGACGTTCGACCTCGACGAACGAGCCCTGGCCATCGGGCTGCGGGTGATGGTCAACATCATCGAGCAGGCGGCGGCGTTCTGATCCGGCGTTACCAGATCCCCCGGTGCAGTGGACTTTTCACCGCGCGCCCCGGGCGCGTTGTGCTTCAGCCTGCGGCCCCCGGGTAACGGTGGTTTGCGGGGTCGCCGGTGCGCAATTAATCCGCGCAGTCCGTGCGTCAGCGACAAGCCAAGGCGCGCAATGGAATTGTCGCTGACGGCGGTCGTGGGGCCGTGCTCCGGTGTGGGGAGATGGCAATCGCGTGCCGGTGCGGTTGGGTGTGTGCTGGCGCCGCCGGGTGTGCGCTGGCGGCGCTGAGTGTGCGTGCATGGCGCCGAGTGCGCGCTGGCGGTGGCCGATCGTGGGCTTTCCCGCCCTACAAGCGCGGTCAAAGCCGTCACTGCACACTCGACATCACAGCCATACGGTAACCACGTGCGACATCCCCGAACGCCTGCCACCACAAGCGGTTTGAGCCATGGAGACTGATGTGGCTGATGGGAGCGGAGATCAGCGCCGTCCCAACCCGGCAGCGTGTCAACGGGTGGGTTCACTCGCGCCGGGGAGTTCCTTCGGGGCTGTGGGTAGCCGGTCGAAGCGGCGCAGCCGCAAGGAGTTGGTCACCACGCTGACCGAGGAGAGCCCCATCGCCGCGCCCGCCACGACGGGGTTGAGCATGCCCAGCGCGGCAAGCGGTATCGCGGCGGTGTTGTAGCCGAACGCGAAACCGAGGTTCTGGTAGATCGTCCGCAAGGTGCGGCGGGACAGCTGGATCGCCAGCACGACGCCGTCGAGCCGGCCGGACATCAAGGTGATGTCGGAGGCCTCGATGGCCACGTCGGTCCCGGTGCCGATCGCGATGCCCAGATCGGCCTGCGCCAGCGCGGGAGCGTCGTTGACGCCGTCGCCGACCATGGCGACCACCCGGCCCTCGTCTTGGAGCCGGCGCACCTCGGTGACCTTGTCCTGCGGCAACACCTCGGCCAACACCCGGTCGATGCCCACCTGTGCGGCGATCGCCGCGGCGGTGCGGGTGTTGTCGCCGGTGATCATCGCGACCTGCAGTCCCATCGCATGCAGCTGGCGGACCACCTCGGCGGCGTCGTCCTTGACGGTGTCGGCCACGGCCAGTACTCCGATAACCCGCTCGGCCTGTCCGACGAACACCGCGGTGCGGCCCTGCTCTTCGAGTTCGGTGGCCGCGGCGGCGAGGCGTTCGGGCAGCAGCAAATCGTGCTCGACGATGAGCTTGCGTCGACCGACCAGCACCGCCCGGCCGTCGATCTCGGCCCGTACGCCGTGTCCGGCCAGGTTTGCGAACGCCGTTGCCGCCGGAATCGGCAGCGCCTGCTCACGCGCGCCGGCGACGATCGCGGCGCCGATCGGGTGTTCGGAACCGGACTCGACGGCTGCGGCCAGCTGCAGCACCAGGTCTTGCTGGTGTGCCTCGTCGGCTACCACGTCGGTGAGCCGCATCTGGGCGCGGGTGAGGGTGCCGGTCTTGTCGAAGACGACGGTGTCGATCTTCTGCGAGGCTTCCAGCACCTCGCCGCCCTTCACCAGGATCCCCAGATCCGCGCCGCGGCCGGTGCCGACCATGATGGCCGTCGGGGTGGCCAGACCCAGCGCGCACGGGCAGGCGATGATCAGCACCGCGATCGCGGCGGTCATGCCGGCGACCGGGTTGGCGGCCAGCAGCGTCCAGCCGGCAAAGGTCAGAGCGGCGACACCCACCACGGCCGGTACGAACACCCCGGAGACGCGGTCGGCCAGCCGTTGCACCGGGGCCTTGCCGCCCTGCGCCTGCTCGACCAGACGCACAATCTGCGCCAGCGCGGTGTCTGCCCCGACGGCGACGGCGCGCACGGTCAGCAACCCGTCGACGTTGACCGTGGCCCCGGCAACACGGTCACCCACGGTTTTCTCGACCGGGACCGATTCGCCGGTGAGCATCGACTCGTCGACGGCGGCGCGTCCGTCGATGACTTCGCCGTCGACCGGGATCTTCTCCCCGGGCCGTACCCGCACCAGGTCGCCGACCTGCACCCGGTCGACCGGGACCAGCTGCTCCTCGCCGTCGATGAGCAGCCGGGCCTCCTTGGCGCCCATGGCAAGTAGCTTGCTGATCGCCTCCGACGCCTTGCCCCGGGCCCTGGCCTCCAGATAGCGGCCGAGCACCACGAACGCGATGATCAACGCCGAGGTGTCGAAAAACAGTGGGCCACCTGCGAATAGCTCGTAGGTGGAGTAGCCGAAGGCAGTCAGCGTGCCCAGCGCGATCAGCGTGTCCATGTTGGCGCTCAACGCCCGGGCCTGCACGACGGCCTCCTTGAGAATCGACCAGCCGGCAATGAATTGCACCGGCACCGTGACGGCCAACGCCAACCACCCTGCCCACGGGGCGGCAATCATCGTCAACCCGGCCGACAGCAACCCGAACGGCCAGGCCAGCCAGACCCGGCGCAACCAGGTCCGCCGCTCGGCTGCGGGATCCGCGCCGGGCGAGGCATGGCACGAGGAGACCTGAACCTCGCCGCATCCGCCCTGATCCGCGGGGACGTCGCGCGAACGGCCCAGCAGCCGGCCGATGATCGTGCGTATCACGCCACCGTTGCGCTCGGCAGCCGAATGCGGGGCGCGCGAGGGCACCAACTCGGCCGGAAGGTGTTGGGCATCAACGATTGCCGCGAGCACCGCCGCGGTATCACAGTGCCCGGGCGAAAACCAGATCACCACCGAGGCGGTTCGCGGATATGCCTGAACGGCCCGGACACCGGCCACCGTCGCGACGGTCTCTTCGGTCGCGACGGCACGAATCTCGTCGAAACCGGACCCGCCGACGTGAACCCGCATCCGTCCTGCGGCATTGGATACGACGGTCAGCTCGACGTCCGCGTCGGGGCGCAGCTCAGCGATCGTGGTCATCGCACCCGCCCGCTACCTGTGACTGTGAAACATCTTCTCCGATACGCTCTTTCGCCTCGGCGATCACATCGGCCAGCGTCAGCCGAGCCTGCTCGGAGCTCTGCTGGGCTTTGCGTTCCGCGGTGCGCAGCCCACGCAGTCCCCACGCCGTGGTGGCGACCGTCGCCTCCCGCAACGGCACCTTCACCGCCGTCTTGCGCAGCACCTCATACGCCGCCGCTCCCACCACGCCGGTCACCAATGTGGGTACCGACTTCGCCAAGAGCCCATGCCATGAAACCATGTGAACGAACCTTTCCTATCGTGCGTGCCAGCTTGCAAAACTACAATACCCCGGTAGGGTACTAGCATGGTCGAAGTCGGCTTCTTTCACGGCAAGTCCACAGAATGCAACCGCGGCGATTTCACTTGTGGTCCCGGCGAATCCGGTCACCCGAGTCAGCCGCCGGCCACGCCGCGCCAGGCACAGCCGACCTCGCGATGTCTGCCGCCGTGCTGAACGACGCGGCACTGCGCTGGGCGGTCGCGATGATCTTCGGCGTCAGCATCGCGGCGGACGCCTACGTCTTCGGCGCCCGGGATCTGCGCTCGACCGTCGCAGTCGACCACCTGCTGCACCTGTCGATGTCGGCGGCCATGATCGCCATGGCCTGGCGGATCGGACCAGCCTCCCACGGCCTAGTGCCGATTGTCTTCTTTCTCCTGGCGGCCGGCTGGTTCGTACTCGTGGCGGGCCGGCGACGCTGCACCCTCGGCGACCGAATGGCCAACTGCTACAACGCCACCATGATGATCGCCATGGCGTGGATGTACATGCTGATGAACGGCGGCCCGGCGGCCCACGGCGATCATTCGCCCGACCCCATGCTGGCGGGCTCGGCGCCGACGCACATCGCCGGCGGGTCGATGCCCGCAGCCCAGATGCCGCAGACCGGATCGTGGATCGCCACGGCGAACTGGATCGTGACCCTGGGGTTCGCGGTCGCGGCCATGCTCTGGCTATGGCGTTACGTCGGCGCGCGGCGAGCCGGCCGGTCGGCTGGTGCCGGCCGGCTTGCCGAGTTGGGGCTACTGTCGCAGGCCTTCGCCGCCGTCGGCACGGCGCTGATGTTCGGCGTCATGGGGTAATACCCGCCGGCTCGCCCGGGACAGCCCACCCCGGCGCGGGTCAGGTCGTCGTCCCGGGACCGATGTTGCGGGCCGGGCGGGTGCGCAGGTCGTGCACATAATCGGCCGGAGCGCCGGCGATTTCGGCGGCGTCGGCCATCACCCCCAGATACCGTGCCGACGGCAGCCCACCCTCCCAGGCGTCCAGCACGTACAGCCACGCCAGGACCGGGTCGGTGGTGGTGTCCGACGACAACCGCTCCACGCGGCACCGGATCTTCTTGTGGACGCCGAACTCGGAGCCCTCCCAGCGATCCAGGTTGTTCTCGTCGGCCGGCGTCATGTCGTAGAGCACGACGAACACCCTGGAATCCGGGTCCTCGACGACGGTGGCCAATGCCCCGTCCCAGCCGAGGTCCTCACCGCCGAAGGTCAGCCGCCAGCCGTTGAGCCAGCCGGTTCCGGCCATCGGTGAGTGGGGTGCTCGCTTGAGCATCTGCTCGGGATCCATGTTCGACCCATAGGCGGCGTAGAGCGGCACGGGAGAAAGCTTAAACGTCGGCCGTATCGATGGCGGCTACCCGAGGGTCTGCGGCGAGTGTGATGCAGCCCTCACTCGGTGCTGGGGCGTGCCGCGCCGCCGCTGCCGTTGAGCCGCGCTGCGGCCTGCTCGTGCAGCACCGGGCGACCGGGCTAGGTTAAGCCTGTGGTGACCCGCATCGTGATCATCGGCGGCGGCCCGGCCGGCTACGAGGCCGCCATCGTCGCAGCCACCGCACACCCCGAATCGGTCCAAGTCACGGTCATCGATTCCGACGGGATCGGCGGGGCCGCCGTGCTGGACGACTGTGTGCCGTCCAAGACATTCATCGCCTCCACCGGCCTGCGCACCGAGCTGCGCCGGGCGCAGCGCCTGGGCTTCGACATCGACATCGACGACGCGAAGATCTCGTTGCCGCAGATCCATGCCCGGGTCAAGGCACTGGCTGCCGAGCAGTCGGCCGACATCACCGCCCAGCTGCTCGGCATGGGAGTCCACGTGATCGCCGGCCGGGCCGAGCTGATCGACCCCACCCCGGGCCTGGCCCGCCACCGGGTCAGGGCGACCCATTCCCATTCGGGGCCGGACGGCCCCGTCAGCAGTGAGCACGACGCCGACGTTGTGCTGATCGCCACCGGGGCCAGCCCGCGGGAACTGCCGTCGGCGCGGCCCGACGGTGAACGCATCCTGACCTGGCGCCAGCTCTACGACCTGGAGGCGCTGCCGCAGCACCTGATCGTGGTGGGTTCGGGAGTCACCGGCGCCGAGTTCGTCCACGCCTACACCGAATTCGGTGTACAGGTCACCGTGGTGGCCAGCCGCGACCGGGTGCTGCCGTACGAGGACGCCGACGCGGCGCTGGTCCTGGAGGAGTCGTTCGCCGAACGCGGTGTCCGGCTGGTCAAGAACGCCCGGGCCGAATCGGTGACCCGTACCGACACCGGCGTGTTGGTCACCATGACCGACGGCCGCACCGTCGAGGGCAGCCACGCCCTGATGACCATCGGGTCGGTGCCCAACACCGGCGGCCTGGGCCTGGAGCGGGTCGGAATCGAGCTCGGGCCCGGCAACTACCTGACCGTGGACCGGGTGTCGCGGACGTCGGTGCCCGGCATCTATGCCGCCGGCGACTGCACCGGCCTGCTCCCGTTGGCGTCGGTCGCGGCCATGCAGGGTCGGATCGCGATGTATCACGCGCTGGGCGAGGGCGTCAGCCCGATCCGGTTGCGCACGGTCGCGGCGACGGTGTTCACCAGGCCCGAGATCGCCGCTGTCGGGGTGCCGCAGTCGGCGATCGACGACGGGTCGGTGACCGCGCGGACCATCATGCTGCCGCTGCGGACCAACGCCCGGGCGAAGATGTCGGGTTTGCGTCAAGGGTTTGTGAAGATCTTCTGCCGGCGCTCCACCGGCGTGGTGATCGGCGGCGTGGTGGTGGCGCCGATCGCCTCGGAGCTGATCCTGCCGATCGCGGTGGCCGTGCAGAACCGGATCACGGTCAACGAGCTGGCGCAGACGCTGGCCGTGTACCCGTCGTTGTCGGGCTCGATCACCGAGGCCGCCCGCCGCCTGATGGCGCACGACGATCTCGACTGAAGGCCAGCCCCGCGACGCCCCAGGAACTAGCCTTGTGGAGCGACGCTACCGACCAGTAATCGACAGGAGTCCCTTTCCGTGAGCAACCCAATCAGCGCACCGCAGAGCGAGCAGCCCGCCGGGACGCTGGGACCGCAGCAGCGCGCGTCGGCCTGGGAGCGGCTCGGTGCCGAGCAATTCGACGTGGTGGTCATCGGCGGCGGCGTGGTGGGCTCCGGTTGCGCGCTGGATGCAGCCACCCGCGGTCTCAAGGTGGCCTTGGTCGAGGCCCGTGACTTGGCCTCCGGCACGTCGAGCCGCTCGTCGAAGATGTTCCACGGCGGCCTGCGGTACCTCGAGCAACTGGAATTCGGCCTGGTGCGCGAGGCGCTCTTCGAGCGTGAGCTGTCACTGACGCGATTGGCGCCGCACCTGGTCAAGCCGTTGCCGTTCCTGTTTCCGCTGACCAAGCGGTGGTGGGAACGCCCCTACATTGCCGCGGGCATCTTCCTCTACGACCGGCTGGGCGGCGCAAAATCGGTTCCGGCGCAAAAACATCTGACCCGGGCCGGCGCGCTGCGATTGAGTCCGGGGTTGAAGCGAACCTCCCTGATCGGCGGTATCCGCTACTACGACACCGTCGTCGACGACGCCCGCCACACCATGACGGTCGCACGCACCGCGGCCCAGTACGGCGCAGTGGTGCGCTGCTCCACTCAGGTGGTGGCGCTGCTGCGCGAGGGTGACCGGGTGATCGGCGTGCGGGTTCGCGACTCCGAGGACGGCTCGATCAAGGAGGTCCGCGGCCACGTCGTGGTCAACGCCACCGGGGTCTGGACCGACGAGATCCAGGCGTTGTCCAAGCAGCGCGGACGTTTTCAGGTGCGCGCGTCCAAGGGTGTGCACGTGGTGGTGCCGCGGGACCGGATTGTCAGCGACGTGGCGATGATCCTGCGCACCGAGAAGTCGGTCATGTTCATCATCCCGTGGGGCAGTCACTGGATCATCGGGACCACCGATACCGACTGGAACCTCGACCTGGCCCATCCGGCGGCCACCAAGGTCGACATCGACTACATCCTGGGCACCGTCAACACCGTGCTAGCAACCCCGTTGACGCACGCCGACATCGACGGCGTGTACGCCGGGCTGCGTCCGCTGCTTGCCGGGGAAAGCGAGGAAACCTCGAAGCTGTCCCGCGAGCACGCCGTGGCTGTGCCGGCGGCGGGACTGGTGGCTATCGCCGGCGGCAAATACACCACCTACCGGGTGATGGCGGCCGACGCGATCGACACCGCCGTGCAGTTCATTCCGGCCCGGGTCGCGCCGTCGATCACCCAGAAGGTGAGCCTGCTCGGAGCCGACGGCTACTTCGCGCTGGTCAACCAGGTCGAACACGTCGGCGCGATGCACGGTCTGCACCCGTACCGGGTGCGTCATCTGCTGGACCGCTACGGTTCGCTGATCAACGAGGTGCTGGCGTTGGCGGCCGACGATCCCGGTCTGCTCAGCCCGATCAAGGAGGCGCCCGGCTACCTGCGGGTCGAAGCCCTCTACGCCGTCACCGCCGAGGCGGCCCTGCATCTCGAGGACGTGCTGGCCCGGCGGATGCGGATCTCCATCGAATATCCGCACCGGGGTGTGGACTGCGCCCGGGAGGTGGCCGACATCATCGCGCCGGTGCTGGGCTGGTCCGCCGCGGACATCGAGCGGGAGGTCGCCAACTACAAGGCGCGAGTGGAAGCCGAGGTGCTCTCGCAGGCGCAGCCCGACGACGTGTCGGCGGACATGCTGCGGGCCAGCGCGCCCGAAGCACGGGCCGAGATCCTCGAGCCGGTGCCGCTCAATTGAGCGCGAAGCGGGCATCCCTGGCCGCCGTAATCGGTGGCGGCCTGGCCGGCGTCGTGGGCTGGGACCTGGTGCAGCGCCGGCACACGATCCTGCGCAACTACCCGATCATCGGCCACCTACGGTTCCTTCTCGAGGCGGTTGGGCCCGAGCTGCGCCAGTACATTGTCACCGACAACAACGCCGAGCGGCCCTTCAGCCGCGACCAGCGGCGTTGGGTTTACACGTCGTCGAAATTGACCAACCGGTACTTCGGATTCGGCAGCGACAACGATCTGGAACGCGCCTACAACTACCCGATCATCAAGCACGCGGCGTTCCCGGTTGCGGCTCCGGACGGCGACCCGGGCCACCCCGACCCGGCGGTGCCGCTGCCGGCGGCCAAGGTGCTTGGCGGTGCGCGGGGCCGGACCAAAGCATTCCGCCCGTCGTCGTTGGTCAACGTCTCCGGGATGAGCTTCGGGTCGCTGGGCGGCGCGGCCATCACCGCGCTGAACGAGGGCGTGGCCATAGCCGGGGCACTGCAGACCACCGGGGAGGGCGGGATATCGCCGTACCACCTCAACGGCGGCGACCTGATCTGGCAGATCGGCACCGGGTACTTCGGCTGCCGCAACCAGGACGGCACCTTCAGCCTGCCCCGGCTGATCGACCGGGTAGCCGCCACCCCGTCGATCCGCGCCATCGAGATCAAGCTCAGTCAGGGTGCCAAGCCGGGGCTGGGCGGCATGCTCCCCGGCGCCAAGGTGACGCCGGAAATCGCGGCCATCCGTGGCGTTCCGGCCGGTGTGGACTGCCGCAGTCCCGCCGGGCATTCCGCATTCGACGACGTCGACGGGCTGCTCGAGCTGGTCGAGGGCATCGCTGCGCAGACCGGTCTTCCGGTGGGCATCAAGTCGGCGGTCGGCGACGGGGCGTTCTGGCCGCAACTGGCTGCGCGCATGGCCCGCACCGGTCGCGGTGTCGACTTCGTGACCGTCGACGGCGGCGAGGGCGGCACCGGCGCGGCTCCGCTGGTGTTCAGCGACCACGTGGCGTTGCCTTTCAAGTGGGCATTTCCCCGGGTCTACCGAGCCTTTGCCGAAGCGGGCCTGCACCACGAGGTGGTGTTCATCGGCTCGGGCAAGCTCGGCATCCCAGAGAATGCCCTGTTGGCCCTGGCCATGGGTTGCGACATGATCAACGTCGGGCGGACCGCGATGTTCGCCATCGGCTGCATCCAGGCCCAGCGCTGCCACACCGGCCGCTGCCCGTCCGGAGTCGCCACCCAGTCGGCATGGCTGCAGCATGGCCTCGATCCGGCGTTGAAGTCGGTGCGCTGCGCCAACTATCTGGCCACGCTGCGCTTCGAGCTGCTGTGCCTGGCCCGCGCCTGCGGCCATGTCCACCCGGCGCTGGTACCCCTGGACGCCATCGAGCTGCTCGACGTCGACCTGCAGACCGTGCAGGTCGACGAGTTGTTCGACTATAAGCCCGACTGGGGCCTGCCCGGGCCGGCCGACGTCGAAGCGATCACGGAGCTCATGGCCGGCTGACGGCGGCTGCTGTCGGCGATCTCGGCGCCGTGCCCCGAAGGGACAGACTCAGCCCACCGGCGGGGTGCTTGCTATGCGGGATTCGATCATGCGGTTACGAACGATGTGTTCGACGAGAATCGGGACGAAGGTCTGTACGGGTGCGTCGGCGAACTGTTGAGCGGCCTCCTCACACCAGCGCCTGATCTGCGCGACTCGCTGGTCGTCGTCGCGGCCCTCGTGCCGGGCCAACTTGTCTGCCACGTCGGCCACGGACCGCGCCACCAGGGAACGGCTGGCCGACGCCATGTCGCGGTCGGCGTATGCCCGCGCGTCGTCAAGGGCTTTTTGGCCGCAGTCTTCGTCGACGTCGGGCGGGATGACGTGCAGTGTGATGTGGTGGCCGTCTTCACCGATCAGGATCACACTGGTCGGCTCATCACTGGTGAATCCCAGCAGTTCGACAGTGCGGCCGCCGATTTCAGCCAGGGACGGCGTCGGGTCCCAGCCGTTGCGGCGGTAGCCGACTATCGCGATCGGCCCCAGCCGTTCCGATACCGACGCTGCCAAGCTGGGTAGCTCGTCGACCAAGCTGTTCGACCGCGGCCACCAGGCCCCGTCGATATGCTCCGAGACCGGACGAAAGGGCTTGAGCTGTAACCGAGTTTCACGCTCCACTCGACCAAAGTAGAGGGATCGTGAGCCACCTGCGACTCGAAAACCCAACGTCCAGGTGGCGGCCGCACAAACATCTGGTTACCTGCGTGCGAGAGAGTCGGCGTCGTCGACTGATGCCGCAGTGTCGGCGGTGCTGCCGATGACCCGCCGGGCGTGCTCGGACGCGCGAACGAGCAGGTGGGGAGCCAGCGCCGAGACCAGGGCCGCCACCGCCGCCGCGGCCACCGCCTGACCCCAGCCCAGCGGGCCGACCGGGGTGCAGCCGAACACGTGGCTGAGCCCGGGCGTGCTCACCACCACCGCCAGCACGCCGAAGGACCCGACGGCCGTCAGCACCACCAGCGCGCTGTGCGAGTCGGCCAGTGTCTGGGCCAGTTGGGTGCCGACCAACCCGATCAGCGCCACCGTCGCCGCGCGGCGCCGGGTGCCGGTCGCGCTGGCCAGCAGCCACGCCAGCATGGCGCCGATTGTCGTGGACGCACCACGAATGCCAATCGCGCGCCACATCGCCGCCTCGCCGCGGTCGACTTCGGCGGTGCCCGCCTGGGTGCTGACGGCCAGGGCGGCGGCCGGCAACGCGTCGGTCAGCATATTGACCAGCAGCATCTGGCGGGCGTTGAGCACCGAACGCCCGGTCAGGAGGGTGGTGATCAGCGCAAAGCACACCTCGCCGAGGTTGCCGCCCAGCAGCACCGACACCGCCGAATGCACGCGGCGCCACAGCTGCTCGCCTTCATCCAGGGCGTCCAACAGTGCTTCGATCTTCCCGTCGAGCAGCACCACGTCGGCCGCCGTTCGGGCCGCGTCGCTGCCGCGCGCGGCCACTCCGACGCCCACGCTGGCCGCCCGGATCGCGGCCGCGTCGTTGACACCGTCGCCGACCATCGCCGTGACCAGCCCGGCCCGCTCCAGGGCTTGGACCACCTCGATCTTGTGCTCCGGGGTCATGCGCGCGAAGACCGGTTGCGACGCGACCGCCTCGGCGCGCTGGTCGGCCGACAGCGCTTCCCAGTCGCTGCCGGTAACCACCTGCTCGACGGTGACGTCAATGCCCAGCTCCTGGGCGATCACGGCCGCGGTCGTGGGATGGTCACCGGTGATCAGCCGGACCCCGATGTCGCGGTCGGCGAGTGCTGTCAGCACGGATCGGGCCATCGGCCGCGGGGTGTCGGCCAACCCCAGCAGGCCGATCGGGGCTAGCTCGGACAGGCACAGGTTTTCCAGCAGATCGGGATCGGCCGCTGCGGCCGCGGCCTGCTCGCGGCTGAGGCGGCGTTCGGCCACCGCCAGCACGCGCAACCCCTTGGCCGCCAACTCGTCGATCTGCTTGCGCAACGGGGCAATCCGGGTTCTGGGCCCGGCGAGCGCCGACGAGAGGACCTCGGGTGAGCCTTTGAGGGTCAGCCGGGTACCGACCAGAGCGGCCGCGAACGGGCGACCCGATTGGAAGGGCAAGAAGGCGTCCCGGTTCGGCCGCGGTTGTGGCCGCGAACCCCGAAGCGCGGGGTCGGCGGCGGCCTGGTTTATCGCATCGTCGGTGGCATGCTCAACGCGGTGGGCGTGCCTCGAATAGGTGGTGCTCAGCGCCGCGTCCAGCACCTGCGCGGGGGTGAAACCCGTCATCGGGCGCACGACCTTGACCTTGAGCCGGTTCTCACTCAGCGTGCCGGTCTTGTCGAAGCACACCACGTTCAGCCGGGCCAGCGCCTCGATGCAGTGGGCATTACGGATCAGCACCGACTCTCCGGTGAGCCGGCGCGCGGCGGCCAGCTGAGCCAGCGTCACCACGAGTGTCAGCCCCTCCGGAATGGCGGCGACGATCAGCGTGACAGCGCTTCCCACCGCCGCGCGCAGCGGTGTGCCCCGCGCCACACTGAGCAACCCGACCAGAGCGCCGCCGGCCACGCTGAACGGCAACGCCCGCCGGGTGATCCGCCGCAGCTGTCGTTGCAGGCCGATCTCCTGCGACTTCCTCGGCGCCATCGCCAGTGCCCGGCGGACCTCCGAGCGCGAACCGACCTCGGTCACCACGGCCACGGCCGTGCCGGCAACCACCGTGGTGCCGGCATAGAGCATGCAGGTCCGTTCGGCCAGCGGGGCGCCGGGCGTGGGTTCGGTCTGCTTGGCCACCGGCAGCGACTCGCCGGTCAGCATGGATTCGTCGACCTCGACGTCGGACGCGTGCAGCAGCCGGGCGTCGGCGGGGATCACCTCGTCGGCATGGACTTCGATGATGTCGCCCGGGCGCAGCCGCTTGGCGGGCACCTTTTCGTGGCGCTGCTCATCGAGCGGACCGGTAAGCCGGCGCGCGGACGGATCCTGCACGGCCAGTAAGCGATTCAGGATGCGTTGGGCGTGCAACTGCTGTTCGGCCGACAACCCGGCGTTGACCAGCAGCACGCCAGCCACCAGCACCGCATCCAGCGGCGAGCCCAGCAGCGCGCTGGCCAGCGCGCCGGTGGCCAGCAGCGGCGTGATCGGGTCGGACAGGTCGGAGCGCATCTCGTCCGCGAAATCGCGCACGAGTCCCCATGACTTCGCACCCGCGGCTTGCAGCAGACGAACCGGCGGCAGGTTGTGCCAACGACTGGACGCCGGCGCCCGGTGTTCGTCGGGAGGCCGGGGCAGCAGCTGCCGCACTTGTGCTACAGGCAGGCTGTGCCAGTCGTGGACGGTTTCGGGTTCCGGCAGTGGGTCGCGGAAAACCTTTGCGGCCGAGCGGAATCCGAACCACAGGCTGGCGGCCATGCCGACGTTGACCGAGACCGAACTGCGCCCCGGCACACCGGGAATCAACATCAGGGCGCCGATCGCCGACGCCGAGGCCGACAACCGGACCGCGTTGTCGGTGGCGGCGCGCGCGGCGGGCATCGCATGCAGCACCCGCCAGGCGCCGGCCAGCTCCGAAACGACAACGTCGGCACCCCACGGCGGAGGATGCCGGTGCCGCTGCAACCCGATCGTGACATCGGCCCGATGCGCGGCCCGCAGCTGCGAGGTGGTCAGCAACGCCACGGTGGCGCCGCTGGCCTTCAGTTCCGCGACAGCCGCCGCCACCGCGTCGTCGATCGACCCGTCCAGGGGATACAGTTGGTCGAATCCTTGTGCCAGCGAACGCAATCCGTCGTCATCGAGGGAGAAGACCCGCGGGTGTGACCGGCGCGCCTCGGTGAGCACCGCCGCGGCGAATGGATCGCGCACCGGGCTGATCAGCGCCTGGCCGGCGCCGCCGCCGGCCCCGGGGATATCCGCCAGGTCGTGCCATCCGGGGGTCAGCCCGGCCTCGTCCAGCGCGGCCCGCACCGCTTCCCAGGCCCGGGTGCGTTGCGAATCCGGCACGCCCAGAACGCGACTGACCATCAAATCGTCGGTGTAGAACGCCCGCGGGTCGATCATGATCGCATCGACCCGGTCGAGTGTCCTCAAGGCACCGGGACGCAGCACCAGCGCGTCGTGCCGGGCGGCCAGCCCGCTGCTCATCGTGCAGCCGAATGCCTCCCGCACGGTGCGCAACGGCTTCGGGACGGCGGTCAGCGCCGCGGCGCCGGCCATGTCGAGGTTGCGCGACAGCACGCCCACCACCGCGGCGGCGCCGATACCGGCCGCACCGGCGCGGTTGGCGTAGCGTTCCGCCGGCCCGTCGGGTGGGGTCGGGATGCTCCTGGGTGCCGACGCGGCGTCGTCGGGCACCGACCGGCCGCCCAGGCCGGGTTCATGGCGACGCCAGGTGAGCCGACCGGTCCAGGCCTCGGCCACCAGCATTGCGCGGGTCGCGGCCTCGGCTGCCGCCGCCGTCGGCGACAGCGTCAGCGCGGCCGCGGTGGCGTTGACGACACCGAACAAGACGTCGGTGCCTTCGGGTCCGAGGCGCCGTTCCAGCTCTTTCCGCAGTTGCGGCAGGTGGTCAGCCAGCGTCGGCGGCACGGCCACCAAATCGGGCAGCCTGGGCAGCCGCAGCAGGCTGCCGGTCAGCGAAAGGCCGAGGCCCGCGGTGGCCGCAGCGGCCGCGACCATCCGTCCCATCAGCAGCGCGTCGTCGCCGGGCAGGCTCACCGGACGCTGGCGCGTGTCGCTGGTCCCGTGGCGCCGCTCGGCGTCGGCGACGATCCGGCAGAGTTCGGCCGCCGAGGGCCCGTCGGCGGTTACGGTGACAACCAACCGCGCCAGGGTTGGGTTCAGGAAAGCCTCATGCACGCCGGGCCTTTTGCGGACGGCCGCCAGTACGTCGACGGCGATCGCCGAGGCGTGCTCACCGCCGAGGCCGCGCACCTCGATCCAGCACCGCGATCCGGTGGTGCAGCTGCGCCGTGCCGGCGGGCCGCCCGTCGCCTCGATCGCAACCCCCGCCGCCGTGCGGCTAAAGTTTGAAATATCTTGCGCTGCAAGGGATAACGACCTGCCCACGGTCGCTGCCGTGTTGCCGCCCAGCAGGACGGTGTTTAGCGCGGCGCCCGCAACGGCGGCGCCGGCGGTGACGGTCATGCGGGTGCCCGCCACGGCAGCCCGCAGCGGCGCTGCCACCAGGCCGAAACCGGGCAGACGACCGGGGCCGATCAATCTGTTCACACCCACCTCGCACCGATTCTCGAATACGCCGGCCGGAAACGAAAGACCGGTTCGGGGCCACGTTTGGCTCACCACATCGGCGCGTGCATTATGTCGAGTCAAGTTACGCCTGAACGTCAGACTAACGGGCACTGACACGCGGACGGGGGCAGCGGGTTCGCACCACCCGCTTCCATGCGAAGTGGGCGAGCGCCGCGCTGCGTCGACCGGCGCGGCAGTCACGTTGGGAGACAGCGCAAGACAGCCGCTGTGCCCGCCGGTGTTGGCTTCGACTCGAGCGACGAGATGTCGACGCACTGGGGCACGGTGTACCCGGACAGTGCAGGTGGCCTGACAAGATGACCTGGTGCAGTTCGAGTCGAGTAGCCAGGGTTGCGTATGGCGTTGCGGTGAGCCACAGGACGACTTCGAGTTCGACCGGATCTCCGACTACCTCGTCGAGGACGACACCTTGGTGTGGGTCGACTTGTGCGACCCGGACCACGACACATTGCGCGAGCTAGCGGCCGAACTCGGCCTGAACCCCTGGGCTGTCGAAGACGCCGTGGCAGTGGCCGAACGTGTCAAGGCCACCGCGTACGACACCCACACGTTCTTCACCGTCTATGCCGTCGACGTCAGCTTCGTTGCCAACGCCGGCGCCGGCACCGATCGCCAGCCGATGCTGGCGATGCACCGGATTTCGGCGTTCGTGCTCGCCCGGGGGTTGATCACGGTGCGCCTGACACGCGACTTCGACATGGCACGGGTCACCCGACAGTGGCGGGACATCGGAGGCCAGCGACACGGTGTCGGCGCATTGGTGCACGGTTTGCTCGATGTCGTGGTCGACAGTCATTTCGCGGCGGTGGAGGCCCTCGACGACTGCATTGAAGCCATCGAGGACGAGCTGTTCGACGGCAACTCACGCCAGGCGGACTTTCAGCGCCGAACATTCCAGTTGCGCAGAGACCTGGTGAACCTGCGGCGAGTTGCGCTGCCGATGCGCGAGGTCGTCAACTCCATCCAGCATCACCGGTTGCAGGCCCCGCAGGCCGAAGCTGCCCGAGAACTCGACCCGCTCTACGCCGACCTGTACGACCACGTACTTCGGGTGTCGGAATGGACCGAGTCGTTGCGTGACATGGTCACAACCATTTTCGAAACGAATCTGTCCCTGCAGGATGCCCGGTTGAACACCGTGATGAAGAAGCTGACCGGATGGGCGGCCATCATCGCGGTCCCGACCGCGATCACTGGCTATTATGGCCAGAACATCCCCTATCCCGGCTTCGGCTCCCTGTCGGGTTTCTTCGTCAGCACCAGCGTGATCATCGTCTTGATGATCGTGCTTTATGTGACGTTTAGGCGTCGCGACTGGCTTTGACGGCTCCCGACGTGAAGTCGCCCGAGGAGCGGATTGAATGTCGTTGTCACCAGAGGTTGCCTTATGAGGTGGACTTCCACTCCTTGACCTTGCCCTACCTTGGTAAGTGAGGGGATGCGTGCTGTGAATACAGCGTTCACACCTGCGATTATTGACTTCGAGATCTACCTGCTTATGACGATGAAGCTAAGGATCTCAATGTCGCGCAAACAAGCTCAGCTAGAAGCCAAACTGGCTGAACACAGGCTCTCCATAGACGATGCGGAATGTATACATAAGCGGGTAGCCGAGGTTCTTGGCGATGAAGCCTCTTACCTCGGAAATATGAAGAATTTGCTATGGGTTGTGAACCAGGATGCCCCATCTTTGAAATTTAGCAGCGTATTGTGGCCCGGATTTGACTTCAACGCCGTTACCGATGAAGACGGGTTGATTGAGTCGGCACGGTATTGGCATATAAGGCGCAATTCGCACAGATTCAATTCTCCGACCGAAGTACCCATTTGGGGCATGGACGTTACCGAGTTCACGGAGCATTTTGGCCCCATGCGGGATGGCCGTCAGTGGCCGTTGTTTGACAAGTTTCTCCCCGCATACGAGGAGTACGAATTTCCATGGGTGGGGGAAAGTTATGGTGCCGGATTCAGTTGGGGGCTCTTCATGTTTTCGGCGAAGTCGTGGCCTGAAGATTGAGAGGGTTCAGCTAGAATCCCGCACCGTTGGGAACCCTCTTCGAGCTTTCAGCTAAGCAGGAACACTGGCCCGCCTGTTACGAGGAAGGGGCTGCGGGAACAACGGCCATCCCCGCGGAGGCCGCTTTCGGTGACCGGCTGCTCGCCGGCCAACGCGCACACGATTTCCATCATCGCCAGCCGGCTAACGGCGTTCCCATAGTGTGTGCAAGACATACGGGAGAGCCGGCTGTCGCTGGATCAGGTCGGCGTCATCGCCGCACGCGGCGGCGCGAGATTTGATGCACGCGCAGCTGGCCCGGGTCGCCACGGTCACTCAGCTGCGCACCGCGCTCAAGCTGGGAGACTTTCTTTACCGCTATCGAGGTTCTTCGCCTGTGTCGCGGACTGGCGGCAGCTCATAGCTCTGGAGCTCTGCAACGAGCTTGGCGACGACTTCCTGTACATAGACCTCGTCGTCTTGAGTCAGCCGGAAACGTCCTTCATCTAGCATCGATGCATAAATGATTTCGAGCTGGCCCCACAGCCGGAGCAACGAGCTGGTCCAGGATGGATCCGCGACTTCTTCGAGAGATCGGATTACCGACTCCAAGTCGCGATCTAGCCGTTCAAGTGCGGAAAAATTGCCATCGTAATGGTTGATTGAATCAAGCGCCAGTTGCCGGAGATAAGCGATCCGGTCGCGAGAATCCTCATGGTTTGTCAAGGTCGTAGATCCCCGAAGATCACGGTAATGATGGTACCGTCGGCAGCTTGGATGACGCTGATATGGTTGTCGGGATCATAGAAAACTGTCCTGCCTCCTCTGCTTGGCGCACGCAGACCGTTTGAAGCGCATTTTCCACGACGCTCACCGGAATGCCTCTACCCTGCATTTGGTCAAGAGCGTGTCCGCTGAAAGATCTCCCGTCGATCGTCGTAGGAGCATTCGTTCCGGGGCGGACATCCATTGGGCCGCCGCGCTGACCAGTGGGCGTCGATGGATCTGGTGACGGTGCGTGCGGTTGTTCTGGTGCTGGTTGTGTCCAGTATGGGATGTCGGCGCGGGCGGCGTCTTTGGCGGGCGTGTATTGCACGTTCGCGGCATCTAATTGGCGCTCGAGTTGCGCCTTTAATGAGTTGTAATACCAGGCTTCTTGGTTATAGGCGTTTACCGCGTTCCAATCGGCAGGGTTGGGCGGATTCAAGTTGTGGTGGTCGATATCGTATGTCAACTTGTTGTAGGCGTCGCGTGTCGCTTGCAGCGAGGCCGGTGGCGGTGGGCTGGCCCAGGGCGGAATGGGGGGCTGCCCAAGCGGTGGTTTGCCCGGCGGCGGAGACGGTGGCGGCGGTGGTTGCGGAGCAAGTGGTATCGGCGTCGGCGGCGCCTGGGGTGCTGGGCCAGCCCCGGTACCCAGCATCTGGGCGCCCGGGCCCCCGGAGCCGTGAGGGCCGTTGCTACCGGTGGCCGGCCCCGGTGGGCCGCCCGGCGGCGCATCCGGCTGGGG
>NZ_MVIF01000079.1 GCF_002086675.1 Mycobacterium persicum
GCGATCAACCTGGACACCAGGTCATCGCCGGGATTCGCCTTGCGCTGCGCGGTAAGTCCCGTCATGTATCCACCGATCTCGATCAAGGCGCCCAACCCCAACTGCGGGTCGGCGGTCGCCGCCGCACGAGACAGGACGTTCGTCCATTCGAACAGCTGCCGGCGGTCGTCCTGCGGCACGCCGAGCATGTCGGCGATGATCCGCAGCGGCAATTCGACGGCGATGTCGTCGACGAAGTCGCAGGCACCCTTTTCGATCACGTCGTCGATGAGCGTCGTGACGGTCGCGCGGATGTTCTCCTCTTTCTGGCGGATCAGCTTGGGAGTGAAGGCAACCTGGACAATGTTGCGGTGTTTGGTGTGACGGGGCGGATCCATGCCGAGGATTGTCTGTGCCAGCATCTCTGGCGGCACTGCCCCCTGCGTGGTCGTGAATACCCCGCCACGGGCGGACGAAAATGTCGCCGGGTCGCGGCTGATGGCCGCGATGTCGGCGGCCTTGGTGAACGACCAGAATCCCGGCTCGTCACCGGTGAGCGCATTCCAGTGTGGGCTTGCTTCGCGGCGCATGCGCGCGAACAGCTCGTAGGGCGGGCCATCGGTGAAGTACGAGAGATCGGTCAGGTCAACCCGGGATAGGTCGACGTTGGCCAGATTAACTGTCGTGGTCATTTTCGGCTCCTTTCACGGCCGTGATGGGATACAAATTCAGTTGTTGACAGGGTTTTTCGCTGTTGCCCAGCCGGGGCGAAGGGCGGCGCGACCCGCTTCTTTGGCGAGCATGACCGCGACGATGTGTCGCGCGCGTAGGGCCGCGGCGTCGGCTTGGAACTCCACCCCGGACCGCCAGCCGTCGTAGCCGGTATGGGCGGCGACTCTTTCCAGGATGACCCGGTCTCGCTCGACGAGCGTGTCGACGACTGATCGCAGCGTGGCGGCTACCGTTTCGTCATCTGGGGCATAGTTGTATGACGCGTACATGAAGACGTGTGTCGCCGTGTCGGTTTCGGGGGAGATCGCATGCGTGCGAACGTTGAAGTAGTTCTTGGCGCCGACCTCCAGGTCCCACCGCTGGATGTGCATCGCCGGTGAGGCGAAGGTCCCGCTTTCGCGGCGGGTGCAAGAACCTGCGTGATCCAGTCCGGTGGCCTCGGCCTCCCATTCCGCGAGCGGCGCCTGCGGTAGCAGACGACTGTAGGAGACGGTGGTCTCGCTGACCTCGACGTCGTTGAACGCCGGCAACCGCCGCATCCCGGGCGGTACCTGCTGGCGGTAAACGATGGGCGCGTAGGAGAAGTCCAGGTAATGCTCGTGCACCATCAGGTAGTTGGCCCGCACCCGCCAGGCGTCGTTGAAGGACGACCATCCCGCCTCGTGCAGCCATGGGGTGCGCGGTGGTCGACTCAGTGCGGCGGCCGCAGGCGGTCCGAGCCAGATCCAGATGAAGGGCGGTTCCTCCAGTATCGGGAACGACCGTACGCCCATCCGCGCCGGAACGTCGGATTGTGTTGGAACGTGCACGCATTGGCCGTCGGCGACGTAGCAGCAGCCGTGGTATCCGCACACCAGGCGGTCGCCATCAACATGGCCGTCCGACAGTGGGAAGCCACGATGCGCGCAGCGGTCGTCGAATGCCACGGCCTGGCCGTCGTGCGATCGCCATAGAACGATGTCGCGGTCGAGCAACCGACGCCCTAGCGGAGCACCCGCAAGCTCCTCGGAGGTGGCGGCCACATACCAGCACTTGGTGGGATAGTTCGCGGTCATAGATCTAACACCAACTTCTCGCTGCACGAACGGGATACACACGTGAGGATCTTGTTGCCGCAGGCCCGTTCGGCCTCGGTCAGCATGGAGTCGCGATGATCCGGTGTGCCCTCCAACACCGTTGCCTCGCAGGTGCCGCAGATCCCTTCCAAACATGACGACAGGATCGGGACTTCAGCGCCCTCCAACGCCTCCAGGATCGACGTATCCTCGGGCACCTCTACGGTCACACCGGAGCGCTGGCACACCACCTGGAATACCTCCAGGGCCTCGACGCGGGGTTCGGCGACTTGCGCCTTGGCCGCGAATCGCTCAATGTGCAGGCTGCCCTCTGGCCAAGGGCTGCACTCCGCCTCGACCGCAGACAGCAGTGGTTCAGGTCCGCAGCAATACACCAGCGTCTGATCCGCGGGCTCGCTGAGCGCGGCCTTGAGGTCGAATCGCCCGTTCTCGTCGTCCGGCCAAAGGGTGACGGGGTCACCGTAGGTGTCGGACAGCTCTGCAGCGAACGCCATCGTCGAGCGGCTTCGCCCCAGGTAGAGCAGTGTCCAGTCGCCGCCGGCACTGTGCGCGGAAGTAATCATCGACATGATCGGGGTGATCCCGATGCCGCCGGCGATGAACAGGTATCGGGGTGCGTCCACGAGCGCGAAATGGTTGCGCGGCCCCCGGACTCGCACTTTGGTGCCTTCGAGAAGGTGGTCGTGGACGTGGCGTGAGCCGCCGCGGCTTTGGGGGTCGAGCAGCACACCGACCCGCCAGGTTTTCGCATCGCGCGGATCACCGCACAGGGAGTACTGGCGGACCAGCCCCTCGTCGAGCAGTAGGTCGATGTGGGCCCCGGGCTCCCAGGCCGGCAGCTCGCCGCCCTGCGGGTCCACCAGGTCTAGCGCCACGACCCCGTCGGCCGCCGTCTGCCGTCGGCGCACGACCAGGTCGGTGGTGAATTCGTGCACCTTTGCGGCGGAGGCGAGCGCCGGCGCTTCTTGAGTCCAAGTCATCAGCTTGAACTCCCTTCTGTGGTGACCAACCCGGCCAGTTCGGCCAATTCCAGGCCGATGTCGTGCATCAATTCCCATGCGTCCGGTAGTGATTGGGCGTCTGCGACGATCCCGATATCGAGTCCGTTGCGGTAGCTGGTGACCGTGATGTTGAGGGTGAATCCGTGGAACACCAGGCTCGTCGGGTAGTGTGCGAGCAGCGGCGCGCCGCAGCAGGTCAGCTGCACCGGCGACCCCGGCACGTTTGAGATGATCAGGTTTACCGGGGGGCGCACGAATCGGGACGACACCAATTCCATCAGCCCTTTGGCGGCGACGCCGAAGATCGGCACCGGGATGGGTTCGTTCACGTCGCTCATCAGCGTCGGCGGCGCTTGGCGTGAGCGCTCCTTCCCGCGCGCCAACGTTTCGTGGGTGAATCTGAGGCGTTCACGGGCGCAGGCCAGGTGGGTCGGGATCGGCGCGATGATCGAGGAGATCGCGTTGCCGTAGCGGTCTTTCGCGTCCGGCAGCCTGGTCGACACGGGAATGTAGGCGACCAGCGGTTCTGCCGGCAGATCGCCGGTCGAGGTCATCCTGCGACGCAAGGCACCGGCACACAGGGCGATCACGACGTCGTTGACGGTAACGCCCAGCTCGTACTTTATCGCCTTGACGGTGGTCAACGAGATGGTGCCGAACGCAACGGAGCGTCGGTCCGAAAGCTTGGCGTTGAAGCGAGTCCGGGGTGCGTCGAGCCGCTTGGCACTCAGGTCACCCCTTCCGATCCGCGACAAAGTATGGGTCCCTGGCAGGGACCGCAACACCGGAACTTGATCCAGATGCGCCAGGGTGCCGGGGAGAGACCGCAGAGCGCGGATTCGCCGACCCGGAATGGCTGCAATACCACGCGCCACCAATGCGGCCCTGTTCGGCGCGGCATCAGCGTGAATCTCGCTGGGGTCCGAGGATATTTCTGCCGGCCCGTCGAGCAGCGTCGCGAAGATCTCAGCCGCCGCGACGCCGTCCGCCGCGGCATGATGCAGCGTCATGACTACGGCGGTGCGTCCTGGCATTCCATGGAACACCCGCAGGCTCCACAATGGCTTGTTGCGGTTCAGCGGCGCCGCGAGCATCGTCGCTACCTCGCCAGCCAGCGCCACTTCGTCGGCGGGCGCGGCCAGTGTCGTCTCGGTGACGTGATGGTTGAGATCGACCTCGGTGTCGACAAACACCGGGTGGTCCAGACCGAGCGGAACCATGACCACCTTCCACCGCAGGGGTGGGCAATGGCCCAACCTCGTGGCGAACCGTTCCCGCATCGTCGCGGCCGTGATCGGCTTCGCCTTGCCGGTCTGATAGATCGCGATCCCGCAGTAGTGCGAGATGGCATTGCCGCTCTCGGCGGCCAAGAACTGCGCGTCCAAGCTTGAAAGGCGATGCATCAGAAAATCTTTCGCATGACCTGGACCGCGTTCCTGGTGTACGGCGGATACACCATCTGCAAATCGGGCCGGGCCCGCTTGGCCAGGACCGCCCTGCGGTGACTCATCGCCTCGAAGCCCCAGCGACCGTGGTAGGCGCCCATTCCGCTGGCGCCGACGCCGCCGAACGGCAGCTGTGGCACCATGCAGTGCATGGCGACGTGGTTGACCACCGCGCCGCCCGACGGGATCCGGTCGATGAGTGCCCGCGCAACACGTCGCGAGCCCGTAAATACATATAACGCCAACGATTTTGGCTTGCCGTTGACGAAATCGGCGGCTGAATCGAGAGAGTCGACCGCCATGACGGGCAGGATCGGGCCGAAAATCTCGTCGGTCATCACCGCGTCGGTGTGCGACGGACCGACGACCACGGTGGGTTCGATGCGTAACGCGGAGCGCTCCGAGCCGCCGCCCGTGACGATCTTGCCGTCGGTGGCCGCGAGCAGGGAGACGAGACGATCGAACTGGCGCGCATTGACGATCCGCAGCGACGGATCGCTGTGGCCGGAACGGAATTCGCGGATGTTGGCGACGATCTTGTCGGTAAGCTCATCGGCGATGGACTTCTCGGCAAGCACATAGTCGGGAGCGATGCAGGTTTGGCCGGAGTTCAGTAGCTTCACCCAGGCGATGCGCCGAGCCGCCACGTCGATGTCGGCGTCGGCCGCCACGATGACCGGGCTCTTGCCACCGAGCTCGAGCGTGACCGGCGTCAACGTCGGGGCGGCGGCGGCCATGATCTTCTGGCCGACCTCGGTGCCGCCGGTGAATAGGGCGTGGTCGAAACCCTGAGCCAGCAGCGCCTGGGTGACCGCCGCGTCGCCCTCGACGACCCGTACCGCCTCGGGATCCAGGTACCGCGGCACGAGTCGCGCCAGCAGAGCCGAGGTGGCCGGCGCGAGTTCCGACGGCTTGACCACGGCGCAGTTTCCGGCGGACACCGCCGCCACCAGCGGTGCCAGACTCAGGTACAGCGGGTAGTTCCACGGGCCGATCACCAGCACCACCCCGAGCGGGTCGTATTGCACCCAGGCTCGCCCGGGTAATTGGTTCAGCGGCAGCCGAACTCGGCGGCGACGCAGCCACCTCTTCAGGTGCTTGCGGGCATACGTCGCCTCCGCCTTGGTCGAGGCGATGTCGCCGAGCCACGCCTCCACCGGCCCGCGGCCCAGATCCTCGGCCAGGGCCGCGGCGACCTCCGCTTCCCGCTCGTCGCAGAGCCGCTCAATCCCACGTAGTTGGTTGAGGCGCCATGACAATTCGCGGGTGCGCCCGCTGCTGAACACCCGTTGTAGTTCGTGGAGCGCGGTAGCGGCGTCGACGGACGCGGTCTGGCTTGGCATGTCAGATCTCCGGCGCCGGGATGACCCCGGTGAGCACCGCTCCGGTCGCCCCGCCGTCGACGACGAGGGCGTGCCCGTTGATCCACTGCGCCTGCTCGGAGGCGAGAAAGACGATCACGCCCGCAACGTCGTGCGGAGTGGCGTGACGCCCGAGGAGGGCCTTCAGGCCGTCGAGGGTGGCCTTGCCCATGGTGTCCTCGAAGTCGGCCAAGATGGGCGTCTGCACCGGGCCGGGCAGCACCGCGTTGATGCGAAACCCGTTCTGAGCAACCAGAATTCCCATGGACATCGCGTACACGGTCGCGGCTTCCTTGGAGAAGTTGTACGCGTTGCCCTGCTGGGGGTTCGCCTTGAACCAAGCCGCTCCATCGTCAAAGCTATTGGTCGCGAGCAGCTCTTCGATCACGTGCAGCCGCGCGGGCCAGCCGAAGCCTGCCGTCGACGACACGATCGTCACTGTCCCCCCGGGCTTGAGCCGCGCGAACATCGACTCGGACAAGTGCCGCACGGCGAGGGTGTTGACGGCCAGCACGACGTCGGCGGGTGCGGTGCCGGGAACACCGGCCACGTTCATCAACCCGTCGAACTCGCCGTCGAGTTGCTCCACGGCCGCGTCGATGCTTTGTGGGTTCGCCAAGTCGACATCAATGTGGCCGGTGACCGTGGCCGTCGGGCGGTTGCGGTCCAGCGAGTAAACCTGGGCCCCGACCGCGAGCAGCCGCTCAGCCACCGCGTGGCCGATCCCCGATGCCGCGCCGGTGACGACGAAGCGTTTGGTGGCGAACTCAGACATGGGTGCTTCCCCTTGTGTAGCGGTCGGCAAGGACTCGTTTGACCAGCTTTCCCGTTGCCGACCTGGGTAATTCGGTGACGAAGTCCACCGACTTGGGCGCCTTGTAGCGCGCGATGCGCTCCCGGACGTAGGCGATGATCTCGGCTGCCAGGTCGTCGGACGGTGCGATGCCGTCCCGCAGCGCCACGACGGCCTTCACCTGTTCACCCATCTCGGGATCCGGCACGCCGATCACGGCGACGTCGAAGATCTTCGGGTGCAGGGCGAGGACGTTCTCTATCTCCTGGGGGTAAATGTTGACCCCGCCGGAGATGATCATGAAGCCCTTGCGATCCGTCAGGAACAGGTAGCCGTCCTCGTCGAGGTAGCCCACATCGCCGACCGTGCACCAGTTGTCATGCGCGGGATGCCGTGACGCCGAGGTCTTTTCCGGGTCGTTGTGGTATTCGAACGGCGCGGCGTCGCGCTCGAAGTAGATCGTGCCGATCTCGCCGGCGGTGAGGTCATTGCCGTCGTCGTCGCAGATATGCAGCACGCCCATCGCGGCCCTGCCGACCGACCCCCGTTTGGTCCGCCATTCGTCGGTCGTGATGACCGTGGTGCCGTGCTGCTCGGTGGCGCCGTAGTATTCGACGAGAATCGGGCCCCACCACGAGATCATCGCGTCCTTCACCTCGGGTGGGCACGGCGCGGCGGCGTGCACGGCCAGTCGCAGGGAGGACGTGTCGTATGCGGTCCGGGTCTGTTTGGGCAACTGCAGCATTCGCACGAACATGGTGGGCACCACTTGGGTGGCCGTGACCCGGAACCGCTCGATCGCGGCCAGCGTTTCCTCGGCGTCGAAGCGTTCCATCAGCACGACCGTTCCGCCCAGAGCCTGGACCGCTGCGCACCACTTCAGCGGTGCGGTGTGATAGATGGGCGCCGGCGAGAGGTAGACGTCGTTCTGGTTGATCCCGAACGCGCTCCCGAGGAGCGCGACCACCGGGTCGCCCGGCTCGTCGACGTCACCGGGCAGCCGACGGGGCTTGATGCCCTTGGGCCTGCCGGTGGTGCCCGACGAGTACAGCATCTCCGCACCGCGGGGCGCCTCGGCAAGACGTGGCCCCGCGGTCGCCAGCAACTCGGCGTAGGGCTGGTAACCGGGTACTTTCCCGCCGAACACATACCAATGACGAACCCCGGGGACCAGCGAGACGATGGGTTCGGCCACAGCCCGGACTCCGGCCGAGACGATCACGGCTCGAGCGCCGCTGTCACGCAGGATGTAGGCGGCCTCTTCCGGCGACAGGTGCCAGTTCACGGCCGTGATGTACAGCCCGGAACGCAGTGCGGCCCAATATACTTCAAACGCCTCGGCCGAATTGTCGGAGATCAGGGCAACCACGTCGCCCGGACGCAGCCCGAGGGCGTGCAGGGCCGCCGCGAGGCGTGCCGAGTTGTCGTCGAGCTCGCGGTAGGTCAACGTCTTGCCCGAGCCGGCCATCACGACGGCTGGACGCTTGGGCGCGGTTGCCGCGTGGCTTCCAGGAAACATAGTGGTCTTTCGTGATCAGGCTGACGCCGGCTGCGGCTCGGCGACGAGTGAAAGCAGTTCTCTTGTTTGCAATCTGGCGTTCGAATTTCGCCGTCACCGGAAACGTTATGGAGGGCGACGTGGTCTCACTACGTCGTCCGTCGACCAACTTTCGACCGGCATTCATCGAATCGTTGTCGGCCACCCACAAAACTGGCGTCCAGCCTCATTGCATGGAGTTCGGGCGCAGCGCGCCATAGAGTCGACCAATGGCAGGCAGATGCCCCGAGGACGAGGCGCTGGTCGCCGAGTCGACTGCGCTGATCGTCGGCCGGCTCGATGACAAGCTGGCCGACATCACGCGATCTCTGCAGGAGGTGCTGGTCAGCGAGCTGCCAGAGATTGGCGGCGACGGTGAGCTGCTGGCGTTGGTGCATGACTCGGTGAAGGGAAACCTCGACACCTTCTTTCCGGCCATTCGCCACGGCATCTCCATCGATCGCATCGCGCCGCCCGCGGCGGCGCTTGAGCATGCGCGGCGTTTGGCGCAACGCGAAGTGGACGCCGACTTCTTGGTGCGGACCTACCGGCTCGGTCACCAGTGGTTACTGCGAATCGTCCTCGAGGAAATTCGCGCCGCGAAGTTGGATGCCCACCACGCGCTCGACGTGTTCGAAGAGATCACCTCAAGGTCGTTTCGGTATATCGACAGGGTGTCGCGATTGGTGTTGGCCGACTACCACAGTGAACGGGACCGGTGGTTGGCGAATCAGAACCGGGTGCGGGCACTGCGCGTGCGTGAGGTCATCGATGGGAGCGAGGTCGACGTCGACGAGGTGACGAATTCCATTCGCTACCCGCTGCACAGAATTCACCTGTCTCTCATCCTGTGGTGCGACGAGTCCGACACTGCAAACGAACTCGTCGGGATGGAGCGAACTGCGAACGAACTGGCGAGTGCGTTGGGCTCGAATGAGCGGCCGTTGTTCGTCGCCGCGGACCGCGTCACCGGATGGGCATGGATACCGCTCGCGGTCGAAACGGCACGAGGTGTGAAGGGCCGCATTCGCGAATTCGCCGAGGCGCGCACGGACGCGCCCTGGATTGCGGCCGGTGATCCGCTGACCGGCGTCGACGGCTTCCGCCGCTCGCATCGGCAGGCACAGCTCGCGCGCGCTGTGGTGCTGGCGTCGGGATCACACCCACGCGCGGTCACGATGTACAACGATCCCGGCCTCGTGGTGGCCGCCCAGTTCTGCGCTGACCTCGAGCACACCCGGGCCTGGGTCCGCGACGTGCTGGGACCTCTTGCTTCCGCGACGGACAGCGACGAACGGATGCGTGAAACACTGCGGAGTTTCCTGCGCACCGGATCCAGCCTCAAGGCCACCGCCGACGAGTTGCACTTGCACGTCAATTCGGTGAAGTACCGGGTGCAGCGCGCACTCGAACGTCGCGGCAAGCCGATCACCGACGATCGACTTGATGTGGAAGTCACTCTGCTCCTCTGCAATTGGTTCGACACTGCGGTTCTGAGCTAGCGACCGCGATGCGCTGCAGGCGGCGATGCTCACGGCTCAAGCAGGATCTACCAACACGCGAAGATCGACATCGTTGAGGGCGCGAAAGAGGTGCTGCAATGCGGCATTGCTCGGCCCTTGACCGCGCCATCAAGACGCTGCCGGAGGCCGTCGCCGTACTCAACGACCGTGGACGCCTTCCGCACCCGACCACTGGGCGCCGGCCCTATACGTTCGTGGCCGCCGACGCGCTGGTGCTCAAAGTCAGCGCTGGCGGTCACACGTCTTCCACGACACCCGACCGAGCAGGGCCACCCCCGCGGCACTGACTGCCTGAACCATCACATCGAAGAATCACACGACGACGTCTTTTACCACGTCCGGGGACTTGACCAAGCGGGGCAGCCGCCTAACGGCTCCGCAGGCCCGTGTGCTGGCCCACACCATCGAACAGCTGGTGCGCGGCCGATTATTCACAGATGCACCGACCGGCTGGCACAGCAACCAAGCTTGACACGAACGACGGTTGGAAGTGTGTGCGGCCTCTAGTCACTGGCGGCGCCCCACACATTTTCTCGTCCAACGTTGGCAGGCGTCACCGACAGCAGCCGATTTGGGGTGGCAGGTAACCCGTTTGAGAGATCGACCCCCGCCAGGCCAGGCGGTTTACTGGCAATCTGCCCTCGAGCAGCGACGAGGTAGTCATGGCTTTCGTGATAGCAGCACCATGTGTGGCCGATTATTCATGCCTGGAGAGTTGTCCGGTCGGGTGTATCCACCCCGCTCCCGATGATCCGGCGTTCGATCGGGCCGAACAGCTCTATATCGACCCCGCTTCATGTATCGATTGCGCGGCCTGTGTTGAGGCGTGCCCGGTCGACGCCGTGTTCGATGCCGCACAACTCCCCGAACGGTGGCGCCACTACATGGACGTCAATCGGGACTACTTCGGAGCTGATGCACGTGGCTAGCACAGAGAGGCTTCGGATCGCCGTGGTGGGGGCGGGACCGGCGGGTGTATATGCCGCCAGGCATCTACTCGGCGTCGACGGCGGCACCTATGTCGCCGGGCGCACAGCGCCGTTGACCGACCGCGCGGTCGAAGTCGACCTGTTCGAAAGGCTGCCGACTCCGCATGGACTGGTTCGAGCCGGTGTGGCTCCGGACCACCCGGAGAAGAAGTTGATGGGCCAGCTGTTCGATGCTATTGCCAGGCGTCCGGAATTCAGATTTTTCGGCAATGTCGAGATTGGCCGGGACGTTACCGTCGGGGAGTTATCCGACTGGTACGACGCGGTGGTCTATGCGGTCGGTGCCGCGAGCGACTGCGCTCTCGGCATCCCTGGCGAGGATTTGCCGGGTAGCGTGGCGGCGCGTCAGTTCGTCGGCTGGTACAACGGCCATCCCGATCACGCCGACCTTGACGTCGACCTCGGCAGCGAGCGGGCAGTGATCATCGGCAACGGCAATGTCGCTCTCGACGTAGCGCGGGTGCTGTGCCTGCGCCCAGAAGAGTTGCGGCACACCGACATAGCTCCGCACGCCCTAGCGGCGCTGGAAGACAGTCGAATTCGAGAAGTCGTCGTCATGGGCCGTCGAAGTCAACTTCATGCCGCATTCGCCAACGCCGAGCTGGAGGAACTCGGCCGACTCGACGACGTCGAGGTCGCCGTGGATGCAGGCGAGTTGGCGCTCGCCGAGCACACGCCCGGCCATGGGCCAGTCCGGCGCAAGCACGACCTCCTGGTCCAGTACGCGGCCAACCGTCGTCCGAACGCACGCCGACGGATAGCACTGCGCTTCCTGCGCACGCCGACAGAGGTCATGGGCGCCGACAAGGTCGAGGGCTTGCTTTGGACGCGGACGAAGGCCCAGCCCGCTGCCACGGACGTCATCCCGACGGGCCTGCTGATCAGGTCCATCGGCTATCGGGGAAATCCCCTGCCGGGGTTGCCGTTCGACGACACTCACGGCGTCATCGAGCACATCGATGGCCGCGTAGTAGGGCGCCCGGGGAGCTACGTCACGGGATGGATCAAACGCGGACCCACAGGCGTGATCGGGACCAATAAGAAGTGCGCCCGCGACACCGTACGGGCACTGCTGGACGACGCCGATGCCGGTCTGCTGTCCACCGACCGCTCACTCGATCGGCCTGCGCTTGCTGCGCGGCTACGGCAGCGTAGACGAGACGTCGTGGATCTGACCGGGTGGAATGCGATCGATCTCAGCGAACGCCGGGCCGGCCGCGCCGAGGGACGCCCGCGTCACAAGCTCACCCGGGTGCCAGAGCTGGTCGCGGCCTCGCAGGACAGCCGCTCCGGCAGTCCTCGCCGCTACGACGTCATCGTGGTCGGATCGGGACTGGGCGGTTTGTCCAGCGCGGCGTGTCTTGCGGCGTCGGGCAAGTCCGTTCTGGTGCTCGAGCAGCATGAGATTCTCGGCGGATGCTCCCAGGTGTTTCGACGTAAGGGCAAGTGGGAGTTCGATTGTGGCGTTCACTACGTCGGCGGGTGCGTGCCCGGTTCGGATGGTCTCATTCCGACGGTTCTTCGGGGCTTGGGAGTCGAGGACCGCATCGAGTGGTCTCGGTTGGATGACGACGGGATGGACACCGTCGTGCTGCCGGAGCACACCTTTCGGGTGCCGACCAACTGGGACGGATTCGCCCAGAACCTGGCCGAAACCTTTCCGGCGGACGCCGCCGGGCTCCGCAGCTGCGTCGCGGAACTGCGCGTCATCGGTGAGGGCGCCGACCGCATCAACGACGTCCCGCACTCGGTACGGGTCGTACTACCTCTGGCCCGACGCCCGCGCGAGTTGGCTGTCATCGTGCGGGCACTGGAGCAGCCGATCGGCCGCCTGTTCGACCGCCACCGGCTCGGCCCGCATGCCCGCGCCGCGCTGCTGTCGTTGATCCATCTGCACAACACGCCGCCGTCACGGACGCCGGCGTTGCTGGTGGCGGTGCTCTTGCGGCACTACTTCAAGGCCGGCGCGTACTTCCCCACCCAGGGCGGTCAGGTGCTCGCCGCCAACCTCGTCGAGGTGATCCTCGGACATGGCGGAACGGTCCGCACGAAGGCACGGGTGCGCTCGATCGACGTCGAAGGGGGCCGGGTTACCGGTGTCACCTTGACCGACGGCGAAACCATCCGCGCCGACGTCGTGGTCAGCAACGCCGATGCCCATCGCACCTTCCAGGACCTCATCGCACCTCAGCATCTGCGCCGCCGCACACTTGACCGAATCCGGAACTTGCGGCGCCCCCATTCGATTTTCTCCACCTACATCGCCGCCGATATCGACATCTCCGCAACGCGGCCGGCGACGAACTACCTCCTCCATGACCGCTACGACTTCCAGACGACCTACGACATGCTCGACGCGGGGCAGTGGGATCCGCGGGGCTGGTTGGCGATCAGCTCACCGACGCTGAAAACCGGTGGCCGTCGACACTTCGGAGCGGCCGGTCACAGCAGTATCGAAGCCTTCATGGCCGTCCCCGCGGAATACGAGTTCTGGGGCGGTGGTGATCCCATGAAGGGCACCGACTACAAGTGGTCGCCCACCTACATCAAGCGCAAGGCGGAAATCGAGGAGACCGTCATGGAGCGGCTTCTGGACACGCTGCCGGAACTGAATGGCCATGTGGTGTGGCAGGAATCGGCCACGCCGCTGACCCATGAGCGCTTCACGCTGTCGCGGATGCCGTACGGACCCGAGCTCGCCAAGGACCAGATCGGACCCGGGCGCCGTCTGTCGGTGCGCACCGAGATCGACGGTCTGTTTCTGGCCGGTGCATCGACGGTGTACCTCTTCGGCATCGCGTTCACCCTGCGCGGCGGTGTCGGCACCGCGTCGCACATTCTCGGACGCGACCTGCTCAAAGCCTTCTGGGCCGGCGAGGTCATCAGCGATCCTGCCGCGCTGCCGGCACACGGTCCTGACTGGGATCCGTTCGACGTCTGTCGTAGTCATGCGCTCAAGGGGAGCCGGCGGGAGCACCAGCTGTCAGCGGCCACGCTCACCGGGGCGTAGCGCGGCGCTTCGGGCACTGCGCTCGTATCTGTAACTCATCTGGGCACAGCGTTCCCTCCTTGAGCGACAAACCGCGATCAGAGCACGCTTGCGGGACTTAGGCATCCAAGTTGAAGGCGAGCCCCCGCCCGCCCAGGTCCGGCAGGCCCACAACCGAACCGAGGGCTGCCTCCGAACGGCAATTCCCCTCCTGCCGAGGGGAACCCGGAGGTGGGACCGGCCAGTCGCCCTAGCGAAAAGCCCCTCGGCGGCCAGAGCCTCTGGGACGAAAACGGTGGCGAATGGCGCTACTTTCCTGGAGATCGATAGCCCAATGCGCATTGGGATTATAATCCTCATGCCACCGCGAACTCTCGGTGGCAAACATTCCTATCGGAGATCTCCCATCTCCCAAATGATTGGAGAAGAATGGCCGTCTTTCGCGTGAAAGCCGATAGCTACTGTGGCGACGAAGCCATTCTAGCTTATGCGGATCGTGCGGGAATGCGTATGTTTAATTCGGCTGTGATCTCAGCGCAAAAAAACGGCCAAGCGAGTTTCGAGGTCGATGGAATTGAACATCAAATAACCCGGCAAGAAAATGCGGCCGATATCGAGCAGTGGTCGCGAACCGTAGTGTGGCGACTCGACGATGCAAAACTAGTGGAACTCCTTGATCTAATAGAACCCCTGATTGATGCTGAGGGCCGTGGTCATCAATACTTAGACATAAATAGCCCAGCTTCAACACTCACCTTATCCGTTGACGAGTACAACTTACTTGATCCAGACCACCCGGTGGGGGTCCCAAGGCGAAATGGTTCGAGCAGGCGTTAGGTTTCACCCGCCAGAATGAATCCGACCTTGCCAGGCAGATCGTTTCTAACGATAGCAAAGCTGTACAAACGGGTGTGACACAATATGGGATAAATACAATCAAGTAATCTCAATCACGGGAGCGAATGGAAAGATTATTGACGTAACACTTGCATGGATACGCGGCAATGACGGAGTCGTGCCTTTGGTGACGGCGATTCCTGCCAGTAGATGAGAGAACGACAGACATGAAACCCAAAGAACACGATGTAGTCCAATTGCGGCGGCCACTGTTGGAGTACAACCTTCCGGCCGGTTCAAGGGGGGCAGTCGTGTTGGACTATACGAAGTCTTCGCATGGCGACCTGCCCCCTGCTTACGAAGTGGAATTCTCAGACGCCGACGGTATCACCCAAGCCTTGGTCACAGTTCGCGAAGAGGACCTGGAGGTCGTCTGGCGTCCAGATCCGGACAAGTAGCCGTCCGCCCCGACTCAGCTTTTGTGTTCTCGTGCCTTGGTTCTGTCTGCTCAAGATATTCGATTCCGCTCGCGCGGCCTCCTTCGCCGTAACTGAATACCGGGTACGCGAGAGCGCCGAGGTTGACGAGGTGCAGTCATCGGCAGAGAGCGAATGAGTCATTTCGCAGGGGTCAAGGCCACATCGCCGTATTGTGCTGTGCCACAGCCGTGTAGTTGCGATGCGCTAGTTCAGTATTTTTCCGCAGCGCGGAAAGCCGTTCGCGCATCTGCTGGTCGGCTGTTACCCACTCCTGGTGATATTCACGTTCGGCCTCAGCGCCCTGACCCTGCCAGGTGCCGTGCAGCTCAGCTACGCATTGGTCTACGGCCGTCGCAATCTGTTCGGCTTGCGAATTGAAATTGGCCAAGGCGCTCCTGCATGTCCAACCACAAATCGGCCATACCGCCGGACACCGTTCCCACCTTGCTCGCGGGCTGGACCGGTCACGATCTGGCCGCCCACATCGTGTCGCGCGAGCGCGGTCTGGCGGCCGGCGTATGCATTGTGCTTGTTTCGCGGCAGTTTTCGTGAGTCAAGCCGGGCACTTGCGGTTTGGCGCTCCTGGCGCCAATATAGCGCCATGCCCAGTGTGCAGATCAAGGACGTTCCGGAGGACACTCACCGAGTTCTGCGGGAGCGAGCCGCACGCGCACATCAATCCCTACAGGAATACCTCCGAAGTCGGCTGATCGCCGACGCGAATCAACCCACGCTGGATGAGGTGTTCGACCGCATCACCACACGTCGCGGCGGCCGCGTGTCTTTCAGAGCCGCCGTCGATGACGTTCGGGCTGATCGTGATCGTCGTTGATGCGAGCGTACTGGCCGTAGCGCTGGGCGACGACGGGTCGGACGGCCGGCTCGCGCGGGAACGTTTGGCGCACGAGACGCTGGTTGCTCCGGAACTCATCGACCTCGAGGTGGTCTCGGTGTGGCGCCGCCACGTCGCGGCAAAACGGATGCCGGCTCGCAGGGCCGCGAGCGCGGTGGCGGACCTGACGGATCTGGCGCTGCGTCGGTCCCCACATCAGCCATTGCTCCACCGGGTATGGGAACTGCGGCATGTCCTGACAACCTACGATGCCGCCTACGTTGCGCTGGCCGAGGCTCTCGACGTCGTACTGGTCACCGCAGATGCACGCCTTTCCGGGGCTTCGGGCACCCGTTGCGAGATCGATGTTTTGGGCAAAGTCGGCGACTACTGACAGCCGTCGCGGGGTCTGCTGGAGACCAGGCCCGCCACCACAATGGACGATGGCGGGACGGCGTTGATCTGGTTGCCGCGCTCACCGGAGTCCTGGTGCGCCAGTCACATTGGTAATATCGGTTTTCGCCGAACCGGTAGGCAATTTGCCGGGCTCACTCGGAAGTTCATGGTGACCAGTAGTTGGTGGGCCGGCTGCCCGCAGGTGTTGGGCGGCGTCGGTGGGGTTGGTGGCGGCGCCGACGGGCGTGTGGGGGTGCCGGTGAGATTCGTGCGTTCGAGCCGCAACGATGGCGGTTCGCCCGGCGGCGGATGGCTGATCCGACTGTCATTCCGCCGTATCGACTGTGCGGTGGCGGCTTTGAGTGTGTGTGTAGGGCGGCACCCAAGGCGGGACCGAATTTTCGCCATGAGTACACGCTCGGCGCGGGTCTACGTGTGAACGATCGGCTTGTGCTCATCGGTCCGACGTGGGCGACACGGGCGGCTACCGAACCGATCGCACCCGGCGGACGCGCTTTCGGGTCTCGAACAGCCCTCAGTCGCAACATCGTCCGCATCCGGCCACCCAAGTAAGCTGCTAACGGACCTCGATGACGGCGTTCGATAACACCGGCGTGCCGCGGTCCTTGCAGAGCGCTTCGACGAACACCGCCTCGGGTTCCTGCCACATCCGAACGGTGATCGTTTCCCCGGGGAATACCACTCCGGCGAATCGGGCGCGGTAGCGTCCGACCCGGCCGACATCTCCGTCCAGCGCCGAGTCGACCACCGCCTTCAAGACCATCCCGTAGCTGCACAGGCCGTGCAGAATGGGCTGATCGAAACCGCCCTTGCGGGCGAACTCGGGGTCGGCATGGATCGGGTTCATGTCACCGGACAGGCGATAAAGCAGCGCCTGTTGCGGCAGGGTCCGGCAGTCAACTTCGAAGTCCGGCTGCCGGGCCGGTGGAGCCGGCGGCGGTGATGCCGATCGCGCACCATCGCCTTGGCCAAACCCTCCCTCACCCCGAATGAACGCGCTGAACCGGTTGGTGACCAGAGGCTGATCGCTCTCGGCGTCGCGGGTGACGGTCTCGAGCACCACCAGCGCCGCCTTGCCCTTATCCACGACGTCGCGAATCCTTGCCGACGTTCGAACCGCGCCATTGATGGGCAGAGGTCCGTACAGTTCCATCTCCTGCTCGCCGTGCAGAAGCTTGCTCAGGTCGACGTCCATGCCGGGCAGCTCCAGCATGTCGAACAACATTGGGGAGGCAGGGATCACCCCGAATGACGGCAGAACTTTGAGCTGGCCTTCATAGGTATAGGCAAGCTCAGCGGGATCGGTGGGCGGAAAGCCGGCGCCCAAACCCAGGTGGTAGAGGATGACATCGCTCGCGTTCCACGAGCCCTGCCGCTCCGCGAGCTCTGCGCCAAGGACCGAATCGACATCAATGGGCATGTCATCAACCCTGGGACTGCTTGAAGACGTACGTGCCGGGAGCCGGGTCGAGCGGCGTGTACCGACTATTGCCGAGTCGGTCTGGTGCCGTTGTCTTCTCGCCCGCCCGCTCGGCGAGCCACGGCGCCCAGTCCTGCCACCAGGTGCCCTTGTGCACCTGCGCGGACCGCAGCCATTCCTCCGGCGTCGGGCACAACTCGTCGCCAATGCGGTAGGCCGATTTCGGATTCCCGGGAGGGTGGATGACCGCGGCGATGTGGCCGCTGGTCGACAGAGCGAAACGTGTCTTGCCGCCCAGCATTTCGACGCTGCGATAGCAACTCGGCCAGGGCGTGAGGTGGTCGGTTTCGCCCGCGGCGATATAGGCGTCGCAGGTGATCTGGGCCAGATCGATCGGCGTGCCGAGCACCCTGAGGGCACCCGGGTTCGCTAACGGATTGGCGAGCGCGAGGTCCACCAGATCGGCGTGCAGCCCCGCCGGCATGTTCATCGAGTCCAGATTCCAGAACAACAGGTCGAGCGCCGGCGGTTTGTTGCCGAGGTAGTAGTTGTTGACAAAGTTGTTCCACACCATGTCGTTGGGTCGCAGCCACGCGAAAGTTCGCGACAACTCTGTTCCGGCGAGGTAACCCTTGCGCTTGATTTTCGCTTTGGCCGCTTTGGCGACATCGGGCGAGGCGATGCTGAGGATGGGACCGCCGCGGCGGACGTCAAGCACGGTGACCATAAGGCTCAGACTCGCGACCCGATCGATGTGGCCCAGCGCGGCCAGATGCGCGACGGCGGTAGTGGTGGCGATTCCGCCAGCACAGAAGGCCACCACGTGAACCGCGTCGGCTCCGGCGATCTCGCGTGTGGTCTCGATCGCCTCGACGATTGATTCGAGGTAGTCCTCGAGGTTCCAGCCTGCGTTGTCGCGGGTCGGGTTCGCCCACGACAGTGCGAACGGCTGCAGCCCGCGGTCACCAAGAAACTCCACCATGCTCTTGCCCGGCGAAAGGTCAACGACATAGAACTTGCTGATCATTGGTGGGATGAGCAGTACCGGGACCTTATGCACCTCTTCGGCTCGCGGCTCGTACTGGATGAGTTCGAAGCGATCATCGCGGCGCACCACGGCACCGGGCGATGCGGCCATCGTCTTCCCGACTTCGAACGGGGTGCGATCGACACTAGCCGGCAGCTTTATCGGGGAACGGGCATCGCGCACTGCGGCGCGTGCGCCCGTGACGAAGTTCTCTCCTCCGCGATCGATCGTCGTCTTCCACACGGTGGGGTTGGTCAGCGGAAAGTTCGTCGGGGCCAGCGCGTCGATCAGGTTGTCGACCACCAGGCGCAGGCGTTCGTGGTCGGCCCAGTCCAAGCCTGACTCATCGGCCAGAGCGCGCGCGTAGTCGCTGATGCTCAGATACCCCTGGCAGATCCGACGAAATAGCCAACTTTGCGTCCAGGCGGGATCGCGGAATCGTGAATCACCTTTTGGCGGAGTGCGTCCGGACCGACCCGCGATCACCCGGGCAAGATCGGCTGCGACCGTCGCGGTTTGGTTCGCTAGTAGGCGGGGCCGCAGCGCAAGCCCACCGGCCGCCTTGAGAAACTCCGCGCCGGGGACGAACCGGCTCTCGGCGCTGGCAGCCTCGGTCAGCAGCTGGTCGAGGCCGACATTCTGCACCTGACCGCTGCGATCGGTGATCTCCGGCCGCACGGCCCCGGATCGCGCCTGCGCCGGCGGCCCACCGTCGTTGTCGGACCTCGATGATCGCGTTCCCGCTCTAGACTTCGGCTCGGCGCCGTTCGTCCCCGAAACGGGAGTCGCCCTCGAAGCACGGCTTCTTCGCGTTGGTGCGTCCATAGCAACACGGTATGAACCTCGCGAAGTGTTGGGGACCTCCCGTTCGCCGTAACTACCTCTCCCAAATGGGCTTTCGCGAGCCGAAGCAGCCCCAATCCTGGGTACCGTTCATGTCGTGCCATGTAATTCGGCACTGTTCTTCGCATCGAAAGGAGTTCGCGTGCCTGTCGATCGCCTGCTGCCCACCGACGAGGCTCGCGAGCTGATCCGTCTCACGCGGGAAATCGCAGATAAGGCGCTCGAGCCGATCGTCGACCACCACGAGCGGATGGAGACCTATCCAGAGGGGGCCTTCGCGATCCTCGGCGCCGCGGGGCTGCTGAGCCTGCCGTATCCCGAGGAATGGGGGGGCGGGAATCAGCCGTACGAGGTTTACCTGCAAGTGTTGGAAGAGATCGCCGCACGATGGGCGGCGGTCGCGGTGGCAGTGAGCGTCCACAGCCTGGCCTGCCATCCGTTGGTCGCGTTCGGCACCGACGCGCAGAAGCACACATGGCTTCCAGAGATGCTGAGCGGCAACATGATCGGCGCCTACAGCCTGTCCGAACCACAGGCCGGCTCCGACGCGGCCGCGCTGCTATGCAGTGCTGCTGCCGTGGACAATGGGTACCGGGTTAACGGCGCCAAGGCGTGGATCACGCACGGTGGTATCGCCGACTTCTACACCCTGTTCGCGCGCACCGCCAAAGGCGCACAAGGCATTTCCTGCTTCCTGGTGCCCAAAGACGCCGAGGGGCTCACCTTCGGCAGACCCGAAGAGAAGATGGGCCTGCACGCGGTGCCGACAACGACGGCGCACTACGACGACGTGTTCATCGCTGTTGAGCGGCGCATCGGCAACGAAGGACAGGGCCTACCAATCGCGTTCAGCGCACTGGACAGCGGACGCCTCGGAATCGCCGCCATTGCCGTCGGATTAGCGCAGGCCGCGCTCCATGAAGCGGTCGCCTATAGCCAGCAGCGGACCACCTTCGGCCGCAAGATCATCGACCACCAGGGCCTGGGATTCCTGCTGGCGGACGCCGCCGCAGCGGTGGATTCCGCACGCGCGACGTACTTGGACGCCGCCCGACGCCGCGATGCGGGGCTACCCTACTCTCGGCACGCGTCCGTCGCAAAGCTGGTCGCCACCGACGCCGCCATGAAAGTCACCACCGACGCTGTCCAGGTGTTCGGCGGCGTCGGTTACACCCGTGACTACCGCGTGGAACGCTACATGCGGGAGGCCAAGATCATGCAGATCTTCGAGGGCACCAATCAAATCCAGCGACTGGTGATCAGTCGCAGTCTCGCCAGTCACTAGGCAGCTCCCGCAAGAGGAGCCGCGGGCGCGAACCGCACTGAAACGAAAGGAGATGCCGAGTGGAGACCAAAGACGCGGTGGCCGTAGTCACCGGAGGCACGTCCGGCCTCGGTCTAGCCACCACGAGGCGGCTGCTTGACGCAGGTGCGCACGTCGTCGCGCTCGATCTGAAGGGCGAGGAGGTGCTCGCCGAGCTCGGCAGCGATCGTGTCCAGTTCGCCGGGGGCAGCGTCACCGACGAGGTGGCCGTGGCCGCGGCGCTAGACGCCGCGGAATCGCTGGGCCCGCTGCGCATTGTGGTCAACTGTGCCGGGGTGGTCAACGCCGACGAGTACGCCGCGTTGGCCGTCCACATCGTCGAGAACCCCATGCTCAACGGCGAAGTCATTCGCCTCGACGGCGCGATCCGGATGGCGCCGCGATGAACGTTTCCGAGAAGAGCGAAGCAGAACCGATGCCTGCGCCCGCGATCGCCCGATGGCTCGAGTTCATGGAGCACGGAAAGATAGACGTCCTCGACAATTTGCTCGCCGCAGATGCCGTCTTCTACTCCCCAGCTGCATTCGCCCCACAAGAGGGTCGGGCGAAGGTAGCCGGGTACTTGCGCGCCGCAGAGCTCATGTTCTGCGACGCCGACTTCCGCTATGTCGCACAGTGGTTCGACGATCGCTGCGCCGTTCTGCAATTCACCGCGAATCTCGAAGGCGTGCATATCGGCGAGTTGTTAGCGCGGGACGAACGGCAATGAAGGTCTTCTCGCTGCTCGACAGGCCATCCGGGACAGCTAGTCCAACTGTGGAGCATCGAACGCCGCAGATTAGGAAGGAGACAACGAATGCAAATCTCAGCTGCGGTGGTGCCAGAAGTGGGCGCGCCGTTCACTCTCACCGAGGTCGAACTTCAAGACCCAGCACCTGATGAGGTGCTAATCGAGATCGCCGGAGCCGGCATCTGTCACACCGACATCGCGGTGCAGCACGGGCAATTGCCGTTCCCGCTGCCCGGCGTCCTGGGCCATGAGGGCAGTGGAACCGTGGTGCAGGTCGGCGCCGACGTGAAGTCGCTCACCGTAGGTGATCAGGTCGCTGTCAGCTTTAACAGCTGCGGCGCATGCCCCACTTGCGCGACAGGTGAACCCGCCTATTGTCAGGACTTTCTCGCATACAACTTTGGCGGCGTGCGCCCCAACGGATCCTCCGGGTTAGCCTCTGCCGGAACAACATTGGGGGCCAACTTCTTCGGCCAGTCATCGTTGGCGACGCACGCGCTGGCTCACGAACGCAACGTGGTGAAGCTACCGCCGGGTACCCCGGTCGAACTCGTGGGGCCGCTCGGATGCGGCATCCAGACCGGGGCCGGCGCAGTGATGAATTCGCTTGACGTCCAACCCGAATCGACGGTGGTAGTCGCCGGCGCGGGGGCGGTCGGCCTGTCCGCGGTGCTGGCGGCCGTGGTGCGCGAGGCCACGTCCATCATCGCAATCGATCTGCACGAGAGCAGGCGGAAGCTGGCCATCGATCTTGGCGCCACCCATGCTATCGACCCGAACGCTGGCCCTCTGGCCGACCAGATTAGAGAGATCTCACCGGCGGGCGCCGGTTACGCGATTGACACTACGGCGGTGCCGCCCGTCACCGAGCAGCTGCTTGCCTGCCTTGGCGTGCGGGGCAAGCTGGGGTTGCTGGGCGTGCCTGCCAGTCCGGAGGCCGTCTTTTCGGTTGGGCTATTCCAGCCACCCCTGCTCGGCCTCACTATCCGAGGCATCATCGAAGGCGACGCCGACCCGCAAGTCTTCATCCCCTACCTGCTCGATCTGCATCGTCAGGGCAAGTTCCCGTTCGACAAGCTGATCACCACGATGCCGCTGGCCCAGATCAACGAGGCGGTGCAGGCACAGCACCGCGGCGAGATCCTCAAAGCCGTGCTGACTCCGTGATTGGAGTTGCGCAATGACCGAATACGAGGCCATCGTCCTTGAGTCATCCGGGCCGATTGCCCGCATCACCTTGAATCGCCCCGATACCGCTAACGCGATGAATGACACACTGCTCCGCGAGCTTGCTGATGCGGCCAAGCGCTGCGATCGCGGTGCCACCAAGGTTGTCGTCCTCACCGGTGCTGGACGATTCTTCAGCGCCGGCGGAGATCTCAGGGCGATGGCATCGTCATCGAGCACGCCCGGCGACTACGTCAAGGCGATGGCCGACGACCTGCACCGCGCCATCTCCACGTTCGCCCGGATGGACGCGGTACTGATCACCGCCGTCAACGGGGTTGCGGCTGGAGCCGGTTTCAGTCTGGCGGTGACGGGCGACCTGGTGCTTGCGGCAGAGTCGGCGTCGTTCACGATGGCTTACACCACAGCCGGTTTGAGCCCCGACGGCAGCTCGTCGTTCTATCTGCCCCGGCTCATCGGCGTCCGCAGGACGCAGGAGTTGATGTTGACCAATCGAGCACTGTCCGCGGCTGAGGCGTTGGCGTGGGGCTTGGTGACGGAAGTCGCCGAGGGTACGGAGCTGGCTGCCCGCACGGATGCGCTCGCGGAGAAAGTCGCTTCTGGCGCAAGGCAATCCGCGTCAGCAGTGAAGAAGCTGGTGTTGATGTCGTTCAAAAACGGCCTCGAGGAACAGATGGAGTTGGAGGGTCGGCTCATCGCCGAATGCGCCGATTCCTCCGACGGAAACGAGGGCATCAACGCGTTTCTCGAAAAGCGCCGACCGCAGTTCGCACATTAAGCGCCGAGCGACTGGACCGAATCTCCACGCAAGGAAACCGGCTGCAGCTGCTGTCGGGTCGAGACCTGACCCGCACACTGCCAGGAGCAGCCAGAATATTTGATCAGGTACGACGCTGACGTTTCCGCTGTATTGTCGTCAATTCGGCGGAGCCCGCCCGGATGCCGCCGCGGTGTGCAACGCGTTGACGGCTACGGCCCTAGCGCCGAGATCGGCAGGACGTGAACCCCGTCGGTTCGTTTCCCACCACCGCCGGTCGCAGTCACGACAACGAGAGCAGACGGGTTGCCATGCTTCGAGGCATCCACGTCGGTCGCGAAGTGTAGGAGGCCCTTCGCCGCGCTGTCGATGACGTTTTGGTCGCCCGTCAGCTTCACCTCGAATGCGGCCCAGCCGTCCGGTGTGTCGACGATCGCATCAACCTCCTTGCGACCATGAGACTCGCGCCAGGAGTACATCGCGCCGCCGAGCGGCTGGGCATAGATGCGAAGGTCGCGGACTGCCATCGCCTCGAAGTGGAATCCGGCGGCCTCGATGTCAGCAAGCAGATCCCGCGATCCAACCTGGAGCGCGGCGGTGCCCAGTGACGGGTCGACGAAGTAACGAACCGGCGCCTCGCGTAGTTCGGTGCGCGAACGCATCTGGGGCTTCCACGCCGGCGAGTTCTCGGTCAGCTTGAGTCGGTCAAGCGCGTCGAGGTAGGAGTTCACCGTCTCCTTTGCCGGAGCCCGGTGATCGTCACCGGCGATGTCTGCGCCTAGTGCGGTGACTTTGATCGCCGTCCCGACGGATCGCCCGAGCGACGCGAGTGCACGGCGAAGTCGGTCCGGAGTGCGCTTGCCGGTGCCGAGCTCAGGAATGTCGATGTCGACGACTTGGGCAAGGTAGTCGGCAAGCCACCCCCGCGCAGTGCGCTCGGACTGATCGAGCAACGCCGGCCAGCCGCCGATGACGATCCGCTCCATGAGGCCCGGGACCGTCATTGCGGTCCGCTTCGCTTGCTGGTCTTCGCCGCGCAGCAGAGCAGCCAGCGAAACCTCACCCGTCGAGTGGCCGGATTCGAATAGGCTCATCGGCCGCATCCGGAGGGTGCCGATCCGACCCGCGCCGGAGTGCAATTCGCGCTCATATCTCGGAGTCGCCGATCCGGTCAAGATGTACAGGCCACGGCGGCGCAGATCGTCGACATGCCGCCGTACCTGGTCCCATATCTCCGGCGCGCGCTGCCATTCATCGAAGAGAATCGGCGTTTCTTGGTCGAACAGCTCGTCCGGGTTGAGTCCCAGTAGCGCCCGCGCGTTCGGGTCGGTATCGAAGCGAACTGAACTCTTCGCCTGCTGGAGGGCGGTTTCCGTCTTGCCGCAGCCCTTCGGCCCATCGATGAGAACAGCACCGATCGAGGTCAGCCGCTCGGACAGCTCGGCGTCGAGGACGCGTGCGCGATAGTCGAACATGACGCCAGTCTACGTTTCCGACAACTTTCATTCGCTGTTTTCGACAGTTCATCCTCGCCGTTTTCGACAGTCTAGATTCGCCCGTTCCGGCAACCGCGGGCGATACATCAAAATCCATGAAGTAATCCCGCCAGGAAACCGGACCATGTCCCCATGCCTGAATGCGCGACACCCTAACCGCTCGTTGTCGCCAAAAATCGACCCAGACGACCCGAACAGCTAACGTCGTAGCGAAGAGTAAGGCGCGGTCAGGATGGATTGATCACTGGTGGAGCTAAGGGGACTCGAACCCCTGACCCCCACACTGCCAGTGTGGTGCGCTACCAGCTGCGCCATAGCCCCAAGATGTCGTGCCCATCGAAGCTACACCACCGCCGGGAACCGTTCAAAGTCCCAGGCCACGACACCTACCCGATGACCTGATTGACCACCTCCCGCGCAGTCTGCTGCACCTCGGCCAGATGCTCGGGCCCACCGAACGACTCCGCGTAGATCTTGTAGACGTCCTCGGTGCCGGACGGTCGCGCGGCAAACCACGCATTGGCCGTCGTCACCTTGAGGCCGCCCAGCGGCGCGCCGTTGCCGGGAGCGTCGGTCAGCTTGGCGGTGATCGGCTCGCCCGCCAGCTCGGTGGCGCTGACCTCGTCGGCCGACAGCTTGGCCAGGCGCGCTTTCTGCTCCCGATCGGCGGGCGCGTCGACCCGGGCGTACGTCGGCGCACCATACTCGGAGGTCAACGCCTGGTACCGCTGCGACGGCGTCACGCCGGTGACGGCCAGGATCTCGGCGGCCAGCAAAGCCATGATGATGCCGTCCTTGTCGGTGGTCCACACCGAGCCGTCCCGGCGCAGAAACGATGCCCCGGCCGACTCCTCACCACCGAACCCGATGGTGCCGCCCATCAGGCCGTCGACGAACCATTTGAACCCGACCGGCACTTCGACGAGTCGACGGCCGAGCCCGGCGACCACCCGGTCGATGATCGACGAGCTGACCGCGGTCTTGCCGACGGCGATGCCCGCCGGCCACGACGGTCGGTGGGTGTAGAGATAGTCGATCGCCACGGCCAGGTAGTGGTTCGGATTCAGTAGCCCCTCGTCGGGGGTGATGATGCCGTGCCGGTCGGCGTCGGCGTCATTGCCGGTGGCGATCTGGTAGCGGCCCCGGTTGGCGGACATCGTTCGGAGAAGCCCCGCCATCGCGTCCGGGGAACTGCAGTCCATCCGGATCTTGCCGTCGTGGTCCAGCGTCATGAACCGCCACGTCGCATCGACAAGCGGGTTGACCACGGTCAAGTCCAGGCTATGACGCTGCGCGATCTCGGCCCAGTAGTCCACGCTGGCCCCGCCGAGCGGGTCGGCGCCGATGCGGACTCCGGCCTCGCGGATCGCGGCGACGTCGACCACGTTGGGCAGATCGTCGACATAGTTGCCCAGGTAGTCGTGGCGCCGGGCGCCGCGCAGCGCCCGCGCGACCGGCACCCGTTGCACCGCGGAGACGCCGTCACGCAGAATCTCGTTGGCGCGCTTGGCGATTGCATTGGTCACCGCGGTGTCGGCCGGACCGCCGTGCGGTGGGTTGTACTTGAAGCCGCCGTCGGGCGGCGGGTTGTGCGACGGCGTCACGACAATGCCGTCGGCCAATTCGGTGGTGCGAACCCGGTTGTAGGTCAGGATGGCGTGGCTGATCGCCGGTGTCGGCGTGTAGCGGTCGCGGCTGTCCACCACCGCCAGCACGTCGTTGGCGGCCAGCACCTCCAGCGCTGAGACCCAGGCCGGTTCGGAAAGTCCGTGCGTGTCACGGCCGATGAACAGCGGACCGGTGGTGCCCTGCTGCGCGCGGAACTCCACGATGGCCTGGGTGATCGCCAGAATGTGGGCCTCGTTGAAGGCGCCGTCAAGTGCCGAGCCGCGGTGCCCGGAGGTGCCGAACACCACCTGCTGCGCGACGTCGTGGGGATCGGGTTTGATCGAGTAGTACGCCGTCACCAGGTGCGGGAGATCGACGAGGTCTTCGGGCTGGGCCGGCTGTCCGGCTCGCGGGTGGGCCACCATGGCACCAATTCTGCCCATAGCGCCATTGCCCGCGGACTGCCAGGCTTTACGCTGCGAAGCGCACCCTTGGCACACCGGAAGGACTCGACCAGTGGCACGCCACGACTACCGGGAGTTGGCCGCGATTTTCGCCGGCGGAGCACTGGGCGCGTTGGCGCGTGCGGCGTTGGCCACCCTCGCCGCCCCCGACCCCGCCCGGTGGCCATGGCCGACGTTCACCGTCAACATCGTCGGCGCTTTCCTGGTGGGTTACTTCACCACCCGGCTGCTGGAGCGGCTGCCGTTGTCGAGTTATCGGCGCCCGCTGCTGGGCACCGGATTGTGCGGTGGCCTCACCACTTTCTCGACCATGCAGGTCGAGACGGTCAGGATGCTCGAGCACGGCCATTGGGTGCTGGCTTTCGCCTACACCGTCGTCAGCATTGTGCTCGGCTTGCTGGCGGTGCAGCTGGCCCCCGTCGTGGTGCGCCGGGTGCGGGTGCGCGGAT
>NZ_MVIF01000007.1 GCF_002086675.1 Mycobacterium persicum
GTCTTGACGCCACACGTGCGCGCAGCCCGCGCATCGGTAGCGGCGGATCGTGACCAGCAAGGTTGTCGGCCGCAACCCGAATGGCTCGTGCGCAAGTTGACGGGTCACGGTGTCGCGCACCGCACCTTGCTCGCCGCAGCGCCGACACCACGAGTCGTCGCCGACGATCCGGCACGCCAGCACCGCCTGCTCGGGTCCCAGGCGTTGTCCAGTCACCTCCATCCCGAGCTCATCAAGGCGGCAGAACGTGGTCAGATCAGGGCAAGCGAAGGTAGCGTCAGGCATGTCGAGGTCTTCCAGATCAGGTGTGTAGGAACCCTCATCTTCGGAAGACCTCGACCCCTATCCCGGCAACGACGCGCCGACCACCTCTACACCCTCATCTGCGAAGAGCCCTATTGGACCGCTACCGGCGATCGCTGGTATGAGTCGTTCAATCAAATCTGGCGAGACAGCCTGTCGGTTCACGCAGACCAGGACGCCCGCGACGCCGGATTCTTCGTCGGCGAAGACCTATCTGTCACCGACCGGTTTACGGGGTACTCGCTCGCGGAACGAGCCGGCCGTCAAGCGCAGGCACAAGCATTCGCCGGCGAAATCCGTCAACGGGTCCTGCAATTGATTAGCACCGATCAGCAAGTCGCGGGAAAAATTACGAGCGCAATGGGAGGAATCGGCAACATCTTCCCCGAAGATACTCCCACGACTACGACCACCACACCAACTCAGCCGCCCCCACAATGCAAGACTGGGGACATAGCGAAGCTGCAAAGAAAAGTGGACGAATTTAATCGCAGAGAACAAGACTACTTGAGGAGAGTAGCCGCGCATGATAGGAAGCCACGCGATTACAACATGAATGACCCGGCGCAGCGCGAAAGCATACGATTTATGTGTCAAAGAAGAAACTGACCACCGGCAAGACGCTCAGCGGCCAGCGCCATCAGACAGCGCCGCCGAACGACCGCCAGCCGGCGACATCAGTACAGTCGGTGGTCCCGTTCACCGGGCCTGTCCCGTCCCACAGGGCTGGCCGTTGATGCCGCGAATAACGTCTACGTCGCCAGACACCGGCAATAATCGCGTGGTCAAATTGGCTCCTGAATCTGGCGCGCAGCAAGTGGTTGGTTTCTCGGGTCTCAACAGTCCTTTTGGTGTCGCAGTCGATTTGGCTGGCAACATCTATGCTGTTGATGACGGCCAGCGAGTGGTGCAGTTCCTGGTAGGGCGCAACATCCGAAATGTGTTGCCATTTGCCGGCCTGTCCAGCATTGGTGGAATAGCCGTCGATTCCGCCGGAAACGTCTACGTTGTCGACACCGGCAATAATCAGGTGTTGATGTTGCCCGCCGGGTCGAGCACCCAGCAAGTATTGGGATTTTCCGATCTTCACTACCCGGGCGACGTGGTGGTCGATTCGGACGGCAACGTCTACGTCAGCGAAATCTGGACTTATCGAGTCCGAGTCGTGGACGCAGGTTCGGGCCACCAGCACGAGTTGTCCTTTGACCATGATTTGTACCACATCCACGTTTTTGCGGTAGCTGTTGATCGCGCCGCCAATGTTTATGTCACGGACAATTTTCAGGGCCAAGGCTATTGGGTGGCGGAGTTGGCGGCTGGTTCAAGGGCGCCAAGGCTGCTGCCGTTCACCGACCTAGACGGACCCAATGGGGTGGCGGTTGATGCCGCCGGCACCGTCTACGTCACCGATTATGGCCACAGTCGGCTCGCCAAGTTGACATCGCGATAGTCGGCCGCGGTGACATCCCGTTCAGCGAACGCTGAGGGCCGGCGCACCGCGCCGCACACGGTAGGCCCAAAGCTCGGGTTGCACCAGCTGAGCGCGCCGTCGGGCACCGGCGGTTGATTGCTGGCTGGCGATCGACCTCGGCCAGCCGACCGACAGGCAACCCACGCTCCCGGAAGGATACCGCTCAGTCCCGAGATGTGTCGCGGCGCCATCGGCACTAGCAACGCGTTGGTCCTATTTGGCTCGAGCGTTCTGGTCAACCCAATCTAGGATCTAGCATTTGCCAACCGTGATTGACTATTATGTCAACTTATGTTGACGGTTACGCGGGTGCTGCCCCACAGTGACGCCAATCGAGCGACGCCCTCGGGTGGTGCATACCGACCTCAGACCCGGTCGGCTTCGTGGGCATGCGGCGTCCATCGCTCGTCGAGCCACCCGGGTGCCCCGGATCAGAACTCGTGGCGACGCACCTGCAGATCGATGCAGGTCGGGCCGTTCTGCATAGCGGTTTTCGGCAAAGCAATTACTGATCGGGACGCGTGCTCTGGTCGGATCTCTGAACCCTCCCCCCACGGACCGTATTCCGGCATACCTGGAGGCCCACTGATTGCGCCTCGAAGAGATGAAGGGGCAACAGCGTGTCGCAACAGCTATCCGTGACGATCGTTATTCCGGCCTACAATGAGGCCGAGTTTATCGGCAATTGTCTGGAGTCGTGCATAGCCCAATGCTCGCTACCGGAAGAGATCATCGTCGTCAACAACAACTCGGTCGACGAGACGGCGTCGATCGTTTACCGCTATCAAGCGGAAAACCCGCATATCAACATCCGCCTGCTCCATCAAAACGACCGTCAGGGCATTACCCCGACGCGTAACCTTGGCTTCGATAATGCTTCGCATGACGTGATTGGCCGTATCGACGCCGATTCATGTATCAGCCCTGATTGGGTTCAAACGATCCGGCGCTGCTTCCAGGACCCTGACATCGCGGCGGTCACCGGCCCAGTCTTCTATTACGACATGCCCCTGCGGAGGTTCATCCTTTGGCTCGACGACAAAACACGCCAAATGCTGCACCGCAACGCGCGGGACGAAGGGTTTCTCTACGGATCCAATATGGCCATTCGCGCCTCGGCCTGGAAGGAAGTCCGGCAGCTCACACATCCGGATACCGAGAACCTGCTTCACGAGGATATCGACCTGGCGCTGACATTAGTCGAAAACAACTTGCCGATCGCATACGATCCCACACTCGTCGCGGGACTCTCGGGGCGCCGGGTGGAGAGCTCGCCACGAGATTTCTACCGGTATGCGACACGCTACGGCAGGACGACGCGGCTCCACGGAATGAGAAGTCGCATGGCGCCGATAGTTACCGCGATTCTGCTGTTGGGATATTTTCCGGTGCACGCGATAAGGCGTTCATATGATGCCGAGAATAGAAAGCTTTCCTTCCCTATCAAAGCTATACAACGGGAGCGAGCTGCTTTCAGGAACGCCCCGGATACCCGCGCATTTCAGACCGCTCCTCGTGGCTCTCAGCCGGACGCGGCTGGAGTCGGGCGCACCAGGACCCCACCGACCGAGCCCGCGCTGACCGCGCCGAGACTGCGCCCACATCGCCGCTCAGCGCCGGCTCCACGCACCTGACGCAGACTCGATCTCAATAACCACCCCCGCTGTCCGGCCCCGCATCTCAAAGCCACTCAGCCTCGTCGCCTACCATCGACCCTCGTGCCCCTCGACGGTAATGAGCGATCTCACCGGATCGCCCGCCTAGTAGCCGTCGTCTCGGGAATCGCCGGACTGCTGTTGTGTGCCCTGGTTCCGCTGCTTCCGGTGAAGCAGACGACGGCGACCATCCTATGGCCGCAGGGCACGACCGCCGACGGCGATATAACCCAGATCACCGCACCATTGGTATCCGGAGCACCGCGGGCACTCGACATCTCGGTCCCGTGCCCGGCGATCGCCACCCTGCCCGCCGGCGGCGGCCTGGTGCTGTCGACCCTGCCGGCCGGTGGCGTGGACACCGGTAAACATGGCCTGTTCGTTCGGGCCGACAAGGACACCGTCGTCGTCGCCTTCCGCGACACGGTGGCCGCGGTGGCATCGCGCTCGGCAATCGCCGAGGGACGCTGCAGCGTGCTGCACCTGTGGGCCGACGCCGGCGGTGCGCACGCCGACTTCGTCGGCATTCCCGGCGCCGCGGGAACTCTGCCCGCCGAAAAGAAGCCACAGGTCGGCGGGATCTTCACCGACTTGACGGTGGCCGCCCAGCCCGGCCTGTCGGCCCGCATCGACGTCGACACCCGATTCATCACCAACCCCACCGCCGTCAAAACGATCGCGATGACCCTGGGCGCGCTGGCGGTCGCGGTAGCGATCCTGGCTTTGGCGGTCCTGGATCGCCAGAGCCGGGGCGGTGTGCGGCTCTCCCGACGCCGCCCCGGCTGGGCAATCTGGCTCGCCGACGCCGGGGTGATCGCCACACTGCTGCTCTGGCACATCATCGGCGCCACCTCCTCCGACGACGGCTACAACCTGACCATCGCCCGCGTCGCGCCCAAGGCCGGCTATGTCGCCAACTACTACCGCTACTTCGGCACCACGGAGGCGCCGTTCGACTGGTATCTCGGGGTGCTAGCCCGGCTGGCATCGCTGAGCACCGCCGGCGTGTGGATGCGGCTGCCGGCCACGCTGGCCGGGATCGGCTGCTGGCTGATCATCAGTCACTTTGCGCTGCGGCGGCTGGGACCCGGCAAGGGCGGCCTGGCGTCCAACCGGGCGGCGGTGCTGACCGCGGGCGCGGTGTTCCTGGCCGCGTGGCTGCCGTTCAACAACGGCCTGCGCCCCGAGCCGCTGATTGCCCTGGGTGTGCTGGTCACCTGGGTGCTGGTGGAACGCTCGATCGCGCAGCGGCATCTGGCGCCGGGCGCGCTCGCCATCATCGTCGCAATGCTGACCGCCACGCTAGCGCCGCAGGGCCTGATAGCGCTGGCCCCGCTGCTCACCGGCGCGCGCGCCATCGCCCAAATCATCCGGCGGCGCCAGGCCACCGACGGCCTGCTGGCGCCGCTGGCAGTGCTGGCAGCGTCACTGTCGCTGATCACCGTGGTGGTGTTCCGCAGCCAAACGCTGGCGACGGTCGCCGAGTCGGCCCGGATCAAGTACAAGGTCGGACCCACGATCGCGTGGTACCAGGACTTCCTGCGCTACTACTTCCTCACGGTCGAGTCCAATGCGGACGGGTCGATGTCGCGCCGGTTCGCGGTGCTGGTGATGTTGCTGTGCCTGTTCGGGATGCTGTTCGTGCTGCTACGGCGCGACCGGGTGCCGGGGCTGTCCAGCGGTCCGGCCTGGCGGCTGATCGGCACCACGGCCGTCGGCCTGCTGCTATTGACGTTCACCCCGACCAAGTGGGCCATTCAGTTCGGCGCGTTCGCCAGCCTGGCCGGTGCCTTGGGGGCGGTCACCGCGTTCACCGTGGCGCGGATCGGCCTGCACAGCCGGCGAAACCTCACGCTCTACATCACCGCGTTGCTGTTCGTGCTGGCGTGGGCCACTTCGGGCATCAATGGCTGGTTCTACGTCGGCAACTACGGCGTGCCGTGGTACGACATCCAGCCGGTCATCGCCAGCCACCCGGTGACGTCGATGTTCCTTGCGCTGTCGGTGCTGACCGGCCTGCTGGCCGCCTGGTACCACTTCCGGATGGACTACGCCGGGCACACCGAGGTCAAGGACAACCGGCGCAACCGGGTCCTGGCCTCGACCCCGCTGCTGGTGGTCGCGGTGATCATGGTGTTGGGCGAAGTCGGCTCGCTCGCCAAGGGCGCGGCCGCCCGCTACCCGCTGTACACCATCGCCAAGTCCAACCTGGCCGCGTTGGAATCCGGGCTGTCACCAAGCAGCTGCGCCATGGCCGACGACGTGCTGGCCGAACCCGATCCCAATGCCGGTATGCTGCAACCGGTTCCGGGTCAGACCTTCGGACCCGACGGACCGCTCGGCGGCGTCAACCCGGTCGGCTTCAAACCCGAGGGCGTGGGTGAGGACCTGAGGTCCGACCCGGTGGTCAGCAAACCCGGAGTGGTCAACTCCGACGCCTCGCCCAACAAACCCAACGCCGCCATCACCGACTCCGCCGGCACCGCCGGCGGCAAGGGCCCGGTCGGGGTCAACGGCTCCCACGCGGCATTGCCGTTCGGGCTGGATCCCGCTCGCACCCCGGTGATGGGCAGCTACGGCGAGAACACCCTGGCCGCCACCGCCACCTCGGCCTGGTATCAACTGCCAGCCCGCAGCGCAGACCGGCCGCTGGTCGTGATCTCGGCCGCCGGGGCCATCTGGTCGTACAAAGAGGACGGCGACTTCGTCTACGGCCAGTCTTTGAAACTGCAGTGGGGTGTCACCCGGCCCGACGGCGGCATCCAGCCGCTCGGGCAGGTGTTCCCGATCGACCTCGGGCCGCAACCGGCGTGGCGCAACCTGCGGTTCCCGCTGACCTGGGCCCCGCCCGAGGCCGACGTGGCGCGCATCGTCGCCTACGACCCCAACCTGAGCCCCGAGCAATGGTTCGCGTTCACCCCGCCGCGGGTCCCGGTGCTGGAAACGCTGCAGCAGCTGATCGGCTCCCAGACACCGGTGTTGATGGATATCGCGACAGCCGCCAACTTCCCCTGCCAGCGGCCGTTCTCCGAACACCTTGGCGTGGCCGAACTTCCGCAATACCGGATCATGCCCGACCACAAACAGACCGCGGTGTCGTCGAACCTGTGGCAGTCCAGCTCCACCGGCGGGCCGTTCCTGTTCACCCAGGCGCTGCTGCGGACCTCGACCATCTCCACCTACCTGCGCGGCGACTGGTATCGCGACTGGGGAACGGTGGAGCAGTACTACCGGCTGGTGCCGGCCGATCAGGCACCGGATGCCGTCGTCCACCAAGGCGTGGTGACCGTGCCCGGCTGGAGCCGGCAAGGACCGATCAGGGCTCTCCCATGACGGCGGCCATCAGCATGACCGCGGCCGGCCGTGACGTGCGGGTGACCCGCTGGGTGGCGACGATCGCGGGCCTAGTCGGCTTCGTGTTGTCGGTCGCGACGCCATTGCTGCCGGTTGTGCAGACCACCGCGATGCTCAACTGGCCGCAAAACGGACAACTCAATAGCGTTACCGCGCCGTTGATTACGCTGACGCCGGTCGACCTGACGGCCACCGTGCCCTGCGAGGTGGTGCGCGGCATGCCGCCGCAGGGCGGGGTGGTGCTGGGCACCGCACCCAAGCAGGGCAAGGACGCCAACCTGCAGGCGATGTTCGTCGTCGTCAGCAGTCAGCGGGTCGACGTCACCGACCGCAACGTGGTGATCCTGTCCGTGCCGCGCGACCTGGTGGCTTCCCCGCAATGCCAGCAGATCGAGGTCACCTCGACGCACGCCGGAACGTTCGCCACCTTCGTCGGCCTCAAGGATCCCGGCGGGCAACCATTGCGCGGCGGCTTCCCCGATCCCAACCTGCGCCCCCAGATCGTCGGGGTGTTCACCGACCTCACCGGACCCGCGCCGCCCGGGCTGAAGTTCTCGGCGACCATCGACACCCGGTTCTCCACCACCCCCACCACACTGAAACTGCTGGCGATCATCGGCGCGATCGTGGCCACCATCGTCGCGTTGATCGCGCTGTGGCGCCTGGACCAGCTGGACGGCCACCGGATGCGTCGGTGGATTCCACAGAACTGGCGCACCTTCACCCTGCTCGACGCCGTGGTGATCTTCGCGTTCCTGCTCTGGCACGTCATCGGCGCCAACTCCTCCGACGACGGCTACATCCTGGGCATGGCCCGCGTCGCCGACCACGCCGGCTACATGTCCAACTACTTCCGCTGGTTCGGCAGCCCGGAGGACCCGTTCGGCTGGTACTACAACCTGCTGGCGCTGATGACCCACGTCAGTAACTCCAGCTTCTGGGACGCCAGCATCTGGATGCGGTTGCCGGACCTGTTCGCCGGACTGGTGTGCTGGCTGCTGCTCTCGCGTGAGGTGCTGCCACGGTTGGGGCCGGCGGTGGCGGCCAGCAAACCCGCCAACTGGGCCGCGGCGATGGTCCTGCTGACCGCGTGGATGCCGTTCAACAACGGCCTGCGGCCCGAAGGCATTATCGCGCTGGGCTCGCTGGTCACCTACGTGCTGATCGAGCGGTCGATGCGGTACAGCCGGCTCACCCCGGCGGCGCTGGCGATCATCGCCGCCGCGTTCACGCTCGGTGTGCAGCCCACCGGCCTGATCGCGGTGGCCGCGCTGGTGGCCGGTGGGCGCCCGATCCTGCGGATCTTCGTGAAACGCCACCGACTGGTGGGCACGTTGCCGTTGCTGTCACCGATGCTGGCCGCCGGCACCATCATCCTGACCGTCGTCTTCGCCGACCAGACGCTGTCAACGGTGTTGGAAGCCACCAGGGTTCGCGGAAAGATCGGTCCCAGTCAGGCCTGGTACACCGAGAACCTGCGTTACTACTATCTCATCCTGCCCACCGTCGACGGTTCGCTGTCGCGCCGGTTCGGCTTCCTGATCACCGCGCTGTGCCTGTTCACCGCGGTGTTTATCATGCTGCGGCGCAAGCGAATTCCCGGCGTGGCGCGGGGGCCGGCGTGGCGATTGATGGGCGTCATCTTCGCCACCATGTTCTTCTTGATGTTCACCCCGACCAAGTGGGTGCACCACTTCGGGCTGTTCGCCGCGGTGGGGGCGGCGATGGCGGCGCTGACGACGGTGTTGGTATCACGGGAGGTGCTGCGCTGGTCGCGCAACCGGATGGCGTTCCTGGCGGCGGTGCTGTTCATGCTGGCGTTGTGCTGGGCCACCACCAACGGCTGGTGGTATGTGTCCAGCTATGGCGTGCCGTTCAACAGTGCGATGCCGAAGATCGCCGGAATCACGGTCAGCACAATCTTTTTCGCGCTGTTCGCGATCGCCGCGCTGTATGCGGCCTGGTTGCATTTCGCCCCCCGAGGCAGCGGTGAGGGCCGCCTGACCCGCGCACTCACCAGCGCGCCGGTCCCGCTGGCGGCCGGCTTCATGGCTTTGGTGTTCGTCGCGTCGATGGTCGCCGGGATCGTGCGCCAGTACCCCACCTACTCCAACGGCTGGTCCAACCTGCGGGCCTTCGTCGGCGGCTGCGGACTGGCCGACGACGTGCTCGTCGAGCCGGATCCGAACGAGGGCTTCATGACTGCGCTGCCCGGCGACTACGGCCCGCTGGGGCCGCTGGGTGGCATCAACCCGACAGGCTTTACCCCCAACGGCGTGCCGGAGCACACCGTCGCCGAGGCGATCGTGATGAAACCCAACCAGCCGGGCACCGATTACGACTGGGACGCGCCGACCAAACTCAAGACCGCGGGCATCAATGGATCCACGGTGCCGCTGCCCTACCAACTCGACCCCGCCCGGGTTCCGCTGGCCGGCACCTACACCACCGGCGCGCAGCAGCAAAGCAGACTCGCCTCGGCGTGGTATCTGCTGCCCAAGCCGGACGACGGACATCCGCTGGTGGTGGTGACCGCCGCCGGGAAGATCGCCGGGCACAGCGTGCTGCATGGCTACACCCCCGGGCAGACGGTGGCGCTGGAGTACGCCCGGCCGGGGCCGGGCGCGCTGGTGCCCGCCGGCCGGCTGGTGCCCGACGACCTCTACGGGGAACAGCCCAAAGCCTGGCGCAATCTGCGGTTCGCCCGCGACAAGATGCCCGCCGACGCCGTCGCCGTCCGGGTGGTGGCCGAGGACCTGTCCCTGACCCCCGAGGACTGGATCGCGGTGACCCCGCCGCGGGTGCCGGACCTGCGGTCGTTGCAGGAATACGTCGGCTCCACCCAACCGGTGCTGCTGGACTGGGCGGTGGGGCTGGCGTTCCCGTGTCAGCAGCCGATGCTGCACGTCAATGGCGTCACCAAAATCCCGAAATTCCGCATCACACCGGACTACAACGCCAAGAAGCTGGACACCGACACCTGGGAAGACGGCGTCAACGGCGGGCTGCTGGGCATCACCGACCTGCTGCTGCGCGCCCATGTGATGGCCACCTATCTGTCGCGCGACTGGGCCCGCGACTGGGGATCACTGCGCAAATTCGACACCCTGGTCGATGCGGCGCCCGCACAACTCGACCTGGGCACCGCGACCCGCAGCGGATTGTGGTCACCGGGCAAGATCCGGATCGGCCCCTGAGTTCGAGTCTGCGTTCATCGCGGGTGCCAGGCCGCTAGGCACGCGCTGGTCACAGTTTCGGCGACATAGACGCAGTCTCGTCACCGGGCGATCAGCACACTCCTGCCGATGACGGCCCCGTCGGCGCCCAGCGCCTCGAGTTGGTAGTAACCGCCAGCATTCCCAATCTGCGGAATCGACGTGTCGTAGCCGGACCAGGCGACGGTGGTCCGCGGCGTCAAGGTGTTGCTTTCCGGGCCGTGCAGTAACCGCCACCGGTTCACCCTGGTGGCGCCGTTCCAGACGGCGTGTGCGGTATCGCCGGCGAAGGTCAGTTGCGGGGGTTCGACGGGATCGCCGGTCCACTCGTCGAGGAACGCCCGATAGGTACCGCCGGGCAGGCTGGCGTCGAACACCATCTCGCCAGCCGCGGTGAACTCGGAGATGCGTTCGGCGGTGCCCCATCCGGAGAAGGCGTTGCCACCCGGAAGCTGTTGCAGGTTACCCATGGCCCCGACGCTGAGATTTCCCGGGTGCCGCTGGGCCCGGACCAGGCTCGCCCGCCCGGCGGCGATATCCAGATGGATCCATTTCAGGCTGGTCGGCACCACGCCATCGCCCATGTGCCCCTGACTGCCCTCGTAGTGGTTGTCGAACAACGTGATCGTGGCGGCATCGGGCATCTCCACGTCGTGCTGATACGCGAATTCGACGCCGTCGCCCAGGGCGAACGTGGACCGCTTACCACCCAGTCGCCAGTTGATGGCGCCGGTGCGGTAGTCGACATTGAAGACCGTGGAGAGGGCGCGCATGCTGATCACCAGGTTGCCCGCCGGGTCCAGCGCGATCGAGTTCATGTGGTACACGTCGAGCGTTTGGCCGGCGGTGTATTTTGCCGGCGAGTCGCTGATCGCGATGTGGCTCAACGCATCCCACTGGAACAGCGTCTGTTTCGTGGCTACGTCCACCACCGACGCGGTGCAGTTGTAGACCCGGCCGTCCTTCGGCCCGCCGATGGCCGTCAGGTCGGCCGCGACCTCCGGGTAGGACGTGATCAGGGCGCGACCGTCCGCGGTGAGCCGGAATTCGTGCATGTCCGACGGCAACTCGCCGCCGGGCGTCAGGGTCCTGATCACGTTGTAATGTTCGTCGGCGATATAGCTGGCGCCGAGTCCGTGGCCCCATTGCTTGCGGCCCTGCCACCACGTGAGCACCGGCTTTCCCCGGTAGCGCTGGACCCGGAGGTTGCCGGCGGTCTCCCCGGCCGGAAGTTCGCGCTGCCACACCACATGTCCGGATTTGTCGGCGACGACCAGCACACAGGGGCGCGTCACGTTCCCAAGATGGGCCGCCGTGGTTCCGGAGACAAAGAATACGTAGCCGGGCGCACCGCCGGACTCGTTGACCTTGATCGTGTACCCCAGCGACTGCGGCGAGACGGCCGATGCCGCTGGGTTCGCGGACTTGTGCCCGCGGGTACCGACGGCGATCAGCCCGCCCGAGAGAATGGCGCCCGTGGCGACACCGAGTTGTCGCCGCGAGATCCGCAATTCGCGTGTCATCGAACTCGTTTCGACGTGCACATCACCCTGAGCGTCACACCCCTTGGAGAGCGCTACTTCCGGCGGCCGGTCGCTGTGGTTATACACCAGATGCGATGAGCAGGCAGCCTGATTCGTCAGCCCCAGCCGGCAAAGCCTGGCGAGGTTTCGCCGTCGCTGATGCGGTCAATATCTAGTGCGGGTCGGGCAAACCGCGGGGAAAGAACGGTGGGGGCCATGCGCAGGCTGACACGATATATGACCTTTACGGCAGCAATCACTTTGGTGACTTGCCCGGCGGCGACGATCACGGTCGCCACTGCGGCGGCTAATCCGGGCTCGAGCAGCGCCACCAGGGTGGCGCTGGGAGCGGCCATGCGGCAATGCGATTACAGCCGCACCTCGGTCGCGCCCAGGTTGCCGGCGGTTCCTCCCCCTACAGGCACCGGCTCCGCGCTCATCCACCGCGCGGGATCGCAGGCGGTCGCCGAGGTACACCTGGTCAACCCCGCACAGCCCGGGATGCATTACGACGTCGGCCTGATCCAGGCACCCCGCCCATCGACGGCCCCGTGCGGTCCCGGGGCCCCGGGCACCGCTTTCACCGGCCTTGACCTCGATGCGGGCGGGACCGGGACGGTGACCATTCAGGACACGGTCCGGCAGGGTACGACCGGGGTGTGGGTAATTGTCGAGCGTCCCAACAGCAATTCCCAAAACCCCGCCGAGTTCTATACCTCGGAGTTCCTGGTGCCCATGTAGGCGAGGCGACCGCTCGCAAACCAGCAGGGACTTCGGTCCCTAGCGCGGCACGCCGTCGCATGATGCGATTCAAGGTGATTCGTCGATGGCGTCGGATGGAGGTATTGCCATGAACGTCTCACCCGATTCGCAGACCCGAACCCGGATGTTCTCCCGGGTGCTTGGTCCTTTCCTGGTGATCGTCGACGTGACGGCCGTGGTACGTGCCTCCGATATGGCGAAGCTGCTATCACAATTCGAGGCGAATTCGCTGTGGACCTGGGTGACCGGGGCTTTCGTCTTGCTGTTCGGCCTGATGATGGTGGCCAGTCACCAGTACTGGCGCGGTGCGGCGGCGATCATCGTGTCGCTGCTTGGCTGGCTTGTCACGTTGCGCGGGCTGCTGCTGTTGGCCTTTCCCGGGGCCTTCGTGTCGGTCGCCAACGCCATGATCGGGGCGCAGGCCGTGTGGGTGAGCTTATGCGTCGTTTTTGCGCTGGTCGGGCTGTATCTGACCTACGTCGGCTGGGCCCCGACGCCCAGCCGGCCGACCCAGCATGCGGCAACGGCAAGGCCGGATCTGCCACGCGCCGCGTGAGCGCACCCCGGTTTCTCGGCGCAGCGCGCTCGATCGCCGGCCTGGTGGCGACGGCGGTGACCGTCACCGCCGTCGGATGCACCACGACCGAGCCGTTCACCACTGACGGCAGATCATCGGGGGTGCACGAGGACGCCGTGGTCAGGCTCGACACTACTCAGCCGGACAAGCCGGTAGGTGTGCACTTCGGCCGCCATGCGGCCATTTACCTGCTGCAACGCGACGATCCCCAGTTCGCCACGCGGCTGGCGGTACTGCAACGAAGCCTGGACGAGGGGACGCCCGTTCGGTTCGACTACGCGGTGGCGGGGCCGCGGCTCACGCTGGTCGAGCCCGTGAAGTAGCGGTGCGCTGGATTCCGTTGTGGCGCAAGCTGTTTATCGCCACTGAAGCGGCGGGCCGGGTCGGAGCCGCGTCCCGCACGTATAGACATATATAAAACCTATGTAATAGTGTCGCGGGATGAGCGAATACCTGCTGGAGGCCGTGGACCGGCTGCCGTTCTCGACACCGGAAAAGGCCGAGCGCTACCGCACCGAGAATTACCAGGGCGCCACCGGTCTCAACTGGTACCTCACCGATCCCATGCTGCAGTTCACCATGGCGTACTACCTGCAGCCCGAAGAATTGGGAGTCGCCGAGCCGCATCTGACCCGCATCGGTGAGCTGATGGGCGGCCCGGTGACCCGTTGGGCCGAGGAAACCGACCGCAACCCCCCGCAGCTGGAACGCTACGACCGGTGGGGCCACGACATCAGCCGGGTGGTGATGCCGGAATCGTTCACCCGGTCCAAGCGGGCCATTCTGGACGCCCAGCAAGCCCTGCGCGACGACGCCAAGCGGTCCGGCGTGAGCCCGTCGCTGCCACTGTTCGCGTCCAACTATCTGCTCAACCAGGCCGACATCGGGATGGCCTGCGCGCTGGGCACCGGCGGCAACATGGTGCGGTCACTGGTGTCGGCCTACGCGCCCCCCGACGTGCGCGACTACGTCCTGGGCAAACTCAACTCCGGCGAGTGGGACGGCGAGGCGGCGCAACTGATGACCGAGCGCACTGGTGGCTCCGACCTGGGCGCGCTCGAAACCACAGCGACCCGCTGTGGCGACGCCTGGCTGCTGAACGGCTTCAAATGGTTTGCCTCCAATTGCGCCGGTGAGGCGTTCGTGGTGCTGGCCAAACCCGAGGGCGCCCCCGACTCGACCCGGGGAGTGGCCTCCTTCCTGGTGTTGCGGACCCGGCGGGACGGCTCCCGCAACGGCGTGCGCGTCCGGCGGCTGAAGGACAAGCTGGGCACCCGCTCGGTCGCCTCCGGCGAGATCGAGTTCGTCGACGCAGAAGCCTTCCTGCTGTCCGGCGAACCTCAGGCCGACTCCGGGCCGGCCGACGGCAAGGGACTCGGCCGCATGATGGAACTGACCAACAAGTTACGGCTGGGCACCGCCTCGTTCGCCGTCGGCAACGCGCGCCGCGCCCTGGTCGAGGCGCTGTGCTATACCCGCCAGCGGCGCGCGTTCGGCGAGGCGTTGATCGACAAACCGCTGATCCGGCGCAAGCTGGCCGAGATGGTCGTCGACGTCGAAGCCGCGCTGGCGCTGATTTTCGACGGCACCGGAGCCACCAACCACCGTCAGCCGCAAACGATCCGGCAGCGCATCGCCGTGCCGGTGACCAAACTGCGGGTGTGCCGGCTCGGACTCACCGCCGCGTCCGACGCGGTCGAGCTGCACGGCGGCAACGGCTACATCGAAACCTGGCCGGTAGCAAGGATTTTGCGGGACGCGCAGGTCAACACCATCTGGGAAGGTTCCGACAATATCCTTTGCCTCGACGTGCGGCGGGGCATGGAACAGTCGCGGGCGCACGAGCCGCTGCTGGCCCGGATGCGCGATGCGGTCTCGGTGTCCGACGACGACGAGACCACGCGCCTGGTGTCGCAGCGTATCGAGGATCTCGACGCGGCGATCACGGCCTGGACGAAGCTGGACCCGGAGGTGGCCGAGGCGCGACTGTTCCCGCTGGCCCAATTCATGGGCGATGTCTACGCCGGGGCGTTGCTCACCGAGCAGGCGGCGTGGGAGCGGGCCACCCGCGGCGCCGACCGCAAGGCGCTCGTCGCCCGGCTATACGCGCAGCGGTATCTGGCCGAGCGCGGCCCGCTGCGAGGGATCGACGCCGAATCCGACGAAGCGCTGCAGCGCTTCGACCAGCTGATTGATGGCGCCTTCACGCATCGGTTGTGAACTCGCCCGACGCTCATTCGGCGTGGCGCGTCGCCGCCGCCCCCGGAGCACCAGCAGACGCAGAATCGCCCAATTTCGGCGGAAATTGGGCGATTCTGCGTCTGCTCGGCGCTACAGCTAGACCGGGATCAGCCCGTGCTTGCGACCCAAGCGTTGCCACTGCTGCTTGTCCCGCAACAAGTGCATCGACCGGCGCAGCAGCAGCCGGGTTTCGTGCGGATCGATGACCGCATCGATGAACCCGCGCTCGGCGGCGATCCATGGAATCGCCATGTTGAGGTTGTAGCCCTCGATGAAGTCCTTCTTGATCGCCTGCGCCTCCGGCGCGTTGGGGTCCGGGAAGCGCTTCATCAGCAACTGTGCGGCCCCCTCGGCGCCGATCACCGCGATACGCGCGGTGGGCCAGGCGAAGTTGAAGTCGGCGGTCAGCTGCCGGGAGCCCATCACCGCGTACGCGCCGCCGTAGGACTTGCGGACGGTGATGGTCACCTTCGGCACGTCGGCCTCGACCACGGAGTACAGGAACCGGCCGCCGCGCTTGATGATGCCCCTCTTCTCCTCCTCGGCACCCGGCAGAAACCCTGGGGTGTCCACCACGAACACCAGCGGCAGCTGGAACGAATCACAGAACCTGATGAACCGCGCCGCCTTGTCGGATGCCTCGTTGTCGATGGCCCCGGACAAGTGCATGGGCTGGTTGGCGATCACGCCCACCGGGCGCCCGTCAACCCGGGCGAACCCGGTGATGATGGCCGGCCCGTGCTGCGCGGCGACGTCCAAGAAGTCGCCGTCGTCGAAGATGCGCAGCAGAATCTCATGCATGTCGTAGGCCGCATTATCGGAGTCCGGCACGATCGAGTCCAGTTCCAGATCGGTCGGGGTGATCTCCGGTTCCAGTCCGGGATTGATGACCGGCGGCTTGCCGAAGCAGTTGGACGGCAGGAACGACAGGAATTCGCGCACGTACTGGAACGCCTCCGCTTCGGAATTCACCACCTGGTGGATGTTGCCGTAGCGGGCCTGCGCGTCGGAGCCGCCGAGCTCGTCGAGGGTGACGTCCTCGCCGGTGACCTCGCGGATCACGTCGGGTCCGGTGACGAAGAAGTAGCCCTGGTCACGCACCGAGACCAGCAGGTCGTCCTGGATCGGCGAATAGACCGCTCCGCCAGCACATTTGCCGAAGATGAGGGAGATCTGCGGCACCACCCCGGACAGCGCTTCGTGACGTTGGCCCAGCTCGGCGTACCATGCCAACGACGTAACCGCGTCCTGGATGCGGGCGCCGCCGGAGTCGTTGATGCCGACGATCGGGCAGCCGACCATTGCGCACCATTCCATCAGCCGGGCCACCTTGCGGCCGAACATCTCCCCGACCGTGCCGCCGAACACCGTCTGGTCGTGCGAGAACACCCCGACCGGCCGGCCATTGATGAGCCCGTGCCCGGTTACCACGCCGTCACCGTAGAGCGCATTGGGGTCACCGGGAGTGCGGCACAACGCCCCGATCTCGAAGAAGGTACCCGGATCGACCAGCGCGTGAACGCGGGCGCGGGCGCTGGGGATGGCCTTCTTGTCGCGCTTGGCCGCGGCCTTCTCACCGCCGGGTTCTTTGGCCAACTCCAGTTTTTCGCGTAGTTCGGCCAGCAGCTCGGCGGTGGTCTTCGTGCTCACTTAGGGGCCCTCTATTCAGCCTCGACGTTGTCTAACGCGCGGCTCATGTGCTCGCCCACCTTGGCGATGATCGGCTCGTCGATGGCCTGGATATGCTCACCACCGATCGGCACGACCTCGAGGTCGGAGACGTACTCGCCCCAACCACCGTCCGGCTGGCGAACGGCATACCGCGGCTCGAACATGATCGCGTCGTCATGGTAGCGATCGGCCATGTAGAGGGTGACATGCCCGTCGTATGGCTGGATCTCGGCGGTGTCGATCGCCCGGTTGTCCAGGTACGACGTCCGCTGGTGCTCGATGATCCCGGCCGGGATCTGCACACCGGACTCCCGGACGGCGTCGAGCACAAACCGGACCTGGCCCTCGTCGTCGAGCTCCTCGAGCTGCTCGTAGGGGATCGCCGGGATGGTGACGTTGAACGTCTTCTCGGCGAAACGGGCATAGCGGTCCCAGCGCTTGCGGATCTCCTCCTTGGTCTGCGGGATCTCCTCGCCGGCGCGCACCGCGTCGATCAGGCCCACGAACCGGACGTCCTTGCCCAGCCGCTTGAGCCCGATCGCGCAGGCGTAGGCCAGGACCCCGCCCAGCGACCAGCCGACCAGGATGTAGGGACCGGCGCCCTGCATCTCGATCAGCTTCGGCACATAGACAGCGGCACGCTCTTCGATCGACCCCTCGACTCGTTCGAAGCCGTACATCGGGGTGTCGGCCGGCAGCCGATTGAGCAGCGGTTCGTACACCACGGTCGACCCGCCGGCCGGGTGGAACACGAACACCGGCGGCTTGGTGCCGCCCTCCGGCCGGGCCCGCAGCGTGCGCACGAACCCGTCGATCTGGCCCGCCTCCAGGTAGCCACGCACCTTGTCGGCCAGTGCCTCGATGTTCTCCGACGTCAGCACGTCCTCGGCGGTGATCTCACCTTCGGCACGCTCGGAGAGCCGCTGCGCCATTGTGGCCGCCTTGTCGTCGTCCAACTTGGGCAGCGGGTTGAAGATGCCGCCCGGCGACTTGCCGGTGACGATCGCCCAGGTGGCGAAGGTGACGCGCTCGGCGGCATCGCGCGGCGGCACGTCGGAGTTGAGCGCCTTGGCGACCGCTTCCCGATTGAGCGCTTCCGCGGCGGCCACCAGGTTGGGCTGCCCATTACCGGTAGGGCCGGAGGGGTCCGTCGGCGGCGGCGGTACGGGAATGTCCGAAGCGGGCGCGGCCTGCGTTTCCGGTGCGGCTTGCGGATCAGGTGCCGGCGCAGTCACGGTGGAAACCGTTGCCCCACTGACCAATTCAGCCTGCGCCCGGGCGATCTCCTCGGCCGTCTGGGTCTTCTGGTACTCGCTGAGCTGCTCGACCTCGTCGCGGTGCTCGACCGCGTACTCGATCAGCTTTTCGACGTTGTAGAGATTGGCGTCGCGCACCGCCGTCAACTGAATCGGCGGTAGATCGAAGTCGTACTCGACGCGGTTCTTGATCCGCACCGCCATCAGCGAGTCCAGACCGAGCTCGATCAGCGGCACCTCCCACGGCAGGTCCTCGGGCTCGTAACCCATCGCCGACCCGACGATCAGGCCCAACCGGTCGGCGATGGTCTCCCCGGAATCCGGTGACCATCTGCCCACATCGCTCGGCAGGTAGCGGTTGGTCAAGCTGTCGGTCAGCGTGTCGGCTTCCGGTTCCTCGACCGAAGCTTCGGGGACCAAAGCGGGTGCAGCGGTGATCGCCGCGCCCGCCCCAACCTGGACCGGCAGCACCGCATCGGAACCGGCCCGAGCCACCAGGGCGTCGTAGACCAGCGTGAACGATTCGTCGATGCGGGCGTGCACCTGAACCGACGCACCGCCGGGATGGCGGGTCATGGTCGTCACCAGCCGGGCACCGTCGGCGGGTATCGCGCGCTGCTCGGCGGCGGTCAGCTGTGCGTCGGTAAGCACTTGGGCCGCAGCGGCTCTGACCAAAGCCGCGAGGTCCGTCTGGCCGTCGCGCGGGGCATACTCCCACACGTGGCGGCCATCCGGCAGCGCGACATGGTTGCCCGGCATGATCACCGAGGCGTCGCCGGAGAAGTGCGCGTCGAGCCAGTGCTCCTTGCGCTTGAAGCGGGTCGGCGGAATGTTGGCGAAATCTTCGGGGCCAGTGGCACGGCTGAACAGCGTCCAGATGTCCAGGTCGTGGCCGTAGACGTAGAGCTGGGCCATGGTCGAGATCATCGACTCGACCTCGTCCTGCTTGCGGGCCAGTGTCGGAATCAGCTGGGCGTCATGCAGACCGGCGGCGGCCGTGGTCAGGCCCACCTGCATCAGCGCCACCGGGTTGGGCGCCAGCTCCAGGAAGGTGGTGTGCCCAGTGTCGACGGCGTTGCGGATCCCGTGGGTGAAGTAGACGGAATGCCGCAGGCCCTTCTTCCAGTACTCGACGTCGTGGATGGGCTCGCTGCCCGGCTTGATGTAGCTGCCCTCATGCACCGTCGAGTAGATCCCGCAGGTGGGGCTCAGCGCCTTGATGCCCTGCAGCTCCGCGGCAAGCTCGCCGAGCAGCGGATCCATCTGCTGGGTGTGGCTGGCGCCCTTGGTCTGGAACTTACGCGCGAACTTGCCCTCGGCTTCGGCCCGGGCGATGATCGCGTCCACCTGTTCGGGCGGGCCCCCGATGACGGTCTGGGTGGGAGCGGCGTAGACGCACACCTCCAGATCGGGAAAGTCGGAGAACACCGTCTTGATCTCGTCGGCGGAGTATTCCACCAGCGCCATCAAGCGGATGTACTCGCCGAACAGCATCGCCTCGCCCTCGCCCATCAAATGCGAGCGCGAGCAGATGGTGCGGGTGGCATCGCGGAGCGACAGACCGCCGGCGAAATACGCCGACGCCGCCTCGCCCAGCGACTGTCCGACCACCGCGGCCGGCTTGGCGCCATGATGCTTGAGCAGCTCACCCAGGGCGATCTGGATCGCGAAGATGGTGACCTGGGTGGTCTCGATGCCGTAGTCCTGCGAATCGTCCAGGATCAGCTCGAGCACCGAGTACCCCAGCTCGTCCTGGACCAGCGCGTCGACCTTCTCGATCCACTCGGCGAACACCGGATTGCGCAGGTACAGGCTCTTGCCCATCTTGCGGTGCTGGGCGCCGAACCCGGCCAGCACCCACACCGGACCATTGGTCACCGGCCCGTCGACGCTGAACACGTTCGGCGCCTGCTTGCCCGCGGCGACGGCCCGCAGCCCCTTGATGGCTTCCTCGTGATCGTGGGCCAGCACCACCGCGCGGGAGCGGCCGTGGTTGCGCCGCGACAGCGACCGGCCGATCGACTCCACCGACGACGCCTGCCCTTCGGGGCTTTCCATCCAGTCGGCCAGCTCGGCGGCCGCGGCCTTCTTGCGGGAGGTCAGGAACGCCGACACCGCCAGCGGGATCAGCGGGGGCTTGGGACCCTCCTGCGCCTCTTGCGCCGCAAGCTCTTCCAACGCAATTTCCTTGAGCCGCAACGCCTCCGCGGTGACGCCCGGCAACTCCGGTTCGTCGTCCTCGACAGGCGCGGTCGCGTCTGTGATGATGTTGCCGAAGTCGTCGAACCGCAGCGCGTGGCCTTCGAGCGCGGGTGCCTCGGATGGGGCGGTCTCGGCGGGCGCGGCCGCTTGCGGCTCGGGTTCGGGCTCGCGCTCGATCACGTCGCGGGGCAAGACCTCACGCACCACCACGTGCGCGTTGGCGCCTCCAAAGCCGAAGCTGGACACTCCCGCCACGGCGTAGCCGCCGTAGCGCGGCCAGTCGGTCACCGTGTCGATCACCTTCAGCCGCATCGCGTCGAAGTCGATGTAGGGGCTGGGCCCGGCGAAGTTGATCGACGGCGGCAGCTTGTCGTGCTGCAAAGCCAGCGCCACCTTGGCCATGCTGGCCGCTCCGGCCGCCGACTCCAGGTGTCCGACATTGGTTTTCACCGCGCCGAGTAGCGCCGGCCGATCGGCGGGACGACCCTTGCCGACGACGCGGCCCAGCGCCTCGGCCTCGATCGGGTCACCGAGGACGGTTCCGGTGCCGTGCGCCTCGATGTAATCGACGGTGCGCGGATCGATGCCGGCATCCTTGTAGGCCCGGCGCAGCACGTCGGCCTGCGCGTCCTGGTTGGGCGCGATCAGGCCGTTGGACCGGCCGTCGTGGTTGACCGCGCTGCCGGCGATCACGGCGAGGATCTGGTCGCCGTCACGGCGGGCGTCGTCGACCCGCTTGAGCACCAGCATCCCGCCGCCCTCGGAGCGGGTGTAGCCGTCGGCGTCGGAAGAGAACGACTTGATCCGGCCGTCTGGTGCCAGCACCTGTCCGATCTCGTCGAAACCCAGCGTCACCACGGGGGTGATCAGCGCGTTGACGCCCCCGGCCACCGCGACGTCGCATTCGCCCATCCGCAGGGCCTGCACCGCCTGGTGGGTGGCTACCAGTGAACTCGAGCATGCGGTGTCGACCGCGACCGAAGGGCCGCGGAAGTCGTAGAAGTAGGACACCCGGTTGGCGATGATCGAGGTGGCGGTGCCGGTGATCGCGTACGGGTGGGCAACTGTGGGGTCCGATACCGCCAGGAAGCTGTAGTCGTTGTTGGAGACGCCGACGTACACGCCGACGGCCCCGCCGCGCAGGCTCGACGCCGGGATGCGAGCGTGTTCGAGCGCCTCCCAGGTCAGCTCCAGCGCCATCCGCTGTTGCGGGTCGATGTTGTCGGCTTCGGTCTTGGCCACCGCGAAGAACTCCGAGTCGAAACCCTTGATGTCCTTCAGGTAGCCGCCGCGGGTACGCGCCGCCTTGACCCGCTCGGCCAGGCGCGGCTCTTCGAGGAATTCCGTCCAGCGGCCCTCGGGCAGGTCGGTGATGGCGTCGCGGCCTTCCAGCAGCGCCTGCCAGGTTTCGTCGGGAGTGTTCATGTCGCCGGGCAGCCGGGTGGACAGGCCCACGATCGCGATGTCGACCCGCTCGGCGGGGCCGTTGCGGGTCCAGTCGGTGACGTCGACGCCGTCGTCAGCCGTTTCGGGTTCGCCTTCGATGATCCGGGTGGCCAGCGACTCGATGGTCGGATGCTGGAAGGCCACCGCGACCGACAGCGTGACGCCGGTCAGGTCTTCGATGTCAGCCGCCATCGCCACGGCATCGCGTGACGACAAGCCCAACTCCACCATCGGCACCGACTCGTCGATCGAGTCCGGCGACTTGCCGACCGCCTTGCCCACCCAGTTGCGCAGCCACTGCCGCATCTCGGGGACCGTTGTTATGCGCCGCTCCTCAGCATCGCTTCGTCCCCCGCAAGCGGGCGGTACCCCCACTGCATCGTCGCCGGCGCGCATGTCGGTCCCGCCGGCGGGCGGTTTCTCCGGGTCGTTCGCCTGGGATACGTCTATGTCAGCCATGGGTACCTTTGTGGTTCTGGGGCTCAGGATTCGGTGGCAAATGCCGTCGGGGAACCGACGCCGCTGCGCAGGCTGCCGTCGAGGTAGGCGGCCCGGCACGCGCGCCGTCCGATCTTGCCGCTGGAGGTCCGGGGAATCGTGCCGGCCGACACCAACAGCAGGTCCCGCACGGTCACCCCATGCCCGACGGCGATAGCGGCACGGATGTCGTCGGCGATCGGCTGGTATTCCAGTTTGTGCGTACCGGCAGCGCGTTCGGCGACGATCACCAGCTGCTCGGAGGTGTCCTCGGGGTCGAACTTCAGCCCGGCGTGCGGATCGTCGAACACCTTCTGCGGCAGCTGGTTGGCGGGCACCGAGAAGGCGGCCACGTAGCCGACCCGCAAGGCCTTGTTCGACTCCTGCGCGGTGAACTCCAGGTCCTGCGGGTAGTGGTTGCGGCCGTCGATGATGACCAGGTCCTTGATCCGGCCCGCTATATAGAGGTGTCCCTTGAAGTAGGTGCCGTAGTCGCCGGTGCGCACCCACAGGCCGTCGTCGGGGGCTCCCTCGGCGTGTGACTCGCTGATCCGCGACTTCAGGATGTTGCGGAATATCTGAGCGGATTCCTCTTCCTTGCCCCAGTACCCGATGCCCAGGTTGTTGCCGTGCAGCCAGATTTCGCCGATTTGCCCGTCCGGCAGCTCGCTGGCCGTGTCCGGGTCGACGATGACCGCCCACTCGTCGACGCCGACCTTGCCGGCCGAGACCTGCGCGACGGCATTCGGCGCGCCGGCGGGCACCTCGACGAAACGCTGATTGTTGAGCTCGTCTCGGTCCACATGGATGACGGTCGGCGGCTCGTTGGGCGCGGTAGTCGAGACGAACAGCGTCGCCTCGGCCAGACCGTAGGACGGCTTGACCGCAGTCTCGGGCAGACCGTACGGGGCAAAGGCTTCGAAGAATTTGCGCATCGACGCCGGCGACACCGGTTCACTGCCGTTGAGGATGCCCTTGACATTGCTGAGGTCCAATGGTGGTTCATCGTCGCGGGGCAGGCCGCGCACTGCCGCATGCTCGAAGGCAAAGTTGGGTGCGGCGGAGAAAGTTCCCCCGGTTTCGCCGGGCTTACGAGCGAGTTCGCGAATCCAGCGGCCGGGTCGGCGCACGAACGCGGCCGGAGTCATGAAGGTGAAGCTGTGGCCCAGCACCGACGTCAGCAGCACCGTGATCAGGCCCATATCGTGGAAGAACGGCAGCCAACTGACACCGCGGTCACCTTCTTGCCCTTCCAGTGCATGCAGCACCTGCAGCACGTTTGTCGGCAGATTCAGATGGGTGATCTGCACGCCGGTCGGCGTCCGGGTCGATCCGGAGGTGTACTGCAGGTAGGCCGTGGTGGACTCGTTGGCGTCGGGCTCCTGCCAGGTCGACGCGACCTCAGTGGGAACCGCGTCGACGGCGATCACCCGGGGCCGTTCCTTTGCCGAGCGGCTACGGATGAACTTGCGCACACCCTCGGCGGAGTCGGTGGTGGTCAGAATGGTCGACGGGGTGCAGTCGTCGAGTACCGCGTGCAACCGGCCGACGTGACCCGGCTCGGCCGGGTCGAACAACGGCACCGCGATCCGGCCGGAATACAGCGCGCCGAAGAAGGAGATCAGGTAGTCCAGGTTCTGTGGGCACAGGATGGCGATACGGTCGCCGGGCTGGGTGACCTGTTGCAGCCGGGCGCCGACGGCGCGGTTGCGCGCGCTGAACTCCGACCACAGGATGTCGCGTTCGATGCCGTCCCGTTCGGTGGAGAAGTCCAGGAACCGGTAGGCCAGCTTGTCGCCACGCACCTTCGCCCATTTTTCGACGTGACGCACCAGATTGGTGTTCTCCGGGAACCGGATTCGTCCATTGACGATGAACGGGTTGTGGTACGCCATGCCGCCCTCTCCTGTCACAACACTGCTTGGTCGGCTACGCCGACAGGGTTTACATCCTGGTCGGCTCCGCCGACGAGTTACATCCGTACGCGATCCGGCCCCTGAGCGGCGCGCACACTCGCGGGCGCGCCAATCGTTGCCGGCTACGACCCAGCCGGGTCATCCACATGCTCTTAAATTTCTCTTAATGTTAAGGGCCGTGAGGCGTCAGACCAAATCACAAGGTACCGCTGATCCCATTACGATCGGGGCACTAGCGACTGTGTCCCGCTGCCCCAATCTGCGAGCGCCCGGCCGCTGCGGCGCCTGGGGCCCGCCCTCGCCCGCCGTGTTCGGGCCACCCGTCTCGCCTCAGCCGTGTTTGGGATGCGGCGCCTTGTCGATGAGGTCGTGAGCCCAGTTCAACGTCCATTGCGTAGCCGGCTGCCCGTCGGAGTTCCAGAATTCGGGGGTGGCGTACATCGCGTGGACCGGTTGGCCGGCCCCACCCGCCAGCGTGTTGAGGGTGGTCGGCAGATTGGCGGGACTGAACGCCTCCTGCGGGGCGGCGCAAATCAGATCGCCCTGGGCACAGATCTCGTTGGTGCGACTGTCGAGTGCGCCGAAGCCACCCGGACGCGCCCCCGTCATCGTCAAGCCGAGCCCGGACAGCACCGGCACCTCATGCAGGGTGACCTCGGCGCCCTCGCCCGGGGGGCTGGGCGGGATGTCGTTGCCCACCCCCGGCTGGCGACGGCCATCGGCGATCAGCGTCACGCCCAGCACCAGGTCGTCATCGACCGGTCCCCGGCCGTTGCCGATATCGCTGGCCACATCGCCGGCAATCACCGCCCCCTGCGAGAAGCCGACCACCACATAGCTGGTCAGCGGGCACTTGTTATTCATGTCCGTCATCGCCTGCACCATCGCGCGGGTGCCCTCCGCCCGGCTTTCGTTGTAGGACATCTGACCGTCGGAACTGAGCGGATTGTGGAACTGCGCGGTGTAGGGAACCGTGTACGTCTGCACCCGCGATCCGGGGAACTGCTGGGAGATCGGCCCGGTCACATTCAGTAGCAACGCCTTCGGGAACTGCACCGGGTTGAGCGGGTTGTCCTGCGGCGACGACTCCCAGGTGCCGGGTACCGCGATCAACTGCACGTCCGGGCAGGACGCATCCTGGAAGGCTGGCCGGGGTTTGCGTGGGTGAGAGGTGGTGGGACCCGGGGTCAGCACCCCGGGCGGTACCGCGCTGGGCGGTGCTTCCTGGCGGCGCAGCATGACCACGCCGGCGACGATGACCAGCGCGACGACCGACGCCAGGGCGCCGGCCGCAACCCAGGCGAGGATTCGTTGGCGGCGTCTTCTGCGCCGGGAGTTGGTAGCCATGTTCTCCTGCTAGCAGCGTCGGTAAGTTTGAGTACAGCCTGCGGTCGGCGGCGATGTCGCGCACGCTCGCCGCCCGAGCCGCCCGAAGTCACCACACCGCGTCGGCACCCAGTGGCGCCGCCCGCTGCCGCACCCCATACACGGTACCGGCTGGTGACGAAGTTCCGTCCCGGACGATGTCTACGCCGCGTGGCCCGGGGCTGGCTAGCTGGATCCGCCCGTCGGCTCGCTAGCGGATCGCGCCGACGATATCGCCGGACATGGCACCCAGTTGCGCCGACCACGAGCCCCAGCCGTTGTCGCCGCCGCCCGGGAAGTCGAAGTGACCGTTGTGCCCGCCGACGTTGCGATACTGCTGGTAGAACGACCTACTGTCGCCCATCGCCGCGCCGGCCTGACCGATCATGGCGGCAGGATCACTGGCGCCCAGGTTGGTCGGACTCCACACCCAGACGCGGGTGTTGTTCTGCGCCAGCAAAGCGACATGCACGCATGGGTCGTGCCACTTCCACCGGCCCAACTGTGGGGCACCCCACATGCCGTTGCCGTCCACACCGCCGAACTGCTGCAGGCCGGCGAGGATCGCGCCGTTGGTGGTGGTGCTCGACGGGTACAGAAACCCGGAGAGCGATCCGGCGAAGCCGAATCGGTCCGGGTGGAACGCGGCCAGCGCCATTGCGCCATAGCCGCCCTGAGATGCGCCGACGGCGGCGTGACCGCCGGGCGCCAGGCCTTTGTTGGCCGCCAGCCAATCGGGAAGCTCACCGGACAGGAAGGTTTCCCACTGCTTGCTGCCGTCCTGTTCCCAGTTGGTGTACATGCTGTAGGCACCGCCGGCCGGGGCGACCACCGAGATTCCCTTGCCAGCCAGGGTGTTCATCGCGTTACCCGCCGTAACCCAGTTGCTGACGTCGGGGCCGGCGTTGAAGGCATCCAGCAGGTACACCGCGTGCGGGCCACCGCCAAGAAACGCGACCGGGATGTCGCGGCCCATGGCGCCCGACGGCACCATCAGGGTCTCGTAGGGGGCGGCTTTGGCCGTGCCCCACGATCCTGCTGCCACGGTGACACCGCCCAACGCGATCGACAGCACCGCAACGCAGAGCAGCCGTAGCACCACCGACAGACCCCTCATGTCCACCTCCATCGTGTATCGCTGCATGCCCGTAGCGCCCGACCGTGCGGCGGGTTCGAGGCACGCCCCGGCCCGCAAGGTAGCTAACCACACCGCACACAACGCGATAAAGGGGAGATAACGCAGAAGTAACCAACGGCGGCGACCCCGAAGGGTCGCCGCCGTCGAATGCGGGTTCTCGGACGCCGTTGCGGCGCCCAGGGCGTCTAGGTGCCCTGCGTGGTGCCGTTGCCGCCGCCACCGGGTGTCGCACCCAGCGTGTGCTGCAGGTCCGGCTTCATGGCGTTGAGCTGCGCACCCCAGTACTCCCAGCTGTGCGTGCCGTTGTCGTCGAAGTTCCACACGGCGTTGTGCCCACCGGCCGCGTTGTAGGCGGTCTGGAACTTCAAGTTGCTGGTCCGCACGAAGCCCTCGAGGAACTTGGCGGGCAGGTTGTCGCCACCCAGGTCGGACGGCTTGCCGTTGCCGCAGTACACCCAGATGCGGGTGTTGTTGGCGACGAGCTTGCCGACCTGCAGCGTCGGGTCGTTGCGCTGCCACGCCGGGTCATCCTTCGGACCCCACATGTCGGAAGCCTTGTAGCCACCCGCGTCGCCCATGGCCAGGCCGATCAGCGACGGCCCCATCGCCTGCGACGGGTCCAGCAGCGCTGACAGCGATCCGGCGTAGATGAACTGCGCCGGGTGGTATGCGGCTAGGATCAACGCCGACGAGCCGGCCATTGACAGACCCACGGCGGCGCTGCCGGTGGGTTTGACCTGCCGATTGGCCGACAGGTACTGCGGCAACTCGCTGGTCAGGAAGGTCTCCCACTTGTAGGTGGTGCAGCCGGCCTTACCGCAAGCCGGGTTGTACCAGTCCGAGTAGAAACTGGACTGCCCGCCGACCGGCATGACCACCGAGAGGCCCGACTGGTAGTACCACTCGAACGCCGGGGTGTTGATGTCCCAGCCGTTGAAGTCATCCTGGGCGCGCATACCGTCCAGCAGATACACCGCCGGCGAGTTCGCCCCACCACTTTGGAATTGGACCTTGATGTCGCGGCCCATGGCCGCCGAGGGCACCTGCAGGTATTCCACCGGCAGGCCCGGCCGCGAGAACGCATTCGCGGTCGCCGAACCGCCAGTGACGTCAACGACACCGACCAGACCCGACAGCAGGGCCGCACCAACGGCTCCCACCATGAGTCGGCGCGGCATACCCGTCACGGCGCCACGAAACCTGTCAACAAGCTTCATCCTTGCTTCCTCATCCTCAATCTTTTAGGCGCATCCGGTGGATAGGGCGCATCCTCAACTACGTCGGACTGCGCGCGCTCGGCGTCGCAGTGCCCGTGTAGTCAACCACAACTTGGGGTCGGTTCTCTCATCGAGCACGACGCCGAAAGCGTTACCGGGCCGCGATTCCGGGTGATTTTCGCGCCGTATGCGGCGGCCCGAGATCTCGTTTCCGCATGTGCCCGGGGTCCGGGGGCCGCTGGTAACGGCTCAATTGTGATGTTGCTGTCAGTCTCGCCTCACACCACGGCACCCGCGTCGCGGACGCCTGATCGCAATTGGGCCGAAATTCTTCGCGGCACGGCCCGCGCGGCCCGGCATTCGGGCCGGATCGCTGACCCCGAATCACTCCCGGGCCGGGGCCGGCGGCACGTCGGGCACCTCGAGCCCGCACCTGATGAGTTCGTTGAGCGGAACCCGGTCAATCCGGTACCTGGTGAACTCGAAGGAGTGCACCACGTTGGACACAAAACGGCGCACGGTCAACGGCGCGCGCACCGAATTCAGCACCGCCTGGGTCGCGGGACACCGCAGGGCCGCCTCCGCCTGCGCCACCCAGGCCGGGTCGAGATAACCCGGAACACCCGGATACCACTTCACCCACGGACCGTCGGCGATCACCCAGTCGGGGAACAAGTTCTTGTCGTGGCCGATCCGGCCGTGCTTCAACCGCTCGGTATGTTGGGCCAGCGGGTTCGCCAGCCCGATCTGATCGAGCACCCTGACGTCCAGACCCACGTTCATGCCCAACATCCCCAAATTGGTGAAAAACACCGCGTGCTGCGGCTTTTGGCTGGCCGGGATACCGGGAGCCGTTCCCGGCGGGATCATCGGTACCAGATCCCACTGGTTGTAGTTGCCCGACGGCAGCAGCAGCGCGCCGTCGGGGGTGTTGTCGAGCGCGGTCAGGACCGCGGCCATCCGCGGGTAATCGAGATAGTCCGCGGCGGTCAGCGGATGGGCGTGTCCGGTGGCCTGCGCGTAAAAGCGGCGCTCGTCGACGATGCCGGTATAGGTGACGTGCGTGGCGTCGTCGCCCATCCCCGGCGAGTTCGCTGCCCACAGCGACCAGCCCGCCACACCCAGCCACAGGATGCTGACGACACCGGCCAGCCAGTAACCGGTCTCTTTGGAGAAGTCCCTGCCATCGGGCAGTGACAACGGAATTACCGCCACCGGAGCCAGTAAGCAAAAGAGCGGCGCCAGCAACACGCGGCCGTGCATGAAATCGCCGCCTTGCCGGATCCAGTACAGCGCCTGCAGCAGGCCGCTGCCGACCATGAAGGCCACCACCGCCGCCGGGCTCTGCACCGCCCGCGCCAGCCGCCCGTAATCGGGCGCCACCACCGGACGCAGGAACGACGGCCTGCGACGAGCCAGCATCAGAACCAGGCCAAGCGGCACCAAAAGCACGATCGGCACCCACAGGGCGTAGGGCCGGTTGAAATTCGAGAGATAGATCATGCCCTGCGACCACTTGTCGCCGGCGGCGTCTTTGGCCAGCGCGGTACCGGGCACCAGTAACGCGTAGTAGCCCATCCGGAAGATCTGGTAGGCGACCGGCAGCAAGCCGCCGGCCACCACGATCAGCACCCGGCGGCGCCAGGTCCGCGCCGCGACCAGCATCATGATCAAGGCCAGGCCGCCCATCAGCGCCAGCTCGGGCCGGACCAACACGCTGCATCCCGCGACGAACGCCAGCGCACCGATGAACACCCGGCCGTGGGGACGGACCCGCAGCGGCTGCGCCCAGCACACCATCAGCCACCACAGCAGCCCGAGATAGGTGAGCACCAGCCCGCTTTCCAGCCCTGACGTGGCGAAGTCTCGCGCCGGCGGCACCGCGATATAGACCAGCGCGCCGGCCGGCAACATGATCGCCCGGCGGCCGCGCAGGCTGGGCGCATACAACCGGCCGGTGCCGAGCATCAGCAGCGCCACCCCCAGCAACGACAGCACCAGGGCCACGGCCAGCGCCACATATTCCAGCCGCATCGGCCCGCCCACCCAGCTGGCCGCGTAGAGCAAATAGGTCCACGCCGTCGAGGTGTTGGCCTCCACCCGCTCTCCCATGTTGAACACGGGCCCGTTGCCGGCCAGCAGATTACGCACCGTACGCAACACGATCAGACCGTCGTCGGCGATCCAGCGTCGTTGCCACGCACCCCAACCGAACAGCACGCAGATCACCGCCACGCTGACCCACAGACTGATCCGGACCACCGGCTCATAGGGAAAAACCGGCCATCTGGCCCGCCGGACTGGGGGCCTGCGGGCCAGCGCGCTGGCCCGCAGGGCCTTGAATCTCGAACTAGCCGAAGGCAACAGCGGCCCCAACTGTTCCTATCCACGCCAGCGCCAGCAACTGCAACACCCGGTCGCGCAGCGCGATGTCTTCGGGCTCCCCGGCCAGCCCCCCGTCGACGTCCACGGCGTAGCGCAGGATCGCGATGGTGAACGGGACCATCGACACCGCATACCACGAGCCCGAGTACCGGTCGCGTTCGAACGCCCACAGCCCGTAGGACACCACCACGGCGGTGGCCGAGAGCGTCCAGACGAATCGAAGGTAGGTGCTGGTATAGCTCTCCAGCGACTTGCGGATCGCCGCGCCGGTGCGCTCGGCCAGCTGCAGTTCGGCGTAGCGCTTGCCGGCCACCATGAACAGCGACCCGAACGCCGCCGTCAGCAAGAACCACTGAGACAGCGGGATGTCGGCGGCCGCGCCGCCGGCGATGGCGCGGATCAGGTATGCCGACGACACGATGCAGATGTCGATCACCGCTTGGTGTTTGAGGCCGTAGCAGTACCCCAGCTGCATGGCCAGGTAGACGGCCATCACCACGGCCAGGCTGGGGGTAAGCCACCAGGCAATGGCCAGCGAGGCCACCCCCAGCACCGCCGCCACCGTGTAGGCCAGCCATTCGGGCACCACACCGGCGGCGATCGGGCGGAACCTCTTGGTGGGGTGCTCGCGATCAGCCTCCACATCGCGCACGTCGTTGATCAAGTAGATCGCCGAGGCGGCCAGGCTGAACACCACGAACGCCACCGAAACCTTGGTCAGCACCTCGGCGTAGTCGTATCGGACGCCCCGGCCCGCCGCGGCCAGGGGCGCGGCCAGCACCAGGACGTTTTTCACCCATTGCCGCGGGCGCATCGCCTTGACCACACCAACAACCAAGTTGGCCGGAGGTCCGGTCACCAGGTCTTCGCTCATATCGACACACCCCTGGTTAGTCGGAGGTCGAGTCGCACCGCAACGGCGGCGACGGCGGCGCCGAGCGCCACACCGGCGGCGACGTCGCTGGGGTAATGCACCCCCAGCAGTATTCGGGACAGCGCCATCGGCGGCACCAGCACCGCCGCGCCCAGCCCGGTCGGCAGGCCGGTGGCCCTGCTCATCAGGATGGCCGCGGCCGTGGTGGAGGTCGCGTGCGCCGACGGGAAACTCAGCTGACTGGGCGTGCCGACATTGACCGCGACGGCGGGATGGTGCGGCCGTTTGCGCCGGACCACCCGCTTGACCAATACCGCTGCCGCGTGGGCGGCGAAGGCGCCGGCGCCGGCGACCAGCCAATCCCGGCGTCGCCGCGGGGAAAGAACCGCTCCGAGCGCCGATACCGCCAGCCAGCCGATGCTGTGTTCGCCGAAGTGCGAAAGCCCCTGGGCCACCGTCAGCGATTCCGGTCGGTCGGCCAGCGCCGATTGAACGGCCACAATTGCAGCGGCTTCACCGTGCGCCGGTGCCCCCAACGGACGGGCTTCAGGCATGTCGGTGCTCTTGGTTTTCCGCCGTGAAGAGCACCGTCTCCCACTTCTGCTTGCTGGACAGCACGGGCAACGCCGCGCGATAGACCCTGCGCATCTCGTCGAAGCGCCGGGCCAGCTGCCGCTGGCGGCGCAGCGACTGCCACAGCAGCGCGACCATCTTGGCCCGATCGCGCTGACGGTAGACCACCCCGCAGCCGTCGGCCGTCGTGACCGTAACACCGTCGACCGTGCACAACCGGAACCAGCGGGCGTCCTGGGTCGGCACGTTGTACTCGGGACGCACGTGGTGGGCCGGATCGGCGGCCTTGAGGTTGTGCACGATGCCCCGGGCGAGCCGGTAACCAATGGTGACCGGGTTCACCGGCGGCTTCATCACCTTGTTCTTGTGCAACGGCGCCGGCAGCTCGCTGGCGGCGGGCAGCACGACCGCATCGGGATAGGCCTTGCGGATCCGGTGTATTTCCGGCAGCGCCGATTCCAGGATCGAGAAGATGTGCTCGGGACCGGCCAGGAAGTCGTCGATGGCCTTGTTCTGGATCGCAACCGTCGAATATTCAAGGCAGGCAAGGTGTTTCAGCGTCGCCTTGAGATGGCTACGGACCAGGCCGGTGATGTCGCCGTTCCAGTGCATCGCCGCGACCACCAACCGGTTGCGCAGATGGAAGTAGGCCTGCCAGTCGATCGCGTCGTCTTTGTCGCTCCAGGCCATGTGCCAGATCGCGGCTCCGGGCAGCGTCACCGTGGGGTAGCCGTGTTCGGCCGCGCGCAGACCATAGTCGGCGTCGTCCCATTTGATGAACAACGGCAGCGGCTGGCCCAGCTCCTCGGCCACCTGCCGCGGGATCATGCACGTCCACCAGCCGTTGTAGTCGACGTCGATGCGCCGGTGCAGCAGCTTGCTCAGTTCCTCTTTGTCGCCCAGCGGGTACTCGGCGAAGTCGTGGTCGTATTCGGCGTGCGGCGCGGCGGTCCACATGAAGTTCGAGCGATTGACGACTTCGCCCATGATGTGCAGGTGCGACGGCTCCTGCAGGTTGAGCATCTGCCCGCCGACCAGCATCGGGCTCTTGGCGAAGCGGTGCATCGCCAGCACCCGCAGAATTGAGTCCGGCTCGATGCGGATGTCGTCGTCCATGAACAGGATCTGTTGGCAGTCAGTGTTTTTCAGCGCCTCGTACATCACCCGGCTGTAGCCACCGGAGCCACCCAGGTTGGGCTGGTCGTGAATGGAGAGCCGATTGCCCAGCCGGGCAGCCGCGGCGGGGAAGTCCGGATGGTCGCGAACTTTGCGGGTGCCCTGGTCGGGCACGATCACCGCGCCGATCACCTGGTCCACCAGCGGGTCTGCAGTGAGTTCGGCCAGCGCGTTGGCGCAATCCGCGGGGCGGTTGAAGGTGGGGATGCCGACGGCGATGTTGGCGGTGCCCGGGGCGGCGATGGGCGCGTACCAGCCACCGTTGAGCAGGGTGACCGCGGTGTCGGTGGTGATGTCGAACCAGATCCAGCCACCGTCCTCGAACGGTTGCAGCCCGATCTCCATCTCCAGCGTCTCCGGAGTGTCGTCGCCGCCGGCGAATTCGCGGCCCTCAATGAAGATCCGGGCACCGGTGGCCTTGGTCCGGTAAACGTCGACACGCCCGGATCCGGCCAGCTCGACGCGCAGCACCACGGACGTGCAGATCGACCAGCGTCGCCAATAGCTGGCCGGGAACGCGTTGAAATACGTGGCGAACGACACCTCTGACTCGGGGCCGATCTGCAGCGAGGTGCGGCTGGTCGCATGAGCGCGCCGCGAGTTGGTGGTCGACTCCTCGAGGTACAGCTTGCGCACGTCGAGCGGTTCGCCCGGTCGCGGCAGGATGATCCGGGACAGCAGGCTCACGGCGGTCATGCGCGAGATCCCGGATCGACAAGCGGAGCGCCGTCGCGCAGGTGCGGCGCAACGACGTTTTCGTACATGTTCAAAGCGCTGGCAATGGCCATATGCATATCCAGATATTGGTAGGTGCCCAAGCGACCGCCGAACAAGACCTTCGCCGCCGCGGTTTCGGACTTCGCCCGGGTACGGTAGGCGGCCAACAGGGCGCGGTCGGCCTCGGTGTTGATCGGATAGTAGGGCTCGTCGTCGGCTTCGGCGAACCGGGAGTATTCGCGCATGATCACCGTCTTGTCCGTCGGGTATTCGCGCTCGGGGTGGAAGTGACGGAACTCGTGGATCCGGGTGTACGGGACGTCGAGGTCGTTGTAGTTCATCACCGGCGTGCCTTGAAAATCACCGCAGTCGCCGAGTACTTCCACCTCGAAATCCAAGGTGCGCCACCCCAACCGGCCGTCGGCGTAATCGAAGTAGCGGTCGATCGGACCGGTGTAGACGACCGGAGCATCCGGACTGGCCGCGCGCAGTGCGTCGCGGACGTCGAACCAGTCGGTGTCCAACCTGACCTCGACGCGGTCGTCGGCGGCCATGTTCTGTAGCCACGCCGTGTAGCCGTCGACCGGCAGGCCCTCGTAGGTGTCGCTGAAGTACCGGTTGTCGAAGGTGTAGCGCACCGGCAGTCGATTAATGACGGCAGCCGGTAACTCCGCGGGGTCGGTCTGCCATTGCTTGGCGGTGTAGCCCTTGACGAACGCCTCGTAGAGCGGCCGGCCGATCAACGAGATGGCCTTCTCCTCGAGGTTCTGCGCGTCGGCGGTATGGATTTCGGATGCCTGTTCGGCGATCAACCGGCGCGCTTCGGCCGGGGTGAAGTATCTGCCGAAGAACTGCGACACCAGGCCCAGGCCCATCGGGAACTGGTAGGCCTGCCCGTTGTGCATCGCGAACACCCGATGCCGGTAGTCGGTGAAGTCGGTGAACTGCCGCACGTAGTCCCACACCTTCTTATTGGAGGTGTGGAACAGGTGCGCGCCGTACTTGTGAACTTCGATCCCGGTCTGCGGCTCCGGTTCGGAATAGGCGTTGCCGCCGATATGCGGGCGGCGCTCGACAACGAGGACCCGCTTGCCGAGTTGGGTAGCCACGCGCTCGGCGATCGTCAGGCCGAAGAATCCGGAACCGACGACGAAGAGGTCGAAACGTGCGGTCATCGGTTGCCTAGGTTATCCGACCCCGCTGCCAAAACCCGACTTGGCGGCTCGCCCGAGTGCGGGTTCTCGCAGGTTTTGGGCAAGTGCGCAGGTTCTCATATCCGTCGCCGCCCCAACATCGCACCTTTGGTGCGATTGCCTCACGATTCGATATAGCCACTCTAGTCACACAAACCTCACTCGTACCATCGATCTTGTGGGCTTCCTCCGTCGACGACGGCGAGGGAGCCGACGCGACAAATAGTCCAGATTGAGGAGACTTCCGTGCCGAATCGACGCCGACGCAAGCTCTCGACCACCATGAGCGCAGTCGCGGCCCTGGCAGTTGCGAGTCCTTGTGCATACTTTCTCGTTTACGAATCGACCGCGGGAAGCAAACCGCCCGAGCACCACGAGTTTGTCCGGGCGGCAAGCGTGGCCGATCTGCCCGGTGAGCTGATGTCGGCCCTGTCGCAAGGGCTTTCGCAGTTCGGTATCAACCTGCCGCCGGTGCCAAGCCTGACCGGCGGCAGTGCCGCCGGCACCGGCCTGACCAGCCCGGGGCTGACCAGCCCGGGGCTGACCAGTCCGGGGCTGACCAGTCCGGGCCTGACCAGTCCGGGCCTGACCAGTCCGGGGCTGACCAGCCCGGGCCTGACCAGCCCGACGGGTTTGACGCCGTCGACGCCGGGATCGCTGGCCCTGCCTGGTACCACGTTGACGCCACCGACGCCGGGGACAGCGGTGAATCCCGGGCTGACCAGCCCCACCGGAGCGACGCCGGGCCTGACCAGCCCGACGGGGCTGGATCCGGCACTCGGCGGCGCCAGCGAGATTCCCATCACGACACCGGCCGGTCTGGACCCGGGGGCCGACGGCACCTACCCGATCCTGGGAGACCCATCGCTGGGCTACGGGCCGGGAACCGGCTACGGGCCGGCGACCAGCCCGATCGGCACCGGTGGTGGCGCAGCCAGCAGCGGCGGCGGCGGGCTGCTCAACGATGTGATGCAGGCGGCCAATCAGCTGGGCGCCGGGCAGGCCATCGACCTGCTGAAGGGCGTGCTGATGCCGTCCATCATGCAGGCCATCCAGAACGGCGGCGCCGCGGCGCCGGCCGCTGGCGCGCCCGCCGTCGGTGCACCCGCCGTGGTCCCGCCCGCGGTGCCGGCGGCTGCCGCACCGGTGGTGGCACCACCGGCAGCGCCGACGACGCCCGTCGCCTGAAGCCCCGCAGCCTCGAAAAGGACCTAGGGACCTGCCACCTGACGACACCGCAGAGTCGCCACGTCATCACTCTGCGGTGTCGTCGACAGGTTTTCCCCATAAGTACCGTGTCGCCTCATAAGAAACATTAGGCACACAAGTAACATCGGCTGGTGGCGTCTCGCAGCCGTGCCCCGACAATGCTGGTCACCGCTGTCGCCGCCACGGTGGTCATCGTCTCGTGGGTGCTGAACCGTCCTGCGCACAGCGCCCATGAGCGACCGCCGGCGCAGGACACCCAACTCGTCGAGCAACCGCTGATCGGCCTCGGCGGCGGCGTCACGGTTCGCGAACTGACTCAGGACACGCCGTTCTCGTTGGTCGCATTGACCGGTGACCTGACTGGTACCTCGACGCGGGTGCGGGCCAAACGTCCCGACGGGTCGTGGGGGCCGTGGTACCAAGCCGAGTATGAAACCGCGGCGCCCGACGCACCGGGCTCGAGTTCGGCGAACCCCGGTGAGGGGCCGCGCAGCACCGATCCGGTGTTCGTCGGCACCACCACGACCGTCCAGGTCGCGGTCACCCGACCGGTCGATGCGCCGGTGACCCAGCCGCCGGTGGCCGCCGAAACGAACCCGGCCGGCCTGGGTTATCGTCCGGCCACCAAGGAGCAGCCGTTCGGGCAGAACATCTCGGCGATCCTCATCTCGCCACCGCGGGCGCCGGCCCGGACGCAGTGGACACCACCGACCGGGGTCACGATGCCCGGCCAAGCGCCGCCCATCATCAGCCGTGCCGAATGGGGAGCCGACGAATCGCTGCGCTGCGGTAGCCCGCAATACGACCGGGCGGTTCGCGCCGCGGTGGTTCACCACACCGCCGGCAGCAACGATTATTCGCCCCTGGAGTCCGCCGGGATCGTCAAGGCGATCTACACGTATCACAGCAAGACGCTGGGCTGGTGCGACATCGCCTACAACGCGCTGGTCGACAAGTACGGCCAGGTGTTCGAGGGCAGTGCCGGTGGCCTCACCAAACCGGTCGAGGCGTTCCACACCGGCGGATTCAACCGCGACACCTGGGGTGTGGCGATGATCGGCAACTTCGACGACGTCGCGCCGACACCGCTGCAACTCCGCGCCGTCGGGCGACTGCTCGGCTGGCGGCTGGGCATGGACGACGTCGACCCCAAGGGCACCGTCGAGCTGGAGTCGGCCGGCAGCTCCTACACAACCTATCCGGCTGGTGCGATAGCGCGGTTGCCAGCCATCTTCACCCACCGCGACGTCGGCAACACCGACTGCCCGGGCAATGCCGGCTACGCCCTGATGGATGAAATCCGGGACATCGCCGCACATTTCAACGATCCCCCCGAGGAGTTGCTGAAGGCCCTGGAGGGCGGTGTGATCTACGAACGCTGGCAGGCGCTGGGGGGGATGAACAGCGTACTGGGCGCACCCACCTCGCCCGAGGCCGAGGCGGCCGGTGCGGCGCGGTACGTAACTTTCGCCAAGGGAGCGATGTACTGGTCACCCGAAACCGGCGCGCAACCGGTCACCGGCGCGATCTACGACGCCTGGGCTTCGCTGAGCTACGAACGCGGGCCGCTTGGCCTGCCGACCAGCGCCGAGATCCAAGAACCGCTGCGAATCACGCAGAACTTCCAGCATGGGGTGTTGAACTTCGAACGGCTCACCGGCAATATCACCGAGGTTGTCGACGGAATCACGACGCCGCTGTCGACTCAGCCCCCGAGCGGCCCCGAGGTCCCTCCCGAACACTTCTCGCTGCCAACGCATCCAGTGAACTGAGGTCCGGTTAGTCTTGCGTCTCGTGCCCGAGACGCCGTATCTGACGATCGACCTGGCTCGGGTGCGGGACAATTTCGCGGCGCTGCAAGCCGCGCTGCCCGGCGCTTCGATTCGCTATGCCGTCAAGGCGAACCCGAGCGAACCGATTCTGCGCCTGCTCGCGGGCGAAGGCTCCGAATTTGATGTTGCTTCGCCCGGCGAGATCGACGCGTGCCGATTGGCCGGTATCGACGGTAGCCGGCTGGCGTTCGGCAACACCATCAAGAAGCCGGCCGCGGTCGGCCATGCGTATGCCAGCGGGGTGCGGCGGTTCGCGTTCGACACCGCTGAGGGTTTGGCCGCGATCGCCGAGCATGCTCCCAAAGCCAGCGTGGAATGCCGTATCGCTCCGGCCTTTCCGTCGTCGGTCACGCCGTTTGGCCACAAGTTCGGGTGTGCCCCCAAGGAGGCCGCCGGGCTGCTCGTACATGCCCGGCATCTGGGCTTGCACCCCGAGGGCGTCTGCTTCCACGTCGGTTCCCAGCAGCTCGACCCGGCCGCGTGGGAGCTCGGGATACGTTGTGCCGCGGACATATTCGCAGAGTTCGACGGCCTCACGACGGTCAACGCCGGCGGCGGATTCCCCCTTGCCTATGCCACCGGTGCCCCACCACTAAGAGCCGTTGCCGACACCATCAGGTCGGCGCTGGAACGTCATTTCGGCCCCCGTCATCCCACGCTGGTGATCGAACCCGGCCGCGCGATCGTGGGTTCAGCGGGTGTCATACGCGCCGAAGTGGTGTCGGCAAGGACCGGTACCGATGGTCACCGTTGGGTGTACCTCGACATCGGTCGCTACCAGGGTCTTGCGGAATCGGAAAACGAGTACATCCGTTATCGCCTGAGGACCGACCGGGACGGCGACCCGGTCGCCGATGCGGTGCTCGCCGGACCCACCTGCGACGGCGACGACGTGCTCTACCGCAGCTACCCGCTTCCGGTGACGCTGCGTCCCGGCGACGGCGTACAGATCGACGATGCCGGGGCCTACACCGCGAGCTACGCGGCGGTGAGATTCAACGGATTTGCGTCGCTGCCAACATATTTCGTGGGTGGAGCCGGTGTCGCCGCACCGAGCCGGGAGATCATCGAGCCGCTGGCGCCGGGGCTGAGCCGACGCTGGCAACTGGACCAGGTCATCTGTGAGGAAAGTACCCCATTCCAGCGACTGCTGATTGGCAAGACAGCCCAGGGCGTGGCGTTGTTCAGTGATGGCGAACGGCAGAGCACCGAGTTCAGCCAGCTGGTGTATCACGAGGCGTTGCTGGTGCCGGCCTTGCTGTTGGCGGAGCAGATCGACCGAATATTGGTCATCGGTTCCGGCGAAGGTGTGGTGAGCCAGCTTGCGGTAGCCGCCGGGGCGACACATGTCGATCACGTCGACATCGATCGAGATGCCGTTCGGCTCTGCGCCGAGCATCTGCCCTACGGCTACTCGATGGACGAACTGCGCAGCGCTGAACAAGGATTCGGTCCGGTCACCGTCCATTACTGCGACGGAAGGGAATTCGTCGAGCGGTGCACCGAGTGCTACGACGTCGTCGTGGTCGATCTGCCCGACGAGCGCACCGGGCTCGCCCAGCACAACCGGTTGTACGACGTCGACTTTCTCAGACCATGCCGCGCAATCGGCCGAGTCGTCGTGTCCCAGGCCGGCTGCCCGACACTGTGGCGCAACGAGTCACTGCGCCGGTCGTGGCGACGCTTTCACGAAACCTTTGACACCGTGGTTTATTTCGGCAGTGACGAGCACGAATGGGCGTTCTTGTGTGGAATGTCCGGACCTGTTCACCCTGATCCCGTCGCTCTGATGGCGAAACGATTGCCGAGATTGCTCTACCGCCCACGCACCATCGATGCCAGCTCGCTCGCTGGGCGCACCGTTGCCCCCAATGCGCTGCGCACTTTCTCCAACCCCAAGTTCCGCTGACCGAGTTCGGTCTAAATCTCTAAACGCCCCATCAAAGAATCGCCACGGCAACCACTATGCCCAACGCGAATTGCGCCGCCGCCACGATAAGACACTCGAAGCTGTATTCGTCGGCCTGGAACAACGTATCCATGTCGATTCCGATGACCAGGGTCGCGATCCGCATCATCACCACCTGCGCGGCGATGCCCACGATGCCGAACGTCGCCGACGCCAGCAGCCCCTCGCCCAACCTGCCCGACGACGAATAGATCGCCAGCACCACAATCAGCGCCATGCTCACCATCCCGGCGGCGGCCACAATGATGGCGTTGGGCTTACCCGCGCGCACCATCTTGCGCAACGGTCCCGGGGTGGTGAAGTCGATCGCGTGGAACCCGATGATCATCAGCACCAGACCCAGGATCGAGTACAAGACGACGGCGCCGACCCCGCGACCGAGCCAACTCCAGTAGTCCGAATGCAGCGCCACGATGGATGTCGTCATCGAAGATCAGCTCCGTTTCATTTTGGCGGAAGGTTCACTTGGCGGAACGGTTTATTTCAGCGGAATCCGGTGCGGGACAAACGCAGCGCCATCGTCGGTGACCAGTCCGGCGGTCTCCCGGATACCCATACCCGCCGACGAGTCACCGACGATCCACGCTCCCAAGGCGGGGCGCATATCGTCGAATTCCGGTAGCGGATCCAGTAATTGGTAGACGAAGCCCTCTTCACCGTAGACACCGCCGGTGGCGGTCTCCATGCCGGCGCCGACGATCGTGATATTTGCGCCTTCGCGACCCAGCTTGGGTTTGCGGACGTACTCGGTGAGTTCATGCGGGTCGTCGATGTAGGCGGGCAACAGGTTCGGGTGCCCGGGATACATCTCCCACAACACCGCAAGGATCGCCTTGTTGGACAACAGCGCCTTCCACAGCGGCTCGATCCACATCGTCTGCGGCAGGCTCGATACCACGTGCTGGCCGAACTGATCATCGAGCACCCATTCCCACGGGTGCAGTTTGAAGATGGCCTCGATCGGCGCCTCTTCCAGATCGACGAATCGCTCCAGCGCGGCATCCCAGCCGACGTCCTCGATCATCAAGCCGACGGTCTGAAAACCGGCTTCAGCCGCGGTCTCCTGCAGGTACGTCGTGGTGATCTGGTCTTCGCCGGTCGCTTCCACACCCGACCAGGTGAAGTGAAGTTCGTTGCCGGGCAACAGATCAGCGACCGCCTTCCAGCGGTCGACGAGCTGTTCGTGCAACGAGTTCCACTGGTCGTCGGCGGGGAATTTGTCCTTGAGCCAATACCACTGCAGGATTGCGGCCTCCAGCAGTGTGGTCGGGGTGTCGGCGTTGTATTCCAGCAGCACCGCCGGCCGGCGACCGTCGTAACGCAAGTCGAAGCGGCCGTAGACATGTGGATCGGAACGCCGCCACGATTCGGCGATGAACGGCCAACTCCACTCGGGCAGACCGAAATCGGCGTACCGCTCCATCAGGACCACCTGCTCGACGGCATTGAGGCACATCGAGTGCAGCAGTTCGACATCGGCTTCCAGCGCCAGGATCTCGTCCATGTCGAACTCGTAGTACACCGATTCGTCCCAGTACGGCCGGTCGGCGCCGGTCGCATCGCGCGCGGGCGTGCCGTACACCAGGCCTTGCGATTCGACGATGGATCGCCAGTTGGGACGCGGCTGGGTCCGGGCGCGTTTCACGAGCCGCTGCTCCCGCCGCCGCCCTTGCCGCCGCTGCCGCCGAGCCCGCCGCGCGAAATCGTGGTACCGGACTTGGTGGTGATCGTGGCGCCCTTCGGCGCAACCGTGGTGCCTCCGCTGGGGCGTTGACCGACGTTACCGGAGCTGCCGTAGTAGTACCGGTACTGATGTCCGCCGTAGAAGAAGAAGCCGTTGAGGCCCGCGGTATGGCCGGTGCAGTAGCTGTCGGGGACGATCACCGGTTGACCATTCGGGTCGTCCTGGACGCATTGGGCGGTGACGTGCTCGGGCGTCAGCAACCAGTACCCGAGGCCGGCCACCAGACCCACCACGCCGACGCCGGCCGCGGCGCCCATTAGGACACGCTTCTGCTTGGCGCGCTTGGCCTCGGCCTCCCGCCGAGCCTCTTCGATCTCGCGCTGCTTGTCCTCGTACTTCCGTCGGGCCCGCAGCTCGGCCGGCGTCGGGGGCCGCGGCCGCGCGGTTTCGGGGTCCTGATACTGGATGCTGCCGCCGGCCCGGCGCTTGGCCGGTGCGTCTCCTGCTGATTCGGCATCCGGCACCGGCTGCGTCTCGTCGGACCGCTCGGCAGCCGCGGCGGGCCCGCCCTGGTCGTCGTCGGGGCGGCTGCTAACCGGTGGGTCTGGTTCCGACCCCACTAGCTCTCCTCCGGTCCGGGTAACGGGCCCGGCGAGGCGACACACTTGCCGCCCAGGGGGCGAGCATCAGGCTGGTACGCCGGCACGCGGGCAGTCTCCCACATCAGCGGCGCCGTCCGGATCAGGACCACCAGCGCTCCAGCACCCGCGCGACGCCGTCGTCGGTGTTGGCAGCGGTGACCTCATTGGCCGCGGCGCGCGCCTCGGGGTGGGCATTGCCCATCGCCACCCCGAGCCCGGCCCGCAGCAGCATCGGCACGTCATTGGGCATGTCCCCGAAAGCCACCACGTCCGCCTCGGCGATCCCCAGGGGCCGGCCGATTTCTGCCACACCGGTGGCCTTGCTGATGCCCAACGGAACGACCTCGACCAGCCCATTGTTGGTCGAATAGGTGATTTCCCCTGCGGTTCCGAGATGTTTGGCCAGCCGGGCCGCCATCTCCGCGCTGGTGGCGCCGGTCTTGCGGATCAGCAGCTTGATCGCGGGCGCGCTGAGCAGATCTTCGATCGACACCTCGGTGTGGTCCGGGTTCAGCCAGGCATGCTCGTAGCCCGGTGAACTGACGAACTGCGGGGTCGCCGTATCGTGCGCACGGTCGCCGATGCGCTCGACGGCCAACCCGGAACCGGGGATGACCCGCCGGGCGATCTCGGCCAGAGCGGCCAGAGCATCCACGGACAGGGTGTGCGCCGATACCACCCGATCGGTGGCGGGGTCATAGATGACCGCGCCATTGGCACACACCGCCATCGGCGCGAAGCCGAGTGCGTCGACCACCGGCCGCACCCAGCGCGGTGGGCGGCCGGTGGCCAGGATGAACGTCGCGCCGCCGGCGACGGCGGCGCGCACCGCCGCGCGGGTGCGCGCGGTCACGGTTTCGTCGTCGTCGAGCAGGGTGCCGTCGACGTCGCACGCGATGAGCGCCGGCGGGCTCGGCGGCGTCGTCAGTGCGGTACGCCTTTGCTGCGACTGGGCGAGGTCACTCCGTGGTGCCCGCGCCGGCGCGCGCGCTGGGCCAGTTCGGCGATTCTGCTGCGACTCTGCGATGCTATGCGGGCCTGCTCACGCTTTCGCGCCCGCTCAGCCAACTCAGCAATGCGGTAGGCCTTCGACTCCTCCGGGCTGGGCGCACTGCCACCGAGCCGTCGGGGCACCCAGTACTCCCCTGGCGGATGCGGATACTGCTCCTGCACGCGATACAGCATCGATTCCATCGCCTGGCGCAACGTGGCGTTTAGCGTCACCGCATCGCCCTGCGGACGCAATGGCGGTCCGACTGCCACGGTGATCGGAATCTTGTTGCGGAACAAGTCCTTGGGTTGATCTTTGGGCCAAATCCGGTGCGCACCCCAGACGATCATGGGAACGATCGGCACCTGCGCCTCCAACGCCATCCGCGCCGCGCCGGTCTTGAACTCCCGCAGTTCCAGACTGCGGCTGATGGTCGCCTCCGGATGCAACCCGATCAGTTCGCCCTCGCGCAGCCGCTGCACCGCCACCGCATAGGCATTGGCGCCCTCGGAGCGGTCCACGGGAATCAGCTGGGCATGCTTGATCACGTAGTTGACCGCCTTCACCTCCTGCATTTCGGCCTTGATCATGAACCGCAACCGCCGCCGGCAGTGCTTGGCGGCGATCGACGCGGGAATCCAGTCCACGTAGCTGGTGTGGTTGAGGGCGATCAAGGCGCCGCCCCGCTCCGGAATGTTCTCCAGGCCGTAGTAGGTGATCTTGTTTCCGTTGGCCGCGACAATCGATGGGACAAGAAACTCCATCATTCGGAAAAATGGCTCGGCCATTTCGTATGTTCTCCTTCCACCGCTACCGCGACTGATGCGGTGCACGGCCGGCCGCCTTCGCCGCCGCCTCGTCAGCATCCAACTGAGCCGCCTCGGCCGGCGTCGGCGCACCGCCACCGAGTCGGCGCGGCACCCAGTACGCCCCGGGCGGATGGCGATACCGTTGCTGCACCTGATGCAGCAGCCCGGTCATCGCCTCCCGCAGAGCAGCATCGGTCTGCGCGATATCGCCGCGGGCCGGAAAAGGCGGTCCCACCTGCACAATGATCGGCACTTTGGTGCGTCCAATGCGCCGGGGATGGCCTTTGGTCCAGATCCGCTGGGCACCCCAAACAATAACGGGAACAATCGGGACGTCTGCCTCCACCGCCATCCGGGCGGCCCCGGACTTGAACTCTTTGAGCTCGAAGCTGCGGCTGATCGTCGCCTCCGGATAGACGCCGACCAGTTCACCTTCCCGAAGCCGCTGCACCGCCACCGTATAGGCGCCGGCGCCGGCACCTCGGTCCACCGGGATAGTCCGGGTGCGTTTGATCAAGAAATTGACCAGCTTCACCCGCTGCATCTCAGCCTTGATCATGTACCGCATCCGGCGGCGCCGACGATTCATGGCCAGCGCGGCCGGCAGCCAGTCGACATAGCTGGTGTGGTTGATCGCGACCACGGCGCCGCCCCGTTCGGGCACGTTTTCCACACCGAAATAGCTGATCCGGGTTCCGGTCGCCAGCACCAGCAACTTGGCCAGGATCTCCAGGGTGCGGTAGGTCGGCTCGGCCATCGGTCACTGCTCCGCGGCTCCGGCCGGATCGGCGCGCTGCGCACGGCGAGCCGCCCTCTCCGCCGCCTCCTGCGCGTCCATCCGGGCCGCCTCGGCCAGCGACGGCGCACCGCCGCCGAGCCGGTGCGGTACCCAGAACTCGCCGGCCGGATGCGGTCCGTACAGCTTCTGCGCCCGTTCCAGCAAATGCTGCATCCGTGAGTGCAGCAACCTGTTCAGTTCGGCGGTGCCCAGTGTCGGTTCGATCGGTTCGCCGACGACGACCGCTATCGGCACCTTCGGACGCACCAGCTTTTTGGGGTGGCCCTTCGTCCAGATCCGTTGCGCGCCCCACACGATGTGCGGAACGATCGGCACGCCGGCCTCGACCGCCATCCGCGCGGCACCCGACTTGAATTCCTTGATCTCGAAACTGCGGCTGATCGTGGCCTCTGGATAGACGCCGACCAGCTCACCATCCTTGAGCATCCGGACCGCCGCCTCGTAAGACGCGGCCCCCTCCTGCCGGTCTACCGGGATATGCCGCAGCCGACGCATGATCGGACCGGTGACCTTGTGGTCGAAGACTTCCTGTTTGGCCATGAACCGCACCTTGCGCCCGAGACCCTGCTGGTAAGCCGGCAAACCCGCGAAGGTGAAGTCCAGGTATCCGGTGTGGTTGATCGCGACGACGGCGCCACCGGTGGCCGGTACGTTCTCCACACCGGTGACGGTGATCCGGAGACCCTGGATGCGCCAGGTCAAGCGGGCAAGCTGAATGATAGTCCCGTATACCGGCTCCACAGCTGTCCAGCCTAGTGCTCCGGGCCGCCAAGGCTGAAGCCGAAAATGAGAGGCAAAGACCGGAAAAGAGAGGCGGCCTTCCCTTCCCATGTCTTTCCCGACGTCACCGCCGGCCGTACCCACAGTTGTCCGCACATTTGCTGCCGGCCGGCGCGTGCGCGCCGTCTGGACCAATGAACTCGGCGGCGTCACCTTCCGGATCGGTCCGGGCACCGAATTCGTCAAGGTAGCCGGAGCCGCCACGGTCGACTTCGCCGACGAAGCACGGCGGTTGCGCTGGGCGGCGCAGCACACGCCGGTGCCGGCGGTATTGGGTTTCGGCCTCGACGGCGACCGGGCATGGCTGCGCACCGGTGGGCTGCCCGGTGTATCAGCGGTGCACCCTCGCTGGCTGGCGGCACCTGACGTGGCGGTGCGGGCGATCGCTGTGGGGTTGCGCACACTGCACGACACGCTGCCGGTCTCGTCGTGTCCGTTCGACTGGTCGGCGGCCGGCCGGTTGGCCCGGCTTTCCCCGGCCTGGCGGGCAAAGCTCGGCGACCCTCCGCCGGTCGATCGGGTGGTGGTCTGTCACGGCGATGCGTGTTCGCCCAACACGCTGATCGATGAGCACGGCCGGTGCTGCGGACATGTCGACGTCGACTCCCTGGGCGTGGCCGATCGGTGGGCCGACCTCGCGGTGGCAACACTGTCGCTGGTCTGGAACTACCCGGGGCGCGGCTGGGACACGGTGTTCTTCGAAGCCTACGGAGTCGATCCGGACCCGCCGCGCCTGGATTACTACCGACGCTTGTGGCAGGCCGAGGATATCGACGCAAGCTAAGCTCGATGCTGCATTTCGCGGCCCCCACGCGCGCAGCAGGTCGATCTTCCTGAACGACACGGAAAGGCATTTGTGCAGGTCACCAGCGTCGGCCACGCCGGCTTTCTGATCCAGACCCACGCGGGCAGCATTCTGTGCGACCCCTGGCTCAACCCGGCCTACTTCACTTCCTGGTTCCCGTTTCCCGACAACAGCACACTGGACTGGTCCGCCCTGGGCGACTGTGACTACCTGTACGTCTCCCACCTCCACAAGGACCATTTCGACGCGGAGAACCTGCGGAGCCACGTCAACAAGAACGCGGTGGTGCTGCTGCCCGACTTTCCGGTGCCCGATCTGCGAAACGAGCTGGAGAAGTTGGGGTTTCACCGGTTCTTCGACACCACCGACTCGGTCAAGCACCGGGTGAGCGGGCCCAAGGGTGAACTGGACATCATGATCATCGCGCTGCGAGCCCCGGCCGACGGTCCGATCGGGGACTCGGCACTGGTGGTTTCCGACGGCGAGACGACGGCGTTCAACATGAACGATGCCCGTCCGATCGATTTGGACGTGCTGGCATCGCAGTTCGGCCCTATGGACGTGCACATGCTGCAGTATTCGGGCGCCATCTGGTACCCGATGGTCTACGACATGCCGGCGCGCGCCAAGGAAGCTTTCGCCACCCAGAAGCGGCAGCGCGGGATGGACCGGGCTCGCCAGTACATCGCGCAGGTCGGGGCCACCTGGGTGATTCCGTCGGCCGGACCACCGTGTTTCTTGGACCCCGAACTGCGCCACCTCAACGACGACGGCAGCGACCCGGCCAACATCTTCCCCGACCAGATGGTGTTCCTGGACCAGATGCGCACCCACGGCCACGATCGCGGCCTGCTGATGATCCCGGGATCTGTCGCGGATTTCACCGGCGCGGAGCTGAATTCGCTGAACCATCCACTGCCCGTCGAAGACGTCGAAGCCATCTTCACTACCGGCAAGGCGAAGTACATCGCCGACTATGCCGAACGGATGGCGCCGGTCGTCGCGGCCGAACGGGCAAGCTGGGCCTCCGCCAGCGGAGAGCCGCTGCTGGAACCGCTGCGCGCGCTGTTCGAACCGATCATGATGCATAGCGACCAGATCTGCGACGGCATCGGCTACCCGGTGGAACTGGTCCTGGGCCCCGAGACCGTCGTCTTGGACTTTCCGAAACGGACGGTGCGCGAACGCATTCCCGACGAAAAGATCCGTTACGGCTTCGCGATCGCGCCGGAGCTGGTACGCACCGTGCTGCGCGACCGGGAACCGGACTGGGTCAACACCATCTTCTTGTCGACCCGGTTTCGGGCCTGGCGCGTCGGCGGTTACAACGAATACCTCTACACCTTCTTCAAGTGTCTGACCGACGAGCGGATCACCTACGCCGACGGCTGGTTCGCCGAGACTCACGACGACAGCGCATCGATCACCCTGGACGGCTGGGAAATTCAGCGGCGCTGTCCCCACCTGAAAGCCGATCTTTCGAAATTCGGTGTGGTGGAAGGCAACACGTTGACCTGCAACCTACACGGGTGGCAATGGCGGCTGGACGACGGCCGCTGCCTGACCACCCGCGGCCACCAGTTGCGGAGTTCGAAAACATGATGCAGTTCTACGACGACGGCCTGGTCCAGCTGGACCGTGCCGCACTCACGTTGCGCCGGTACCACTTTCCGTCCGGCACGGCCAAGGTCATCGCGTTAGACGACATCCGCGGCTACCAGGCCGAGCCGCTGGGCCTGCTCACCCACCGGTTCCGTATCTGGGGCAGCTCGGACCTGCAGCGCTGGCTACCGCTGGACGTCAACCGGCCCCTCAAGTCGACGTTGATCACCCTGGACATTCGGGGGGCGCGATGGAAGCCTGCCTTCACGCCCGCGCGTCCGGTCGATTTCGTCGCGCTGCTGGATGGGTTGCTCGCCGAACGGCGTTAGCTCTAGCCGAACGTGTATCCACTGCGAGATTTTCGCGAGTTCTTCGCGTTGAGAGCACGTTCGGCGAGTCATAACCCCGCCAGGACCGCACGGCCGGCGTTGAAGCCGGGAATAAACGTGATTCCGGGTCCGCCGTGGCATCCCGCACTTGCCAGGTACAGCCCGTCGATCGGAATGGGCTGGCCGAGATAGCCTTTCGGCCCCGGCCGGTTTTGTCCGATCTGGTTGGGATGCAACAGCCCGTGGCAGTAGTCGCCGCCGGGCGCGCCGAACATCACCCCCATGTGCTTGGGCGTGAAGGTGGTGTGCCTGGTGATGCTGCCGGCGAAATTGGGTGCCAGCCGAGTGATCTTGTCGATGACGCGCTGACCCATGTCGAGTTTGGATTGCCCATAGTCGGCGCCGCCCTCGATGGGGAACCACAGGGCAAACGCCGACGCGGCCTGCCTGCCTTCCGGGGCCAGCTGCGGATCGTGCAGCGACGGGATCTGCAGCACGACGGTCGGGTCGGCCGGCACAATTCCGCGACGGCATTCCTCCCACTGCTGCTGCACCTCCTCCGGTGTGCAGAAGATCCCGATCGAGGCCTGCATGGCCGGGTCATTGAGCGCCTGGTATGGCGCGGCAAAACTGGGCGTCTCGTCCAGGGCGAAGTGCATCTGCAGGTAGCTGCCGCGGTGATCGATACGCGCATACCGTTCCCGAATGTCGGCGGGCAGCGCCGCGGGATCGATCAGCTCGTTGACCGTGACGTCCGGCGCGACGGCCGAGACCACGATCGGGGCGCTCAGGATGTCGCCGGCCTCGGTACGCACGCCGCTCACCCGGCCGCCCTCGACGCGGATCTCGGCCACCTTGGATCGCAACCGGACTTCGCCGCCGTGGCTCTGCAGCAGCCGGCACAGATGCGCGGTCAGCGCCCCGATGCCGCCGCGCAGCTTCTTCATCTGCACGAAGTCGCCGTCGGGCATACCCAGTCCGAAGGCCAGTGCGGCGGCGCTGCCCGGCGTGGCCGGCCCGCGGTAGATGGTGTTGACGGCCAGCACCGTCATCGAGCCGCGCAGGGCGGCGTGCTTCTCGCGGTCCGGCAGGTAGCGGTCCAGCACGTCGGTGACCGACCCGAACAGCATGTCGTCGATGGCTGAGCGCTCGAATTCGTTGGTGGCGCAGGCATACATCTCGTCGAAGGTCTTCGGCAGCGTGCCGGCCTCGAAGCGTCCCAGCGCCCGTGTCGGCGCCCGGCTCCACGCCAGCAGCCCCGCCATTCCGGTGACCACGTCCGCGCCGTGTACCTCGTTGAGGTGGGCGAACATCTTCACCGGGTCGGTGTACTGGATCAGCGGATCGTCGCCGATACCGCGCAACGCCACCGACATCACCTCGCACTGGACGGACGGCAAGGTATCCAGGCCCAATTCGTTCACCACCACCGCCGACGTGGGGAACTGCACCGAGCCGGCGATCTCGAACCGGTACCCGTCGAACAGCTCGACGGTGGTGGCCATCCCGCCGGCGTAGCGCTTGGCGTCCAGGCACACGGTTCGCAGCCCCGCCCGCTGCAGCAGCACCGCCGCGGTCAGCCCGTTGTGCCCGGCGCCGATGACTATGGCGTCGTAATCAGACATGCTCCTGCCCTCCAGCAAGGCACGCTGGCACGGATGCAAAGGTTTTGTCAATTATGACGAAACCTGGCCGGGAAGCCACGACTCGGTGATACCGGCCCGCAGCGATTCCAGCGCCGTATGACACATCCGCGCCAACTCACCGAGCGACCGCTCATCGCCGAGCATCCACACCTCCATCGCACCGAACACGGCCGCGGCGATACACCTCGCCGTCACCGCCACCCGCAACCGCTGGTCCGGAGTCGGGTCAGCCACGCAGCTACGGCGTTGCAGCTGCCTGGCGATTGCCTCGGCGAAGTCGGCCTGGACGTCACGAATGTGCCGGACGATGCGCCCGGGGTCGAGTTCCGCACCCCGCAACGCGGCGATTTTCGTGACGGCTTCCACGTCATAGGGAAACGCGAAGACGGCCGACCGCACGGAATCGATGATCGGCTCGTCGGCCGGCCTGGCGTCCAATGCCGTGCGAAACCAGTGCAGCCCGGTGTAGTCGGCAAACAACAAATCGTGCTTGGAGTGGAAGTGGCGATAGAACGTCCGCAGCGATACCCCCGCGTCCGCCGCGATCTGTTCGGCCGAGGTGTCCGCCACGCCCTGGGCCAGGAATCGCACCAGCGCGGCCTGACGCAACGCCTCCCGGGTGCGTTCGCTGCGCGCCGTCTGCGCTGGCCGGACCATGGCAGTAAACCGTACCAAGAATCATTATGACAATATTGACAAAACTTTCCGGTGCGATGAGACTGCGGCCATGGTGTCGCTGGTTATCCACGCGCTACTCGGGCTTGCCGTCGTCGCCTGGATCGTGGCGTCGAACCCCAAGGTCTACGCGAAACCGGCGGGCGGGGCCTGGCTGTCGCCGCTGGAATGCGTGTATTACACCGCCGGCATCGCCTCGATCGCGTTGGGCTGGTACTTCAACATCCACTTCATGCTCGGCGCGCACGGTCAAGGCAACCTGGTCTCCGGACCGGGCAGCTACCCGAACTTCCTTCGGCTGCAATTCGCAAACCCGGCCGCAGGCTCCGGCAATCAGGACTACCTCATCGCGAATGTCGTTCTGCTGCCGGTGTTTACCATCGTCGACGGCTATCGGCGAGGTCTGAAACGCCCGTGGCTGTTCTTTGTGGCCAGCTTCTTCACCAGCTTTGCCTTCCCGCTCGCCTGCTACTTCGCCACCATCGAACGCCAGCGCCGGCACGAACAATCGCGCCAAACCCTCAACGTCTAGAGCGGTTCGAGCACCTCGGTACCGACAAACGGGACCAGCGCCGCGGGGACCCGCACGCTGCCGTCGGGCCGCTGGTGGTTTTCCAGGATGGCGACCAGCCAGCGGGTGGTGCCCAACGTGCCGTTGAGCGTCGCCGCGATCTGCGGCTTGCCATTGGCATCGCGGAAGCGGGTCGCCAGGCGGCGCGCCTGAAAGGTGGTGCAGTTCGACGTCGAGGTCAGCTCGCGGTAGCCGCCCTGAGTCGGAACCCACGCCTCGCAGTCGAACTTGCGCGCCGCCGACGCGCCGAGATCACCCGCGGCCACGTCGATGACCCGATACGGCACCTCGATCAGGGCCAACATTTCGCGCTGCCAGGCCAGCAGCCGCTGATGTTCGGCTTCGGCGTCGCCGGGTGTGCAGTAGATGAAGCCCTCCACCTTGTCGAACTGGTGCACTCGAATGATGCCGCGGGTGTCCTTGCCATAGCTGCCGGCCTCGCGCCGGAAGCATGACGACCAACCCGCGTAACGCAGCGGCCCGGCGGACAGGTCCAGAATCTCGCCGGAATGGTAGCCCGCCAGCGGCACCTCCGAGGTGCCCACCAGGTAGAGGTCGTCGGCCTCCAGCCGGTACACCTCCTCGGCATGGGCGCCCAGGAAGCCGGTGCCGGACATCACCTCCGGGCGCACCAGCACCGGCGGAATCATCGGGATGAAGCCGTTGTCGACGGCCAGCCGCAGCGCCAGCTGCAGCAGCCCCAACTGCAGCAGCGCACCCCGCCCGGTCAGGAAGTAGAACCGCGATCCGGACACCTTCGCGCCGCGCTGCATGTCGATGAGACCGAGCGCCTCGCCGAGTTCCAGGTGGTCTTTCGGGTCGTCCAGCCGAGGGGGTTCGCCGACGACGTCGAGCACCGCATAGTCGTCCTCCCCGCCGGCGGGGACGCCGTCCAGGATCACGTTGGGGATCGCCAGATGTGCCGCGGTGAACACCGCCTCGGTTTCGGTTTGGTTCGCTTCGGCGGTCTTGACCTGCTCGGCGAGGTATTTCGCGCGGTGCAGCAGCGCGGGCCGCTCCTCCGGTGACGCGCCGCCCACCCTCTTGCTGGCGGCCTTCTGTTCGGCGCGCAGCGCATCCGCGGCCGCGATCGCGCTGCGCCGCGTGGCGTCGGCCGTCAACAGGTCGTCCACCAGCGACGGGTCTTCGCCGCGACTGAGTTGGGAGCGGCGCACGGCGTCGGGGTCTTCGCGGAGCAGCTTCAGGTCGATCACGGGCGCAAGACTACTTTTGACCGCGCAGCCCGATGGCGTCAGCTGGCCGGGCATCCGGCTCTGGTCTCACATCAGCAACATTGGTAACGCCACCGGGCAGCCCCTGTCACAATGGAACGGATGTTGGACGCTCCCGAGAAGCAACTGCCACCTGACAGCGAAGCTGACAGAACCGGCACCGCCGCAGCCACCCCGCCGGGGGCGGGCTTCCGCTGGCCTCGGGCTCTGCAGGCGTCGGCGACCCGGCGGGCGCTGCTGCTCACCGCTCTGGGTGCCTTGCTGATCGCCGGGCTGGCCACCGCGATTCCCGCGGTGACCACCGGTCCGGGGCGCCTTGCCGGCTACATCGACAACAACCCGGTGCCCAGCACCGGCGCCAAAAGCAACGCCGCCTTCAACCGAGCCACCGGCGGCGACTGCCTGAACTGGCCCGACGCCATGCCGGAGGCCGCGACCATCGTCAGCTGCTCCGACGACCACCGGTTCGAAGTGGCCGAGTCCATCGACATGCGGACCTTCCCCGGTTCGGAGTACGGGCCCAACGCTGATCCCCCGTCGCCGGCACGCATCCAGCAAATCAGCCAGGAGCAGTGCGAGGCCGCCGTACGCCGCTACCTCGGCACCAAGTTCGACCCGAACAGCAAGTTCACCATCAGCATGCTGTGGTCCGGTGACCGCGCGTGGCGACAAGCCGGCGAGCGCCGCATGTTGTGCGGCTTGCAGTTGCCCGGCCCCAACAACCAGCAGGCCCTGTTCAAAGGCAAGGTCGCCGAACTCGACCAGTCCAAGGTCTGGCCGGCCGGCACCTGCCTGGCCATCGACTCGAACACCAACCAACCGGTCGATGTTCCGGTCGATTGCACGGCCCCCCACGCGATGGAGGTGACCGGCACGGTCAACCTCTCCGAGAAGTTCCCGAACGCGCTGCCCGCCGAACCAGAGCAGGACGCGTACATCAAGGACAACTGCACCCGGATGACGGACGCGTATCTGGCGCCCATCAAGTTGCGGACCACCACGTTGACGCTGATCTACCCGACGCTGTCGCTGTCCAGTTGGTCGGCGGGCAGCCGTGAGGTCGCGTGCAGCATCGGTGCGACGCTGGGCAACGGCGGCTGGGCCACGTTGGTCAACAGCGCCAAGGGACCGCTGCTGATCAACGGCCAGCCCCCGATACCGCCGCCCGACATCCCCGAGGAGCGGCTCACGCTGCCGCCGATCCCGGTGCAGGTGCCGGCCCCACAACCCGCGGCCCCGGTCCAGGAGATCCCGGTCACGCCACCGGGCAACCAACACCTGCCCAATCAACAGCCGGTGGTGACACCGTCTCGCGCGCCCGCAGCCCCGGCCACCACCCAACCGCCCGCCGCGCCGGCCACCACCCAAGCACCCGCCGCCCCACCGGCTGATGGCGGGGCGCCGCCGGCGGCCCCGGCACCGGAAGCCCCCGCACCCGCCGAGCCCGCGCCGGAAGGTTAACCCGTGGCGGTGCGGATGGATCCGCAGCGGTTCGACGAACTGGTTTCCGACGCACTCGACCTCATCCCGCGCGAACTGGCAGCCGCGATGGACAACGTGGTCATCTTGGTCGCCGACCGCCACCCCGGCGACCACGACCTGTTGGGCTTATACGAGGGAGTCGCGCTGACCGAGCGCGACTCCGATTACGCCGGAGCACTGCCGGACGCGATCACCATCTACCGCGACGCCCTGCTGGATGTCTGCGAATCCGCCGACGAAGTCGTCGATCAGGTGGCAATCACCGTGATCCACGAGATCGCCCACCACTTCGGCATCGACGACGCCAGGCTGGACGAACTGGGGTGGGGCTGACCGAACCCCGCCGGTGACGGGCGCGGCATCCCGGAATTGTCCGGCCCTGGTGCTAAGAACGCTTCATGAGCACAGTCTGTCGCGACTGCCGGACAGGCGTCTATCACTGCCACGGCACCGTCATTCGTCATGATCTGGGCCGGACCGAATGCACCGAAAACGACTGCGACGGACCCGAGATATCGGTGCACGGGTTCGTCATCGACTGCGACGCGGTCGGCTGCCGATGCGCTGACGCGCCGAACGGAGAGGCCGGATCACCCCATCGGGTCAGTGCTTGACGTCACCGCGTCGATGACCGGCGTAGGTGGGCCTTGCGTGAGGTCGGGGTAGAACGGCGGCTTGAGGTTTCCCCACTGCACACAACTCCAGCGCCCGTCGGTGATCGGAGCCAGCACCACGCATTCGGCATTGCCCAAATGGTTGTCGAGCACGAACGTGCCGTCGACGCCGGCCAGCACCGCCGACGTCAGCCGGATAGCGGCGCCATGGCTAACGACCACGATGTCACCATCCCAGGCGGCGTCGTCCAGGTAGCGCATCCGTAGTTCAGTAAGCACCGGCAGGTACCGGTCCAAGACGTCTTCGCCCGACTCACCGCCGGGCAGCGGCACCTGCAATTCACCGCGATGCCAACGGTCGTAGATGGCGTTGAATTCGGCCACGGCCTCGTCGTCGCTGCGATTTTCCAGCTCTCCCACCTGGACCTCGTGGATGCCGTCGAGCCGCAGCGGCGACAACTCCAGCTCGGCGGCGATCACCTCGGCCGTTTCTGCCGCACGGACCGCGACCGAGTGCGCCAGCAGGACCGGGCGGGCAGAACCGCCGAGCGCGAACGCGCGGGCTTGCTCGCGTCCCAGGGACGTCAACGCCGTGCCGGGTGGCCGGGTGTCCAGCCGGCGCTCGACGTTGCCGTGGGACTGGCCATGCCGCAGCAGCACCAGCCGACCGCTCATCGCCCCGGCTCCCGGGCCGGGGCCGGCTGGCCCTCCCGCAGCCGAGCCAGCCAGATCGATGCATCGTCGGGTGGCGGCGGCTGCATGCCGACCGCCTGTCCCGTCGGCCAGGAACCCAGGTATCGCACATCAGCACAACGACGGTGCAACGCCTTGAGTGCCTCGGCGACGGCGTCGTCGTCGATATGGCCGACGCAGTCCACGAAAAACATGTAGGTGCCCAATTCGGTACGGGTGGGCCGGGATTCGATCCGGGTGAGGTCGATGCCGCGCATGCCGAACTCGGTCAGCGCTTCCACCAGTGCGCCGGGCACGTTGTCGATCCGCAACACCGCCGAGGTGCGATCGGCTCCCGTGCGCGCCGGCGGTCGGGCCGGCCGGCCGATCAACACGAAACGGGTCCGGGCGCTGGATTCGTCGACGACACCGTCGGCCAGCGCCGTCAATGCCCAGTGGGCGGCCGCCAGCGGCGACGTGACAGCCGCGTCGACCCGGCCCTCAGCCACCTGGCGGACCGCGTCGGCATTCGAATACGCCGGGCACATCTCGACACCGGGCAGATGCGCGCTGAGCCATTGCCGTACCTGTGCTGCCGCCACCGGGAAGGCGGCCAGCGTCCGTACCTCGGCCGCACTGCGACCGGGCCGTACGACGATGCTGAAGGCCACGTCGAGGGTGGTCTCGGCGAACACCTGCAGCGGCGAACCGATGGCCAGGCTGTCCAAAGTGGGCGCCAGCGACCCGTCGATCGAGTTCTCCATGGGGACGCAGGCGAAATCCGCCGTGCCGTTGCGGACAGCCTCCAGCGCGGCGGGGGTGCTCTCGACCGGCAGCCGTTGCGGCAGCTCCGTCAGCTCGGCTTCCCGGCCGGGTACCAGCCCGGCGGCCGTTATCTGCAACAGCGCCGCCTCGGTGAACGTCCCTTCCGGACCGAGGTAGGCGATGCAGACCACGTTGACCACACTAGTGGCGCATCGGGTCCTTGCGACGGACGAGCCGAGTAGCTTAAGTTAGGCTTACCTAATTTCGAGGAGCCGCCGCGATGTTTCCGATCACCAACCCGACGCCCACGACCGCCGAGCGCGTTCGCACAATTTGCGCGCGGGCCGGCGCGGGCCTGCTGGCGGTAGAGCCCGACCAACCGATGGCCGCGCCGCTGCATCACTTGATGTCCGACGGTTCCTTCGCCGTGGCCGTTCCCGCTGACCGCGCTGCCGCGGCCGGTTACACGCCCGGCTGTGGATCTCAGGCCTTGCTCGAGCTCACCGATTACGCCCCGCTGCCGGTCCGGGAGCCGGTCCGATCGCTGGTGTGGATCCGCGGTCGCCTGCAGCGGGTCCCGTGGGGAGCAGTGACCTCGGTGCTGGACACGATCGCCACCGAGAACCCGGACCCGACCCTGCTGCAGGTGGAGACTCCCCGATCCGGCCCCGCCCTGCGGCAGCAGCACCGGTACACATTGCTGCGGCTGGAGACCGAATCGGTGGTCGTGACCGACACCACCGGAGCCTCGCCGGTCAGTGTCGCGGACCTGCTGGCAGCCAGACCGGACCCGTTCTGCGAGATCGAATCGACGTTGCTGTGGCACCTGGCGACCGTCCATGGCGACGTCGTCGCCCGGTTGGTCTCCCGGCTGCCCGCCCAATGGCGGCGCGGAGCGATCCGTCCCCTCGGCCTCGACCGGTACGGCGTGCAATTTCGGGTCGAAGGCGACGACGGCGACCGCGACATCCGATTGCCGTTCCATCGGCCGGTCAACGACATGCATGGGCTGGGGCAGGCCATCCGGGTGTTGATGGGGTGCCCCTTCGTCAACGGCTTGCGGGCCCGCCGGCGCTGCGCGTCGTAGCACGCCGTCGCGGCCGGCTGCACTGCCGGGTCCGGCCACGTACGTTGTCCGGGTGAACGGCGATCGATCACCGCAGCCCTGGAGACCCCGAGGACCGCTGCATCACCGGTCGGCGCAGCCGGAGCCGTCACAGGTCATCCGTCGCGAAAACCCGCCACCGCGGCCACCGGGCAGACCCCGGCCCGAACCGGATTCCACACCGGCAACGACTGATCCCCCGCCGTCCTCGACAGCCCGGCCAGTCCGGCTCAGACGGCAGCGCGGTCCGGCCGAGTCGACGCCGCCTCCGCGGCCGGTGGCGCCGAAGGCGCGCCGCAACCGGGTCAGGCAGCGGCGCTGGGGCAGGATCGTGGCACTCAGTGTGCTGGTCGTTTTGTTATTGGCCGGAGCGGGCATCCTCGGCGGTGCGCTGTGGCTGGACACGTCGCTGCGCCGCGAGCCGGTGTTCAGCGACGACGCCGACCGCCCGGGCGCCGGCCGCGGCACGAACTGGCTGCTTGTCGGTTCCGACAGCCGCCAGGACCTCACCACCGAGCAGCAGCAAAGCCTCGCCACCGGCGGCGACGTCGGCGCCGGACGCACCGACACCATCCTGCTGGTGCATGTGCCGGAGTTCGGGTCGAGCACCCCGACGACGTTGGTGTCGATACCGCGCGACTCCTCGGTGCCGATACCCGGTCACGGTCGCGACAAGATCAACGCCGCGTTCGTGACCGGTGGCGCGCCCTTACTAGTGCAGACCGTTGAGCAGGCCACCGGCCTGCGCGTCAACCATTACGCCGAGGTTGGATTCGGCGGCTTCGCCGACCTGGTCGACGCGCTGGGTGGGGGCAGCGTGTGCCTGAGCGACCCGATCCGCGATCCATTGGCCGGTGTCGACCTGCCGGTCGGCTGTCAACAACTGGACGGCCGACGGGCGCTGGGTTACGTCCGGTCTCGCGCCACACCGCGGGCCGATCTGGATCGGATGCTCAACCAACGCCAGTTCATGGCAGCGCTGCTGCACCGCGCCGCCAGCCCCGCGGTATGGCTCAACCCATGGCGTTGGTACGCGGTGCCACACGCAGCCGCCCGGGCGCTGACCGTCGACCAGGCCACCCATGTCTTCGACCTGGCACGCCTGGTCTGGGCGCTGCACGGGCACACCACCGCGCTGACGGTTCCGATCGGCGAGTTCACCGACAGCGACGTCGGCTCGGTGGTGGTATGGAATCACGACGCGGCCCGGGAATTGTTCGACGCGCTCGCGTCGGATGCTCCGGTGCCGACTTCCGCGATCGACGGGCAACCATAGTGACTTCACCGGGTGTGCAGGACGCGTCGAACGTGAACCGGCCGCGACGACACGCCGGTGCTCAGCGCCCCCTGTTCACGCTGGGCGCGAGGAAGTCGTGGCGCCCCGTATCGTTTGTAGCGACAGCCACCCGCAATAACGCCTAGCGGAATTATTTCAGTTAGGCAAACCTGGCCTGATAAAGAGCGTTATTGACGGCCCCGGAACACTTAGGAAACGCTGTCCTCACTAAGTGATGCCTTTGTTGCGGACCAGGTCCTACCTGCATTAATCTGACCTCATGACTGACTACGACGGACACAAGACCAAATTCCACGCGTTAATGCAAGAGCAAATCTTCAACGAATTCACCACCGCACAGCAATATATTGCGATCGCGGTCTATTTCGACAGCGAGGACTTGCCACAATTGGCGAAGCATTTCTATGGCCAGGCGGTCGAAGAACGCAATCACGCGATGATGCTGGTGCAACATCTGCTCGACCGCGGCCTTCGCGTCGAAATACCGGGCATCGACACCGTCCGAAACCAGTTCGACAAACCGCGTGATGCGCTGGCGCTGGCACTCGACCAGGAACGTGCCGTCACCGACCAGGTCGGCCGGCTGGCGGCGGTGGCCCGCGACGAGGGCGACTTCCTCGGCGAGCAGTTCATGCAGTGGTTCCTGCAAGAACAGGTCGAAGAGATGTCGCTGATGTCCACCCTGCTGCGGATCGCGGACCGGGCCGGATCCAACCTGTTCGAGCTCGAGAACTTCGTCGCCCGCGAGGTGGGCCGGGCGCCGTCCGCCTCAGGCGCCCCGCGCGCCGCCGGCGGTAGTCTCTAGCCGCCGGCCTGGCCGGCGCGCCCCTGCTGTAGCCAGGCCTTCGTGCGGGCGGGGTGGTGAGTGGCCATCCACGCCACCCCGACCTCACGGCAGAATTCGACGTCGTCGTATTCGTCGACGTTCCAGCAGTAAACCGCCCGTCCCTGGGCCGCCGCACGGTCGACGAGTTGCGGGTAGTCCTTCAACGCCGGCAGCGACGGTCCCACCGCGGTCGCCCCGACGGCGGTGGCCGCGCTGCTGGCCAGGTACCGTCCGGTCTTGCCGAGCAGCACCGTCGGCAACAGCGGCGCGGCCCGCCGGATCCGCCAGACCGCCGCGGCCGAGAACGACATGACGACGGCGCGCGACCGGTCGGCGGAGGCCGGCGCGGCAATGCCGAAGCGGTGCAGAAGTGCCAGCACCTTGTTTTCGACCAGCGATCCGTATCGGACCGGGTGCTTGGTCTCGATGAAGATCTTCACCGGCCGGTTCCAGTCCAGCACCAGCGCGACCAGCGCATCCAGGGTCAGCAGGCTGGTGTCGCCGTGAGTGCCGTCCGCACGCCAGCTTTCGTGCCAGGCGCCGTACTCCAGCTCGCGCAGCTCGGCCAGCGTCATCGTGCTGACCAGCCCGACTCCGGTCGAGGTCCGGTCCAAGCGCCGGTCGTGTACACAGACGAGGTGGCCATCGCGGGTTAGCCGCACGTCGCATTCCACGCCGTCGGCGCCCTCCTTGAGCGCCAGGTCGTAGGCGGCCAGCGTGTGTTCCGGTCGAGCAGCGGACGCGCCACGGTGGGCAACCACAAACGGATGCCCGGCGATCACCTCGTCGGCCCAGGTCATGCCCATTATGCTGCCGGTTCTTGGCCTTGCAGCTCAACTGCCCCGGCAGCAACCGGGGCGGGTTGCGGGGGCGGGCCATCCGGGCGCACCACGAGCCACCGGTGCGCCGGCCGTTCGACCGGTTTGCGCTCCAACCCTTCGAACACCCGCCCGGCAGCGGCCACGGCGGCCGCGGCCAACGCGTAGCCAACGACCGTCATCACCGTGTTGTTGGCGATGCCCTGGGCGTCGCCGGCAAAGCTGGTGGCGATGGCGAAGATCGACACCGCATTGCTGACCCCCCAGGTGATCCACCACACCACGATGGGCCGGCGCAGCCGGTGGTAGTGGTCTTCGACCACCGCGAGTTCGATGACGTACACCGGCGCCCACAACACGTTGGCCAACGGCAGCAGACAGCCGGCCCACAACTGCCGCGCCGAGCGGTGCTCGGGCAGGCCGTGATGGGCGAACGCGGCAGCCCGACGAGCGATCAGCCAGCGAATGAGCACGACGAAACAGCCGATCGTCGCGACGAGCGCGGCAATGCTGGCCAGCACCCCCAACCACAGCGCGGCCCCGGCCACCAGGGAGTTAAGCAATAGGCTGCGGTTGACGATGAGGAGCACGTATCGCACCGCATAGACCAATGCGGCGATACCGAGCACCACGATCGTGGCGAACAGCGCGGCGCGCACCGTGGGTGCGGCCGGCCCGGACTTTTCCGGTATCGCCGCCGGCGACGGTGCGGTCGAAGGGAGTCGGTCCGCCAGACCCCAACGCGGCATCACGGCATAGCGCGGCGTGGGCCCGCGGAATCGTCGCCAGGTCCGCGGTGGCGGCGGGGCGCCCGGGCGTACCGCGATCCAGCGAAACCCGGGTGGGAGCCGCGGCGGAGTGCGCTGCATGAGGTGAGGCGCCGGCTGAGGGCCCACCGCCGAAGGCCACCGCGGGTCACCCGCCGACGGGTCGGCCAGCGGCGCCATCAGGGTCCCCCGGCAACGTGGACACCACACCCGCTGACGATCGCGGACGTTCCACCGAGTGCCGCATTGGGAGCACACCTGGATCACCGGACCAGCCTAATAGCCTGCCGACACCACGGCACAGCACGGCGTCAAAGCGGATCGGGGAAGCACCTTGCGTGCGCGGGGCGGTGCGGGACCGCGGCGGCCCGGGCCCCCGGCGAGGCAGTCTGCGCGACCCCTGGACGGGACCTGGCCAGAACCTGGACAGCTACTAAGGCCCAACCGCGACCTATCCACAGTTTCCACAGCTTTATCCACAGTCGGCTGTCCGTCTCGATGCCGCCTCTATCGGCCCGGTTCGCGTCGAACTGTGGATAACATGGCGCTCCCGGGACGCGCCGATCGACAGCCCGGAGGCGCCGCGAGCGAAGTGCGGGGCTGCGTCGGGCCAAGCTTTTCCGCGGTCCGGTTAACGACTTGCCGGCGCTGCGGTGGCGAACCGTCAGAGGTTGTCCGGCCCGGCTCGGTCGCGCGGCCGCAGGCAGTGGTTTTCGACGGCCGGCTGGTGCGGTCTTGCCATCATCTGGCCATCACCCGGCGACACTGCCGGCGTTGTTCGTCGCGCAATTTTTCAACTAGTGCACCAGGCGTTATGATCTGCGACGCGATGTTCATTGTGACTCACCTCACTGAGGCGGGATGACCATGCCGGGGGAAGGCGTTTGATGGCGACACACTCCTACGGTCCGGGGTCGCCGCCACCGTCGAATTCGCGCTCGGGTTCGCCCGCCTGGAACCACGCCTATGTCATCGCCGCCCTTCGTGCCGGACTGATCGCGCTCGCGCTGCTCGCGGTGCTGGTCTTCCTGGTTGTGTATTAAGTCCCCGGCGCCCGGGTATGCCCTGAGAAATTCAAGGAACTGCTCGAGCCGTTCCGGATGATGGGGGCTGTTCTTGCGGCACGCGCGGTCATGCAGCAGGGTTGACTACGTCAGCCCGCCGCGTGGCGGAACCCACGCGAATGACGTGTCAGACGATTGAAGGAGGGAACGCCGTGGCCGAATACGCTTTGCCCGATCTGGATTGGGACTACGGGGCGCTGGAACCACACATCTCGGGTCAGATCAACGAACTTCACCACAGTAAGCACCACGCCACCTACGTCAAGGGCGCCAACGATGCGGTCGCCAAACTCGAAGAGGCGCGCGCCAAGGAAGACCACTCGGCGATCTTGCTGAACGAGAAGAACTTGGCCTTCAACCTCGCCGGCCACGTCAACCACACGATCTGGTGGAAGAACCTTTCTCCCAACGGAGGCGACAAGCCGACCGGCGAACTCGCCGCGGCCATCGACGAGGCGTTCGGGTCCTTCGACAAGTTTCGTGCCCAATTCCACGCCGCCGCCACCACGGTGCAGGGGTCGGGCTGGGCGGCGCTGGGCTGGGACACTCTCGGCAACAAGCTCCTGATATTCCAGGTCTACGACCACCAGACGAACTTTCCGCTCGGAATCATTCCGTTACTGCTGCTCGACATGTGGGAACACGCCTTCTACCTCCAGTACAAGAATGTCAAGGTCGACTTCGCCAAAGCATTCTGGAATGTCGTGAACTGGGCCGATGTGCAGGCGCGCTACGAGGCGGCCACCTCGAAAACGCAGGGCCTGATCTTCGGCTGACTCCAGCATTTTCAGCGCCTGGGCGCCGCGCAGTATTGCGCGGCGCCCAGGTCTTTGGCCGGTTTCGATATCGCGACTTCTCGACGACACCGCGATCGTGGCGAGGGGTTAGCCGTGTCGGGTTGCGCAGCGCCAAATCCCCGCGCATGCTTGATTATTGAAACTAGACGGTTGTTCGAGCTAGCAGCGCGGTTATTTCGGATGGAGGCATCTCGGAGGGCGGCATGAATGCTGGGTCAGATAGACCGATAGGGGTTGCTCCCTTTCATTCTCGTGGTGCCCTGAAAGGGTTTGTCATCTCTGGACGCTGGCCTGATTCGACCAAAGAATGGGCGCAGCTGCTGATGGTCGCCGTCCGGGTCGCGTCGTGGCCCGGACTGCTTTCCACGACAACCGTATTCGGTGCCCGCGAAGAATTGCCCGACGAACCCGCGCCCGGAACCGTCGGCCTGGTGCTGGCCGAGGGCACGGTGTTCGGCGAATCCGCCATCCGACCCGGATATTTCGCCGATCATCAGCCCCCGGCATTGCTGATGTTGCATCCGCCCTCGGAAACAACGCCGTCGCTACCGGAATGCACCGGCGCGGCGTCGGGCTGCGTCCTACTGCCCGGGTTGCCGCATCTGGGTCTGGAGCACCGGGCCGCCTGGGTGGAGGCCGAAGCGGACGGCACCATCACATCAATGGTGAGTCGCGTCGGTGTCGACCCCATCAGCCACCCCGACACCGCAATCCTGGCGATGCTGCTTGCCGCATAAGCCAATTCGAAACCATAGTTTCGGCCAGCGAATCCGAGAATGCGACTGGCCGAACTCTGTCGTCGCCCTGGCGCGCCCGGAAACCGGCCGCTAGCCTGGGGTTCGTTAGCGAAGGGGAGTAGCCCCGAATCGTCGGGTCGACATACTGGCGAAAGCCCGGCCGGCGAACCGTCGTGCAGACGGTGGGCGAGACCTTCGACCGATGTTCGATGACCACGGCGTCATCGGCCACGTGTCGAAAGGTCGTCCCCAATGCTCGCAGCCACACTCCTGAGTCTCGGAGTCGTTTTCGTCGCCGAACTCGGCGACAGATCCCAACTCGTGACCATGACCTATGCGTTGCGGTTTCGCTGGTGGGTGGTGATGGCCGGCGTGGCGATCGCGTCTTTCACGGTGCACGGGGTCTCGGTGGCGATCGGCCACTTCCTGGGCGCCACGCTCCCGGCGCGGCCGATGGCTTTCGCGGGCGCGATCGCGTTCCTACTGTTCGCGGTGTGGGCCTGGCGAGAAAGCGCGGCCGGTGACGACAAGCCCGCGACCCCACCCCATCCACGGTTCGCGCTGCTGACCGTGGTGTCATCGTTCGTGCTGGCCGAGCTCAGCGACAAGACGACGCTGGCAACGGTGACCCTGGCCAGCGATCACGACTGGGTCGGTGTGTGGATCGGCTCCACCCTGGGCATGATCTTGGCCGACGGCCTGGCAATCGGTGCGGGACTACTGCTGCACCAGCGGCTGCCCGAGCAGCTGCTGCATGTGCTGGCCAGCCTGTTGTTCCTGCTGTTCGGCTTGTGGATGCTGTTCGACGGCGCCCTCGGGTGGCGCTCGGTCGCCATCGGTGTGACGGCGGCGGTGGCGATCGTCGCGGCGGCCGGGGTTACGGCGCAAACTCTTCGCCGGCGTCGCAGTGCCTCCGCGGTGACCACCAGGTCCGCCCAGCCCGGTTGAACCTCTGCTGAACGGCGGCTACCGGACCCCGTACGGTTCGGCGATGCGGACGACAGGTCGCGGGCGGCTCCGGTGCACCGGCGGCGACGTCGCCGGTGCGCGCCGCCCCCCGCAGTGGAGCTCGACAGCAAAGGAGCGGCCGAGCATTGCGCCGTTAGGGGTTGGTTGCCCGACTTTGAATGCATTCACCTGGCGAGGTGCGCGTAAACCGATCCCGGACGGCCGGCCTGATAGCTCGCCGAGCACCGCCAGGCAATGTATTCTGCGGATAGCCTGTGAAATCCGTTCATTCTGTGGACACCTCACCGAATCGGTTGGACGCTCGTCAAGGGCATCCTGATCGCGCCTCCAGCACGCCGGTACGCAATCCGCTCAGGTTTGCACTTGGTTGTGGACATAACTGTCGCTACCATGATCAGCAAATAAAGATAGGTAACCGTTCGATCTTGCAGCCCGGTGGAGGTCATATCGATGAGCACGACGTTCGCTGCCCGCCTAAACCGTCTGTTCGACACGGTGTATCCACCCGGACGCGGGCCGCACACCTCCGCGGAGGTGATCGCCGCGCTCAAGGCGGAGGGCATCACGATGTCGGCTCCCTACCTGTCCCAGCTACGCTCGGGCAACCGCACCAATCCGTCGTCGGCGACCATGGCCGCCCTCGCCAACTTCTTCCGCATCAGGGCGGCCTACTTCACCGACGACGACTACTACGCAAAAATCGACAAGGAATTGCAGTGGCTGGCCGCGATGCGGGACGACGGCGTGCGCCGCATCGCGGAGCGCTCCCATGGATTGTCGGCGCAGGCGCAGCAACAGATCGTCGACCGGATCGACGAACTGCGCCGCGCGGAGCGGCTCGACGCGTAACAGCCGGCAGCCACCGACCTGACGGGTCGCCCGGGCCCAACGCGGATTAGGGTTGGCCCAACGATCGCGCACGCACCGCGATAGTCCACGAGAACCGGGAGGCGGCCGGGAATGGGCCTGTTCCGCAAGCGAAAGAGCCGGGTGATTCGTCGCGCCGAAGCCCGCGCGATCAAGGCCCGCGCCAAGCTCGAGGCCAAGCTGTCGGCGAAGAACGCGGCGCGTCACCTCAAGTACGAGCGCAAGGCGGCGGACAAGGCCCTCAAGGCACAGCTCAAGGCGCAGCGGGACAGCGATCGCGCGGCACTCAAGGTCGCCGAGACCCAGCTCAAAGCGGCACGCGAGGGTAAGTTGCTGTCGCCCACCCGAATCCGCCGGGCGCTGACGGTGTCGCGGCTGTTGGCCCCGATATTGGCGCCGGTGATATACCGGGCGGCCATTGCCGCGCGCGGGCTGATCGATCAGCGTCGTGCCGACCAACTCGGGGTTCCGCTGGCTCAGGTCGGACAATTCTCCGGGCACGGCGCCCGGCTGTCGGCCAGGATCGCCGGTTCGGAGCAGTCGCTGCGGATGGTCCAGGAAAACAAGCCGAAGGACGCGGAGACCAAGCAATTCGTCGCGGCCATCAGTGAACGGCTCACCGAGCTGTCAGCGGCCATCACAGCCGCGGAGAACATGCCTGCGCAACGGCGCCGGGCCGCCCACACCGCGATCTCCGCACAGCTCGACGGCATCGAGGCCGACCTGATGGCCCGGCTAGGGCTGACCTGAAATGCGGCGATCATGAAGCAGCTGCTCGGTCTCGCATGGTCGGCGCTGCTGCTGATCGCCCTGACGCTCACCGCGCCCTCGACGGTGGATGGCGCCAGCGGTGACCCCGTCCGCGCGTCTGCGGGCCCGACCCGGATGAGCCTGACCGGCATCCAGCGTCCGGGCACCGGGTGGCCCACCGCCGAGCCGGTGACGACCGGCCCGGCCGTCACCGGGCGGCCACAGCTGCTGCGCGCCAGCTACCCGGTGACGGTAGCCCGGGCCGACACCGACGCCGACATTCCTACCTGGCCTTTCGCCGTCGGTGCGATAGCCGCGGTGGCCGCCGGAGCACTATGGGCGCTGCGGCGCCGCCCCTAGCCCGCCCGCGCGCCCAGGTAGCCGAGACGGCGGCATACCGGGTCCTGGCATGATGGGACCCGAATGCTTCGCGACCCAGTGAGCGACCCCACGCAAACAGAGAAGCTGCAAAGGAGCGGCCGCATGGCAGACCCGCAGGATCGACCCGACGGCGAACCCGACGGCACACCGAGACCACCGGCCAAGAAGCAGCCCGCCAAGAAGGCCGCGAAAGCGCCCGCCAAAAAAGCGCCCGCCAAAAAAACCCCAGCCAAAAAAACGCCGGCCAAAAAAGCCCCCGCCAAGAAAACGCCCGCCGGCAACCCGGAACCCGCGGCCGCCGCGATGGCCGCCCAGCCACCCGGACTCGAGCAGCACGCGAAATCCAATGGTGAACTTGCCGCCGCCGCCAAAGACGCCGCAGCACAAGCGAAGTCAGCTGTCGACCGGGCCAACGACCCACTTTCCCGGGACGTGGAGCAGGCGTCAAACAACTTCACCGTTCCACTGCTGGTCGCCGTCGTGCTAAGCCTGCTGGCGATGCTGCTGGTCCGGCAGCTGCGCCGCCGCTAGGTCGATGCACAACGTGTCGTTTCGGCCGACGGCCGATTTGGTCGACGATATCGGGCCCGACGTGCGCAGCTGCGATCTGCAATTCCGCCAGTTCGGCGGGCGCCCGGAGTTCGCCGGGCCGATCAGCACGGTGCGCTGCTTTCAAGACAACGCCCTGCTGAAATCCGTGCTCTCGCAGCCGGGTGCCGGCGGCGTACTGGTCATCGACGGCGCCGGTTCGTTACACAGCGCGCTGGTCGGCGACGTGATCGCCGAATTGGCCCGATCCAACGGCTGGGCGGGCCTGGTGGTACACGGCGCGGTACGTGATTCGGCCGCACTGCGCGGCATCGACATCGGCATCAAGGCGCTGGGCACCAATCCCCGTAAGAGCACCAAGACCGGCGCCGGGGAACGCGACGTCGACGTTACCCTGGGCGGCGTGACATTCGTGCCGGGCGAAGTCCTCTACAGCGACGACGACGGCATTGTCGTGGTCTGCCCGTGAAAACCTAAACCCGCACGGGGGCACGCTTTTTGGAGAAGCGCAGCCCTTCGTCGTCGATCTTGCCCCTTCTGATCAGATGGATGTCGCGCAGATAGTTCTGATTGAGCCGCCACGGCTTTCGTGAGCCCTGCTTCGGCAGTTCGTCGATCGAGCGCAGCACGTAGCCCGGAGTGAACTCCATGAACGGCCGTTCCTCGACATCCGGACCCGGATGCTCGGCCATCACCGTGTCAAAACCATTGGCGTCCATGTAGTTCAGCACACGGCAGACGAACTCCGACACCAGGTCGGCCTTCAGGGTCCACGAGGCATTGGTGTAGCCGACCGTGTACGCCATATTGGGAATCCCGGACAGCATCATGCCCTTGTAGGCCATCGTCTTGGTGAGATCCACCGGTTCGCCGTCGACGGAGGCGGTCGCCCCGCCGAAGAGTTGTAGATTCAAACCCGTCGCGGTGACGATGATGTCGGCCGGAAGTTCACGTCCGGAATTCAGCCGGATTCCGGCAGGGGTAAACCGATCGATGGTGTCGGTGACCACCTCGACCTTCCCGTGGCGAATGGCACGGAACAGGTCGCCGTTTGGCACCAGGCACAACCGCTGGTCCCACGGATTGTAGTGCGGGCCAAAGTGCTTGCGTACGTCGTAACCTTCGGGCAGTTGGCGCGCAGCCAAGCCCATGAACATCTTGCGCATCCGCCGCGGCCACTTCTGGCAGGCCCCGTACACCGCCGCCTGACGCAACACGTTCTTCCACCGGACCGCGAAGTAGGCCAGGTTTTCCGGCAGCCACCGGTTGAGCCTGTCGGCGATGCTGTCACTGTCCGGTTGCGAGACAATGTAGGTCGGCGAACGTTGCAGCATCGTGACGTGGTTGGCACCCGAATCCGCCAGCGCCGGAACGAGAGTGACGGCTGTGGCGCCACTGCCGATCACGACGATGTTCTTGCCTTCGTAGTCGAGGTCCTCGGGCCAGTGCTGTGGATGGATGATGGCACCGGTGAAGTCCGCCGCGCCGGGGAATTTCGGCGAATAGCCTTGGTCGTAGTTGTAATAGCCGCTGCACAGAAACAGGAACGAGCAGCTGAGCTGGCTGCGGGTGCCATTGGTCTCGATGTTGACGGTCCAGCGGTTTTCGGCCGTCGACCAGTCGGCGCTGACGACTTTCTGGTTGAACCGGATGTGCTTGTCGATGCCATACATGGCCGCGGTGCCCTTGACGTAGTCGAGGATCGGCTTGCCGTCGGCAATGGCCTGACGCTCGGTCCAGGGGCGGAACCTGAAGCCCAGGGTGTGCATATCGGAGTCGGAGCGAATGCCGGGATAGCGAAACAGGTCCCAGGTGCCGCCCATGGCGGAACGCTTTTCCAGGATGGCGTAGCTCTTGGTGGGGCAGCGGTCCTGCAGATGCCAGGCCGCACTCACGCCGGAAATCCCCGCGCCCACGATGACGACGTCAAGATGCTCGGTCATGGAACCACGCTATCAACGCGATGTTGAGTGCGTCAACGTAGTGTCGAAATTATCGACACACGGTAAGCTGCGGTTCGTGGCCACTTCCCCGACCGGTCAGGCGTCGTTGCATCGCGGCCGGCGCACCGCGCGGCCATCCGGCGACGATCGAGAACTGGCCATCCTGGTCACCGCTGAAAAGCTGCTGGAATCGCGTCCCCTGGCCGACATCTCGGTCGACGACCTGGCCAAGGGGGCAGGAATCTCCCGGCCGACCTTCTACTTCTATTTCCCCTCCAAGGAAGCGGTGCTGTTGACGCTGCTGGACCGGGTGGTCACCGAGGCCGACACCGCGCTGGAAAACCTGATCCAGGCCCCGGACGCCGACCGCGACACCATGTGGCGTACCGGGATCAACGTTTTCTTCGAGACGTTCGGTTCGCATAAGGCGGTCACCCGGGCTGGTCAGGCCGCTCGGGCGACCAGCGCCGAGGTCCGGGACCTGTGGTCGACGTTCATGCAGAAATGGATCTCCTACACCGCCGAGGTGATCGAGACCGAACGCGACCGCGGCGCCGCGCCGGTCACCGTGCCCGCCATGGAACTGGCCACCGCGCTGAATCTGATGAATGAACGGACGCTGTTCGCGTCCTTTGCCGCCGAACAACCCTGCATCCCGGAAGCGCGCGTGCTGGACACGCTGGTGCACATCTGGGTCAGCAGCATCTACGGGCAGGGGCGTTAACCGCGGCGGTCAATCGTGGCGTAACCGGTTCCGCACGGTTGTGATGGCGTCGTGAATGCCGCGGCGGGTTCGGCCCGAGGCAGGTCCGGCCAGCTGGTCCAGCAACTGAGCGGCGACATCGCGCAATTTGGTGATGGTGTCCTGCGACAACGTCACCAGCATGTCGAAGGCTTCCTGAGCGGTAACGCCGAAGCCGTGCATGAGCGCGCCCTTGACTTGCTCAATGGTCGCCCGGCTCTCCACATGCTGGTCGTTCTGCGGTTGTGACCAGCCGTCGTCGTCACAGTCGGCGGGCAGCTCCAGTCGGACGCGGGCGAAATCGAGCACGCCGAAGAGGCGGATGGCAGCGGATTGGTCGGTGCGCAGCAGCACATCGCGGTTACCGGAGCGCGCGCAGCGATCCAGGATGTCCAGCTGGCGGTGGCTGCTGAATTCCAGCCCTTGCGCGTCGATGACCAACGTGTCGTCGCCGGTCAGCGGCCAGGTGCGGTGCAGCGTGGCGGCGAAGAGCGACTCGCTTGCGGCATCGATCTCACCGGCCAGCGCAAAGCCGCATCCCGGCGCGGCGTAGAGCCGGAAACTGGGCCCGTGCGGACCCATGTAGGGGTGCAGGCACATCAGTTCGGCCGCATCGTTTCTCACCTGTCCGGTGTCGTAGGCGCACAGCGCAGACACCGGAAGCACGGCCATCTTCTGGTCGATCAGGAACTCGAAGCAGGCGAACGCGTCGAGTTGGTCGGGCCTGCGTGCCACCGCGGTGCAATCCACGACGGCCCCGGAAGCCCGAGTAGCCGTCGGCGAGCGCCTTCTCGACCGCCTCGACGCGCTGGGCCATTGAAGCCCCGGGATCCACCACGTCAGTGCCGGGCCGAAAGGTATAGAACTCTGCGACCGGCGTCACGCCGATGCCGTCGATATCGGATCTCGGACAGGGCGGGCATGGCTGCGAATTCGGAGCGCAATTCGTCGCGGCTGCGGGCGCCGACGTACTCGACCCATTGATTCTGCAGCCGTCCGTCCACGATGTATTCGGCGGCACGTGCGCGAAATTGCGCTTGCTCGCTGTAACCCCACCCCAGATGCCCGAAGGGGACCAGGCCCGCGGCCGATGCGACGACACCATGTTGTCGGATCATGCGATCCCCCGTTTCGATGAGTCCCTCCGCAGGCACGCCTGGATAGTGGTGCCGCTGACGCCGTTATGGGTACGCACCAGATCGGCCAGGGCGTTGACCAGAAACAGGCCGCGGCCCCCGGCGACGCCGCGGACCGGAGGACGCCGCCCGGCCAGAGGATCGGCGAACCGGCCGCGGTCGCTCACCTCGCAGACCACATACCCGTTGTGCTGCCAGAAGGCCGGCCGGCATGCGCTGCCGGCGTGTTCGAGGCTGTTGGTAGCCAACTCCGTGGCGATCAGCTCGAGATTGGCTATCGTCGCGGCGGGCAGGCCCAGCCCGTTCCCATACCAGGAAGCGACCGAGCGGGCGGGTCGAAGATCATTGGCGGACCGAATCGTATAGGTGACCGCTATCGGGTTGGCGGGCAGCGGCCGGTTGTAGCGCGCCAGCGCGTCATCCGGCGCATACTCGGCACTTCGGTCCGCCGAACCGTCCGACCACACCAGCGGGTGGGTCATCCGGGCGTCGGCGACCACGTCAGCGCTCAGTCCGCGGGCGTCGTAGGGGCACAGCACCGTCGCGTCGCGTCCGGCAAACGCCGCATTGACCAACGCCTCGTGCTGCACGCATGCCGGATATTCGTCGTCGGTGCGGCCCGGCCATCCCGGCTCACCGACGATCCGGACCGGGCGGCCCTCGTGCCCGGCGGCGAAAGCACTCTCCACCCCGAGAATCCGGCCGGGGTTTTGGCCGACGTCGGTCAAGTCGGCCAACGCCCCTCTTGGCAGGCGCGGGCCAACGTGGTGCGTAGCACAGCAAGCTTGCGTTCCGGGACTGCGACCAGCACCGGCTCGTCGTTGACCAGTCCGTCGAGAACAAACGGCACCACCGCGTCGAGGTACTCCGGCTCAGAGCGATAGAACAGCGCGAAATGCGCCAGGCCGGGAGGCTTTGCATGGGTGCTCGTGGTCATGCGGCCATCACCTTGATCCGCTAGAGGTCCTCCCCGTCCCCGACTGCCGATGCTACCGCGACGCGGCCGGCGTGCCGGCCGCGCCACCTTCGGCTGTCATACCCGGCTGCGAACATATGCTCGTGCGGAATGAGGCTTCCATCCTGCACGCGGACCTGGATTCGTTCTACGCCTCCGTCGAGCAGCGTGACGACCCCGCACTGCGGGGCCGCCCGGTGATCGTCGGCGGCGGAGTCGTGCTGGCGGCCAGCTACGAGGCCAAGGCCTACGGCGTGCGCACCGCGATGGGTGGCGCTCAGGCGCGCCGGTTGTGTCCACACGCCGTGGTGGTGCCGCCGCGGATGAGCGCATACACCCGGGCCAGCGAGGCGGTGTTCGCGGTGTTTCGCCATTGCACACCGGTGGTGGAACCGCTCTCGGTGGACGAGGCGTTCCTCGATGTCGGCGGGCTGCGCCGGCTCTGCGGGACCCCGGTCGAGATCGCGGCGCGGCTGCGCGCCGACGTGCGTGAGCAGGTCGGCCTGCCCATCACCGTCGGAGTGGCCCGGACTAAGTTCCTCGCCAAGGTCGCCAGCCAGGAGGCCAAGCCCGACGGATTGCTCCTGGTGCCGCCGGATCGGGAACTGGCATTTCTGCATCCGCTGCCGGTGCGCCGGTTGTGGGGTGTGGGCGCGGTGACCGCCGACAAGCTGCACGCCCACGGCATTCATACAGTCGCCGACGTCGCCGAGCTCAGCGAGTCCACGCTGGGCTCGATGGTCGGCGGCGCGATGGGCCGCCAACTGTATGCCTTGTCGCGCAATATCGACCGCCGCCGGGTGACCGTCGGCGTGCGGCGACGCTCGGTGGGCGCCCAACGAGCGCTCGGACGAACCGGCAGCAGCATGTCATCCGCCGAGATCGACGCGGTGGTGGTCACCCTGGTCGACCGGATCACCGGCCGGATGCGCGCCGCCGGACGCGCCGGCCGAACCGTGGTGTTGCGCCTGCGATTCGACGACTTCAGCCGCGCCACCCGGTCACACACGCTGCCGTGGGCGACGGCGGCGACGCAGCCGATCCTGGCCGCCGCCCGGCGGCTGGTCGCGGCGGCCGCGCCGGACATCGCCCGGCGGGGACTGACCCTGGTCGGCTTTGCGGTCTCCGGTATCGACCCCAGCGGCGCCCAGCAGCTGATGCTGCCGTTTGACGGCGAGCCGCCGGACGTACTCGACCAGGCGGTGGACCAGATCCGGCGGCGCTTCGGCAAATCCGCGCTGACCCGCGCGGTGTTGATGGGCCGCGACCCGGGCGTGGAAATGCCGCGGCTACCGGATTGACACCCACTCCAGCAGCTGATCGGCCGGCCAGGCGTTGATCACGCGGTCGACCGGAACACCGGCATCGAGGGCACGTTGCGCACCGTAGCCAAGGAAATCCAGCTGGCCGGGTGCGTGCGCATCGGTGTCGATGCTGAACACGCAACCGATCTCCAAGGCCAGATTGAGCAACCGCGTCGGCGGATCCCGGCGCTCGGGGCGGGAGTTGATCTCTACCGCGGTGCCGTGGTCGCGGCAGGCGGTGAACACCGCCTCGACGTCGAACTTCGATTCGGGCCGGATACCGCGGTTGCCGGAGACCAGCCGGCCCGTGCAATGGCCCAGTACGTCGACGTGGCCGTTGCAAACAGCACGGACCATCCGCCGGGTCATCGCGGCCGCATCCATCGCCAGCTTCGAGTGCACGCTGGCCACCACGATGTCGAGCCGATCCAGCAGCTCCGGCTCTTGGTCGAGGCTGCCGTCCTCCAGGATGTCGACCTCGATTCCGGTGAGGATGCGCATCGGGGCGAACTTGTCGCGCAGCTCGTCGATGACGTCGAGTTGTTTGCGCAACCGTTCCGGGGACAGGCCGTTGGCGATCGTCAGCCGCGGCGAATGGTCGGTCAGCGCGCAGTATTCATGGCCCAGGCCGGCCGCGGTGGCCATCATCTCCTCGATCGGAGCCGACCCGTCCGACCAGTTCGAATGCAGGTGCAAATCGCCCCGCAGTGCGGCGCGCACCGCTCCCCCACCGAGATCCTCAGCGGCTGAACGTAATTCGATGAGAAGGTCGGGTTCGCGGCCGGACCAGGCCTGGTCGATGACCTTGGCGGTTTTCGGCCCGATGCCCGGCAGCGACTGCCAGCTGTTGGCCTGACCGTGCCGCTCGAGCGCGGCGTCGTCCAGTTTCTCGATGACGTCGGCGGCGTTGCGATACGCCATGACGCGCCTCGGGTCATGACGGCTTCGGTCCTTGTAGTAGGCGATCTGGCGCAGCGCGGTTACCGGATCCATCTAACTCAACTGCCCCGCGATGAAGCCGACGAAAACCACGGCGAAACCGCCGATTTCGCCGAGAATGAGCAAGGCCATCCCCAGCCGGGTTCCCGGCGCCGGAGGGTCGAATTGGTTTTCGGTGTCGCGCCGGGCGCCGTGCCAGACGTAACTGCCGATCGCGGCGACGAAAAAGAACACCACCACCATCGCTGCCGTCAGGTTGAGCCACGCCGGCCAGACGCTGAGTTCGACGAAGACCGCGATCAACAGCGTCGCAAACGCATACAGCAGCGCCGCCCGGTGAGCGATGTCGACGTAAACATGCGCCCGGCGGTCATCGGAGATCATGATCTGCCGGTACTTCCACACCCCGAGGACAAGCGCCAACAAGAAGATCAGTCCGGCCGCCAGCAGGGTGAGTTTGGTGTCGATTCCCGGGGCGTAGCACATCGTTGCCTCGAGTGTAGTTGCGCTTCCGGACGCTGGACTACCGTCAGCCTCATGCGATTCGCATTCAAGACCTCACCGCAAAACACCACGTGGGCACAGATGCTGGCGGTCTGGCAGGAAGCCGACGGCATCGACGTCTACGAATCCGGATGGACCTTCGATCACTTTTACCCGATCTTTTCCGACCCGAACGGCCCGTGCCTGGAAGGCTGGACGACTCTGACCGCGCTCGCGCAGGCCAGCGGAGGCTGCGCCTGGGCACCCTGGTCACCGGCATCCATCACCGGCACCCGGCGGTGCTGGCCAATATGGCCGCCGCCCTGGACATCATCTCCAACGGACGGCTCGAATTGGGCATCGGCGCCAACCGCGCGCTATGCCCAGCACTGGAATTTCGTCGGCGTTCCGCCCGAGGAGTTCCACCCCCCGACCCCGCGGTCCTTCAGCCGCTGGCGGAGGCGATCCGGGAATCGGGGCTGCTTTCGCAATGCGGGCCCAGATAACAATTCGATATCGTTGAGCAAACTCGTTGCGCCCGAGCGGGGGCAACAGCTGGCGATCACATCGCGAAGCGGAGCAACTCTTCAGCGGTGACCAGACGCTCGTTTCTTGCGGGAAACTCGTGACTCTTTACCGGGTGACGAAACCACGACCAGGCGATTCGCCCCACCCGTGACCGGGGTACTGGGTTGCTACGCACAGCGACACTCCCTGCGATCGGACAACTCGGGCGGAACTCCACAACGCATCGCTGTGACGGAGCCCACAGAGCCCCATTAGACACCCGGCGTCTGGCAAACAACAGACGACGCGCCGAGCAATCAACGGCGTGTTTCTGGTGTTACTGGTGTGGTTATTGAAGCGGCACAGCCGTCGGCTTGATCGGTGCCGGAAGCGCGGTGGAGCCCATCAGATAGCGGTCCACACCCGCGGCTGCGGCCCGGCCTTCGGCGATCGCCCACACGATCAACGATTGGCCTCGCCCCATGTCACCGGCCACGAAAACACCCGGAACCGAGGTTTCGTAGTCGTCGCCGCGCGCCACGTTCCCGCGGTCGGTGAACTCGACCCCGAGATCGCTGAGCAGACCGGGCTTCTCCGGGCCGACGAATCCCATCGCCAGCAAAACCAGATCCGCCTCGAGTTCGAAGTCCGAACCTTTGACCTTGACGAACTTGCCGTCCTGCATGGTCACCTCGTGCGCCTTGAGCGCGGTCACATGCCCATCGACACCGACGAATTCCTCGGTGTTGACCGAAAACACCCGCTCGCCGCCTTCTTCATGGGCCGCAGAGACCCGATACATCAGCGGGTAGGTCGGCCACGGGGTCGAGGGCGCGCGGCTGTCCGGTGGGCGCGCCATGATCTCGAACTGGTGGACGTTGACCGCGCCTTGGCGATGCGCGGTACCCAGGCAGTCGGCCCCGGTGTCGCCACCGCCGATGATGACGACCTTCTTCCCCTTGGCGGTAATCGGCGGCTGCCCATCGGGCCCCAGGACGTCATCACCCTCTTGGACCCGATTGGCCCACGGCAGGTATTCCATCGCCTGGTGGACGCCATCCAGATCACGACCGGGAATGGGCAGGTCGCGCCAGGCGGTGGCGCCACCGGCCAGCACTACCGCGTCGAACTCGGCGCGCAGCTGCTCGGCGGTGATGTCGACCCCGACATTGACGCTGGCGCGGAACTCGGTCCCTTCGGCCCGCATCTGCTCCAGCCGCCGATCCAGGACACGCTTTTCCATCTTGAACTCGGGGATGCCGTAGCGCAGCAGGCCGCCGATCCGGTCGTCGCGCTCGAAGACGGTCACTGTGTGTCCCGCACGGGTGAGCTGCTGCGCGGCGGCCAGGCCTGCAGGGCCCGAACCGACGACGGCAACCGACTTGCCGGTCAGCGTGTGCGGCGGCAGTGGCTCGACGAAGCCTTCCTCGAAGGCATTGTCGATGATCTCCAGCTCGATCTGTTTGATGGTCACCGGATCCTGGTTGATCCCGAGCACGCATGCCGGTTCGCACGGCGCCGGACACAGCCGGCCGGTGAAGTCCGGGAAGTTGTTGGTGGCGTGCAACCGTTCGATCGCGTCGCGCCAACGGCCCCGGCGCACCAGGTCATTCCATTCCGGGATCAAGTTGCCCAGCGGACAGCCGTTGTGGCAGAAGGGAATACCGCAGTCCATGCAGCGAGTTGCCTGCTGACGCAGCGTCTCGTTGTCGAACTCCTCGTAGACCTCTTTCCAGTCGCGCAGGCGCAGCGGAACAGGTCGACGCTTCGGCAATTTCCGGTGTGTGTATTTGAGGAAGCCGGTCGGGTCAGCCATGCGCAGCCGCCATGATCGCCTTGTCCACATCCACTCCGTCACGCTCGGCCTCGGTGATGGCTTGCAACACCCGTTTGTAGTCGCGGGGCATCACCTTGACGAAATGCCGCTGCTGCCCATGCCAGTCGGCCAAAATGCGTTGGCCGACCGGGGAATCGGTGGCGTCGACGTGCGCGGCGATGATGCCCTGCAGGAAGTCCGCGTCATCGGTGTCGAGCGTCTCGACGTCGACCATCTCGGTGTTGAGGTTGTCGGGTAGCTCGCCGTGCGGGTCGTAGACATAGGCGATCCCGCCCGACATACCGGCGGCGAAGTTGCGGCCGGTACGACCCAGGATGACCACCCGACCGCCGGTCATGTATTCGCACCCGTGATCGCCCACACCCTCGACCACGGCATGCGCCCCGGAATTGCGGACCGCGAATCGTTCACCGACCACGCCACGCAGGAAGACCTCGCCGTTGGTGGCGCCGAACAGGATCACGTTGCCCCCGATGATGTTGTCCTCGGCGACATAGTCCGGCGGCGCGTTGTCCGACGGCCGCACCACGATCCGGCCGCCGGACAGACCCTTGCCAACGTAGTCGTTGGCATCGCCGTAGATGCGCAATGTGATCCCCTTGGGCACAAACGCACCGAAGCTGTTACCGGCTGACCCTTCGAATGTGATGTCGATGGTGCCGTCCGGCAAACCTTGGCCACCATAGGCTTTCGTCACCTCGTGACCCAGCATGGTGCCCACCGTGCGGTTGACGTTGCTGATGGTGGTCGAAAAACGAACGGGCGAACCGGAATCCAGCGCCTCGCGGCTCATCACGATCAGCTGCTGATCGAGCGCCTTGTCCAGACCGTGATCCTGACGCGAACTGCAGTACAGGTCCTGGTTCATGAACGCCGACTCGGGCTCATGCAGCACCGGCGTCAGATCCAGGCGGTGCGCCTTCCAGTGGGCCCGCGCCAGCGTGGTGTCCAGCGATCCGACCTGGCCGACGGCCTCGTTGAAGGTGCGGAAGCCCAACTGCGCCATGTATTCCCGCACTTCTTCGGCGATGAACATGAAGAAGTTCTCCACGAACTCGGCCTTGCCGGTGAACCGTTCCCGCAGCACCGGGTTCTGAGTGGCCACACCGACCGGGCAGGTGTCCAGATGGCACACCCGCATCATGATGCAGCCCGCCACCACCAGCGGCGCAGTGGAAAAGCCGAATTCCTCCGCGCCGAGCAGCGCCGCGATCATCACGTCACGACCGGTCTTGAGCTGGCCGTCCACCTGGACCACGATCCGGTCACGTAAACCGTTGAGCAGCAACGTCTGCTGCGTCTCGGCCAGACCCAATTCCCACGGCGCACCAGCATGCTTCATCGACGTCAACGGGGTCGCCCCGGTACCGCCGTCGTGCCCCGAGATCAGGACCACGTCGGCGTGCGCCTTGGAGACACCCGCGGCCACGGTGCCGACGCCGTTTTCGGAGACCAGCTTGACGTGCACCCGCGCGGACGGGTTGGCGTTCTTCAGGTCATAGATCAGCTGCGCCAGATCCTCGATGGAGTAGATGTCGTGATGCGGCGGCGGTGAAATGAGGCCCACACCGGGCGTGGAGTGCCGGACGTCGGCCACCCACGGGTACACCTTGTGACCCGGAAGCTGGCCGCCCTCACCGGGTTTGGCGCCCTGGGCCATCTTGATCTGGATGTCGGTACAGTTGGTCAGATAGTGCGAGGTGACACCGAAACGGGCCGAGGCGACCTGCTTGATGGCGCTGCGGCGCCAATCCCCGTTGGCATCGCGCTCGAAACGGCGGACGTCCTCGCCGCCTTCACCGCTGTTGGAGCGGGCACCCAGCCGGTTCATCGCGATCGCCAGCGTCTCGTGCGCCTCAGCGGAGATCGAGCCGTAGCTCATCGCCCCTGTCGCGAAGCGCTTGACGATCTCGCTGGCGGGCTCGACCTCCTCCAGCGGCACCGGAGGCCGCACGCCCGCGCGGAATTTGAGCAAGCCGCGCAGTGAGGCCATCCGCTCGCTCTGATCGTCGACCAGGCGGGTGTACTCCTTGAAAATCTTGTATTGCCCGGTGCGGGTGGAGTGTTGCAGCTTGAACACCGTCTCCGGGTTGAACAGGTGGTATTCGCCTTCCCGGCGCCACTGGTACTCCCCGCCCACTTCGAGCTCGCGATGCGCCCGTTCGTCCGGCCGGTCCAGGTAGGCCAGCGAGTGACGAGTGGCAACGTCTGCGGCGATGTCGTCGAGGGTGATGCCGCCGGTAGGGCAGGTCAGCCCGGTGAAGTACTCGTCGAGCACGTCCTCGGAGATGCCGACGGCCTGGAACAATTGCGCGCCGGTATAGGACGCCAGCGTCGAAATGCCCATCTTGGACATCACTTTCAGCACACCCTTGCCCGCGGCCTTGATGTAGTTGTTGAGCGCCTTCTTGCGGTCGATGCCGTCCCCGAGGCCTTCCAGGGCGCCCCGGTCGAGCATGTCTTCGATCGACTCGAACGCCAGGTAGGGGTTGACCGCGGCGGCCCCGCAGCCCAGCAGCATCGCCATGTGGTGGACTTCGCGGGCGTCACCGGATTCGACGACCAGGCCCACATGGGTGCGGGTCCGTTCGCGCACCAGGTGGTGGTGCACCCCGGCGACGGCGAGCAGCGACGGTATCGGCGCCAGCTTCTCGTCGGAGTTGCGATCGGACAAGATGATGACCCGCGCGCCGTCGGCAATGGCCGCCGACGCCTGGGCACGCACGTCTGCCATGGCGGCCGCCAGCCCGCTACCGCCCTCGGCCACCGGGTATAGACACCGAATGACCTTGGAGCGCATGCCGTGCGGGCGTCCGTTGACCTCGGTGTCCGGGTCGAGGTTGATCAGCTTGGCCAGCTCGTAGTTACGCAGAATCGGCTGGGGCAGCACGATCTGGTGACAGGAGTTCTCGTCCGGGTTCAGCAAGTCGCGCTCGCCGCCGGTGGTGCCCTGCAAGCTGGTCACCACCTCCTCACGGATGGCGTCCAGCGGTGGGTTGGTCACTTGGGCGAACAACTGGTGGAAGTAGTCGTACAGCATCCGCGGACGCCGGGACAGCACGGCGATCGGTGTATCGGTGCCCATCGAGCCGATCGGCTCCGCGCCGGTCCGGACCATGGGCGCCACCAGCAGGTTCAGTTCCTCGTAGGTGTAACCGAAGGTCAACTGCCGCACCACCAGCCGGTCGTGGGGCATCCGCACGTATTTGCCCGCCGGTAATGCGTCCAGCGGAACCAGGTTGCGGTCCAGCCATTCCTGATATGGGTGCTCGGCGGCCAGCTCGGCCTTGATCTCCTCGTCGGAGACGATGCGGCCCTGCGCGGTGTCGACCAGGAACATCCGGCCCGGCTGCAGCCGCATCCGGCGGACCACCGTCGACGGGTCGAGATCCAGCACGCCGGCCTCGGAGGCCATCACCACCAGGCCGTCGTCGGTAACCCAGATCCGCGACGGCCGCAGGCCGTTGCGGTCCAGCACCGCGCCCACGATGGTGCCGTCGGTGAACGTCATCGACGCCGGGCCGTCCCAGGGCTCCATCAGCGAGGCGTGGTACTGATAAAACGCCCGACGAGCCGGGTCCATGCTCTCGTGGCGCTCCCAGGCCTCGGGAATCATCATCAGCACGGCGTGCGCCAGGCTGCGCCCACCCAGGTGCAGCAGCTCGAGCACCTCGTCGAACCGCGCCGTGTCGGAGGCTCCCGGGGTGCAGATCGGGAACAGCTTTTCCAAGCTATTCGCCGAGTCGGACTCGGCCTTGAACACGTCGGTCTTGATCAACGCCTCGCGGGCGCGCATCCAGTTCTCGTTGCCGGTGACGGTGTTGATCTCGCCGTTGTGAGCGATCCGCCGAAACGGGTGCGCCAGCGGCCAGGACGGAAAGGTGTTGGTGGAGAACCGCGAGTGCACGATACCCAGGGCGCTCGTCAGCCGGTCGTCCTGCAGGTCGAGGTAGAACGCCTTCAGTTGCGGCGTGGTCAGCATGCCCTTGTAGACGAACGTCTGGCCGGACAGGCTGGGAAAGTAGACGGTCTCCCGGCCGGGGCCGTCCTGGCCGGGGCCTTTGGTGCCGAGTTCATGCTCGGCCCGCTTGCGAATCACGTAGGCACGGCGCTCCAGCGTCATGCCGGAGGCGCCCGACATGAAAACCTGACGGAAGGTGGGCATCGCGTCGCGGGAGAGGGCACCCAGGGACGAGTCGTCGGTGGGCACGTTCCGCCAGCCCAGCACGTGCAAGCCCTCGGCCTCGGCGATCTTCTCCACCGCTGCACAGGCAGCCGACGCATCCTTGGACGACTGCGGCAAAAAGGCGATACCGGTGGCGTAACTGCCCGGAGCCGGCAACTCGAAGTCGACGACTTCTCGCAGGAACGCATCCGGCACCTGAATGAGGATGCCCGCGCCGTCGCCGCTGCGCGGCTCGGCGCCGGCGGCACCGCGATGTTCGAGGTTCAGCAGCGCAGTGATCGCCTTGTCCACAATGTCGCGGCTACGCCGGCCGTGCATGTCGACGACCATGGCTACCCCGCACGAATCGTGTTCGAATGCGGGGTTGTATAGCCCGACGCGCTTGGGCGCCATACCCACCTAACCCTTCAGCAGACTTCCTGCGCGGCCTCACCAGCAGCTCCGACGGCGCCATGCCGTGACGTTGCGGGCGTTGACCCCTCCGGTCTTGTCGATAGGCTGTCCGTCCAGCGGAATGATCAGGCCGGTGATTCGTCCGTGCAGCGCTGAACGGTGCCCCGGTACCGATCTCGACAAGTCGTAAAACGATATGACAATACCCGCCTGACATGCCAACTTCCTCAATGGTAACCCGCCCACCGGCGGTGCCGTGGGTACCGCCGGACCGGCCTCCGAGGACATCCTCACCTGCCGTTTTGGGAGCGCGAACCCACGCCCTCGCCAGCCTCGGAAGTGCTGCCGGTGGCCACAGTAACTACTTAGACTAATTTGCTGGTGCGGCCGGTCAGCAGCCGCAGGGGCCACGGTTAGGCGCTCACACCGCCGTCACACCGGTAACACGCTCGGTGATAAAGCATGGCAGCCATGGTGCGGAAACCGCCGGGTCGGGCGTCGACGGCCCGAGGAGAGCGCTGCCGCCATGCCAGGGTGGCCCGGCGCCGAGTTTGCACAATATTAATAGGAGTCTAAAACCGCTTGTGACAGGCCGGCCGACCGCAAGCCCGGTCCACCAGGTGAGGCAGCCCGGCCGGTGCCCGATACTGGGACGGATACTGGTCGGTGTCCGGCGTTGGTGGTCCGACTCGACTGAGGAGCTTATGAACGAGCGCGACGAATTCCTTCGGGATCGGATGCGGCCGACTCGGCCCGCCGGCCCGGGCAGTAGCCAGACCGGTCCGCAGTCCGAAGTTCCGCATTCGGCACCCTCGCGGGCCCCGGTGGCGCCTCCTCGCGTGCCTGGGGCGCATCCACCCGCTGCGCCGCGCCCGCCGACATCTGCGCCGGCGCCATCGCAGCCGCCGGCCCCTCATCGCGTGGCTGGCCCGCATTCACCCGCTCCGCGGCGCCCGCCGACAACTCCGCCACCGCATCCGCCGGCGTTCGCATATGGTCCGCCGCCACCGGCTTCAGCCCAACCCCCGCGCCCGGCCGAACCGGCGCAGCCACGACCGGACGCACCGCAATCAGCGTTGCCGCCGCACCCGCTCGCACCGTCCGATGTCCCGGTCCCACCGGGTATTCGGGCCGAGGGCGCCCTCGCATCCGCAACCGGTTCCGGGGGTGTACCCGCCGACCACGGCTGGCGACGTCTCGTTCGAGTGGTGTCCTTCGGCCTGATCAATCCCGGTCCGTCCGCCGCGCAACGCGAGGCAGCCGATTTCGAAGCCGCCATCCGAACCGCCCTGCGCGGCAGCCACAAGCTCGGCGTCCTGGGCAAGGGCGGCGTCGGCAAGACCTCGGTCGCGGCCAGCATCGGATCCATCTTCGCCGAACTGCGCCAGCAGGACCGCGTGGTGGCGATCGACGCCGATACCGCCTTCGGCCGGTTGAGCAGCAGGATCGATCCGGCCGCGCATGGGTCGTTCTGGGATCTGACCGCAGCCAAAGACCTGCCGTCGTTCGCCGAGATAGTCGCTCGGCTGGGCCGTAACTCCGTGGGCCTGCACGTGCTACCCGGCGAACCGATGGCCGGGGGACGCAGGGTGCTCGACCCTGCGATCTACCGGGAGGCCGCGCTGCGCCTGGACCGCCACTTCGCGATCTCGGTGATCGACTGCGGTTCGACGATGGACGCCCCGCTGACCCAGGAAGTGCTGCGCGACCTCGACGCGCTGATAGTGGTGTCCTCGCCGTGGGCGGACGGGGCCTCCGCTGCGGCAAAGACGATGGAGTGGCTGTCAGACCGCAGGCTGACGGATCTGTTGCGGCGCAGCATCGTGGTGCTCAACGACTCCGATGGCCATTCCGACAAACGCACTCGCTCGGTGCTTGCCCGCGAGTTCGTCGAGCATGGGCAGCGGGTTGTCGAGGTGCCCTTCGATCCGCATCTGAGGCCGGGCGGCGTCATCGACGTGCGCCGCGAGCTGGCGCCGGCGACGCGGCTGAAATTTCTCCAGATCGCGGCGATCATCGTGGAGTATTTTGCATCGCGACCCGACGAGCGCCGAGCCTCCCGCCCTGAGGCGGCGACGCCAGCGCACTGACCGCCGGCGGACTCAGCGCGACTCGGCTGCCCGTTTTAGGCCGTTGCTTTCCATGTCGACATACGACCGAACCCGCGAACCCGCGGTGAGGCTTGCCAACCACGCCAGTGGTCCGGTCATGATCAATTCGAGCGTGGTGCGCACGCCGTCCCCGTCTTCGTCAATGCGATGCACCGCCTCGATCGAAAGACCGGGCTGGGTTGCCACCCAGGTGAACGTGCGCATCGGCTTCAGTTCGGTGACCGTCCACACCATCGGACGACCTTTCGGCTGAGTTACCCGGGACCGGCTGCCCACTGCCAATGGACCGGTTTCCAGGCGCTCGATCTCGCGCATCGACTTCGTCCAGGCCGGCCAGCCCTCGACGTCGACGAGCAGTTCCCATACCCGCGCCGCCGGTGCGTGCACGATTTCCTCACGCATGTACCGCATCCGCCACCTCCCTTTCGACCGGCATCATCGCACCGACGAGCCGGGTGGCTCCGGGTGGCCCGGCACGGTAGGTCGCCGAATCGAGCTCAGGGCGGCCGTCTTTGCCGCTTGCCGGCGGGCAGCGGACAACGCAAACAGCGCGAGAAATCTTTCGATTTCTCGCGCTGTCTACGTGTGGCAACAGCTGACCGCACCGCACCGCAGACCCCTCGAAGCAGCGGCTCGGATCGCGGCAGGCTTATGCCGATTGGGCGACGACCCGCTCGCGCACGGGGTAACCGTTGCGCTCCGCCAGCGACCGCAGTTGGCCCAGCGCGAACGCCCGGGCCCGGCCTGACTCAGGAATTACCACACCGGCCCAAAGACCTTCCGCGCCCGGGGATTCGACGGCGTCCCGGGCGCACGCCCAGCGCCGCGGGCAGGCCCGGCACATCGCCTTGGCCTCGTTGTCGGGTGTCGTTGTCCAGCGGTCGGGGTCCTGCGTGCAGACGCCCAGCGGGACCTCGTGCAGAGCCGTTGCGGTCATATCGTTGCGCTCCTCTTAAAGCGTTGCAGGTCGGTAGCCTCCCAAGCAGTAGCGTATAGCACTAACCGTTGCAGTGCAACAGTTGGAACCGGTGAGCCCCGCCGAAGCACGCTACGGCTGCCCGCAGTGATTGCTTCGGAGCTCGCCGATGCGGGCCATCACCAGGCGTTACACTCACAATTTCACGTGCTGCCGCCGCCCGGGCAGGTCAAAACCGGGCCAAGCCATTGCGCAAACCGTTACGGCTTGCAATACTTCTGCCGGGCAGAACCGTAGCATTTATCGCGGTTTTGCCGCAGCAGTACCCGCCGCTGACCCCCGACAACCATGGTCCGAAAAACGTAGCAAAAGCGTAGCGTTGGAAGAGCGCAACGGTTAGGATGGTGGTCGGCGGAAGGCGTCCTGCTGACCGCACCACTACCCGCCAGCTAAGACGTGCCCCGGAAAAGTGAGGAAGCGACGCAGATGCCCAACGCCGATTCACCTGTCGGGCCGGTTCTGCTGGTCGCCCACAGCGGCGAACCGTCGCACGCGATCGCCCCCGGCCGTGACGTCGTGACCATTGGTCGCACACCCCAAGCCGGTGTCCAGGTTGATGATCCGGACGTTTCGCAGGCACATCTGCGCGCAGTGTCCGAAGATGGACCGTGGCGCATCCTCGGCAACGGCCCGAGCGGTATGTTCGTCGACGGACGACGCAAAGGATCTGCGACCGTCAGCGACAAGACCATCGTCCGGTTCGGCGATCCCACTGGAGGCAAGGCGTTGACGTTCGAAGTCGTCAGGCCGTCGAATTCGCCTGAAGAGCAGCGCCGTGAACAACGACCGGCGGACCAGTCGGATGGCCAGACCAGCGAACCCGATCCCGGCGTGGTCCGCGCCGGCGCGGCCGCTGCGGCAAGGCGACGTGAGCTCGACATCAGTCAGCGCAGCCTCGCGGCCGACGGGATCATCAATGCGGGCGCATTGATCGCCTTCGAGAAAGGCCGTAGCTGGCCACGGGAACGGACCCGGGCCAAGCTCGAGGAAGTGCTGCAATGGCCGCCCGGGACCATCGCCCGGATCCGCCAGGGCGAGCCCGCCGGACAGCAGGCGGCGCTACCGACCTTCGAGGCAGATGCCGAGGTACCGCCCGCCGAGGGCCCGGCATCGTTGATCGCGCAGGCGGTGGCGGCGGCCGTCGACACCTGCAGCCTGGCCATCGCCGCGTTACCGCCGCCCGAGGACCCCGAGTTCACCGAGCGGGCAGCGCCGATCCTCGCCGACTTGCGTCAACTCGAGGGCATCGCCGTACAGGCGACTCGCATCAGTCGTATTACCCCCGAACTGATCAAGGCACTGGGCGCGGTCCGCCGTTACCACGACAAATTGATGACGCTGGGGGCCACCGCCCCGGGAGCCACGCTGGCGCAGCGTTTATATGCCGCGCGCCGGCGCGCCAATCTTTCCGCATCCGAAACTGCACAGGCAGCCGGAGTGGCAGAAGAAATGATTGTCCGCGCCGAAGCCGAGGAAGCTTTGCCAGCCGAAGCCGCCGAAGCAATCGAAGCGCTTATCCGTCAAATCAATTGAGTCGACTCCGGGGGCCGCAACACAATGGAGCGCTCGAGTTCAATCGTCCGGGGAACGGCACCGTCGCCCGGTCGGCCGGCTGCGCGGCTACGTCACGCGTTGCGCACGAAATCGCCCGGCTCACCAAAAAATTCGTGCATCTACCGCCACCACAGCGCTGCTAAGCTCAACGTGCGGTGTAAAGGTGCACAACAGTCAGTGCACAGAATCAGCGAGTGTGAGGAAAGACGTAAATGAAGGGCAGCGACCTTTGCAAGAACACCAGTAACTTCATTTGGGGCCAGTTGCTCTTGCTCGGCGAGGGCATCCCCGACCCAGGTGATGTCTTCAACACGGGCGCGACGCTGTTCAAGCAAATCAGCGACAAGATGGGGCTCGCCATTCCGGGCGCCAACTGGATCGGCCAAGCCGCCGACGCTTATTTGAACCAGAACATTGCGCAGCAACTTCGCGCAAAGGTGATGGGCGACATCGACTCTTTGACCGGCAACATGATTTCAAACCAGGCCAAGTACGTCTCCAACACGCGCGACGTCCTGCGGGCGATGAAGAAGATGATCGACGGTGTTTACAAGGTCTGCAGGGGGCTGGAAAAGGTTCCGCTGCTGGGTTGGCTGTGGTCGTGGGAACTCGCACTGCCGATGTCCGGCATTGCCATGGCTACCGTCGGCGGCGCACTTCTGTACCTGACGATCATGACGCTGATGAACGTGACCAACCTGCAGGGTCTGCTCGGTCGGCTCATCGAGATGTTGACGACGCTGCCTAAGTTCCCGGGTCTGCCCATCCCCAGCATCCCCGACATCATCGACGGCCTCTGGCCGCCGAAACTGCCCGACATTCCGATCCCGGGCCTGCCCGACATCCCGGGCTTGCCGGACTTCAAGTGGCCGCCCGTCCCGGGTATACCGGACTTCAACTTGCCGATTCCGGGTCTGCCCGACTTCGAGTGGCCGTCCATCCCGGGCCTGCCCGACTTCGGCTTGCCGAACCTGCCCGGCCTGCCCGGCCTGCCCGGTCTGCCCGGCCTGCCGAGCTTCCCTGGCTTGCCCATCCCCGGATTCCCGAGCCTGCCCGGCCTGCCCAGCATCCCGAACTTGTTCCCCGGCTTACCGAGCCTGGGCGACTTGATCCCGGGAATCGGCAACCTCGGCAAGTTGCCAACCTGGACGGAGTTGGCCGCCCTGCCCGATTTCTTGGGCGGCTTCGCCGGCCTGCCCAGCCTCAGCTTCAGCGACCTGATGTCGTTTGCCCAACTGCCCAACGTCAGTTCGCTCACGGCGACGATGGGTCAGCTGCAGCACCTGGTGTCAGCTGGCGGTGGGCCGGGCCAGCTCGGCAGCATGGCCGGCCAACAGGCGCAGATGATCTCCTCGCAGGCCCAGCAGGGCGGCCAGCAGCAGGCCACCCTCGTCAGCGACAAGCGGGAAGAAGACGAGGAAGGCGCCGCCGCGGGAGCAGGTGCCGAGCGCGCTCCGATCGACGCCGGGGCCGCCGGCGGCCAGCAGCGCCAGGGTCCGCCGCCCAGGCCCGCGCCGAGTGGGCTGGTTTGATGCGCCTGCCGTATCAAAGCCAAGCGCACCAAAGCCATAGCGAGTAAAAAGAAGAACGTAGCGGAAAGGTCCACCCATGACAGGAATACTCGGCGTCGTACCGTCCTTTCTGAAGGTACTGGCGGGTATGCACAACGAGATCGTCGGCCAACTCAAATCGGCCACCTCGGCACCCAGCGGAATCAGCCAGCGCGTCCAGATCACCCACGGTTCATTCACGTCGAAATTCAACGACACGTTGCAACAGTTCGAGACGACCCGCAACAGCACCGGCACTGGGCTGCAAGGGGTCACTAGCGGGCTGGCTAACAATCTGCTCTCGGCGGCCGGGGCCTACCTGAATTCCGACCAAGGTCTGGCCGGCGTCATCGACAAGATCTTCGGTTGATATGACCGGTCCGCTCGCTACCGGCCGCGCGGGCCTCGTCGACGACGTCGTCGGCGTCGAGGTCACCATCGACGGCATGCTGGTACTCGCGGACCGGTTACACCTGGTCGATTTCCCAGTGGCGCTGGGCATCCGGCCGAACATCCCGCAAGACGATCTGCGGGAAGTCGTCTGGGACCAGGTGCGGCGTGACCTCACCGCGCAAGGCGTCCTGGACCACAACGGCTACCCGCATCCGACGGTCGCCTCGATGGTGGACACCCTGAGTCGGCCGGACCGCACCCTCGAAGCTCGCTGGTGGCGCCGCGACGTCGGCGGCGTCATGGTGCGGTTTGTGGTGTGCCGCAAGGACGATCGCCATGTCATCGCAGTGCGCAACGGTGACCTGCTGGTGCTTCAGCTGGTGGCCCCGCAGGTCGGCCTGGCGGGCATGGTGACCGCGGTGCTGGGTTCCGCGGACCCGGCGAACGTGGAACCGCTCACCGGCATCGCGAGCGAACTGGCCGAGTGCACCACCGCGGCTCAGCTGACCCGCTACGGCCTGGCGCCCACCGCGGCCCGCATCTACACCGAAATCGTGAACAATCCGGACAGCTGGGTGGAAATCGTCGCGAGCCAACGCCATCCGGGAGGCACGACGACGCACACCAAGGCGGCCGCCGGTGTCCTCGACTCGGCGCACGGCAGGCTGGTCTCACTTCCCCGCATCGTCAGCGGTGAACTGTACGGCAGCTTTCTCCCGGGCACGCCGCAGAACCTGCAGCGCTCGTTGGACGCCCTGGTGGAGCTTCTCCCAGCGGCCTCCTGGTTAGATCACGCCTCGGATCACACCCAAGCCTCCGCCCGAGGCTGACTGCTCAATCCCCGTCACGAGTCAGAAAGGGAGCCATAGTGGACCTGCCCGGGAACGACTACGTCAGCGACGATTTCGACGCGCTGGATTTCACCGCCGGTGCGGCCGAGGAATCCTCACTCGACGCGCTCGATGAGTACGCGCCGGCCGAGCCGGCGGACACCGCGGGAGCCGACCTGGACGCCCTGCACGGGCTGACCGAGAAGGAAGAAGAGTCCGAGCTCGAGTTGTTCACGGTAACCAACCCGCAGGGCAGCGTGTCGGTCACTGCGATGATGGGCGGCATCATCCAGAAGATCACGGTCACTGACAAGGCATCGCGCATGACCGAATCAGGGCTTGCCGAGGAGATCTTCGTCATCGCCGACCTGGCCCGGCAAAAAGCCCGGGCAGCCCAGCACACCTTCATGATGGAGAGCATGAATGAATTGGCGGGCGACGGCGAGGAGGCGAATGCCCTGCTTCGCGAGTTCGTGGGGATGACGCTGAATTTGCCGACGCCCGAAGAAGCCGCCGCAGCCGAAGCCGAGGTGTTCGCCACTCGCTACGAGGTCGATTACACCTCTCGGTACAACGAACGGTGATACATGACTGATCGCCTGGCCGGTCTGTTCGAAAGTGCCGTCGGCATGCTGCCGTTGTCTGAGGCACGGTCGCTGGACCTGTTCACCGAAATCACCAATGACGACGAGTCGGCGTGCGATGCGTGGGTCGGCCGGATCAGATGCGGTGACCTGGACCGGGTGACACTGTTCCGAGCCTGGTATTCGCGCCGGAACTTCGGCCGATTGGCGGGTTCGGCGCAGATCTCGATGAGCACCCTGGGCGCCAGAGTCCCCATCGGCGGCCTGTACGGAGATATCACCTACCCCGTCGCATCGCCCCTGGCCATCACCATGGGTTTCGCCGCATCCGAAGCGGCCCAAGGCAATTACGCCGACGCCATGGAAGCCATCGAGGCCAGCGCGGTCGCCGGGTCCGAGCATCTGGTGTCGTGGCTCAAAGCCGTGATCTACGGCGCCGCCGAGCGCTGGACCGATGTGATTGACGAGGTCAAAAGCGGCGCGAAATGGCCGGACAAGTTTTTGGCCGGTGCTGCCGGTGTGGCGCACGGTGTGGCGGCGGCGAACCTGGGCTTGTTCACCGAAGCCGAACGCCGCCTCACCGAAGCCAACGACTCGCCGGCCGGTGAAGCGTGCGCACGCGCCATCGCCTGGTATCTGGCCATGGCGCGTCGCTCCCAGGGCAACGAAGACGCCGCGGTGGCACTGCTGGAATGGTTGCAGACCACCCATCCGGATCCGAAAGTGTCAGCGGCGCTGAAGGATTCATCGTATCGTTTGAAGACGACCACGGCCGAGCAGATCGCCTCCCGCTCCGATCCGTGGGATCCGAGCAGCGTGGTGACCGACAACACCGGTCGCGAGCGGCTGCTGGCCGAAGCCCAGGCCGAGCTGGACCGCCAGATCGGACTCACCCGCGTCAAGGCTCAGATCGAGCGATACCGCGCGGCGACCATGATGGCCCGGGTTCGGGCTGCCAAGGGAATGAAAGTCGCCCAGCCCAGCAAGCACATGATCTTCACCGGACCGCCCGGTACCGGCAAGACCACGATCGCCCGCGTGGTCGCCAACATTCTCGCCGGTTTGGGTGTCATCGCCGAACCCAAGCTAGTCGAGACCTCACGCAAGGACTTCGTCGCCGAATACGAGGGGCAGTCCGCGGTCAAGACCGCCAAGACGATCGATCAGGCCCTGGGCGGCGTGCTGTTCATCGACGAGGCCTACGCGCTGGTTCAGGAACGGGATGGACGTACCGACCCGTTCGGGCAGGAGGCGATGGACACTCTGCTGGCCCGCATGGAAAACGACCGTGACCGGCTGGTGGTGATCATCGCCGGTTACAGTTCGGACATCGACCGGCTGCTGGAAACAAACGAAGGCTTGCGGTCCCGCTTCGCCACCCGCATCGAGTTCGACACCTACAGCCCCGAAGAGCTCCTGGAAATCGCGAAAGTTATTGCCAATGCCAATGATTCGATGCTGAGCGCCGAAGCCGCCGACGAGTTCCTGCGAGCCGCCAAGACGCTGCACGAGCGGACGTTGCGCGGCCGCCCGGCCCTCGACATCGCCGGGAACGGCCGCTACGCACGGCAATTGGTCGAAGCTGCCGAGCAATACCGGGACATGCGCCTGGCGCAGGGCATCGACATCGAATCTCTGGATGTGGACCGGCTGCAAGAGATCAACGGGTCAGACATGGCCGAGGCGATCGCCTCTGTGCATGCGCACCTCAACATGAGAGAGTGAACCATGGGGCTTCGCCTCACCACCAAGGTTCAGGTCAGCGGCTGGCGCTTCCTGCTTCGCCGCCTTGAGCACGCCATCGTGCGGCGTGACACCCGCATGTTCGACGATCCGCTGCAGTTCTACAGCCGTTCGGTCGGGCTCGGCATCGTCATCGCGGTCTTGATCCTGCTCGGGGCCGGGCTGCTGGCCTTCTTCAAACCCCAGGGAAAGCTCGGCGCCAGCAGCCTTCTGACCGACCGGGCGACCAACCAGCTGTATGTGATCGTGTCGGGACAGTTGCACCCCGTCTACAACCTGACCTCGGCGCGGCTGGTGCTGGGCAACCCGGCCAACCCCGCCACAGTCAAATCCTCGGAACTGAGCAGGATGCCGTTGGGTCAGACCATCGGAATCCCCGGCGCCCCTTACGCGACACCGGTTTCCGGGGACACCACCTCGACGTGGACCCTGTGCGACACCGTCGTCCGGCCCGGCGCCGCCTCCGCCGCGGTTCAGACGTCGGTCCTGGTGATGCCGTTACTGATCGATTCGTCGATAAACCCAATCGAGGCCAACGAGGCAACGCTGGCGACCTACCAGGGTCAAACCTGGATCGTCACCGCCAAGGGGCGCCACTCGATCGACCTCAGCGACCGCGCTCTCACTTCAGCCATGGGGATCCCCGTCACCGCCCAGCCGGTCCCGATGTCGGAGGGCATGTTCAATGCACTGCCCGCGATGGGCGCCTGGCAGCTGCCGCCAATACCCGGCGCGGGAACGCCGAATACCCTTGGGCTGCCGGATGATCTGGTAATCGGCTCGGTATTTCAGATCCACACCGACAAAGGGCCGCAATACTACGTAGTGCTGCCCGACGGCATCGCCGCCGTGAACGCGACGACGGCGGCGGCGCTGCGCGCGACCCAGTCGCATGGACTGGTGGCGCCTCCGGCGGTGGTGCCGAGCCTGGTCGTGCGCATTCCCGAACGCGTTTACGACTCACCGCTGCCCGCCGAGCAGCTCAAGATCATGTCCCGGCCGGACGAACCCACCCTGTGCTGGATGTGGGAACGCCGAGCCGGTGATCAGTCGCCGAAGACGACGGTCCTGTCCGGACGGCATCTGCCGATCCCGCCGTCGGCGATGAACAGCGGTATCAAGCAGATCCAGGGCACCGCAACGGTGTACATCGACGGTGGCAAGTTCGTCCAGTTGCAGTCCCCAGATCCCCGCTACGGCGAATCGATGTATTACATCGACCCGGAGGGGGTCCGCTACGGCGTCCCCAACGCCGATGCCGCCAAGGCGCTGGGCCTGGGTTCCCCGAAAACCGCTCCCTGGGAGGCGGTTCGGCTGCTCGTTGACGGGCCGGTGCTGTCCAAAGACGCCGCCCTGTTAGAGCACGAAACGCTTCCCGCCGATCCCAGTCCACGAAAAGTGCCCGCCGGAACACCCGGAGTCCCCTGATGACGACGAAGAAATTCACCCCGACCATCACTCGCGGCCCGCGGCTGACCCCGGGCGAGATCAGCCTCACGCCACCCGACGATCTCGGTATCGACATTCCGCCCTCGGGCGTTCAGAAAGTTTTGCCCTACGTGATGGGTGGCGCCATGCTCGGCATGATCGCGATCATGTTCGCCGGCGGTAGGCAGCTATCGCCCTACATGCTGATGATGCCGCTGATGATGATCGTGATGATGGTCGGCTCGCTGGCCGGGGGTTCCGGCGGCGGTGGCAAGAAGGTGCCGGAAATCAACGCCGACCGCAAGGAATACTTGCGTTACCTGGCCGGGCTCCGCGGACGGGTGACGTCCTCGGCCACCTCACAGGTGGCGTTCTTCGGTTACCACGCCCCGCATCCCGACGATCTGCTGTCGCTCATCGGCACCCAGCGGCAGTGGTCCCGGCCGGCCAACAGCGACTTCTACGCGGCCACCCGGATCGGGATCGGCGACCAGCCGGCCGTGGATCGATTGCTGAAACCAGCCGTCGGTGGCGAATTGGCCGCAACCTCCGCGGCACCGCAACCGTATCTCGAGCCGGTCAGCCACATGTGGGTGGTCAAGTTCCTGCGCACCCATGGGCTGATCCACGACTGCCCGAAATTGCTGCAGTTGCGCACCTTTCCCACCATCGCGATCGGCGGCGCGCGGCCGGGCGCTGACCGGTTGCTGACGGCCATGATCTGCCATCTGGCGGTGTTCCATCCGCCGGACCTGTTGCAGATCCGGGTCCTCACCGAAGATCCCGAGGACCCGGATTGGTCCTGGCTCAAATGGTTGCCGCACGTTCAACATCAGACCGATACCGACGCTGCCGGACCGGTCCGGATGATCTACACCCGCCCGGACGGTCTGGCCGACCTGGCCGCGCGCGGGCCGCACGCCCCCGACACGCTTCCCACCGGCCCCTATGTCGTCGTCGTGGACCTCACCGGCGGTAAGGCCGGATTCCCGCCCGACGGCCGGGCCGGTGTGACGGTGCTCACCCTGGGCAACCACCGCGGCTCGGCTTACCGCATCCGGGTCGCCGACGACGGGACCGCTGACGACCGTCTGCCGGGCCAGCAGTTTCGCCTGGTGACCTCGGTCGCCGACAGCATGTCACCGCAAGAGGCGGCCCGCCTTGCCCGCAAGCTGGCCGGCTGGTCGATCACGGGCACCATCCTGGACAAGACGTCGCGCGTCCAGAAGAAGGTCGCAACCGAATGGCATCAGCTGGTGGGCGCCAAGACCGTCGAGGAAATCACCCCCTCCCGCTGGCGGATGTACACCGACACCGACCGTGATCGACTCAAGATTCCCTTCGGCCACGAACTCAAGACCGGCAACGTCATGTACCTGGATATCAAGGAGGGTGCGGAGTTCGGCGGCGGGCCGCACGGGATGCTGATCGGCACCACAGGGTCCGGGAAATCCGAATTTCTGCGCACGCTGATCCTGTCGTTGGTGGCCATGACCCACCCGGATCAGGTCAACCTGCTGCTCACCGACTTCAAAGGCGGCTCGACCTTCCTGGGAATGGAAAAGCTTCCGCACACCGCCGCCGTCATCACCAACATGGCCGAGGAAGCCGAGCTCGTCAGCCGGATGGGCGAGGTGTTGACCGGCGAACTGGACCGCCGCCAGTCGATTCTGCGTCAGGCCGGGATAAAGGTCGGCGCGTCCGGCGCCCTCTCCGGAGTGGCCGAGTACGAGAAATACCGGGAACGTGGCGCCGACCTTCCGCCGCTGCCAACGCTTTTCGTCGTCGTTGACGAGTTCGCCGAGCTGCTGCAAAGTCATCCCGACTTCATCGGCCTGTTCGACCGGATTTGCCGGGTGGGCCGGTCACTGCGGGTGCATTTGTTGCTGGCCACTCAGTCGCTGCAGACCGGCGGTGTTCGCATCGACAAACTGGAACCCAACCTGACCTACCGAATCGCATTGCGCACCACCAGCTCCCATGAGTCCAAGGCGGTGATCGGGACTCCGGAAGCGGTCTACATCACCAACAAAGAGAGCGGTGTCGGGTTTCTACGGGTGGGCATGGAAGACCCCGTCAAGTTCAGCACGTTTTATATCAGTGGGCCGTATGTTCCGCCGGCGGGGGTCGACGCCAATGGCGACGGCAGCAAGGCCGGTCCGCAGATTCCCAAGCAGGCGTTGCGAATCCGACCGTTCACCGCAGCCCCGGTGCTTGAGGAGGCCTTGACGTCATGACCAGTACCGAGACACGCACGTTGCGCGAGGTCATCCTGGACCAACTCAGCACAGCCGAGTCGCGGGCGTACAAGATGTGGCTGCCACCGCTGACCGATCCCACACCGCTCGACGAGCTGGTCGCCCGCGACCGGCGCCAACCGCTGCGCTTCGCCCTGGGCATCATGGACGAACCGCGCCGCCACCTCCAGGACGTCTGGGGAGTCGACGTATCCGGCGCCGGCGGGAACATAGGTATCGGCGGCGCGCCGCAGACCGGGAAGTCCACCCTGCTGCAGACGCTGGTGATGTCGGCGGCTGCCACCCACTCACCGCGCAATGTCCAGTTCTATTGCATCGACCTCGGCGGCGGCGGTCTGATCTACCTGGAAAACCTGCCGCACGTCGGCGGGGTGGCCAGCCGCTCCGAGCCCGACAAGGTCAACCGGGTGGTCGCCGAGATGCAATCCGTGCTGCGGCAACGAGAAGCCACCTTCAAGGAACACCGGGTGGGTTCTATCGCCATGTACCGACAGTTGCGTGACGATCCGAACCAGCCCGTCGCGGCCGACCCCTATGGTGACGTATTTCTCATCATCGACGGGTGGCCGGCGTTCGTCAGCGAGTTTCCCGACCTGGAATTGCAGGTCCAGGACTTGGCCGCGCAGGGGTTGTCGTTCGGTGTGCACGTGATCATCTCGACGCCGCGGTGGACGGAGCTGAAGTCACGGGTCCGTGACTACCTGGGCACCAAGATCGAGTTCCGGCTCGGCGACGTTAACGAAACCCAGATCGACCGGATTGCCCGGGAGATCCCGGCGAATCGTCCGGGCCGGGCGGTGTCGATGGAAAAGCACCACTTGATGATCGGGGCGCCCAGGTTGGACGGCGTGCACAGCACCGACAACCTGGTGGAGGCGATGACCGCGGGGGTCGCGCAGATCGCGGCCCAGCACACCGACCAGGCGCCGCCGGTCCGGGTCCTGCCCGAGCGGATTCACCTGTACGAGCTCGACCCGAACCCGCCCGGGCCGGAGTCCGATTACCGCACTCGCTGGGAGATCCCGATCGGATTGCGCGAGACGGATCTGTCGGTGGCCCACGCGCACATGCACTCGAACCCGCACCTGTTGATCTTCGGTGCGGCCAAGTCCGGCAAGACCACCATTGCCCACGCCATCGCCCGAGCGATCTGTGCCCGCAACAGTCCCGATCAGGTGCGGTTCATGCTCGCGGACTACCGCTCGGGCCTGCTTGACGCGGTGCCCGACAGCCACCTGCTTTCCGCCGGTGCGATCAACCGCAACAGCGCAAGTCTGGACGAGGCGGTCAAGGCCCTGGCAGTCAACTTGAAGAAGCGGCTGCCGCCCACCGACCTGACGACGGCACAATTGCGCTCGCGTTCGTGGTGGAGCGGATTCGATGTCGTACTCCTGGTCGATGATTGGCACATGATTGTCGGTGCCGCCGGCGGCATGCCCCCAATGGCACCACTGGCACCGTTATTGCCGGCTGCGACAGATATCGGGCTGCACATCATTGTGACCTGCCAGATGAGCCAGGCATACAAGGCGACCATGGACAAGTTCGTGGGCGCGGCATTCGGGTCGGGCGCCCCCACAATGTTCCTTTCGGGCGAGAAGCAGGAATTCCCGTCGAGCGAGTTCAAGGTCAAGCGGAGGCCCCCTGGCCAGGCATTTCTGGTCTCACCGGAAGGCAAAGAGGTCATCCAGGCCCCCTACATCGAGCCTCCAGAAGAAGTGTTCGCAGCACCCCCAACCCCCGGTTAAGATTATTTCAATCGCGGCGAGGAGGTCCCGAGACCGCGGTAATCGGAGCCCAGCGCGGTGCTCTTCGTCGGGGTTTGTTTCCGGCTATAACTAAACGGTTTAACGGCTAGACGGTAAATACCAGGAGAAGAAATCGGCAAATGGAAGAAATGTCACACGCCGCCGCCGCTGCCGACATTGGCGGGCAAGTGAGCGATAACGCGCTCGGTGGTGTGGCAGCGGGTGCGACGGCGGTGATGTCGGTGACCGGGCTGGTGCCCGCGGGCGCCGACGAGGTCTCGGCCCAGGCGGCCGCGGCGTTCGCCTCCGCGGGCGCGCAGATGCTGGCTTCCAACAGCTCGGCCCAGGCCGAACTGCAACGGGCCGGAGACGCGGTCCAGGACATCGCCCGGACTTATTCGCAAGTGGACGACGGCGCCGCCGGCGTCATCGCCTAACAGGTCAACCAACCGACAGAGACAGCGCAACCAAAAGGAGTGATCGCCATGTGGTGGCACGCAATGCCGCCGGAGTTGAACACCGCGCGGCTGATGGCCGGCGCGGGCCCGGCTCCGATGCTGGCCGCAGCCACGGGCTGGGCAGCGTTCGCGGCCGCCTTGGATGCTCAGGCCGTCGAATTGACTGCTCGCTTGAACTCGCTGGGTGAAGCGTGGACGGGCGGAGGCAGCGACAAGGCGATCGCGGCTGCCCTGCCGATGGTGACCTGGCTGCAGACCGCCTCAACGCAGGCCAAAACGCGGGGCCTACAGGCCACGGCGCAGGCGGCCGCATACACGCAGGCGATGGCGACCACGCCGTCGCTGGCCGAGATCGCGGCCAACCACATCACCACCGCGATTCTGATGGCGACCAATTTCTTCGGCATCAACACCGTGCCTATCGCCTTCAATGAGATGGACTACTTCATCCGCATGTGGACTCAGGCCGCCCTGGCGATGGACGTCTACCAGGCCGAGACCCTGGCTAACACGCTCTTCGAAAAGCTCGAGCCGATGACCGCGATCCTCGACCCGGGCATGAGCGGCCAGAGCATGGTGGCGAGCCCGGTCTTCGATATGGCGTCACAGGTCACCGGCGTACCGGCCAGCCAGCTTCAGGCGACGGCGGGCCAGCTCGCCGAGGCGAGCGGGCCCATGCAGCAGCTGACCCAGCCGATGCAACAGTTGACGTCGATGTTCAGCCAGACCGGCGGCATGGCCGGCAGCAATCCGGCCGACGACGAGGCTTTGCAGATGGGCTTGGTCGGCACCAGTCCGCTGTCCAACCATCCGCTGGCCGGCGGATCCGGCGCCAGTATGGGTGCAGGTTTGCTACGCGGGGAAGCGCTGCCCGGCGCCGGCGGGACGTTGGCCCGCACCCCGCTCATGAGCGAGCTACTCGATAAGCCTGTCGGCCCGGCCGTGCAACCGGCCGCCGCTGCGGGGTCCTCAGCGACCAGCGGAGCGGCCCCGGTCGGCGCGGGCGCGATGGGGCAGGGAGCACAAACCGGCGGTTCTTCCCGACCGGGAATGGCCGCACCGGCCACGCTCACCCAGGAGCGCAACGACGCAGACGAAGACGACTGGGACGACGAGGACGACTGGTGACCGTCGCCGCAGACAACAGACTTCCCGGCCACCCGGGCCGGAAGACTTGCCAACATTTTGGCGAGGAAAAGAAAGAGAGAAAGTAGTCCAGCATGGCAGAGATGAAGACCGATGCCGCTACCCTCGCGCAGGAGGCAGGTAACTTCGAGCGGATCTCCGGTGACCTGAAGACGCAGATCGACCAGGTCGAGTCAACCGCTGCTTCGCTGCAGGCCCAATGGCGTGGTGCGGCGGGCACGGCGGCCCAGGCCGCGGTGGTGCGCTTCCAAGAGGCGGCCAACAAACAAAAGGCTGAGCTCGAGGAAATTTCGACGAACATTCGTCAGGCCGGCGTCCAATACTCGAAGGCCGACGAGGAGCAGCAGCAGGCGCTGTCCTCACAAATGGGCTTCTGACCCCCAATTACCACAAAGAAACGGAGCAATAGGACATGACAGAGCAGCAGTGGAATTTCGCGGGCATCGAGGCCGCGGCCAGCGCAATTCAGGGGAATGTCACCAGCATTCATTCCCTTCTCGACGAAGGCAAGCAGTCTTTGACCAAACTGGCTGCGGCCTGGGGCGGTAGCGGTTCGGAGGCCTACCAGGGTGTCCAGCAGAAGTGGGACGCCACCGCGCAGGAGCTGAACAACGCGCTGCAGAACCTCTCGCGCACGATCAGCGAAGCCGGTCAGGCCATGGCCTCGACCGAGGGCAACGTAACGGGGATGTTCGCATAGGTAACACCCTATTCGCGTACAATACCGAAGCACGAGATCGGGCGAGTTCAACCCTTTTGGGGATCTCGCCCCTTCTCGTGCTTTGTCCTATTATTGGCGAACTTCTGAGAGGTTCTCATGCCGGCCGACTATGACAAACTCTTTCGGCCCGCTGAAGGTTCGGAGCCACCAGAAGAAGAGCACACGGAATCGTACTTCGATGCGAGTTCGCCGTATCCACCGCCCGCCAAACCCAATGGCGACACTCCGGCGACGCCGATCGACTGGTCGCAGCCGTTTGCCCCGGCCGCAGCGACCCCGCCGGCACCGTCGGTAGCGACGCCACCGCCGCCACCGAAACCGCCGCTGCCCCCCATGCCCATCGGCGGAC
>NZ_MVIF01000080.1 GCF_002086675.1 Mycobacterium persicum
CCCCCACCTTTCCAGTTCGGACGACGGCGCCGAACGGCGTCGACACCGCGTCGGCCAGGATCGCGGCCTGCTCCAGCGCAACGTTGTCCGGTACCCGGGTCAGGCCGGCGGCCTGCGCCACGGTGTATTCGGCCCACGCGCCGTCGTAGGCGAAAGCCATCAACTGGATGCTCAGGCAGTTGACGACATCGCCGCGGCGGCAGTTGGGGCAGCTTTGGCAGGGCCGGCCGGCGGCGACCACCACCCGGTCCCCCGCTGCCCAGCCGGTCACGTCGGGGCCCAGCTTCGCGATGGTGCCCGAGGCCTCGTGGCCCTGGGTCACCACCGGTTTCTGGGTCGGGAACGTTCCGTTGATCAGGCTCAGGTCCGAATGGCAGATCCCACAGAAGGCAACCTTGACCAAGACCTCGCCCGCACCGGGCTCGGGTATCGGAACGTCTTCCAGCACAACCTTTTTAGTGTTGGCATAGAAGCGTTCCGCGCGCATGGTGGCCACGGTCACTCGACGCCGATCGTGACCTCGGTCGACTTGATGAACACCGTCGCGGGCTGGCCGGCCTTCAGGCCGAGTTCCACTGCCGCGTCCTTGGTGACCGACGAGGTGACGATCTGGTCGCCGCCGTCGAGTTTGACCTTGACGATCGCCATCACGCTGCCGAGGTCGACCTCGGTGATGGTGCCCTTGAGCTGGTTCCGGGTCGATAGCCGCATCGCAGTCCTTTCCACAAATCACCGGGTGTGCGACGAGCGTAGTCGGCCCGCTCAGGAACGAGGGCCCAGGAGTGCTATCGACGCATCGACCGCTGGTTCGACGACGTCGCGGACCGGCCGCCCGTCCTCCACGGCAAGTGCGGTCAGCTCGCGCAGTCCGCCCAGCAGGATGACCGACAACGGCACGGTCAGCGGGGGTAGGCCCGCGCGCCGAAACCCCGGGCTGGCACTGAGGTCGATCAGCAGGGTGGACAGCAGCTGTAATCCGCGGCGTTGGACGGGCCGCGCGATGGCGCCCAGCGACGGGAGCTCGCGGATCCAGCTCAAGGTGATGGCCGGCCGGGATTCGATGTGCCCGACGTAGGCCTCGACCGCCTGGCGAATCTGCTGATGCCAGTCGGCGTCGGGGTTGACCGCGGCCGAGATCTTCTCGCCGAGCTTCTCGACGTCGGCCCGCAGCAGCTCCAGGAAGCACTGCTCCTTGCTGGCGAACTGGTCGTAGAAGGTGCGTTTCGAGGTCCGCGCGTGGCGCACGACGTCGGCGACGGTGGTCGCCCGGTAGCCGCGTTCACCGATCGCTGCGGCCAGGCCGTCGAACAGGCGAAGCCGAAAGGGGTCGATGTCGGCCGGCGCGGTATTGCCGGCCACTGCGGTCACCAACGCGCCTCCTTACCCGGATCGGTGCGGACCTTGTCAGCCTTGGTACCAAAGAGTACCGTGCCTAGGATAAGCCTGCGGTACACCGCGGTACCATCCCCGTGTTCACGACCGAGCAGCCGGGGCAGATGTTGGGAGCCCATGTCGATGAGCCACGCAATCGCCGATGCGGCGGCACCACCCGAAATCACGTTGCCGCCGGCGCCGCGGATTCCAAGCCTGGCCCAAGGCCTGGTCTTTGCGATCACGCGCCGCGGCATGATGCGACGGTTGGCGCGCCGCTTCGGCAATGTCTTCACCCTGAACATCCCCATCTACGGGCGGGTCGTGGTGGTCGGTGATCCGCAGCTGGCAAGGCAGGTGTTCACCACCAGCCCCGACGAATTGGGCAACATCCAGCCCAATCTGAGCCGACTGTTCGGCTCCGGTTCGGTGTTCGCGCTCGAAGGCGACGACCATCGCCGGCGGCGACGCCTGTTGGCGCCACCGTTTCACGGCAAGAGCATCAAGAAATACGAGGCCATCATCGAGGAAGAGACGCTGCGCGAGACGGCTCGATGGCCGCAGGGCGAGCCGTTCGCGACCCTGCCGTCGATGATGCACATCACCCTCAACGCCATCCTGCGTGCGGTGTTCGGGGCCGACGGGGCCGAACTCGACGAGCTGCGCCGGCTGATTCCGCCGTGGGTCACGCTGGGCTCGCGGCTGGCCGCGATGCCCAAACCGAAACGCAACTATGGCCGGTACAGCCCGTGGGGCCGGCTGGCCGAGTACCGGCGGCAGTACGACGCCGTCGTCGACAAGCTGATCGACCGCGAGCGGTCCGACCCGGACTTCGCCGATCGGACCGACGTGCTGGCATTGATGTTACGCAGCACCTATGAAGACGGTTCTGTCATGTCCCGCAAGGACATTGGTGATGAGCTGCTCACCCTGCTGGCCGCCGGACACGAGACCACCGCGGCCACGCTGGCCTGGGCGTTCGAGCGGCTGACCCGGCACCCGCAGCTCCTGGCCGCCTTGGTGGCGGAGGCCGACGCGGGCGGTGACGAGCTGCGCCAGGCGACCATCCTGGAAGTCCAGCGGGCCAGGACCGTCATCGATTTCGCGGCCCGGCACGTTTATTCCGACGTTTATCGCCTGGGCGAGTGGTCGATCCCGCGCGGCGATTCGATCATCATCAACATCGGCCAAATTCACGACAACTCCGACGTATTCCCCGACCCGCAGCGCTTCGACCCGCAGCGCTACATCGCAAGCAAGCCGTCGGCGTTCGCCTGGATCCCGTTCGGCGGCGGCACCCGCCGCTGTGTGGGCGCGGCGTTCGCCAACATGGAGATGGATGTGGTGCTGCGAACGGTGTTGCGCCACTTCGTCATCGAGACGACGACGGCGCCCGACGAGAAGTGGCGCTGCCGCGGCGTCGCTTACATTCCCAAGGACGGCGGACGAATCGTGGTGCGTACCCGCTAGCGGCTGGCGCTTATGGGTTTGCTGACGCCCGGCGCGGCAGTTTCCAGCCCGGGCGGATGTAGTGGCAGGTGTATCCGTAGGGGTAGCGCTGCAGGTAATCCTGGTGCTCGGGTTCGGCTTCCCAGAATGCTCCGGCCGGGCTGACTTCGGTCACCACTTTGCCCGGCCACAGGCCCGAGGCCTCGACATCGGCAATGGTGTCCAACGCGATTCGCCGCTGCTCGTCGTCCAGGTAGAAGATGGCCGACCGGTAGCTGGTCCCGACGTCGTTACCCTGCCGGTTCCTGGTGGTCGGATCGTGGATCTGGAAGAAGAATTCCAGCAGGGTGCGATAGTCGGTGACCGCCGGATCGTAGACGATTTCGACGGCCTCGGCGTGGTTGCCGTGGTTGCGATAGGTGGCATTGGGGGTCTCGCCGCCGCTGTAGCCGACGCGGGTCGAGGTGACACCGGGCTGGCGGCGGATCAGGTCCTGCATGCCCCAGAAGCATCCGCCGGCCAGGATTGCCGTGTTTGTCGTCATTGCAGTCTCTCCTTCGGTGGGGTCGTCAAGGGCCCTCGATCCGAGGTTAGTTGCGGCTGGCCGACATCGCCCAGAGCCAGACCACGCAGTCGGGGTCGATGCCGCCGGCTCCATGATCGCCGCTGCCGGATGGCCCGGCATGGACCGGCTCCAGTTCGGCCGCGGCGGCCCGTTCGGACGGTTGGATATCGGGTTCACTGCTCGGACGCGACAGCTCCGCCGGGACACGGGCAGGCTGCGGCGCCCGTACCGGTCGCCTGGTTGCCAACCGCCTGGAGGGCCACCAGTTGGCGTTACCGACCAACACCGCAAGTGAGGGCACGGTGATCGTGCGGACCAGGAAGGTGTCCAGCAGCAAGCCGACGCCGATGATGAAGCCTGCCTGGACCATGGTGCTGATGCTGGCGAACAGCATGCCGAACATCGACGCGGCGAAGATGATCCCGGCGGAGGTGATCACGCCTCCCGTCGTGCCGACGGTGCGGATGACCCCGGAGCGGATGCCGTTGGGGGACTCGTCGCGGATCCGCGACACCAACAGCATGTTGTAATCCGCGCCGACGGCGACCAACACGATGAACGCCATCCCCGGGACGCTCCACCCCAGAGGCTGGCCACCGATGAGCTGGAATGCGATCACCCCGACGCCCAGCGCCGACAGATACGAAACAACCACGGAGGCAACCAAATACAGCGGCGCAATGACCGCCCGTAGCAGCATGATCAAGATGAACAGCACCACGGCGATGGTCACCACGATGATGAACCGGATGTCGTGGTTGTAGTAGTCGCGCATCTGGGCATACGTCGGGGTGGTGCCGGACATCGCGATCGACGCATCGGCCAGTGACGTATTGGGCTGGGCGCTGCGAGCGGCGTCGACGATCGCCTTGTCCTGGTCGAAGGCCGCGGTGCTGAACGGATCCAGTTTCGACTGGACCAGGTAGCGCACCGCGTGCCCGTCCGGGGACACGAAGATCGATGCCAGGTCTTTGAATCGGGCGTCGTTCATCGCTTCCGGCGGGATGTAGAAGCCGGACATGCCGGGTTTCGAGGCGTTGAGCTTCATCGACAGCAGCAATGCGGCGGCGTCGGAGAGGCCGCGGCCCATCTGTCTGGTCTGCTCGGTCAGTTGCTGCACGCCGTCGGCCACCCGCTGGCTTCCGTCGGCCAACGCGTTGGCGCCTTGCTGCATTTCGGCCAGTTTCTGCTGCAACCCACCGGGGTTGCCCAGGCCCAGGGACCGAATCGTCTGGACCGCCTGGTTCAGCGACGCTCGCATGGCCTGCAGCGTGCCGATCAGATTCTGCACATCCGGGGTGGCCTGCAGCTGCCGGGCGACGTCGGCGATCTGGTCGAACGCGCCGGCATTGCGGGCATTGACGAGCAGTTGTAGTTGGTCCCGGGCAGTGGCGCAGGCGGGATCGGTGGTGCAGACCGGGCTGGCGTTGAGCCCGGCCAGCACCGGGCCAGCCATGTTGAACACCTCCTCGAGGCTGCCGGCGTTGCTGCGCAGGCTCGCGGCCAGTTGCTGGATCTGCTGAAGTGTCTCGCTGGCGTTGACTTGGTTCTGCACCCGCGACACCTCGCCGACCAGACCGTTGATCACCGCGATCGCCTGGTTGACCTGGCCGGTGATCGCGGCCAGGGCGTCGGCGAGCTTGCGGGAGCCGGTGGTCAGCGCGTCCAGGTCGCCGTTGGCGCCGGCGATCTGTTTCGACGCATCCGACAGCTTCCCGCCGACCTCGCCGGCCTGATAGCTGAGCTTGGCTTCCTCGAGTGGTGCACCCTTGGGCCGCGTGATACCGCGGACCATGGCGATGTCGGGCAGCTGGCTGACCCGCTGGGCCATTTGCTCGAGGTCGGCCAGGGCCTGCGGATTGCGCAGATCGTGCGGTGAGTGGACGTAAATGTATTGCGGGATGGTCGAACTCGGCGAGAAGTGGCGGTTCATCGCTTCATACCCGACGTTGCTTTCCACGCCGGACGGCAACGCGGCGCGTGCGTCGTAGGTGTAGCGCACCAGGGCCGCGCAGCTGGCCAGCGCGATCAGCACCACCAGGCTGGCCGTCAGGTGTGCGATCGGGCGCCGGACGATGTGCACTCCCGAGCGCCGCCACAACCGGCTGGTGAGGTCTCGTCTCGGTGCGATCCACCCGCGCCGCCCGGCGAGCACCATGACGGCCGGCAGCAGGGTGACCGCGGCCAGGAATGCGATCGCGATCGACACCGCCAAGGCGGGCCCGACCGTGGAGAACACCCCCAGGCGGGTGAACGTCATGCAGACGAAGGTGACCGCGACGGTCGCCGCGGAGGCCGCGATCACTTTGCCGATGGACGTCAGGCCGCGGGCAACGGCCCGGTCGGAATCCATTCCGCGGCGCAGGCATTCGTGGTAGCGGCTGATCAGGAACACCGCGTAATCGGTGCCGGCGCCGATCATCATCGCGGTCATGAACACCACGGTCTGATCCGAGATGCCCAACCCGACCCGGGCCAGGCCGGCGACGACTTGTTGAGCCGTCACCAGTGACAAGCCGATCGTCAGCAACGGCAGCAACATGGTGCCGGGGTTGCGGTAGACCACCAGCAGGATCAACAGCACCATGACGATGGTCGCCGTCTCGATCACCTGCAGATCGCGCTGCCCGATCGCGGACATGTCGGCGATGGTGGCCGGGAGCCCGGTCAGGTTCGCGGTCAGCGAGGACCCCGCCACGGTGTGCTTGACCATGTCGGCCACCCGGGTGTAGGCCGCGGTGGACTGCGGCGAGCCCAGTTCGCCGGCGATGCTGACCGGGATGAACCACGCTTTGTGGTCCTTGCTCTCCACGACTTCGCGCAGCGCAGGTGCGCTGATGAAATCCTGTACCGCGACGACGTCGCGAGTGTCGTGGCGCAGCCGGTCGACCAGTGTGCGGTAGACCTCTTCGTCGGCCTGGCTCAGCCCGTGCTCGTCGGTGAGCACCACCACGGCGACGTTTTGCGATCCCGGTTCGTGAAACGCCTCGGCCATCTGCTTGGCGGTGACCATCACGGGCGCGTCCTCGGGCAGGATCTCCACGGTGTGCTCGCGGACCACCTGCGTCAGGGGCGGCAACGTCAGGGACAGCGCGGCTGCCAGCGCGACCCAGAAACCGATGACGAGCAGCGGCCGGCGCACCACCAGGCGGGCCAATCCGGGGAAGATACCGCCGGTCGGCAAGCCGAGGTTGGGGTCGCGACGCAGCACTTCGGGACTTTGTCCGGGCTATGCCTTGGCGTCAAACACGCACGGGAACAATGAGATCCGCCCGTCTGCCGCCGAGTCGGCAACGCGGCGCGACACCCGGGACGTCATGCTAGGGCAAAGCACGATGAGTCTCTCCTGACTGTTCGTCGGTTGATGGACACAGGGTGGCTGCTCGGTCTGGGCTACCCGCAAATGCGCGGTCATTAACGTGGCGGCCCGGTCCGAACCGGCAGCGCCTCATGGCGCTGGATGCGGTTGTGACGGCCGGTCGGCGGGTAGATAACGGGCGATCCTTGCATCAAGGCAGCATGTTCGGCGACGGAAGACGACGGAAGGTGGCAGTCATGCGAACCACGACGTGCGCGGTGCCGTTGACCGTGTGGGTCGGCACGACGATGTACACCTTTGCCCCCGGCCGCGACATCATTGTCGGTCGCGACATCCGGTCGGACATCTGCCTCGACGGGCCGGACAGTACCTGGGTCTCCCGCGAGCACTTCGTGCTGCGGTTCGACGGCGGCCACTGGGCGGTGATCGACCGCAGCCGAAACGGCACCTATCTGGACGGCGTGCGGGTGTCCGCGGCGATCATCCGTAGTGGTCAGCACATCACCGCCGGTGATCCGCAGCGGGGGCCACGGCTGGTCTTCCAGGTCGGCGTCCCGCCCGGCGCGGCGGTACCGGGCGCCTGGGTCGGCCCGGCTCTGCCGTCGTCCGCAGCGCCGGGTCGGCAGCCCGAGCCGCCGCCGGTCCCGCCGAATCCGCCGCCGACTCAAGCACCGACGCTGCCCGGGTTTCCGGCGATCCGGCTTCAGCGCCCCCAGCCGGAGTCCTGTGAGCCGCCGCCCGCCGACCCAGCCCCGGCGGTCGATGCCCCGATGGTGAATCCGACTGGCGAACTGGCCGAACGCGACGCGGCGACCGTCGAGCCTCCCGCCGAGCCGGGCTCCGACGAATCCACCGAACATCTGCGGCAATTAGCACCGACGCCGGCAAAGTCACCGGAAAGCGACCACAACCCGGCCCGACGGCTCATCGGCAGGCTGCGCACCTGGTTACGCGACCCGCACACGCCGGCCCGACCGAAACCGGCGAATCAGCAGGACGCCGAGCGGCCGGCCGACGTCGACGAGCCGGAGCGAACCCTCGGTTGGGAGATTCGGGACAAAGGCAGCGGTAGCGACACCACGTTGGTGCGCCGCCCGACTGCGGCGGGCGGCGATGTGACGGCTGACGGGCTCGGCCTCGTCGTTGACGGCCATCAGCTGCTGACCGATGTCTGCTTCACCGCTCGTCCGGGCACGCTGACCGCGGTCATCGGCCCGCCGGGCGCCGGCAAATCAAGCTTGATCGCGCTGCTGAGCGGGGCGGCCCGGCCCACGTCCGGCCTGGTGACCTGCGACGGCCACAATCTGCATGCCGACGACCCCTCGATGCGGTCACGCATCGCGGTGGTGCCGCACCACGACGTCATGCACCATCAGCTCGCTGTCGAGCAGATTTTGGGCTACGCCGCCGAGCTGCGGTTGCCGCCGGACACCTCGGCCGCGGAACGCCGTGCGGCGGTCAACCGGGTCATCGACGAGGCCAACCTCGGCGCCCAGCGTGCGGTCAAGGCCGGCAACCTTTCCGCCGGCGAGCGCAAGCGCGTGTCGGTGGCGATCGAATTGCTCACCGGGCCGTCGCTGGTGGTATTCGAGGAGCCGAGCGGCAAGCCGGATCGCGGGTTGGACCGTCAGGTGATGACGACGGCGCGCCGACTCGCCGATGCCGGCCGCGTCGTCGTGGTGGCGACCCACTCGCTGGCCGCACTGAACCTGTGCGACCAGGTGTTGCTGCTCGCCTCCGGCGAGGTCGCCTTCGCCGGGCCACCGGCGGACATCGAGCAGGCGGTGAGCAAAGCCCGCTGGTCGCACGCCTTTCCGCCGGGAGGCGCCGACGGCGGAGGCGACGCCGCCCCGACCGACCAGCAAGGCGACACACCCGAACAGCCGCCGGAAACTCCCGGCGAGGCGCCCGAACGCGGCAGCCGGACCAGCCTGTGGCGCCAAACCTCCATGCTGATCCGCCGTCAGGTGCGGCTGATCGCCGCCGACCGCGGCTACCTCGTCGCGATGGCGGTCTTGCCGGTGGTCTTCGGGGCGCTGTCGCTGTCGGTACCGCACCGGGACGACCCGTATGAAGTTGGGCAGCTCCTGGTGGTGCTCAACAGCGGTGCGGTCGTGATGGGCGTCGCGTCGACCATTCGCGACCTGGTTGTCGAGCGGGGTATCTTCCGCCGCGAGCACTCCGTCGGGTTAGCGGTGCCCGCGTATGTGGCCGCTAAGGTCCTCGTTTTCGGCCTCGTCGCGGTCGTCCAGACCGCTGCGTTGACAGCCATCGTCGCGGTGGGGAAGACCGCCCCCGCCCGGGGAACCGTGTTGCCCGATCACCCCTTCGTCGAGCTGTACCTGACGTTGGCGGCGACGGCCGTCGTCTCGGCCGTCGCCGGCCTGACGCTATCCGCGCTGGCCGAGCACCGGCGGGAGCTCCCGGCGCTGTTCCTGCTGGCGAGCCTGGTGGCGGTCGTGTTCGCGGGCGGCATGTTCCCGCTAGCCCACCGCGTCGGCCTCAACCAGCTCTCCTGGCTGGTGCCATCGCGATGGGGCTTTGCCGCTTCGGCGTCCACCATGGACCTGGGCGCGATCGGTCTGCCGGGCACTCCGCACGAGCTTTGGACGCATTCGCCGAGCTGGTGGCTCTCGGCCATGGGCATACTGCTCGTCTTCGGCGCGCTGTGGACGGGTGCCCTGAGCTGGCGGCTGCGGATGGTCAGCCGCGGCTGACGGCCGCACCCGCGGTGCGCGTCGAGTTCGCCGACCTCGGACGTCGTACGATTCGCCTCATCTCGCCCCATCTCGCCTTATCGACCGAAACACACGGACGGCAGCCGCCGGGCCGTCCTGAGGAGCTAACGTGACCGGCCCGGTGTTCAGCCGCGACGAATTGGCCGCGGCATTCGGCGAATTCGAGCAGACCGTCGCCCGCGCGGCGCAGACCCGCGACTGGGACGGCTGGGTCGCCCAGTACACGCCGGACGTCGAATACATCGAGCATGCCGCGGGCACAATGCACGGCCGCGAGCAGGTGCGCGCCTGGATTCAGGAAACGATGTCGACCTTCCCCGGCAGTCACATGGTGGCGTTTCCGTCGTTGTGGTCGGTGATCGACGAGTCCACCGGCCGCATCATCATGGAGCTGGACAACCCGATGCGCGACCCCGGTGACGGCAGCGTGGTCAGCGCGACGAACATCTCGATCATCACCTACGCCGGCGACGGCCAATGGTGCCGCCAGGAAGACATCTACAACCCGCTGCGCTTCTTGAAGGCGGGACTGACGTGGTGCCGCAAGGCGCAAGCGCTGGGAACCCTGGACGAGGACGCGGCGCAGTGGATGCAACGGTACGGGGGACCCCAATGAGCACCAAGCCCAAGCCCAAACTGGTTATCGGAGCCAACGGCTTCCTGGGGTCACATGTGACCCGCCGACTCGTCGAGGCCGGCGAGCAGGTGCGGGCGATGGTGCGCCCCACCGCCACTACCCGGTCGATCGACGACCTGGAGGTCACCCGATTTCACGGCGACGTCTTCGACACCGCGGTGCTGCGCGAGGCGATGGGCGGCTGCGACGACGTCTACTACTGCGTGGTCGACACCCGCGCCTGGTTGCGCGATCCGTCACCGCTGTTTCGCACCAACGTCGAAGGCCTGCGCAACGTCTTGGATGTGGCCGTCGAAAAGCCGATCGCCGCGGGCCTGCACAGGTTCGTCTTCACCAGCACCTATGCCACGGTGGGCCGCCGCCATGGGCACGTGGCGACCGAGGACGACGTCGTCGATGTCCACCGGGTCAGCCCCTACGTCCAGTCCCGGGTGCAGGCCGAAAACCTGGTGATGCGGTACGTGTCGGAGGCAGGACTGCCTGCCGTCGCGCTGTGCGTCTCGACGACCTACGGCAGCGGCGACTGGGGACGCACACCCCACGGCGCATTCATCGCCGGCGCGGTTTTCGGCAAGTTGCCCTTCCTGATGACCGGGATCCAACTGGAAGCCGTGGGTGTCGACGACGCCGCCGAAGCGATGATCCTGGCGGCCGAGCGCGGCCGCAACGGCGAGCGCTACCTGGTCTCCGAAAGAATGATCGCGTTGACCGAGGTGGTGCGGATCGCCGCCGACGAGGCCGGTGTGCCGCCACCGCGACGCTCGATCCCGGTGGCGGTGCTGTATGCGCTGGGCGCGCTGGGCAGCCTGCGGGCCCGGCTCACCGGCAAAGATGCCGAACTGAGCCTGCAGTCGGTGCGGATGATGCGCGCCGAGGCAGAACTCGATCACGGCAAGGCGGTTCGCGAGTTGGGCTGGCAGCCGCGTCCGGTCGAGGAATCGATTCGCCAGGCCGCCCGATTCTGGGCCGCGATGCGCGCGGTCGGGCCGAACACCAAGACCGCGTCATCCGAATAGCCAGACTCCTCAAAGCCCCAGACAGATGGACAAAGTCGCCGTTGACCTCACCGGGCCGCCGCAGACCATGCTGGCGACCCTGTACGCCAAGGCGCTCGACGCCGACCGGCCGCATCCGATCCTGGGCGATCGCTATGCCAAGGAGGTCGTCGAGCGTATCGACTACGACTGGTCACAAACCTCCATCACCGCACGCAACTGCGCGGCGGTGACGACGCGGACGGCGCACTTGGACAGCTGGGTCCGGCAATTCCTGGCCCTGCATCCCGCAGCCGTCGTGCTGCACCTCGGGTGCGGGCTGGACGGTCGATATTTCCGGCTGCAGCCGGGCCCGGCGGTGCAGTGGTACGACGTCGACCACCCCGAGGTCGCCGCGCTGTTCACCCAGCTGTACCCCACGGCGGCCCGCCACCACGTCGTCGCCGCGTCGGTCACCGATCCGGCCTGGCTCGCCGACATTCCGAACGACTGGCCCGCGCTGATGATCGGCGAGGGACTGACCATGTACCTGAGCGAACCGGACGGGGTTGGGTTACTGCGACGCGTGGTCGACCGGTTTCCCTCCGGTGAGTTGCAGTTCGACGCGTTCAACCGGCTGGGCATCAAGTCGCAGTGGATGAACACCGTGGTGCGCCGATCCGGATCGACGCTGCGCTGGGGTATCGACGGGCCCGACGACATCCTGCGGGCGGTGCCCGGCACCCGGCTGCTGGCCTGGGTTCGCTGGTTCGAATCGGACACCTTCGCGCGGCTGCCGCGCGCCTACCGGGTGCTGGGCCGGCTGATGTCGCGGGTTCCGGCACTGGCCAACATGTCGCAGTATCACCGCTACGCGTTCGGTCGGGAATGTTGATCGCCGGCCGGCGTTGAAAACCTCATGAGCCACCCGAAAGTCTCAGAACCCAGCGCAGGGCATCCCATCACCATCGAACCGGCCACCGGCCGGGTACAGGTCCGCATCCACGGTGAACTCATCGCGGACACGACCGCGGCGCTGGAATTGCGGGAGGCCACTTTGCCTGCGGTGCACTATATTCCGCTGGCTGACGTCGCCCAGGAAAGGCTGACCCGCACCGACACGCACAGCTACTGCCCGTTCAAGGGACAGGCCAGCTATTACAGCGTGGCCACCTCGGCCGGCGACACCGTGGCGGATGCGATCTGGACCTACGAACAGCCCTATCCCGCGGTGGCCGCGATAGCCGGGCACGTCGCGTTCTATCCCGACAAGGCCGACATCAGCGTCGAGCCGGCGTAGCACCCGCTCAGGGAAACACCTTTGCCAACGACTGGGTATCGCTATATTCGCGCAGCGACACGATCTGGCCGTCGTGGCATTCGAAGATGCAAACGAACGGGCTGTCGTAGCGGGTGCCGTCGGCGGTGACGCCGTCGACCTCGCCCTCGATGACAACCGTCTCGCCTTCGTTGACGCATCGCACCAGTTCGATGTTGACCTCGAACTTCTTTTTGCGGCGCTCCACCGCGCGGCGCAGCGTCGCCTTATCGATCGCCGAACGCGTGGCGATGCTCCAGTAGCTGAAGTCGTCGCTGAGCAAGGCGAAGCCCTCGTCGAGGTCTCCGCCCTCGGACATGCTCTGCATGAACATCCATGCCAGTTCGGCCTGTGGGTCGTCGAACGGCGTCATCACATCGCCATCCTGTCCCGGCAGGGCGATAGCGGTCAATCGAGGCCCCGCTCGCGGTTCGCACGCCGGAGTCGTGGCAGGCTCAGGTGATCAGCGCACGCACAGTCACCTTCCCCGGCGCGGCGGGCTTCGGCCACACCCTGGCGCCATTGCGCCGCGGCCGCGGCGATCCCTGCTTTCGCATCCCCGGTGACGGCACGATCTGGCGCACCAGCCTGCTGGCCAGCGGGCCGGTTACGGCGCGGATCAGCCGGGCGGCCGCCGACTCGGCCCACTGCGTGGCGTGGGGCCCCGGCGCCGAACAGTTCCTCGAGTTGCTGCCGGCGATGCTGGGCGCCGACGACGACGCCGCGGATTTCCTGCCGAGTGAGCCGACGGTCGCGGCCGCGCACCGGCGGCTGCCGCACCTGCGTCTGGGCCGCACCGGGCAGGTGCTGGAGGCGTTGATTCCGGCGGTCATCGAGCAGCGGGTCCCCGGCGCCGACGCCTTCCGGTCGTGGCGTGTGCTGGTGACCAAATACGGCACACCGGCCCCCGGGCCGGCGCCCGAGGGCATGCGGGTGCCGCCGTCGGCGCAGGCCTGGCGGCACATCCCGTCCTGGGAGTTCCACCGCGCCAACGTCGACCCGGGTCGGGCCCGGACGGTCGTGAGCTGCGCACGGCGGGCGGCGTCGCTGGAGCGGTTGACCGCGGTGCCCGCCGCGCAGGCGCGCGCGGCCCTGACGTCGCTGCCCGGAGTCGGCGTGTGGACCGCGGCCGAGACGGCGCAGCGGGCCTTCGGCGACCCCGACGCGGTGTCGGTGGGCGACTACCACATGCCGAAAATGATCGGCTGGACGCTGCTGGGCTATCCGGTCGACGACGCCGGCATGCTCGAGCTGCTGGAGCCGATGCGGCCGCACCGGCATCGGGTGGTCCGGCTGCTCGAAGCCAGCGGCCTGGCCTACGAGCCACGCCGCGGGCCGCGACTGCCGGTGCAGCAAATCCACTCGCTGTAGCGCCCGCAGACCCCGTGTGAGGGCCGCCGCCGTCGGGTATCCCTGCCAGGACATGACCGTAGGCGAACTTCAGGGGGCTGATCGATGACACAGTTCACCATTCCGGGATTGACCGACAAGCAGGGCACGCGACTCGCCGAACTCCTGCAGAAGCAGCTGAGCACCTACAACGACCTACATCTGACGCTCAAGCACATCCACTGGAACGTGGTGGGGCCCAACTTCATCGGCGTGCACGAGATGATCGACCCGCAGGTCGAGTCGGTGCGCGGCTACGCCGACGAGGTGGCCGAACGAATCGCCGCCCTGGGCGCGTCGCCGCAGGGCACCCCGGGAGCGATCATCAAGGATCGCAGCTGGGACGACTACTCGGTTGGCCGCGACTGCGTGCAGGCACATCTGGCCGCGCTGGACCTGGTCTACACCGGCGTGATCGAAGACATCCGCCAGGCCATCGACGAGACCGAGGAACTCGACCGCGTCACCCAGGACATGCTGATCGCGCACGCCGCGGATCTGGAGAAGTTCCAGTGGTTCGTCCGGGCGCACCTGGAGAACGCCGGCGGCAAACTGACCCACGACGGCTCGGCGACCGAACGTGACGCCGCCAGCACCGCACGGCGGCGGTCCTAACCGGGCGGCGCCTTGCGCGCGCGTTCGGCTCGTTCCGCTCGTTCCGCCTGGGCGGCTTCGCGGTTCAACCGCTGCGCTTCGTAGATGGTGACGTTGGTGCGCGACATCAGCAATGCGGCGATCCCGACGGCCAGGATCGCCCCGGGCACCACCGAGAACGAGCCGGTCATCTCCGCGACCATGATCATGATCGCCAGCGGTGCCCGCGCCACGCTGCCGAAACACGCCATCATGCCGACCACCACGAAGATTCCCGGGGCATCGGGCACGCCCGGTATCCCGGAGAGCTCCCCCAGCCGCCAGATCGCGGCGCCGACGAACGCGCCGATGACGATGCCGGGCCCGAACAGCCCGCCCGAACCGCCGGTGCCGATCGATAGCGAGGTGGCGATGATCTTGGCGATCGGCAGCACGACGATGATCCACAACGGGATGCTCATCAGCGATCCGCGGTCGGCGGCCAGCTGCGCCCAGCCGTAGCCGCTGCTCAGGATTTGCGGGATCAGCAGCCCCAGCAACCCGACCAGCAGCCCGCCGACGGCCGGCTTGATCACCGGCCCGCCGGGAAGCCGGCGGGTGAGCGCCACGGAGGCGTGGAAGGTGCGGGCATAGAGGTAGCCGACGGCCGCGGCGATCAGCCCGATCACGACGAACCACAACAGCGGCCATGCCCGCTCGAAGCGGTATTCGGCGTCGATGTAGCCGAACAGCGGGTCGAATCCCAGGAAGGCGCCGAGCACCGCATACGCGGTCCCGGAGGTGATGAAGCCGGGCAGCAGGCTGCGATAGTCGAAATCGTCGCGGTAGCTGATCGACGCCGCCAGCACCGCTCCGCCCAGTGGGGCGGCGAAGATGGCGCCGATGCCCGCGCCGATACCTAGCGCCACCGCAATCCGGCCATCCTCGTCGGCCAGGCCCAGCCGCCGCGTCAGCAACGAGCAGAAACCGGCCGAGATCTGCGCCGTCGGCCCCTCACGCCCGCCGGAACCCCCCGACCCGATGGTCAGCGCGCTGGCCACCATCTTCACCAGCACCGCCCGCCCGCGGATGGCTCGCGGATCGGTGTGGACCGCCTCGATGGCCTCGTCGGTGCCGTGACCGGTGGCTTCCGGTGCGAACTTGGCCACGATGAAGGCCGAGAGCAGCGCCCCGCCCGTCGTCACCAGCGGAATGGCCCATGGGCGGGCGAAACCGCTGGACCCGCGGCTACCGCCCTCGCCCAGCGGAGTCGGAATGTGGTAGTCGGCGAGATAGCCGAGCAGGAACTCGCCGGTGTACTTCAGCGCCAGATAAAACACCACAGCGCCCAGGCCCGCGATGACGCCGATCGTGATGCCCAGCAACAACCACTTGCGCAAATAGCCGGCACTTCTGATCGATGCGCCGAATCGCCCGCCGGCGGCAGCGGGCGGCGCCTCTCGGGGTTCCGGGGCGTCCGGTGTCGGGTCGTTCACCGCGCGAGCCTCGCAAGCATCAGGTCATCCTATGACAACCGGGAATAAGTGGACTCTGGTCCGGTTATTCCGGGTAGTTCTTGATCGGAGTTCCCGAAGAGGAGGTAGGAATGCCCGCTGTAACCGCCGATACGTTGACCCTGCCGCGGGTGGCTGGCCCCGGTGCCGACGCGACCGAGCGGCCGGTCCGCTCCATCACGTCCGGCCCGCGAGGCTACGAGGGCGAGGGGTTTCCCGTTGTCCGGGCGTTCGCCGGCATCGGCACCGCCGCGCTGGACCCGTTTGTGCATATGGACCAGATCGGTGAGGTGGACTACCAGCCGGGCGAGCCCCGGGGCACCGACTGGCATCCGCACCGGGGCTTCGAAACCGTCACCTACATGATCGACGGAAAGCTCGCGCACCAGGATTCCTACGGAGGCGGCGGCCTGATCACCGACGGCGCGACGCAGTGGATGACGGCGGGATCGGGCATCTTGCATATCGAGACCCCGCCCGTCGACACCGTGAAGCGCGGCGGAATCTTCCACGGCGTCCAGTTGTGGGTGAACCTGCCGAAGAAGGACAAGTTCGCCCAGCCTCGCTACCAGGCTATCGAGGGCGGCGACGTCACGCTGATCGCCTCGGGCGACGGCGGAGCCCTGGTCCGCATTATCGCCGGGGAGATCGACGGCCACCGTGGACCCGGGAGCACCCACACGCCGATCACGCTGGCGCACGCCACGATCGCACCCGGCGCCCGGCTGAACATCGGTTGGCGACGGGATTTCAATTCGCTGGTCTATGTGCTGTCCGGACGCGGCTCGGTCGGCGTGGCCGGACACCCGATTCACCGGGGTCAGTTGGTGGTGATGGGCCCCGGTGACCGGATCACCGTGACCGCCGGCCCGACGCCGGATGCCCACCGGACAACCGCTCTTGACGTGCTGCTGCTGGGCGGGCGACCAATCCGCGAGCCGGTATTCCACTACGGGCCCTTCGTGATGAACACCCGGGCAGAAGTGATCGAGGCGCTGGAGGACTACCAGGCTGGCAAGTTTCGTAGCATCCCGCAGAACGCGCTGATGCCGCACCGTGGCGGTGGCACACTCTAGGCATGCCGCCCACCGCCGCACGTCGCGGCCCCGGACGTCCGCCTGCCGCAAAATCGGACGAGACGCGACGGCGTATCGTCAGCGCCGCCCGGCAGGTGTTCAGTGAACGTGGTTACGACGGCGCGACCTTCCAGGCGATCGCCGTACGCGCCGACCTGACCCGGCCGGCCATCAACCATTACTTCGCCAGCAAGCGGGTGCTGTACCGGGAAGTGGTGGACCAAACCAGCGAGCTGGTCGTCATCGCCGGTATCGAGCGGGCACGGCGCGAGCCGACGCTGCTGCGGCGGCTGGCCGCGTTCATCAACGTGGCGATGGAGGCGGACGAGAAAAACCCGTCCACCGCTGCGTTCTTGGCTACCGCCGTGCTCGAGTCGCAGCGGCATCCGGACTTGGGGCGATCCGAAAACGACCCGGTCGCCAGCTCCCGAAAATTCCTGATCTGGGCGGTCCATGATGCCGTTGAGCGCGGCGAATTGATCGCCGGTATCCAGGTCGCTCCATTGGCCGAGGCGCTGTTGCTCGTCTTGTGCGGAGTCGGCTTCTATGCCGGCTTCGTGGGCAGCTACCGGGAGATGGCGGACATCATCGCGGCGCTGCGGCAGTTGATGGCCGGCACGCTCTGGACGTCGGAGGCTTGACCGCCAGTCGCCGATCGGCGGCAGTGACCTGGGCCACAAAGTGTATAGGTTGCCTAACTTATTAGGTAGCATTGGCCGCGTATGACTGATCCGGCCGGTGTTTCCCTGGTTTGCTTTCCCGGTTTACCTCCGGCCCCGCCGCTGGGACGAATCCCATGGTCTCGCACCACTTTTCGCCGGCCCAACGAGAGATCCGCTAGAGAACGGGAGCATGCGAATGAGCACTCTGCGTACCCATGACGACACCTGGGACATCAGAACCAGCGTCGGCGCCACCGCGGTGATGGTGGCCGCGGCGCGGGCCGTCGAAACCCAACAGCCCGCCCCGCTGATCCGCGACCCGTACGCCAAATTGCTGGTCACCAGCGCCAACGCCGGTGTCCTGTGGGAGGCGATGCTCGACGAGCAGATGGTTGCCAAGATGGCGGCTCTCGACGCCGAGACCGCGGCGACCGTCCAGCACATGCGCAACTACCAGGCCGTGCGGACCAACTTCTTCGACACCTACTTCGCCGACGCGGTCGCCGACGGGATCCGTCAGGTCGTCATTCTGGCCTCGGGACTGGATTCCCGCGCTTACCGGCTGGATTGGCCCGCCGGGACGACGGTCTACGAGATCGATCAGCCCCAGGTTCTTGCCTATAAGTCCGCGACGCTGGCGGGAAACGGGGTGACGCCGTCGGCCGTTCGCCGCGAGGTGCCGATCGACCTGCGCCAGGATTGGCCTGCCGCGCTGCGCGCCGCCGGTTTCGACTCGACGGCCCGGACCGCCTGGCTGGCCGAGGGGCTGTTGATGTACCTGCCCGCCGACGCCCAGGACCGGCTGTTCACCCAGATCGGTGAGCTCAGCCCGCCAGGGAGCCTGATCGCCGCCGAAACTGCCGGCAACCACGCCGACGAACGGCGCGCACAGATGCGGGAGCGATTCAAGAAGGTGGCCGAGACGCTGGGCCTGGAGGAGACCGTCAATGTGCAGGAGCTCATCTACCACGACCCCGACCGGGCCATAGTCGCCGAGTGGCTCAACGAACACGGTTGGCGCGCCACCGCACACAACGCCGGCGACGAGATGCGCCGGGTGGGCCGCTGGGTCGAAGGCGTCCCGATGGCCGACGACAAGGATGCGTTCTCCGAGTTCGTGACGGCGGAGCGGTTGTAATGCCGCGCACCGCGGACGACTCCTGGGACATTGCGACCAGCGTGGGGCCAGTCGGATCCTGCCCGAGCGGCCGTTGCAGCAAAGCTTTCAAAGCCACGGCTGGTCGACGGCGGCTGGGTTAGTCTGAGGCCCCACCCGGTCACCCGGTAAGGAAGTGTCGCATGGACCTCGACGCCGCGGTCAGCACGGTAGCCCTCGTATCCGCAACCACCAGACGCTTTCCCTTGTCTTCCATTTCCGCGGGTGACCCACCCCATCAGGCGGGCTCGGACTAACCGCCAAAGCCGGGGTTGTGGCCGTGTCGACCCGGAGCGCCGACGGTCACGGTCTGCTGCCTGGCACGCCGGGCCCTGTTGGCCGTGGCGAGGTATCGGGGCGCCGGATCGCCCCGGACGCCGACTCAAACTCGTTCGCGCTGACGCTGGCGCTGCTGACCTCGACGGCGTTCCTGCTTTTCGCGCAGATCTTCATGGTTGCCCCGATCCTGCCGGCGCTGGCACGCGACTTCGGCAGCGGCGAGGGCATGGTCGGCCTCGGGGTGCCCGCGTTCCTGGTGCCCTACGGGTGGACGGTCCTGGTGTGGGGCACGGTATCGGACCGGTGGGGACGCCGTCGTGTCATCCTCATGTCGCTGTGCGCCTTCGTGGTCCTGACGGCAGCCACCCCGCTGGCAACCAATGTCGGGGAATTCATCGCGCTTCGATTCGTGACCGGGGTTGCCGCCGGCGGCGTGGTGCCGATCAGCGTGGCATTGATCGGAGACCTGGTGCCGTACCGGCGCCGAGGCCGGGTGCTGGGATGGGTCTTCGGTGGAGCGGCCGGTGGTATGGCCTTCGGCGCGGCCGGCGGCGCGCTGGGAGAACCGCTGGTCGGCTGGCACGGGTTGTTCGGTGTGGTCGCCGCCTGCGGACTGGTGCTGTTGGTGCTGGGTTTGTGGTTGGTTCCCGACACCGCCTCGGCCCCGCGCGCGTCATCGATCCGCCAGGTCGCGGCCGGATTCGCGGAGCTGCTGAGCACCTCCCGCGGTCGCCGGACCTACGGCTACGTGCTGGTCAACGCGGTGTTGCACGCCGGGGTCTACACCTGGCTGGGGGTCTATCTGCATGACCACGTTCAACTTGACGAGGAGCAGATCGGGCTGGTGCTGCTCGGCTACGGCATCCCGGGCCTGGTGCTCAGCCCCGCCATCGGCCGACTGGCCGATCGCTACGGGCGGGCGCGCGTCATCCCGCTCGGGTTGACCCTGACCGCCGCCTGTGCCGCGGTGTTCGCCAGTGAGCCGTCGTTGGTATTCCTCCAAGCCGCCGTTGTCTCGCTGTCGCTCGGGTACGACATGACCCAACCAGCCCTGGTCGTCATCGTCACCGACCTTCCCGGGCAGCGTGGGCAGGCGATCGGGCTCAACTCCTGCGTCCTGTGGGTTGGTATGGGGATTGGCAGCCTTGTCTTCCAGGCCGTCCTGCTGCCGCTCGGCTTCTCCGGCGCCTTCGCCTGGTTTGCGGGTTTCTCGCTGCTCGCCGGTGCGGTCGCGATACCGCTGTTTCGTGCCGAGCGACCTCCGAGCGGTAGCGCAGTGTCACCCGTCGCGCCGGTGTAGCGCTGATCCGGCAGGATCTTTCCTATTCCTGCCGTAACCGCATGACTAGGATCGCCAATATCACCGATGTGCGACCACGTGACGTGGTGCGGGCACCCCGGGCGGCCCTGAAAAACCGGGACCGGGCCCGGATCGGGAACCGGATGGGACCCCGAAGAAAGGACAACGATGACCACCGAATCGGTTGCACCAAAAGCTCAGGACCTCGCCACGGGCCAACCCACGGCCCCTGAAGCCAACGCATCGAAGCCCACCCATGTCGCCGAAACGGTCGCCGAAACCGTGGCGCGGCTACGTAAGACGTTCGCCACCGGTCGCACTCGCAGTGTCGAGTGGCGCAGGAACCAATTGCTGCAGTTGCAACGGCTGATGGAGGACAACGAGGACGCGATCACCAAGGCGCTCGCCGAGGATTTGGACCGCAACCCGGTCGAGGCGTATATCGCCGACATCGCGGTCACCATTGCCGAAGCGAAGTACGCGGCCAAAAAGGTGCGCAGGTGGATGCGTCGCAAATACCTGCTTCTCGAGGCGCCCCAGCTACCGGGCCGCGGCTGGGTGGAGTATGAGCCTTACGGCACCGTGCTGATCATCGGCGCCTGGAATTACCCGTTCTATCTGACGCTGGGCCCGGCGGTCGGGGCGATCGCCGCCGGAAACACCGTCATCCTCAAACCCTCGGAGATCGCCGCGGCGTCGTCACGACTGATCGCCGAGCTGGTGCCCCGCTACCTCGACCGCGACGCGATCGCCGTGGTCGAAGGCGACGGCTCGGTAAGCCAGGCGCTGATCGCGCAGGGCCTCGATCGGGTGATGTTCACCGGCGGCACCGAGATCGGCCGTAAGGTCTACGAAGGCGCGGCGCCGCATCTGACCCCGGTCACGCTGGAACTCGGCGGCAAGAGCCCGGTGATCGTCGCCGCCGACGCGGACATCGACGTGGCCGCCAAGCGCATCGCCTGGATCAAGCTACTCAACGGCGGCCAGACCTGCGTCGCCCCCGACTACGTGCTGGCCGACGCGACCATTCGCGACGAGCTCGTCACCAAGATCGGCGCCGCCATCGGCAGGTTCCGCTCCCAGGACAACCCGGACGGCTTGCGCATCGTTAACCAGCGCCAGTTCGACCGGTTGAGCGGTTACCTCGCCGCTGTTGAAAACCAGGGCGAAGCCGACGGTAAGGCCAAGGTCGCGGTGGGCGGCAAGTGCGACGCGTCGAGCCTGCGCATCCAGCCGACCGTCGTCGTCGACCCCGATCCGGCCGGACCGCTGATGTCCAACGAGATTTTCGGTCCGATCCTGCCGGTGCTCACCGTCAAGTCCCTGGACGAGGCGATCAAGTTCGTCAACTCACGGCCCAAGCCGTTGTCGGCATACCTGTTCACCAAGTCACGCGAAACCCGCGAGCGGGTGATCAAGGAGGTGCCGGCCGGCGGCATGCTGGTCAACCACCTGGCCTTCCAGGTATCGACGGCCAAGCTGCCGTTCGGCGGCGTGGGCGCCTCCGGCATGGGCGCCTACCACGGCAAATGGGGCTTCGACGAGTTCAGCCACCGCAAGTCGGTGCTGACCAAGCCGACCCGCCCCGACTTCTCGAAGATCATCTATCCGCCCTACACCGAGCGCGCCTTCAAGCTGGCGCGCAAGCTGTTCTAGCCTGACGCAGACGCCCGCACGACCCGGTCGGCTGCCGGGCCGACCTTGACCATGCAACGCACATTCAGAGAGGAACCTGATGCCCGGAGTGCAGGATCGCGTCGTCGTCGTTACCGGAGCCGGCGGGGGATTGGGCCGCGAATACGCCCTGACGCTTGCCAAGGAAGGGGCCAGCGTGGTCGTCAACGACCTCGGCGGCGCCCGTGACGGCACCGGCGCCGGCCACAACATGGCCGACCAGGTGGTCGCCGAGATCAAGGACGCCGGCGGCCGCGCGGTGGCCAACTATGACAGCGTTGCCGAGCCCGAGGGGGCTTCCAACATCATCAAGACGGCGCTCGACGAGTTCGGGGCGGTGCATGGCGTGGTCAGCAACGCCGGGATCCTGCGCGACGGCACCTTCCACAAGATGCCGTTCGAGAACTGGGACGCCGTGCTCAAGGTGCACCTCTATGGCGGCTACAACGTGATCCGCGCGGCCTGGCCGCACTTCCGCGAGCAGAGTTACGGCCGGGTCGTCGTCGCCACCTCCACCAGCGGGCTGTTCGGCAACTTCGGACAGACCAACTACGGCGCGGCCAAGCTCGGTCTGGTCGGCATGATCAACACGCTGGCGCTGGAGGGCGCCAAGTACAACATTCACGCCAACGCGGTCGCCCCGATCGCGGCCACCCGGATGACCCAGGACATCCTGCCGCCCGAGGTGTTCGAGAAACTCACGCCCGACTTCGTCGCGCCGGTGGTGGCCTACCTGTGCACCGAAGAGTGCGCGGACAACGCGTCGGTGTTCATCGTCGGCGGCGGCAAGGTGCAGCGGGCCGCGTTGTTCCAGAACGCCGGAGCCACCTTCGACACCCCGCCTTCGGTGCAGGAGGTGGCGGCACACTGGGGTGAGATCACCGACCTGTCCGGCGCGCAAAAAGCCGGTTTCAAGCTGTAGTTTGCATGAAAGCCTGTGTCGTACAAGAGCTTTCCGGCCCGTCCGGCATAGTTTATACCGATATCGACGATATTCCCGATGACGGCGACAAGGTCGTCATCGACGTTCGTGCTGCCGGCGTGTGCTTTCCCGACCTGCTGCTGAGCAAGGGCGAGTACCAGCTGAAGTTGCCGCCGCCGTTCGTGCCCGGGCTGGAAACCGCGGGCATAGTGCGCTATGCGCCGCCTGGCTCGGGTTTCCGTGTGGGAGAACGGGTCTCGGCATTCGGGGTGCTCGGCTGCTACGCCGAACGGGTGGCCGTTCCGGTTTCCAACGTGGTGCGCAGCCCCGCCGAGCTCGACGACGCCGAAGCCGTGTCGTTGTTGGTCAACTACAACACCATGTACTTCGCGCTGGCGCGGCGCGCCGCGATGCGGCCGGGCAACACGGTGCTGGTGCTCGGTGCCGCCGGCGGGGTGGGCACGGCCGCCGTCCAGCTTGCCAAGGCGATGGGCGCACGCCAGGTGATAGCCGTGGTGCACCGCGAGGGGGCGGTTGACTACGTCGGCGCGCTCGGCGCCGACGTAGTGCTGCGATTGACGGACGGCTGGGTTGCCCAGGCGCACAAGCACACTCACGGCCGCGGTGTGGATATCGTCGTCGATCCCATCGGCGGCCCGAGCTTCGACGACGCCATCCGGGTGCTGGCCATCGACGGCAAGTTACTGGTCATCGGCTTTGCCGCGGGCAGCATCCCGACGCTCACCGTCAACCGGCTGCTGTTGCGCAACATCGGGGTGCTCGGCGTCGCCTGGGGCGAGTATCTCAACAAGGTCCCCGGTTCGGCGGCGTTGTTCTCCTGGGGTTTGAACTATCTGGTCGCCCTGGGGTTGAGACCGCCTCCGCCGCAACGCTATCCGCTGTCCGAAGCCCAGGCCGCGTTGCAGAGCCTGGCCGACGGAGGTGTGCTTGGCAAGGTGGTTCTCGAGCCTTAGCCTGAATGGTCTCGCCCGCAAGTCTGTCGGGGGTCATGTCCGGGCGGTTGGGTCGAGTTGCCGGACCATCGTGTTCGGTACCCACATCGAACTGCGTTAATTACCACTGCTTAATGCCTGATTGAGTATCGGTATCGGCTGCCTTCTTGCTGGGATTGGGGCGCTCTGTGGTGATCGGTTTGCCGCTGAGTGCCGTATTTGCTGCGCGATCACCGAAAGTCGGGATTTCCATTAACTATTGGGAAGGGAGTGCTGTTGTGGCGTTGTGGGTGGTTCCGGAGGGACTGGCCGGCGCGGCCGCACAAGTGGCGGCGTTGAGTGCGCGGTTGGCGGCCGCGCATGCTGCGGCGGCGCCGGTGATTTCGGCCAACAAGGACGGTTAGTCAGGATGCTGTTCTTTTCACCGGCTAGTTCGCCGCCGCACCCGAGGACATCCTCGACATCGCCTGTGGTCAAAATAGCTGCGCCGCCGCGGTTTTGGTTACCGTGACGACGGCTAGGCCGCGCCGGTGAGGTCGCCGATAACCGATTCGACTCCGTTCAGCAAGACGATGGTCTGGAAGCCGCCCGCGAGGGTCAGCAGGGCCACATCCGCAGCGACCGGATAGCCGAATGCATTGACTATGCCGGCCGGGTCACCGTTGGCCAGCTCCCGGATCCCGTCCAGGAAGAGGTTGACGTTATACGACGGAACCTTGGTGGCCAGGGTGTTGACGATGTCAGCCGTCGGTAGCGCCATGGCGTAGGTGTCGGCGGCCGCGCTGCTGATGGCGTTGGTGATATGGGTGTTGGCCGCCTTGAGGGCATCGATGATGCCGTCGATGGGCGAACCGGTGGCCGCAGGCAGAGTCGGTAACGCCCATGCCGTCGGCGAGCCGCCGGTCAGCGCGGCGGCCGGCAGTGAGAAGTCGGGCAGCGACGTCGGCAGCATGGCGCCGATATCGCCGGCGAAGGCGTTCACCCCCTGCTGGGCTGCGCCGACCATATCGCCGGCAAAGGTCACCGGGTCGATCGACGGGAACAGCCCGAATCGGGTGGGTACATCCGCATATCCGGTCGAATAGCCGAAGTGGGGATCACCGTAGCCGAGGTTGACCAGATATGTCAGGTTCGGTTCGACCAGATCCGCCAGCGGGTTGCCGATCACCGGAAGCGCCCGTAGCGGCTGCAGCAACGGCAGCCCGGGATAGGTGATCATGTAGTAGTGCTCGAGGCCGTTGTTGGCCGGCGACACCGGCAGCTCCACCATGTTGTAGCCCGGGGGAAGGTTGTTCGGATCCAGTAATGGATAGTCGCCGTGCACGAACTGGATGCCCATGAACGCGTTGAGGTCCGCCAGGAAATTGATCGGGTAACGCGGGAAGTCGGCGTATCCGTCGTATTGCAGGGTGTACTGGCTGAGTTGGTAACCCGAATTCGACGGCGTCGCCCCGTAGAACTCCAGACCCAGCGCCGGCATCGACAGCCCGGGGAAGCGTGACAGCAGGCCGCCGTTGGGGGCCATCGGATTACCCAGCAGCGTGAAGCTGAGGTTGGCCGTGTTCGGGCTTCCCTGCAGAATGAGTTGGCGCATCTCCATCGAGGAGAGGATCGCGCTCTGCGAATAGCCCAACACCGCGACGTTGCCGCCGGCTGTGATCAGCCCTTGCGGCCCGAAGAGCGCGTTGTCCAGGATCTGCACACCGGTGGTCACCGACTGGGTGAGCGGCAAGTCCTTGATCTGGGTGAGCGGATACAAGCCTTCAGGGGTGTTGAGGGGGATCAACTGGCTGGGGGTTCCCGAAATATAGGGCGCGACGGACTGCATGTAGGCCAGTGATGGGATCGGCGTGCCGCTGCCGGTCATGATCAGCGCGTCGAACGGCGACGCCAGCGCCGCCGGTGCCGGCATTGCGCCTCCCGCCGGGGCGGCCGGGGCCGCGGCGCCGCCGAGTAACGACTGAATGGGCGAGGTCACCGCGCGAAGCGCCCCGGAAACCATCGCCGCGTTGGCTGCCTCGGCCTTTGTGTAGGCCGTCGCGGCGGCGGCCAGGGCCTGGGCGAATGTGTCGTGGAACTCCGCGGCCTGCTTGATGACCGCCTGGTATTCCTGTGCGTATGCGCCGAACAGCGTCGCAGCCGCGGCCGACACCTCGTCGGCGGCGGCCGCCGCAAGACCGGTGGTTGGGCCGGCGGCGGCGGCATTGGCCGCGGCGATCGCCGAACGAATTCCCTCGATGTTCGCGGCGGCGTCGGCCATCAGTTGCGGTTGCGCGATCATGCTGGTCATCGATCAATTTCCTTCAAACCCAGGGTGTTTCGTTGTGATAGCGCCGATGAGGCGAAACCGATGGCCCGGGCGGCACCGGCCATCGGGAGGTCCGGCATCTGTCAGCCTAGATCGGTCCGTTGGTTCATAGTGCGCGTTTGGCTATCTCAGCCGAACTCAGCCGCGCGCGGGTTGCTCGACGGCCGAACCGCGCCGCCGTCAGGCGATCTGGGACCCAATGTCGCGGACGGTCGTGACGGCGGCTTGGACGCCGGATCGCGTTAGAAATCGGTGACCACGATGCCCAGCAGGACCAACCCCTCAAGCCCGCCGGCAAGCGCAAGCAACCCCACGTCGGCGGCGATCGGATAACCGATGGCATTGATCAGCCCGACCGGGTCGCCGTTGACCGCTTGTTCGATGCCGTCCAGGAAGAGGTTGACGTTATAAGACGGGACTTCGGTCAGGCCGGCGTTGAGGATGTCCGCCGTCGGGAGCAGCGACTCGTAAGCGCGGGAGAGCCCCCCGGAAACGGTGTTGGAGAGATAAGTGTTCGCGGCCTGCAGGTCGGTGATCAAGCCGTCGATCGACGTCGGCGGAACCACTATTGCGGGCGGCGACGCGATCGACGTCAGCAGATCCACCAGGCGCGACGAACCCAGGCTGGGCACGGTCGGCGGTCCCTGCGGTCCTTGGCCGAGGACATCGTTGACCGCGGCGCTGAAGCCCTGCTGCGTTCCGGTGACCAATTGTGCGGCGACGACGGCCGGGTCCACCTCAGGGAAGAGCCCGAACGGCGTGGGCACGTTCGCCGGCGCGGTCGAATAGCCGTAGCGGGGGTCCCCGTAGCCCAAATTGACGATCGTCGTCAAATTCGGCTCGACGAGATCGGCGAGTGGGTTACCCAGCACCGGAATGAATCTCAGCGGAGTCAACAGCGGTAAATGGTGTGTGCGGATGATGTAGTAGGAGGTACTTCCCTGGTATGTCGGCTCCGTGGGTAACTTGATCAGATCGCCCGGGGGCAGCGTCTGCGGATTGATATCCGGAGTATCGGTGTGGACGAAGGCGATGCCCGCGATGGCATTCAGGTCCGACACGATGTTGAGCGGATAGCGCGGGAAGTCGGCGAAGCCGTCGTACTCGTGGGTGTAGATC
>NZ_MVIF01000081.1 GCF_002086675.1 Mycobacterium persicum
CGTACCACCTGTCCCGCCGGCGGGGCGGGCGGCGCCGGCGGGACAGGTGGTACGAGTGGGGCAGGAGGATCGGCTGCGGCCGGAAATGCGGGCGCACCCGGACACAGCGGCGACCCGGGCGCTGCCGGGCTAAACGGGGCCTCCGGCTAGCCCGGTCGCCCGCGCCAAGCACAGTCTGCGGATCTTTTTCCGCCTGCCGTCCGCGGCCGAGTGCGAGGCGGTTATCAGCGCAAACAGAATGGGGCCGGTGTCTAAAACCTCGGATGCCGGCCAACTAATGTGGCACGTGGACCATCTTTCCCGCCTTTGCGCACGGTTCCCAAAACCCAGCAGTTCAGATGCCGGGCCGTCAGTATGGCCAACGCCCGGTCGGTGTCTTCGGGACCCACGACGGCGATCATCCCGACGCCCATGTTGAACGTCTTTTCCATCTCTTGCCGCACTACCCGGCCACGCTGGGCGATCATGGCGAACACCGGTGCGGGTGTCCAGGTGCCTCGGTCTACTTCGGCGACCAGACCGTGCGGAATGACCCGTTCCAGGTTGCCGGCCAGCCCGCCGCCGGTGACATGGCAGAACGTGCGGACATGCGTTTCGGCGGCGAGCGCCAAGCAGTCCTTGGCGTAAATCAGGGTGGGCTCCAGCAATTCTTCGCCCAGAGTCCGACCGAACTCCTCCACGTAACCGGCGAGGTTCATCCGGTCTATCTCCAGCAGGACCGCGCGGGCCAGCGAGTATCCGTTGGAGTGCAGACCCGACGACCCCATCGCGATGATCACGTCGCCAGGTTTCACCCGCTCGGGACCCAGCACGTCGTCGGCCTCCACCACACCGACACCGGTGGCCGAGATGTCGTAGTGATCGGGTTCCATCAACCCGGGATGTTCCGCGGTCTCGCCACCCAGCAGTGCGCAGCCAGCGCGCACGCAGCCCTCCGCGATGCCGCTGACGATCGCGCGCACCCGTTCCGGCACCGTGCGACCGACCGCGATGTAGTCCTGTAGAAACAGCGGCTCGGCTCCGCAAACCACCAGGTCATCGACCACCATCGCGACCAGGTCGAGGCCAACGGTGTCGTGTTTGTCCATTGCCTGCGCAACCGCCAGCTTGGTGCCGACACCGTCGGTGGAGGCGGCCAGCACCGGTTCGCGGTAGCCGCCGCGCAGCGCGAACAATCCGGCGAAACCGCCTAGTCCGCCACGCACCTCGGGTCTGGTGGCCTTCGTTGCCAGTGGCTTGAACATCTCGACGGCGCGGTCACCGGCGTCAATGTCCACCCCCGCCGAGGCGTAGGTGATGCCCTGGTTGGTCAGGCCTGTGAGGGAGCTTTCTGGACTTTGCGGCGGTTCCGTCATCGCGATAAAGGCTACCGGGCGGCATGCACCACCGGTATCGGCGACCGGCGCTCTTCGGCCGACCGCCTATCGGAATCGGTAAGGGGGTTGCTTGGTCAGCGACCGATCGGAACTTCATCGGCGGCAAAGTCACCAAGTCCGGCTCCGCGTGCCGCGTTGGCGAGCATCTGCTCGATGACGTTTTTGCCCAGCGCGGTCTCGCTGGGCAGTTCGATGGGGTAGACGCCATCGAAACAGGCGGTGCACAGCCGGGAGGCGGGTTGCTCGGTCGCGGCGATCAGCCCGCGCAGTGAAATGTATCCGAGCGTGTCGGCGTTGATGGCATGCCGGACCGCTTCGAGCATCTCGGCCTCGGCCTCGACGGCGTTGGCGATCAGCTCCGCCGGCGAGGGGAAGTCAATTCCGTAGAAGCACGGCCACTTCACCGGCGGTGAGGCGATGCGCACGTGGACTTCCACGGCGCCGGCCTCCCGCAGCATGCGCACCAGCGCACGCTGGGTGTTGCCCCGCACGATCGAGTCGTCGACGACGATGAGCCGCTTGCCGCGGATCACCTCTTTGAGCGGGTTCAGCTTCAACCGGATGCCGAGCTGGCGGATGGTCTGCGACGGCTGGATGAAGGTGCGCCCGACGTAGGCGTTCTTCATCAGCCCCTGCCCGTACGGGATGCCGGACCCCTGGGCGTATCCCACGGCGGCGGGAGTTCCCGACTCCGGCACCCCGATGACCAGGTCCGCGTCCACCGGGCATTCGCGGGCCAGCCGACGACCGATCTCCAGCCGGGTGGCGTGCACCGACCGGCCGGCCAGCGTGCTGTCGGGCCGTGCCAGGTAGACGTATTCGAAGATGCAGCCTTTCGGCGTGGGGTTGGCGAAGCGGCTGGACCGCACGCCGTCGGCGTCGATCGCCAGCAATTCGCCCGGTTCGATGTCGCGCACGAAGGATGCGCCGACGATGTCGAGCGCAGCGGTTTCCGAGGCCACCACCCAGCCGCGATCCAACCGCCCGAGCGACAGCGGCCGCACACCGTGCGGGTCTCGGCAGGCATACAGCGTGTTCTCGTCCATGAACGTCAGACAGAACGCGCCGCGCACGGTCGGCAGCAGTTCGAGCGCAGCCTGTTCCAGGGTGGAATCGGCCGAACCGTGCGCCAGCAGCGCGCCCAGGATGTCGGAGTCGGTTGTCGCCGGAGCGGGGCAGCAGCGGCCACCGATCAATCCCGCTTCGCGGGCGCGAGCGGCAAGGGCTGCGGTATTGACGAGGTTCCCATTGTGTCCCAGGGCGACCCCGGTGCCGGCCGCGGTATTACGGAACACCGGTTGGGCGTTTTCCCAGGTCGTGTCGCCCGTAGTGGAGTAGCGGCAGTGCCCGATGGCGACGTGGCCCTGCATGGCCGCCAACGTCTGCTCGTCGAATACCTGGCTGACCAGGCCGAGGTCCTTGAAGACCAGCACTTGCGAGCCATCGGCTACCGCGATCCCCGCGGCCTCCTGGCCGCGATGCTGCAACGCGTACAGGCCGTAGTACGTGAGTTTGGCGACGTCTTCCCCGGGTGCCCAAACCCCGAATACACCACACTCTTCACGGGGCGAGTTCAGGTCTTGCTCGGGCTGCTGGACGGTCACGGTTAGGCGACTCCCTGGGGCGCGAATGGTGACGTATAGGGAGTCTACGGGTAATCCGCGCGTGTCGCCGAATCGACGTGGCGTGTCCGGGGCCCGCAAGTCTTGCCGGTATGCCGGCGCAGCGGCGGAATGAGGCCGATATTCAGGCCGACAGATTCACCAGCGGCAGCCACGACGCGATGTCGCGCGCCCGCGGACCTGACAGGATCAGCCCTCCGTTGGCCGCCGCGTCCTCGATCGTCAATAGTCCGGTGACCAGCAGCAGCCAGGTGCGCGGAGCCGTTTCCACGACATTGGGCGGGGTGCCGCGGGTGTGCCTAGGCCCCGAAACACATTGCACCGCCGCGAACGGCGGGATCCGGACCTCGACGCTGGCGCCGGGAGCCAATGCGGACAAGGTGCGCGCGGTGAGCCGAACCGCCGTCGCCAGCGCATCCCGGTCAGGTGCCGGGCGCGTCTCGTCGCGCAGCCAGTCCGCAACGGCCAACACAGCCTGCCGAGTCTTAGCCGGATCGGCTTTACCGCGAGTGGCCATGCTCTAGGGTCTCAGAATCATGGATCCGCGAACGCGGCCACCGTACAAGATCATCGGTCTGCTGGGGCTGATGGTGTTGGCGCTCGTCGGCACCGGGCTCTACGCCCAGTTTCGCGGAGCTTTCATCCCGAAGACCAAGTTGACGATGCTGGCACCGCGCGCGGGTCTGGTGACCGACCCGGGCGCCAAGGTCACCTACAACGGTGTGCAGATCGGGCGGGTGGCCAGCATCTCGGAGGTCACGCGGGACGGCGTTCCGGCGGCCAAGCTGGTACTGGATGTCGATCCGAAGTACATCGACTCGATTCCGGCCAATGTGGGCGGCGAAATCAAGGCGACGACGGTCTTCGGCAACAAGTACGTGTCGCTGATGTCACCGAAAATCGCTGACCCACAACACATCACCCCGTCCATGGTGATCAACGCGACGGCGGTGACGACGGAATTCAACACGCTGTTCCAGACGCTGACGGCCATTGCCGAAAAGGTCGACCCGGTCAAACTCAACCTGACGCTGGGCGCGGCCGCTCAGGCCCTGAGCGGCCTCGGGGACAAGTTCGGCACCGCACTGGTCAACGGCAACGCGATCCTCGACGACGTGAACCTGCGGCTGCCGATGGTCCGGGCCGACATACAGGGCCTGGCGGCCCTGGGCGACGTCTACGCCGACGCGGCGCCGGACCTGTGGACTGCACTGGACCAGGCAGTCACCACCGCGCGAACCATGAACCACGAGCAGGCCGGCCTTGATGCGGCATTGCTGGCGGCGGTTGGGTTGGGCAACAACGGTTCTGACGTGTTCGGTCGCGGCGGACCCTACCTGGCCCGGGGGGCCGCCGATCTGGTCATCCCTAGCCAACTGCTCGACGAGTACAGCCCCGAAATCTTCTGTACCATCCGCAACTACAACGAAGTCGGGCCCAAAATCCGCGCTGCGCTCGGCTTCACCGGCTACTCGCTGGGGGCCGCTTCCGGCAGCATTACCGGCGCACCCAGCCCCTACATCTATCCGGAGAACCTGCCGCGGGTCAACGCCCGGGGAGGACCCGGCGGGAAACCGGGGTGCTGGCAACCGATCACTCATGACCTGTGGCCCGCCCCGTTTCTGGTGATGGACGTCGGCGCCAGCGTGGCGCCCTACAACCATGTCGAACTCGGCCAGCCGATGTTCACCGAATATGTCTGGGGACGTCAGTTCGGCGAGTACACGATAAACCCCTGACGGAGACCGGAGGCGGGAAAATCGATGGGGCTCTGGCCGTTGCGGCTGCTTGCCGCTGCGCTGGCACCGGTGCTAGCGCTCACCGGTTGTAGCAACGCCGGGCGACATTCGGACGCGGTCGCGCACAACTGCCGCACCTTGGCCGCCGACCCGGGTTGGTATGGCGACAACCGCGAGCGCATCGACGCGATGATCGACCGGCTGGGCAGCTGCGGCAAGGCCGAATCGGGCACCGCCGGCGCTCCCCTGGCGTTGTTCGACTGGGACAACACCATGGTCCGAAACGACGTCGGCAACGCCACGTTCTATTGGATGATCAACAACTCCAAAATCCGTCAACCCGCCGCCGGCAACTGGTCCACCACCAGCGCATACCTCACCACTGAAGCGGCAGCGGCGTTGGCCGCCGCCTGCGGCGGCCTCGCGGACCCCGGACAACCGCTGCCCACCGGCTCCAACAGGGGCTGCGCTGATGAGCTGGTGGCCGTTTATACCAAGCACGAAACCCGTTCGGGGGCTTCGGCGTTCACCGGTTACAACCGCCGCCGCATACAACCCGCCGACGCCTGGGCGGCCCAGCTGCTCGCCGGCTGGACCGAGGCCGAGATCACCGATTTCGCTACCGAAGCCAGGAAGCAGAACCTCGACGCCACCCAGGGATCTGAGCAGACCGTGGGCAGTACCCGACAGACCGGATGGGTGCGCTACCACACACAGATGCGTGACCTCGTCGGCACGCTGCTGGCCAACGGGTTCGACGTGCGGATCATCTCCGCGTCGGCCGAGCCGGTGGTCCGGGTGTGGGCGGCCGCCATCGGCATCCCGGCCGACCACGTGATGGGCGTGCGCACCGACCATGACGGTGACATCCTGACGCCCCGGCTTGGGTGGTGCGGCGGCGAACCGTCGATGCCCTTCAACGAGGGCAAACGGTGCCGGATCAACGAGCAACTGTTCGGTGTCCAGGGCGCAGCCGCGTTCCAGCAGTCTCCGGAGCAGCGTCGGCAGGTGTTCGCCGCGGGCGACTCGGACGGAGACGTGTCGTTCGTCACGGACGCGACCGCGCTGCGCCTCGTGCTGAATCGCAACCAGATCGAGTTGATGTGCTGGGCCTACGCCAATGCCGACGGCAAATGGATGGTCAACCCGGTCTTTATCGATCCCCTGCCGATGAGCCCGCCCTACCCGTGCGCAACCCGGGGATTCGACGAGCCCGGCGGCGGCCAGGCGCCGCTTCGCCAAGCCAACGGCACCGTGTTGCCCGACCAGCAGGACCGGGTCCACTGAAACTGAACTCGGTGATACGCAGCCGCACCCAAGCAGATTGCCAGCGGGTAGCCAGGCGGTGCTAAATCGGCTGTCGCCCAAGCGTTGTAGACTTGGCTCACAACGCATTCCTGCGCTTCGATAGCGGGCAGCGCTCTCACTCTGCACCGGCGCACAAAGTGTGAGATCCTCTCCGTGCCGTAATCACCTCATACCTAAGGCGGTGTTCCGATGCCCAGAATCCCTTCGTGCGATGGCGGCCGGCCCGCCGAGCGTAGCCTGGCTCCCATCATCGTCACCCGGCGCGGCAAAATCGCCCGCCTGGAATCCAGCCTTACCCCGCACGAGGCACAGCTCGAGGACCTGGTTTTCGTGCGAAAGGCATTGAACCGGGCCAATATTCCGTTTCTGTTGGTTCGCAACCACAAGAACAGGCCGATCCTGGCCGTCGACATCCGACGGCGTCCCGCGGTCGAGCATGCCCTCGCTGCGGCGTGCATCACCGAGCCGATGTACGCGAAGACAATCGATCAGAAGGGCGTTCCTGCGGTGTTGCTGGCCAATGGCCGGCTTTCCGCAATGGGTGACCCGCGGATCCTCAGGCTGTATCGGCAACGGATTGCGCCGGGCGGATTCCGGTATGGTCCGGCGTTCGGAGTTGAGCTTCAATTCTGGGTTTTCGACGAAACGGTGATCCGTTGTCCGGTGGAGAACTCACTGACCCGCAAAGTGTTGCCCCGCAATGAGCTGGTCCCGGCGACCGTCAAGTTGTACGGGTACAAGTGGCCGACGCTGGAGGGAATGTTCACGCCCCATGCCAGCGACGTGACATTCGACATTGATCTGGTGTTCTCCTGGGTCGACGGCAGTGACCCGGTTTTCCGGGCGCGGCGCGCCGCGCAAATGTCGCAGTACGTGGTGGGCGAAGGCGACGACGCCGAAGCGCGAATCAGGCAAATTGACGAGTTGAAATACGCGCTGCGGTCGGTGAACATGTTTGCCCCGTGGATCCGTCGCATCTTCATTGCGACCGATTCAGCCCCGCCGCGGTGGTTGGCCGACCATCCGAAAATCACGATCGTTCGGGCCGAGGACCACTTCTCGGATCGTGCCGCATTGCCTACCTACAATTCGCATGCGGTGGAGAGCCAGCTGCACCACATTCCGGGGCTGAGCGAGCATTTCCTGTATTCCAACGACGACATGTTTTTCGGACGGCCGGTCAAGGCCAGCATGTTCTTCTCCCCCGGCGGCGTGACGAAGTTCATCGAGGCCACGACCCGGATAGGGCTGGGCACCAACGATCCGGCCCGCAGCGGTCACGAGAACGCGGCCCGAGTCAACCGGCGGCTGCTGTTCGAGCGGTTCGGGCAGTTGATCACGCGCCATCTCGAGCACACCGCGGTCCCGCTGCGCAAAAGCGTGCTCATCGAGATGGAAAGGGAGTTCCCGGAGGAGTTCGCGTGCACCCGGGCCAGCGCGTTCCGGTCGGCCACCGACATCTCGGTAACCAACTCGCTGTACCACTACTACGCGCTGATGACCGGCCGTGCCGTCCAACAGGAAAATGCCAAGGTCCGCTACGTCGACACCACCACCCGTGCGGGCCTGGACCTGCTGGAGGAATTGCGGAAGCACCGCCAGTACCACTTCTTCTGCCTGAACGACGGCAGCTTCCCCGAAGTCGACCCGGCCGAGCGGGCACAACGGGTGGTCAGTTTCTTGGAGCGGTACTTTCCGATCCCCGCGCCGTGGGAGAAGGTCGCCGCGGACGTCAGCGGGCCGGACCCGGCCGCGCCGCTGGCGTCAGCACCATTGGAGGCTGGCTGAACAGCGAATCGCGCCGTGACGGCTCGATGAACATCCCGCTTTCGGCGATCTGACGTTTCGCCTGGGCGGGAGAGACAAAGGTGCCCACGGTTTTTCCGCTGCCGAGCGGGATCACCGAATGCACCACGGTGTCTTGGTAGACGTGCACCAGGTTGCATCCCTGCGCGCCGTCCCTGCCGCGGGTTGCGCCTGCGGCAACGGTGAGGTCCTGGGTGTAGCAGGTGGCCGACGCTACCGACACCGGGATCCCGACGAAGGTGGCGTTCGTCGAGTAGTGCAGGTGCCCGGCCAGAATGGACCGCACGTCGCTGCCCTCGAGCACCCGGCCCAGGGCGGCCTGATCCCGGAGTTCCACCGTGACCGCCAAATCCAAGACACTGGGGATCGGCGGATGATGCAGCGCCAAGATGGTGCCATGCGGCGCCGGAGTCGCCAATTGCGTGGCCAGCCAACTCAATTGGGAACGTCGCAGTTCGCCGTGATGGCATCCGGGTACCGAGGTGTCCAGGGTGATGATCCGCAAGCCGTCGATCATGTGCACCCGGTCCAGCGGCGCCATCGACGGCGCCTCGTCGAGCAGGAAGCTGCGCAGCGCTGCCCGGTCGTCATGGTTGCCCATCACCCAGATGAGTTCGGCGCCAAGCTCGGTCGCGAACGGTTCCACCACTGCTCGCAGCTTGCGATACGCCTGCGCCTCGCCGGTGTCGGCCAGGTCGCCGGTAAAGACGATGGCATCCGGGCTCATTCCGGAGTGGGTCAGCTGGTCGAGCAGCTCACCCAGCCGGCCGTCGGCATCCACAGCGCCGTATAGCGGACCATCCCCGCCGACGAGATGCGTGTCGCTGATATGCAGAAGAATGTATTCCGGCCGCGGATGCTCCGCGGCCCTAAGTCTGTGCACCTGAGGTGCCAACCCTCTCGGTCTGGTGATCGCTGGAAAAGCACAGCCCGTCAAGTATAACGGCGTGCCAGCGTGCCCGCAGCGCTCGCCCGCCGGCGCCGCTGGACGGTCAGCGCCGCGACCGCGCCGGCCTCATTGATCGCCAAGTGCGTCAGCATCGGCGCCGCCAGGCTGCCACAACGCTCGGCGAGCCATCCGAACACCCACCCCGCCAGGCCGGTGACCAGCACCGTGGGCGCCAGCGGCGCGCCCGTCGCGCGCGCGTCGGCAATGTGGGAAAGTCCGAAGGCGCCGGCCTGCAGCAGCCGCCCACCCGCCGTGCCGAATGCCTGAGTCCCGGCGGTGGCCAGCGCCGCGCGAAACGCGGCCTCCTCGGCCCACACCGTGCCGATGGGTATGTGCAGTACCAGCCAACCCGGCACCGACGACGGCAAATCGCGTTCGGACATCGACAAGCGCACCGCGGGCACCGGTGTCGTCGCCGCGATCGCCGTCGTCGCCGCGGCCGCGGCCGTCGAGCCCAGCCGCAACCCCGCCCACAACCGCGGCGGACGAAGACCTAATGGCGCCCGGGTCAGCCACACCAGCAGCCACCCCAGACCCGCCTGCAGCGGTACCCGCCAGGCAGTGGGCAGCCGCGGGGCGACAAAACTCCAGCCGACCAGGCCGGCGGCCAAAGACGCTGCGCGAAAACGACTTACCCGAAGAATCGCGGGAGCACCGCCTCGGAAGTCTGGCGCAGCTCGGCCAGCGACACCGTGAACAATCCGTGGAAGTCGATGACCTCCGAGGCCTGATCGACGACGCCGATGCGAACCGCGGGCAGGCCGCGCGCCTCGCACATCGCCCGGAACCGGCTCTCTTCAGTGCGCGGCACCGCGACCAATGCCCGGCCCGCCGACTCGGAGAACAGCATCACGAAAGGATCGGTTCCTTCGGGAAGCACGATCCGGCAACCGGTTTCACCCGCCAGCGCTGCTTCGACGACGGCCTGGGCCAGCCCGCCTTCGGACAGGTCGTGCGCCGCGGACACCAGGTCGTCGCGCGAGGCCGAGCGCAGCACCTCGGCCAGCAGCCGCTCGCGGGCCAGGTCGACTCTGGGCGGCAGGCCGCCCAGGTGGTCGGCGGTCACCTGGGCCCAGACGGATCCGTCGAACTCGTCGCGGGTGTCGCCCAGCAGCATCAGCGTTTCACCGGGCTCACGGCCGAGCGCGGTGGGAAGTCGTCGACTTACATCGTCCAAGACGCCGAGCACCCCGACCACCGGCGTGGGCATGATCGCTGTGGACCCGGTTTGGTTGTAGAAGCTGACATTGCCGCCGGTCACCGGAATGCCCAGGGCCGCACAGCCATCGGCCAGTCCGCGGACCGCCTGGGCGAACTGCCACATCACGCCGGGATCTTCGGGCGAGCCGAAGTTGAGGCAGTCGGTCACCGCAACCGGGGTGGCGCCGGTGACGGCGACGTTGCGGTACGCCTCGGCCAGCGCGAGCTGGGCGCCGGCGTAGGGGTCCAGCATGGTGTAGCGCCCCGACGCGTCGGTCGCGACCGCGATGCCGCGACCGGTCGACTCGTCGATGCGCAGCACGCCGCCGTCGGCGTGCTCGGCCAGCACGGTATTGCCGCGCACGTATCGGTCGTACTGCTCGGTGATGAACGCCCGGCTGCACAGGTGCGGACTGCCCAGCAGCGCAAGCAAAGTCGCGCGCAGCTCGGCCCCGGTGACCGGGCGCGGCAGCTTGGCCGAGGTGTCGGCGTTGAGGGCCTCCTGCGACTCGGGGCGGGCGACCGGGCGGTGGTACACCGGCCCCTCGTGGGCCACAGTGCGGGGCGGGACATCGACGACGGTCTCGCCGCGCCAGCTGATCCGCAACCGGTCACCGTCGGTGACTTCGCCGATCACGGTGGCCAGCACCTCCCACTTGCGGCACACCGCCATGAAGGCGTCCACGTTCTCCGGGGCGACCACCGCGCACATGCGTTCCTGCGACTCGCTGCAGAGCACCTCGGCGGAGGTCATGTCCTTGGCGCGCAGCGGGACGGCATCGAGCCGGATCGTCATACCACCGTCGCCGGCAGAAGCTAATTCCGAAGTGGCACAAGCTAACCCGGCTCCACCGAGGTCCTGGATGCCGATCACCAGCCCGCCCGCGTATAGCTCGAGGCAGCACTCGATGAGCACCTTCTCGGTGAACGGGTCGCCGACCTGAACCGAGGGCAACTTCTTCCGCGCGGCGCCGTCGGCGCCATCAGCACTAAAGGTGTCCGACGCCAGCACCGACACCCCGCCGATGCCGTCGAGCCCGGTGCGCGCGCCGAACAGGATGATCTTGTTGCCGGTGCCCGAGGCGAACGCGAGATGCAGGTCCTCCTGACGCAATACGCCGACGCATAACGCGTTCACCAACGGATTTCCGGCATAGCACGGGTCGAAGACGGTCTCGCCGCCGATGTTCGGCAGGCCCAGCGAGTTGCCGTAGCCGCCGATACCGCGGACCACGCCGTCGACGACGCGGCGGGTATCGGGGGCATCGACCGCACCGAACCGCAACTGGTCCATCACCGCGACCGGACGCGCTCCCATGGCCATGATGTCGCGCACGATGCCGCCGACCCCGGTGGCAGCGCCCTGGTAGGGCTCGACGTAGGACGGGTGGTTGTGTGATTCCACTTTGAACGTGACGGCCCAGCCGTCGCCGATGTCAACCACGCCGGCGTTCTCACCGATGCCGGCCAGCATCGCGGCGCGCATCTCGTCGGTGGTGGTCTCGCCAAAGTAGCGCAGGTGCACCTTGGAGGACTTGTACGAGCAGTGTTCGCTCCACATCACCGAGTACATGGCCAGCTCGGTATCGGTGGGCCGACGACCGAGGATGTCACGGATCCGCTGGTACTCGTCGTCTTTGAGGCCCAGCTCGTGGAAGGGTTGCGGTTGGTCGGGGGTGGTGGCGGCATGTTCGACGGTGTCACTCACGTGGGTCTGCGCGCTCGTCACGCCAGACAGTCTAGGTCGGGCGATCGTTGTCGCCGAGCGTGACGTCAGCGCGAGTATTTCGCCAGATTCTCACAGCCACGTCACGCTCGGCGAGACGCTCGAGTCACCGTCCCGCCACACAGAACAGGTTGCCCTCCGGGTCGGCCAGCACCACCCAGCGGAAGTTCTCACCAAACTGGTGCCGCTCCACCTCGGTGGCACCGCCGGCGGTCAACCGCGCCACTTCGGCATCCACGTCCTCGGCGGTGAAATCCAGATGCACCCGGTTCTTCCCGGGTGTGGGATCGGGCACCTTCTGAAACCCCAGCCGCGGCCCGTCGGAGCGGGTCACCACGATGAATTCGCCCGGCAGCAACTCGCGTGTCTTACCGCCGAAGTGCTCGGCCCACCAGCCGGCCAGCCGCACCGGGTCTTCGCAGTCGAAAGTGACCATCTCCACGCTGAGCGCCATACCCCAAGACCCTATGCCCCGGGTGACAAAAACGCTTGCAACGCGGCTGCATACGCGGCGACGTCGTGGGCGCCCATCAGCTCCCGTGCCGAATGCATCGCAAGCTGGGCAGCACCCACGTCGACGGTGGGGATGCCGGTCCGGGCCGACGCCAGCGGCCCGATGGTCGACCCGCACGGCAGGTCGGCCCGATGCTCATACCGCTGCAGCGGCACACCGGCCTGCCGGCAGGCCATGGCGAACGCCGCAGCGGTGCGTCCGTCGGTGGCGTATCGCAGATTCGGGTGCACCTTGAGCACCGGCCCGGCGTTGACTTCGATGAGGTGGCCCGGCTCGTGCCGATCGGGGTAATTGGGGTGGGTGGCATGGGCCATATCGGCGGACGCCAGCAGCGACGCCGGCAGCAGCCGCAGGAAGTCCTCCCGGTTGCCGCCGGCGGCCAGCACGATCCGTTCCAATACGGAACCCAGCAGGTTGGACTGCGCGCCGCGGTCCGAGGACGAGCCGACCTCCTCATGGTCGAACATCACCAAAACCGGCAGCACATCGCGCGGCTGCGCGGAAAGCAATGCTTCCAGCCCGGCATAGCAACTGGCTTGGTTGTCCAGCCGCGGCGCGCTCAGCAGGCCACTGTCGGCCCCGATCAGCGCCGTCGGGGTCAGGTCATGGGTCATCAGGTCTGCGGCCAGCACGTCGGACGCGGTCACGCCGGCGCGGTCAGCGACGTACTCGACGAACGAACCGGGCGTCTCGCCAACGCTCCAGACCGCGTTGACATGCCGTTGGGGATCCAGCGTCAGCGACTTGCGGTCCTCGGCCAGATGGATGGCCAGCTGCGGAACCCGAAGAATCGGCTCGTCGATGCGGACCAGCCGGTGGCGCACCCCGGAGCCGTCTCGCACCGACAGCCGCCCGCTGATGCCGAGGTCGCGGTCCAACCAGGAGTTGAGCCACGCTCCCCCGTACGGCTCCAGCGCCACCACCCGCCAGCCGGCGACCAGCCGGTCCGGGTGCTGCTTGACCCGCAAATTAGGACTGTCGGTGTGCGCGCCGACGATCCGAAACGGTGTCAAGGCGTGATTGCTGCTCCAGGCGACCAGCGAGCCGGCCCGGACGGTGAAGTAGCGGCCCGGCTGCTGCGGCCAGCGGTCGGTTTCGCCGAGTTCGGTGTATCCGGCGTCCAGCAACCGCCGGGCCGCGGTGGCGCAGACGTGAAACGGCGACGGCGAGGCGTCGATGAACTCGCCGAGGCCTCGCGCGCTGGCTGTGGGTGGGGGCCCGCCGGACATGCTCACCATCATGGCTGTCGGGGGCCAGGTGGTTCACGCTAGGGTCGGCAGAGTGCCTCCGGTTCAGCCACAACCCATCCTCGCGCCGCTGACGCCGGCCGCGATCTTTCTCGTGGCCACCATCGATGACGGCGGTGCGGCGGCAGTGCACGACGCACTGGCCGACATCTCGGGATTGGTGCGCGCGATAGGGTTTCGCGACCCGAGCAAGAATCTGTCGGTGGTGACCTCGATCGGCTCAGACGCCTGGGACCGGTTGTTTGCCGGCCCGCGGCCGGCGAAGCTGCATCCGTTCGTCGCGCTGCACGGGCCGCGGCACACCGCGCCGGCCACTCCGGGGGACCTGCTGTTCCACATTCGCGCCGAGAGCATGGACGTGTGCTTCGAATTGGCCGGGCGCATTCTCAGCGCGATGGCCCGCGCCGTCGCCGTTGTCGACGAGGTGCACGGATTCCGCTTCTTCGACAACCGCGATCTGCTGGGTTTCGTCGATGGCACCGAAAATCCAAGCGGCCCAATCGCTGTCAGCGCAACCGCCGTCGGTGACGAGGATCCGGAGTTTGCCGGCGGCTGCTATGTGCACGTGCAGAAGTATGTACACGACATGCGGTCCTGGGATTCGCTGTCGGTCACCGAGCAGGAGCGGGTGATCGGGCGCACCAAACTGGAAGACATCGAGCTCGGCGATGACCTGAAGCCGGCCAACTCGCATATCGCGCTCAACGTCGTCACCGACGACGACGGCACCGAGTTGAAGATCGTCCGGCACAACATGCCGTTCGGCGAGGTCGGCAAGGGCGAGTACGGCACGTACTTCATCGGCTATTCACGCGCGCCCGAAGTCACCGAACAGATGCTGCACAACATGTTTCTCGGCGATCCCCCCGGAAACACCGACCGCATTCTGGATTTTTCCACGGCAGTCACCGGCGGGCTGTTCTTCTCCCCCACCGCCGACTTCCTCGACGATCCGCCGCCGCTGCCCCGATCACCGGCGCCCGCGGCGGCGGCCGTGCCGGCCCCCGACGGTTCACTCTCGATCGGCAGCCTGAAAGGACCCTCCCGATGAACAACCTGTACCGCGAATTGGCTCCGGTCACCGAAGCCGCTTGGGCCGAAATCGAATTGGAGGCCACCCGGACGTTCAAGCGGCATATCGCCGGGCGCCGGGTGGTCGACGTCAGCGGTCCCGGCGGACCGGTCGCCGCGGCGGTCAGCACCGGTCGGTTGCTCGACGTGACCGCGCCCACCGACGGCGTCATCGCCCACCTGCGTGCCAGCAAGCCCCTGGTTCGGCTGCGTGTCCCGTTTACCTTGTCGCGCAACGAGATCGACGACGTCGAGCGTGGTTCCCAGGACTCGGACTGGGACCCGGTGAAGGCGGCCGCCAAGAAGCTGGCCTTCGTCGAGGACCGCACCATCTTCGAGGGCTACGCGGCCGCGTCGATCGAGGGCATCCGCAGCGCCAGCTCGAACCGCCCGCTGACCTTGCCCGAGGACCCGCGCGAAATTCCGGATGTCATCTCGCAGGCGCTCACCGAGCTGCGCCTGGCCGGTGTCGACGGGCCGTATTCGGTGCTGCTCGCCGCCGACGTCTACACCAAGGTCAGCGAAACCACCGAGCACGGCTACCCCATCCGCGAACACCTGAACCGGCTGGTCGACGGCGACATCATCTGGGCGCCGGCCATCGACGGCGCTTTCGTGCTGACCACCCGCGGGGGTGACTTCGACCTGCAGCTGGGCACCGACGTCGCGATCGGGTACATCACCCACGACGCCGACACCGTGCAGCTCTATCTGCAGGAAACCCTGACCTTCCTGTGCTACACCGCCGAGGCTTCGGTCGCGCTCAGCCCGCCTTCGGATTAGCCGGGATCACGCGGGACAGTTGCGGCCGGCGCCGGTGGAACGTGGTGGCCTGCTGGAACGCGTGACCGCATTGGATTAGGAACTGCTCGGCGAAATGACGGCCGACGAACTGGACTCCCAGCGGCGTACCGCGCGCGGTGACTCCCGTCGGCAGGCATATCGCCGGGTTACCACTGACATTGAATGGGGCGGTCGGTCTTGCCAGCGTGGCGGTCAGCACCGGGTCCGTACCGAGCGTCCCGATGCTGTCCAGGCTCGGCGACGCCAGGCCGGCACTGGGCATCAACACCAGATCCACATCCGCAAACACCCGCTGCAGCGCGTCGGTGAATTCCTGCCGCTGCGCGATCAGCCCTTGGTACTCAACGGCACTCAGTTCGCGTCCGTTGTCGATGAGCCGACGCAGCACGGGCCCGTACTCGTCGGCACGTGCCGGATAGGTCTCGGCATGCGCGATCGCCGTCTCGAACCCGCGCATCGTGGCGAATACGTCGACGATCCGATCCAGCGGGGGCAGTGTGATCTCGACGATCGACCAACCGATTCCTTCGAGTGTCGTGACGACCTGGGCCATCATGGATTTGGTGTCCTCATCGAATCCGGACAGTTGTGACCAGTCCACGCCGGCTCGGGGCACCCGGGTCAGCGCGAGGTCGGCCGCATAGTTGGGCACCGGCGTCCGCGATGACGTCGGGTCGCGGACGTCGAATCCGGCAATGACGCTCAGTAACACCGCGGCGTCTATAGCGCTTCGCGCGATAGGTCCGACGTGGTCGAAACTTGCTGCCAGCTCGACGATTCCATACCGGCTCACCCGGCCCCAGGTTGGCTTGATTCCGGTAAGCCCGCACATGCTCGTCGGGAATCTGATTGACCCTCCGGTGTCCGACCCGATCGAGCCGAAGCACAATCCCGCCGCGGTGGCCACGGCGCAGCCACTCGAGGACACTCCCGCCCAGGTCGCCGGGTCCCACGGATTGACCGGCGCCGGAAGGTCGGGATGGTATGCGAGGTATGCGCCCTCGGTCATGGCCAGCTTGCCGGTGATCACGGCACCGGCTGCGCGCAGCCTCGCCACGACCGTGGCGTCATACGACGACCGGAATTCGCGATGGATGACGGTGCCTGCGCCCGTGGGGGCATCGGCGGTGTAGCAGAGATCTTTCACACCGATGGGCACACCATGCAGGACTCCCCGGCGGTGCCCCCGGGCGAGTTCAGCGTCGGCAGCGCGAGCGGCCTCGACCGCGGAGTCCGCCATGACGAACACGTGGCTTTTCAGCCCCGCATCGAGCTTCTCGATTCGGCGCAGCGTCGCGTGGGTCAGTTCCGCCGAGCTGACCTGCCGAGTGCGAATCAGCTCGGCGACCTCGGTCAGTTCGAGCTTCCAGATCTCATCGTCGTCCAGTTGCGCGGAAACCTCAGATCTCCTGGCTGTCACCGAATCTCGGCGGCCGCCGCTGGCTGAAGGCGGCCACCCCTTCTCGGACATCGGCTCCTTCGTAGGCTTCGACACCGAATCGGATCAGGGCATCGGTATCGGCCGCGGTCAGCGCCCGGCCGTGCATATTGGCAACCACCTTCGTCGCGCGCATGGTCACCGCCGACTGCCGGCAGATCTGACCGACCAGTTTGGCTGTCGCGTCCGGCAATTCGGCTGCCGCGACGACCTTCTGCACCAATCCCCACCGCGCGGCCTGCTCGACGTCGACCAGCTCTGCGCTGAACAACAGATACTTCAGGGCCGCCGGACCGATAAGGCCCGCAACGGTATCGGACTCGGTGAGACCGAGCGTGACGCCGAGCTTGCCGATCGGGATGCCAAAGCGCGCGTCGTCGGCCGCGATACGGACATCGCACGCGGCGATCAGTTCGCAGCCGCCACCGACGGCAAGACCACGCACCGCCGCGATCACCGGAACCGGTAGGGCGGTCACGGCTCGGAGGCAGGCCGCGACGCTCTCGTTGTAGTTCGCCGCGTCCACAGCGGTCATCCGGGTCCGCGAAAACTCGCTGATGTCGGCGCCTGCGGCGAACGCCGCATCGCCCGCGCCGCGAACGACAACCGCCCGCAGGTCTGATTCCCGCGCCAGGTCGTCGAACAGCAGCTTCAGCCGGCGCCAGGCCGCCAGGTTCAATGCGTTGTGCGCCTGCGGATTACACAAGGTGGTAACCACGACGTTCCGGTGAATCTGCACGGCAACGCGATCGATGACCTCCGCGGCCGGCGGCTCGTTACGAATGATGCGGCTTACGACGGCTTCGAGATCTTCGCCGGACGTGATGATTTCGTCGGTGGGGGCCATGCGCATCCTCTCGCTGCCATTGGGCACCCCGCCGCCCCGCCGGCTAGGCGACTGACGACACCGTGCTCACGCTTGCCGAGCCGGCCTCACTCGGGAGTCCGGTTTCGGTCTGGTCGGCGGTCACCACCCATCGACTGATCCTCCACACCCCCTGCTGCTTGACCACGGTGAAGTCGTAACAGCCGGTGAGGTCGGCGACGGGCGAACCGCCTTGCCGGATCGAGAATACTTGGACATAGCAGTGCCCGGTAGCTTCATCGGCGCTTTGGCCGGTGAACCACAACGAGTTCAAGGCGTGACGCCGTTTGTTTCCGGCGGCCCGGAAACCCGATTTCCGCACCGAGAGCAACCGCATCACGGTTTCGATGTCCGCCGTAAGCTCGCGGTTGTCGTGCAGCAAGACAAGTTCCGGCGAATCGGTGAACAAGGCACGAAAGTCATCAAGCCTGTCTTGGTCGTAGGTGTAGGCGTAAGCGCCGAACAAGTTCATGATTGCCAGTCGATCTGCGGCGTCGAAGTTCACGCCACCCACGTCTGCGACCGCCATGGATTGTTCTGTCAACATCGATCGACCTTCCCTTTCAAATTTTGTGAGCCCGGCTTACTCGGCGCGGGCTCTGCAGACAAGTTGTAAGCCTCTGGGTGCCGCGGCGCCGCGCGCCGGCGTGTCAGTGTGGCGGCCCGCCGGCTCCCGGCGGCCCGCCCGCTCCCGGCAGCCCGCCGACTCCCGGCTGTGGGCCGCCCAGTTGACCCGGAGGTCCGGCGTGTCGACCCGGAGGGCCGGTTTGCTGACCTGGAGGGCCGGTTTGCTGACCTGGAGGGCCGGGATGCTGACCTGGAGGGCCGGGATGCTGACCCGGAGGGCCGCCCCCCGGCCCGGGCCCGACATCCTGCGTCGGGTGCGGAAGCGGCGGGCCGGGGTCGGCGGAAGCTACCGCGCTACCCAGCGGGCCTGCCGCCAGCGACACGCCAACGGCGCAGAGAACACCGGCCGATATGACACGGATCTTCGACATTCCGAACACCTTTCGAGGTTGGCCGAAACGAGCCTCACTACAACCTTGCGAGTGTCGACGCTGAAACGTCCGTGACACACTGTGATTCACAGTGGCGGCGAGGACGGCTCCCCTCCCGGCGGCATCGTCGCCCCGGCCTGCTCGCCGTTTCCGGCGGCAGCTGCCTCCACGCGGTTTACTCCCCCCACGATTTGTCTTCAGCGGTTGACAATATGAGATACTAGGACCGCGACCCTGCATTGTCAATCTAGATTGACAGAAGTGTTACCGTGAAGTCGCGAAGGAGCCCCGGTGCGGTTGGTCGCCGTCGCGTCGCCCGGTCACGTCCGGGCCGCCGTAGTGGCTCCAGCGCGGGTGACGACGGCCGTCGGCTAAGCCCATCGCCTATGCTGTCGATCGTGGCGGCCAGACCCAGCACCCGAGCACCGCAGACAGAACTCGGCCTAGCATTGCGGATTGCCTGGTGGAGCTATTCCCGGCGAATTGATGTCGAAATGGAGGCCGCTGGTTTTCCGGATCTACAGTTCCCGATGATCTACGTCTTCGCCCTGTATTCGCAGCCGGAGCCCATGACGATCTCCCAGATGGGACGGCAGTTCAGCGTCAGTCGCCAGGCAGCCAGCAAGGTGGTCGCCGACTTGCGCCGCCGCGGCTACGTGCACGTCACTCCGTCGACCACCGACCAGCGCGAGAAGGTTGTCGAGCTGGCACCGAAGGCCATCGAGTACGTCTCTGCGCGCCTGCGCAAAGCGGCTGCCCTAGACCGGGCGATCCGCAAACGCCTCGGTGACGACGGCCGCGACGAACTGATCAGGCTGCTGGGTGAGCTCGGTGCGGTCGCCAGGTCGAAGCTGGATTTCGACCCCGGCATGTTCCCGGTCAAAGAGCCGGGCTGGTATTAGCTCCCGCTCGCCCGGAACGCGATCCGTGCCGATGGCAGCTCAGCGGTGGAAGAAGCCCGAGTGCCCGCTATCGGTGCCGGGGAATTCACTGATGTTTCCGACGCCCGAGTTGCGGATACCGATGTTGAAGAAGCCCGAGTTCTGGAATCCCACGCCATTGTTGACACCATTGAAGAAGCCTGAGCCTCTATCGCTTGAGTTATAGAAGCCCGAGCCGCCGAAGCCAAAGTTGTTGAAGCCGGAACCTAACGGCCCCAAGTTACGCGCGCCAGATGACTTCTCCGCGGCGTTGGTGAAACCTGAGGTGTCGTCGCCCTGATTGAAAAAGCCTGAGGTGCCGGTGCCCAGATTTCCGAAGCCGGAACTCTGACCGGGCCCGTCGCCCACCTGCCCGATGGCCGTGTTCAGGTTACCGGAATTGAAACCACCGGTGTTGATATTGCCCGAATTGCCGAACCCGGTGTTGGTGGCGCCGGCATTGAAGAAGCCGGTGTTACGCTCACCCGAGTTGAAAAAGCCGGTGTTCCCCCGGCCCGAGTTGAACATGCCCGTATTCTCGTTCGCCGAGTTGAAGAAACCGGTCGCATTGCGGCCGGAGTTGAACGCACCCGTGGCTTCCCCGGCGGTGTTGCCGAAGCCGGTATCTTGCAGCCCGGTATTCCAGAAACCGGTGACGGTGCCGCCCGTGGTTTGAAATCCGGTATTGTTTGTCCCCGATATCTCGAAGCCGACGTTGGCAAAGCCCGAGTTGAAGAAGCCGACGTTGTTGGTGCCGGAATTGAAAAAGCCGATGTTTCCGGTGCCCGAATTGCCCAACCCGATGTTCCCGCTTCCCGTGTTGAGCCCGCCGATACCGATCTGATTGTCTCCGGTGAGCCCGAAGCCGATATTCCCGTTCCCGGTGTTGCCGAAGCCGATATTGCCATTGCCGGTGTTGCCGAAGCCCCAGTTCGAATCCCCGGTATTGCCCGAACCCCGGTTGAAGCTGCCGGTGTTTCCGCTACCGATGTTGTTGTGCGCGGGGCTGTTCGTAGGGCCCACGTTGCCGAAACCGACATTCCCATCGCCCTTGTTGCCCCCGCCAATATTCCCGTTTCCTTCGTTGCCGAAGCCCACATTCTGGGTGCCGCTGTTGCCGCCGCCGACGTTGCTGGTGCCCGAGTTGCCGCCGCCCACGTTGCTGTCGCCGCGATTGCCGCCGCCCAGGTTGGAACTGCCGGTATTGCCGCTGCCCAGGTTGGAGCTACCGGTGTTGCCGCTGCCCACGTTGGAATTGCCGATGTTTCCATTGCCCACGTTGGCGTCACCGTGGTTTCCGTTGCCCACGTTGCCGCTGCCGTTGTTGCCGACGCCGATGTTCTGCGGGAGCCCCAGTGCGCTGGACAGCGACTGCTGCCAGGACGTCAGCTGCGCGGCTGCCGCCGAGGCACCGGCGTGGTAGCCGGCCATCACGCCCACATCCTGGGCCCACATCTCCTCATAGGCGCCTTCGACAGCCGCAATCGCCGGGAAATTCTGCCCGAACAGGTTCGACAACACCAGCGACACCACTCGAGAGCGATTGGCCGCCACCGCCGCGGGGTGCACGATGAGGGCCTGCGCCGCCTCGAACACCCCGACGACCGCTCGGGCCCCACCTGCCACCCCGGCGGCCTGCGCGGCAGTTGCGTCAAGCCATGCCGCATACGGGGCCGCCGCGGCCGCCATCGCCGCCGCCGCCGGACCCTGCCACGATCCGGCGGTCAGGCCCGCCGTCACCGCAGAGAACGAGGCCGCCGACAGGCTCAGCTCCTCGGCCAGCGCATCCCAGGCACCGGCCGCCGTCAGCAACGGCGCCGGGCCCGCGCCGGCGAACATCAGTGCCGAATTGACTTCCGGCGGCAACAACGCAAAATTTGGCGACATCATGACTCCTCTACTCGCCAGGAGTGGATCAACCAAACTTAGTCTCGCCGGGCGGCGATAATCAGCAAATCAGCAAACCCGTTGCCGGCGTGCCGATCTGGCGTCAATTCGCGACCAGTGTGGTTGCTGGAGGCGTAGCGTCGACACCAGGGCTGGCGAAAGGACTGGGAGATGCCCGACGATTCCCACGGCGACGTGGTGCTCGGCGCCGGCCCGGTCGGGCAGAACGTCCCGCAGCGCCGCAGGTTGCCGGAACTGCGCGTAGGGGTGGTCGGACATGAATTGGCAAGGGAGTGCTCATGGTGACCTCGGACGCATTTCACCCGGAATTCCACAGCGACGCAACGCCGGGCGTGGCCGCGCGCAATCGGGTACACCACGTCAGATCATCCGAAATCAGTTCCGACACAGCACAATCAGAGGGAATGCGGCGATTTGCAGCGCTCAGCGGATGTTCCGTCGGCACCGAGAAGCTGTGGATGGGCGAGACGCATGTCGCGCCCGAAACGGCGTCGGCCAACCACCACCACGGCGACTCCGAAACCGCAATCTATGTACGAAGTGGCCACCCCGAGTTCGTGTTTCACGACGGCGTCCAGGAAGTGCGCATCTGCGCCCAGCCCGGTGATTACATCTTCATCCCGCCGTATCTGCCGCACCGGGAAGAGAACCCCGACCCGACCACGCCCGCGGAGGTGGTCATCGCGCGCAGCACCCAGGAGCCGATCGTGGTCGACCTACCGCGGCTGTATCCGCGCTGATCCGGCCGCCTCGTCGAGTGGGCTGAGCACGGTGACCGCGATCGGCTCATTCAGCAGGGCGGGCAGCTGTTCGCGGTAATTCCGGTAATGCGCGGAGCCCCGGTGCTCGTCGAGCGCGCTGCGGTCGCGATAACGCTCGAACAGCACCAGCTCGGCGCCGTCGGCGCTTTCGTAGAGGTCATAGGTGCGACACCCGTCTTCGGCGCGGGTGGGCCCGGTCATTCCCGCCAGCAGGACACGTAGCGCGTCCCTCGATTCCGGGCGGGGGGTGAACCGGGCGATGACCGCGATTGACGACGACATGTGACGACCTTCCGGGCAGGTGTGCCGTCAGCCCTTGACAGCTAACGTGATAAAACGTATTAATACGTCCTATGACGAGTGTCAAGCTGGACCTGGATGCCGCCGAGTTGCGGATATCACGCGGCAGTGTGCCGGCGAGCGCTCAGCTTGCCGAGGCACTCAAGACGCAGATCATCAAGCAACGGCTGCCCAGCGGTGGGCGGCTGCCCAGCGAACGGCAGCTGATCGACAAGTCGGGGCTGAGCCGGGTGACGGTGCGGTCCGCGGTGGGGATCCTCGAACGTCAGGGGTGGCTGGTGCGTCGGCAGGGACTGGGCACCTTCGTCGCCGATCCGGTCAGGCAAGAGCTCGGTTCGGGGGTGCGCACCATCACCGAGGTGCTGCTGAGCTCCGGTGTCACCCCGCGGGTGCAGGTGTTGTCCCACAGCGTGTGCGCGCCACCGCAACCCATAGCCGCGGCGCTGGCATTGCCAGAGGTCTTGTGTATTCGCCGGCGCTTCAGTGCGGGCGACGAACCCCTGGCGCTGGTCACCGCCTACCTACCGCCGAGTGTGGGCGACGCTGTGGAACCACTGCTGTCCGGTGCCCTCGATACCGAAACCACCTACACGATGTGGGAACAACGACTGGGCATCCGAATTGCCAAGGCCACCCACGACATTTCGGCGGCCGGCGCATCCGCCGAAGTCGCCGCGGCGTTGGAGCTACCGGTGGGCGCACCGGTGCTGGTGCTCGACCGCACCAGCTACGGCGCAGACGGCCACGCGCTCGAGGTGGTGGTGTTCCACTACCGCCCCGATCGGTACCGGTTCTCCGTCACACTGCCGCGAACGCTGCCCGAGCCGGGCGCCGGAATCGTCGAAAGGTCGGAATTCACATGAACATTGCCGGATCGAATGACCCCCACTTCGGACTTGTCCTGGCGCTGACGGTCAACGGGCTCGCGGTGAGCAGCTACCCCGATATGGTCACCGTCTCGCGAGCCGCAGAGCACTACGGATTCGACTCCGTCTGGCTCTGCGATCACTTCCTGACCGTCAGCCCGGACGACTACGTCAAAGACGCCGGCATCGGCAGCCACTCCAGTGAAACCGGCCGGGACCCACGGCCGACATCGCTTCCCCTACTGGAAGGCTGGACGGCGTTGACGGCGCTGGCCCGCGACACCACCCGGCTGCGCTTGGGTACCAGTGTGCTGTGCAACTCATATCGCCATCCCTCGGTGCTGGCCAAAATGGCCGCCACTCTCGATGTGATCTCCGAGGGACGCCTCGATCTGGGGTTGGGCGCAGGCTGGTTTCAGCGCGAGTTCGAGGCCTACGGCATTCCGTTTCCGCCCGTGGGTGACCGAGTCTCGGCACTGGCGGAGGCTCTGGAGGTGATCCGGACGGTCTGGACCGAGCCGAACCCCACGTTTGCCGGCCGGTTCTACACGTTGAACGGCGCGATCTGCGATCCGCCTCCCATCCAGCGGCCGCACCCGCCGTTGTGGATCGGGGGTGAAGGCGACCGGGTACACCGCATCGCGGCCAAGCTGGCGCAAGGTCTGAACGTGCGGTGGTGGTCACCGCAGCGGGTGGCCCAGCGCCGGGGTTTCCTGACCCGGGCCTGCGAGTCGGCCGGGCGTGACCCGGCCAGTCTGCAGCTGTCGGTGACGGTGCTGCTGGCACCTACCGATTCCGCTGCGGACGAGGCGCGAATTCGCTTGGAATTCGCCGCTATTCCGGAGTCCGGCCTCATCGTCGGGCACCCGGATCGCTGCGCGGAGCGCATCCGCGAGTATTTGGACGGCGGGGTCACCCACTTCCTCTTCACGGTTCCGCGGGTGGTGGAGTCCGATTATCTGCACGTCATCGGTCGCGACATCGTCCCGCCGCTCAAATCGGGGGTCACGGCTTCGTGACTGTTGCCCGCGATATGGGGCGGTTTCTAGAACCGACCGACTACATCGACGCCGACCATCCGCTGGTCCGGGCGACGGCAACCGCGCTGGTGCCCGGTGCCGCATCCGATATCGAGCGGGTCGGACGCATCTACCACTACGTGCGTGATCTGCCCTACGACATCCTTGCCGCATTCCGCTACCTCGACCGGGGCGAATACCGGGCCAGCGACGCGCTCCGGCACGGCGTCGCCTTCTGCATGGGAAAGGCGAGCCTGTTCGTCGCGCTATGCCGAGCAGTGGGCGTGCCGGCCCGTATCGCCTTCCAGACGTTGAGTTCCCCGGACAAGGAGTTTCTCTCCCCGGAGGTCCGTGCCCTGTGGGGAGGCAGATCCGGCAGGCCGTTGCCGTGGCACTCCCTCGGCGAAGCCTATCTCGGCAACCGATGGGTCAAGCTGGACGCCACCATCGACGCGATGACGGCGGCGCGGCTGGGCAAACCCTACCGACGCGACTTCGACGGCGTCACCGACATTGCCACGGTGGAGGGTCCCATCCTGCGGGAAAACGGCAGCTACGCCGACTACCCGGCCGACGTCGCCCAATGGTATGCACGAGTCGCACGGGCAGTGTTGAATGCCTTGGAGTCCAATGACTTTCACGCTAAAGTCGCCGATGACGACGAACTGTGGGCCGGTCCTCGCCGGGAAGCGGTGACGCGCCGGCAAAAGCCGGTCCTGGGTTCGCACTCATCACTCGCATGGGTGATTTCCTCGGCTAGCGCCTGGCGAGGTCGTCGGAGGTGGCTGGATGTGGACCGAGGGTGCCGACTTCAATGTTCGGTAACTGGTCGGCGGCGGCCGCTACGGCGAATAGGGTGGCGGCGGAATAGAAAGCGTCTTCGGTCATGAGGCCGCGCCGGGCCATTTCGATGGGATCCACCGGTCTACCCCATCGACTGCCGAAAAGGTGCTTGAGTTGGATGGGATAAGGCCGGTTCAGATTCAGATGTGGTTTCTGGCAGGCTAATTCGTCACGCTTAAGCAGTGCGCAGGCCACCGCGTTCCGCCACTCGGGCAGCCTCGGATCGTTGCGCAGCAGCTCGAGGAAATGCTGCACGGCCGGCAGTGAGCGACTTTCGGCAGTCTTGGTCGTCAGCGTCCGACAGCCCACTTCGATAACTCTCGAAGACCCAGCCGTAGCCCTTCATGCCAAAGGGATGCAACTCGGCAGCGCGCAACGCCCCCATGCTGGAAGATCCAACAACCCGGATTCCGTCGGCGATCAGAGTCAGTAGCTCCTTGTGCCGAACCGACGGGTGCTGAAAAAACAATCCGTCGATGATCAGCAGCGTGTCGCCCGGCCGCAATCCGTACCCGAGAGCCTGGCCGAGGGAGATTGGCGGCATCACTTCGGCATCGGGCACCACCGCTCGGATACCTTCGGCGTCTATGGTGGGCCCGGCTGTGACCACGATACGTGGGCTGGTTGTCATGCCGGCTCCTGCAATGGAACGCGGATCGGCGAGGCAATCGACGCCTTAAGCCCGGGAGCTATCACCTTCACCACGGGAACGCAGGCGTCGGCGAAATCGCACACCACCGCCAACGGCTCGTAGCCGGCTGCCGCCGCCACAGCTGTTGCCGCCGAGGACACCAACGTCTCAAGCGCGGCGGTGCCGGAGACATCCCACGATATTGGGCCGGTAGGAGGTAGGCGCCGCTTCGATCGCTGCATCGGTGCGTAGGTGTGCACCCTGGCGAAGCGATGGTAGATGGCGGCGGGCAGATCCTCACGGGCACCGCTGATGGCCGTCAGGCGCGATTGCGCGGCTTCCGTAATCGCCCGTGACAACGCAACATTGGGGTCGTGATGCAACCCGTAACCACTGAATGGCAATTCGGCCAAACGGAAGTTGTCAACCTGAATGAGGCACCGTCGAGCGGTATTTACTGAGTGGCCTCCTCGGTGTCGTCGGGCTTGTTAATCCAC